>DASPIK010000076.1:0-56093 GCA_035629075.1 Terriglobales bacterium | reverse complement strand
GGGAGCCTTCGGCGTCTGCTGCGCTGCGGCAAACGGTGAAAGCGAGCAAAGGAGGAGCAACACTGCTGCACTACGTACCTTCATAGGGCGAATACTGTAACTCAAAAGTACACAGTGGCGCGAGTGGGGGAGTCAGTTGTTGGTTGTTAGTTGTTGGGTTGGGGTGATCCCCGGTAACGCTGATGGTGGCCCATTCAAGCCCGGTTTGGCTTGAGTGGGGCGCGGCCGCGACTGTCGGCGTGACGCCCGCTCGCTCTCTCCTTCGCGCCGTCCATTCCGACTCTATCTCCACTGCTCCCTCCACTCCCGTGGCGTAATGCCGAAAGCTGCTCCACTCCCAATCGTCCGGACGCGCGCACAAACCGCACTTCACCGGATTGCGATGAATATACTTCAGCTTGCCGACAAAGCTCTCATAACTGCGCACGTTGTGATCGTAGTATCGCGTCTGCCAGAACCTGTCGCGCTCGCCGATCAGCCGCCGCGACACGCCCTGTTTTAGCGACTTGATCGCCTGCGCCAGATTGGACCGCTCCGGCTCGCTCACCAGCAAGTGCACGTGCTCGGGCGTGACTACATAGCCGTAAACGCACAGCCGATAAGCGCGCCGCACCCGCTCCAAGGCCGCCTCGAATGTACGCTTGGCAGGTGCACACTCCAGCAGCGAAAGACGATGAAAGCAGGTGAAGGTGATGAAATGAATCTGTTCGGATCCGTGATAGCGCTTCAGTCGCGCGGGCACGCCGAAAACTCTACACGGCTCCACAAGGCACAACGAACAGGCACGTCGTGCAGATACGCCCCACTCAAGCCAACGTTGGGAGGCGAAAAACGGCTTCGAACGGCGACGGTGTTGAACTGCCCTGGAGCTGGGATCGATACGCACGATATATCATTACACGATATTGAATGGGAGTATATAAGGGTTGCGAAACTCGAAGACGCGTACCCAGGGGAGTAATGGCGACGCCAGCATGGGCCACCTTGCGTGGCCCCATGCGGTGAGTGGGGCAAAGTGGAATCGTGTCACGATGCATTAGTGGTTGTACATTCCAACGCATCAATCATGAGTGAGCGATGACAACAGTCGGTCGTGCTGGAAGCGTGACGGTCCTTTTCGCGAAGCGCACATTCATGGCGGCTGCTGCATTCGTCTTTTTGACGGCAGTTATCTCGCAGAACCTTGGCCTCTGCGCAACGAATGCCGCTGCCGAGGAACAAGTGCCGTTGTTCCGTGCGAAGGCCCGAGTGGTTTTGATCGACGTACTTGTGACGGACCGCCGCGGCAATCCCGTTCGCGGACTCACTCGTGAGGACTTCACACTCGCGGATGACGGCGCTGCGCAAACGATCAGCGGCTTCGAGGAGCATGAAAAGGAAACGCCGAATGAGCAGAAGCCGCCGCTTGCGTTCGAGCGAGACTCTCATACGAACTGGATAACATCCCCGTCGAAAGGCGCAGCCAACATCATCCTGTTCGATTTGCTCAACTGCGAGGCTCGCGACCAACTCTACGGTCGCCAGCAGATGCTCAATTTGTTGAGACAAGTTCCACCTGGCGAGCAGATTGCGCTATTCGCGTTGACAACCCGCCTGCACAAGATTCAGGACTTCACGTCTGATCCGAACGTACTTATCGCCGCGACCGAAAAGCGGCTTCTTGGAGGAGGGCCTTTTTCACTTGAGGGAACTGAGGGCGGGGACACCTTCTCCGAGACAGAGATCAAGAGATTGCGTGTTGTGTATACGCTCAATGCACTTCGCGATCTTGGCAAGGCTACTGCATCGCTATCCGGGCGCAAGAATGTCATCTGGCTTACGACTGGTTTCCCCATGGTCGATCGTCCGACCGACGCGTTGAGAAATCCCCGTGTACCGGTCAGCCGTTCGAACTCCGCGAGCGAGCGGCGCGACTTTACCCAGGAGGTCCGGCGCGCAGCAGAACATCTTGCCGGATTGCAAGTCGCTCTCTACCCCATCGACCTCAAGGGCTTAGTCGGGCCGATCAGAGGGTTGAACGACGTCATGTTCACGCGTGGAATGCTCGAAGGTCAGGACGAACGATTCACTTTGAGCACGCTCGCGCAGGAGACCGGTGGCCGCGCTTATTACGACAAGAACGACCTTCATGCCGAAATCGCCAGGGTACTGACGAAAGATTCGAACTACTATACCCTCGCGTACACTCCTCGTAACATCGCGTGGGACGGCAGTTATCACAAGGTGAAGGTAAAGGTAGCGAGAAAACACGTCGATCTCACACATAGGCGCGGTTATTACGCGCTTGGCGACTCTCCGCTGACCGAAGAACAGGCTTCCCGCACACTGGGCGAAGCTCTTGGTTTGGAGTCGATGGACTCACGTATGATTGTGCTCGCCGCTCAGATGTTGCAGCCTGAAGCACCCGGCCAGCCAGTCAAAATCAATTACCACATCGACCCGAGCACGCTTGTGTTTGACGACGCTGGTGACTCGATGAGTGCGCTGTTGGCCGTGGGCGCCACGGCTTGGGATGAAAACAAGCAGAAAGCCATTGACGCCGCCAAGAAAGTGAACGCAGCATTTAAGCCGAGTGAGCTCGCCACGGCAAAAACCTCCGGCATACCCTTCGCTTTGGAGCTCAAACTTAATCCCGGCACGTACACTTTGAAGCTGGCGGTTGTTGATCTTAAGTCTGGCAGAACTGGTTCCCTAAGTGCGCCGCTGAGAGTCGAAGGGAAAGCGCAGCAAGTGACGGCAGAGGGGGAGCGGGCGCCTTAGTGCGTGGAGTTGGCTTGAGCGGGTCAGGTCACATAGAGCATGAGCTTGTTCTGATCTCGTAAATATCCACAGCCCCACGTCTCACTCCCGGCTTTTCATGGGACACTTTTTCCGAGTCGAGGACGTGTCGGAAGTCTGCGTCGTGGCTCCGCTGCGTCCAAAATTGCGTCCTTCGCTGCCGTTTTCCACAGAACAGCGGCAAGTTGGCGAGATAGTAATCAGAACCTAAGTTCATTGTAATCATAGATCTGAGATATCCCCATCGCGCGAACCCGCATAAACACTGGATTTCCGAGAGTAGGGGGAGGGGGAGGTATCTCCTAGTAACCCTCCTCCGCCCCCGGCTCAGCCGCGTAGTTCTCGAACCGCGTGGAGCGCTTGAGGAACGCCAGCTTCACGGTGCCGATGGGGCCGTTACGTTGCTTGGCGATGATGAGTTCGGCGATGCCTTCGAGCGACGGGTCGTCTTTCACGTAGATCTCTTCGCGGAAGATGAACATGACGAGGTCGGCGTCCTGCTCGATGGAGCCGGATTCGCGGAGGTCGGCCAGTTGCGGACGATGGTCGCCGGTGCGCGCTTCGGGCGCGCGGCTTAGCTGCGAGAGCGCGATGACCGGGACTTCGAGGTCCTTGGCCAGCATCTTGAGGCCGCGCGAGATCGCCGAGACTTCCTGAGTGCGGTTTTCGTACTTGCGGCCGCCGGCCATCGGCGTGCCCGACATGAGCTGTAGGTAGTCGACGACGACGAGGTCGAGGCCGCCCTGCTGGTGCTTGAGGCGGCGGGCCTTGGCGCGCATTTCGCTGACGTTGATGCCGGGCGTGTCGTCGATGTAGATGCGTGAGTCGGCGAGGCGTCCCATGGCTTCGGTCAGCTTCGTGATGTCTTCGCGAGGCAGGAAGCCAGTGCGCAGCTTGTGCGCGTCGATGCGAGCCTGTGAGCAGAGCAGACGCTGAAGCAGCGATTCCTTCGACATTTCGAGCGAGAAGATCGCGACCGTTTTCTTGTCGTAGACGGCGGCGTTCTCGGCGATGTTCATGGCCAGCGACGTTTTGCCCATCGACGGACGCGCGGCGAGGATGACGAGGTCGGACTTCTGTAGACCGCTCGTCATTTCGTCGAAGTCCGTGTAGTGCGTTTCGAGTCCGGTGACGCGCTGGCCGCGCTCGTAGAGCTTGTCAACCGAGCCGAAGGAGTTCTTGACGATCTCCTTAATACTGGAGAAATCGTTGCCACCGCGGTTTTCGGAGAGGCGGAAGAGTTCGCCTTCGAGTCCGGCGAGTACGTCTTCGGCTGTATCGGACTGATCGATGGCCTGCGCGATTGCGCCCTGCGCAGCGTTGATGACGCCGCGTAACATGGCCTTGTCGCGCACGATCTTGACGTAGTGCTCGATGTTGGCGCGATGCGGCAAGCCTTCCGTCAGCGACGAGAGATAGGCGACGCCGCCGACGGACTCGACTTCCTTGTAACGCGACAGTTCCTCGGCCAGCGTGATGAGGTCGATGGCGCGGCCGGATTCCTGGAGGTCCATCATCCGCTGGTAAATGCGCCGGTGAGACTCGAGGGAGAAGTCGTCAGGCTTCAGTGACGAAGCGGCTTGGGCGTAAGCGAAGTTGTCGAGAAGAATAGCGCCGAGTATGGAGCGCTCGGCGTCAACGCTCGCCGGCATACCGCGGTCGAGACTGATGTCGGATGTGGCCATCTGTTCTTGCTTGGACTCCTGCTGAGTTGCAGTTCTATGCTGACGCGAACGGGGGAGAGGCGCAATGCAGTAAATCACTGCGAACACAGAATGTTGTGGAGA
This sequence comes from Terriglobales bacterium, assembly GCA_035629075.1. Taxonomy (GTDB): domain Bacteria; phylum Acidobacteriota; class Terriglobia; order Terriglobales; family Acidobacteriaceae; genus JAEZPW01. The sequence goes on along the minus strand of DASPIK010000076.1, from coordinate 51,528 downwards.
ATTCGGGCGAGGGGCTGTGGAAGCGGTGGAAAACTGGTGAGTTTAGCTCCTAGCTTTCATCCGTTAGCTCTTAGTGGCTGGGTTCGTAAGGGTTCTTTCGAGCCGCAAGCTGTAAGCGGGTAAGCCGTAAGAATCGCGGAAGCGAATTTGAGGGCCCGAGTGGTTGCCCAGTAGCGGCGCTCTCATCAGGATGCGCGCCGCGGACTTTCGAATGCGCTCCTCCCAAAGCGCGTTCCGCCAGCCGCGCGCAGATGAGATCGCCCAAAAGGTCGTTAACGTAAACGGAAGCCCGCCGTTAGCCCGCTTTCACTTCAGCTGCTTCCAAGCTTGCATCGCCTTGCCCTGCGTTTGCACGGGCAACCACTCGGTTGCGTGCGACTATGCGCCTCTTAAGCAGGCCGGAGAAGCGAAGGCAAGGCGAAGCACCTGTCAGTTCTGCGGAAATGTTGTGGAAAGCTGGACAGAGTTGTGGATGAGAGAGGAAAAAACGGGTAACGAGTAAAGAGTCACGAGTAAGCAAGCCATAGCGACAAGCCTCTCACGTACTCCTTACTCGTTCCTGTTACTGCCTTACGCTACTTTCTTTCCTGAACTGTTGCGCCGCGAGTGGTCATGGCTGTCGTGCAGGCGGTCGGAACGCCGGGTTGAACGCATTGCCTTTGTGTATCCCTTGTTCTGCTTGCTGACGTCGGGGATATGTTCATTCATCAGGCGGCGGGGAACCGGAACTGTTTCGGTTGGGCGGTTTTCAGCAGGTTGGATCAGCACTGCGCGTTCGCGGATCTGGTCTAGCTGCTCGATAGGAAAGTCCTTCACTTCCGCGAGTTCCTCGAAGGCGGTGAAGAAGCCGTGACGAGTCCGGTGGTTCACGATGTTGTAGGCGACGTTCTTGGCGACCCCGGGTAGCTGGGTCAGTATTCTCACCGGCGCGGAATTGATGTCGATCTTGTCTGCCATGAATGCCTCCGCTGTAGGGATGTGCCGTTAGATGCCTGCAGACAGAGGAGCAGGAACCAAGCCAGAGCACATCGCTATGCTCCCCGCAGTCGATCTTCACAAGGGCGTCGTGGCGACAAAACCAGTGCCGCATTCGGTGGATCTTCCTGTGTTCGTCTGCAGCTATTCAAATTTTCAATCGAAGTGCCGGGAACCATCATCTTTAAACGTTCGGGTCTTGGTGGACTGCGCAGTTGGAGACACGCGGGGGATGGATTCAGTCCCAATACAACTTTCAGGTGCCGAATCTGCATCCCTAGTTCATTCGGGCAGAGTTCCGGGATGGAATTGGCTGGGCTGCGGGGCAGTCTTCATCAGCGGCAGTTCGGGTGTAAAGAGCCGCACAACCTTATTGGGAGCGGCTGACTCGAAACAAGGTTTGGTATTTATCCGTTTCGTCCAATTCAACCAGGTAAATAACGTAAAGCGGGTTCTGCGTCTGTGGGCAGGGCGCGCGGGAATGGAAAGCTCGCTAGATGGGCCAGTTATTCCATCGCAGCACCAATACTATAGCTCGTGCCACGATCATAGCCGCGATATTAGGTGTTGGCGGCCTGTTTTGGGTAATGGCCCAGATGCAGCGCTCGCCATACACCAACTTCCGTGGAGTGGCACGTAATCAACCGGTGCCGTTCAGTCATCAGCACCACGTGCAAGGTCTTGGAGTTGACTGCCGTTACTGTCATACCTCGGTCGAGACATCGAGCTTTGCCGGGATTCCGCCGACAAAGACGTGCATGAACTGCCATGCGCAGATCTGGACGAATGCTCCGATGCTCGAGCCAGTGCGGGAGAGCTTCCGATCTGGCCGCTCGCTTGTTTGGTCACGTGTCAACGACCTGCCTGACTACGTTTATTTCGATCACAGCATTCACATAAATAAGGGTGTCGGGTGTCGGGACTGCCACGGGCCAGTCGACCAGATGCCACTCATGTGGCAAGAGTCCACGCTGCAAATGGAGTGGTGTCTGAACTGTCACCGTCAGCCGGAGAAGTTTTTGCGTCCGCGGGAACAGGTATTCAACATGCGGTACGAGCAGCCGGGTCCGCGTCAGCCGGTCACTCTGGATGGAAAGGCATTCACCAGCCAGCTGGATTTGGGCAACTATCTTAAAGATAAGTACCACGTGCGGACTGTCCAGGACATCACCAGCTGTTACACCTGCCATCGCTGAGTTGCTAATCACCCGGTAGCCGAGGCCATCGGCTCCGGAGTCGATCAGCGGCCCGACGATTTCGGAACTGAGCAAGATGGAATCACAAGTGAACAGGGAAGGGCCTTCGCAGCCGGAACGGCGAGAGCAGGAGCGCGTTTCTGCCGAGGCCGTTTGTCCGACTAAGAAGGAACTGCTGTATCAGATCTCCGGAACTGCTTCGGGTAAGAAGCAGTTGACCCGATACGACTTCGAAGCGGCACTCGCCGCGCTGGACAGCGGTGACGCCCCTGAATATTGGCGATCACTCGAAGAGTTGGCCGGTACAAAGGAGTTCCAGGAACAGCTACATCGGGAGTTTCCGAAGGGCGCTTCGGAGTGGCTGGATCCGGTTTCGCGGCGAGGGTTTCTCAAGCTCATGGGCGCGTCGGTTGCGTTGGCCGGTCTGACCGGCTGCATCAGGCAACCGCTCGAGCCCATCGTGCCCTACGTTCGTCAGCCAGAGAATCAAGTGCTCGGAAAGCCTATGTTCTACGCCACGGCGATGACGCTGAGCGGATATGGGCGACCACTGCTCGTTCGCAGCAACGAGGGCCGACCGAGCAAGATCGAGGGAAATCCGGAGCATCCCGTCAGCATGGGCGGGTCGGATATTTTCTCGCAGGCTTCGGTGCTGGATCTTTATGATCCCGACCGCCTGCAGACAATGATCTACGAGGGCGAGATCCGGACCTGGCCCAGTTTCCTCGGAGGTGTTCGCGGCCAGATCGCAGCTCAACAGGCTGTTCAGGGAGCGGGCTTACGGATCCTTACAGAGACGGTGGCTTCGCCGACGTTGGCGGCACAGATCAGAGGCGTCCTGCAGCGGTTCCCCGGTGCGAAGTGGTATCAGTGGGACCCGGTGAACCGGGACAATGTTCGTGCCGGTGCACAAATGGCGTTCGGCCAGTTCGTTCACACTCAGTACAGGCTGACGGATGCCGACGTGATCGTATCGCTGGATGCGAACTTCCTGTCGCCTGAGTTCCCCGGCTTCACGAAGTATGCACGTGAATTCTCAAGCCGGAGGCGTCCCGAGACGAATCCTGCTGCCCGGCCATTCACAACGGCGAATTACACTGCACTGCCGGACCGCCCCATCAATCGCTTCTACTCCATCGAGAGCACGCCCACAAATACCGGAGCGAAGGCGGACCATCACATACCGGTGAGGTTCAGCGACGTCGAGAAGTATGCACGAATCCTGGCGAGTGCTGTCGGGGTGAACGCCGGTGGTGGCAACGCAAACAGCGACCTCGATGGCAAGGTTTTGGCCGCTGCCGTGAAGGACCTGCAAGCGCATCGTGGGACGAGCGTGGTCATCGCTGGCGAGCAGCAACCGCCGATCGTACATGCGCTGGCGCACGCAATGAACGAAGCGCTAGGGAATGTCGGCAAGACTGTGTTTTACACCGAACCGGTTGAAGCGAACCCGACGGACCAGATGGCAGGTCTGAAGGAACTCGTTTCCGATATGTGGGTCGGCAAGGTGGACATGATCGTGATCACCGGCGCTAATCCTGTCTACGATGCGCCGGTCGACTTGAACTTTGTGGGCGCTCTCCAGAAGGTGCCGCTCAGGATTTATCACGGCACGCACGGCAACGAGACAGCGGCGAATTGCAGTTGGGTGGTCAATGGAACTCACTACCTGGAAGAGTGGAGCGATGTTCGCTCTATCGATGGGAGCGTAAGCATCGTGCAGCCGCTGATCGCTCCGCTGTATGGGGGCAAGAGCGCACACGAGTTACTGAACGCGTTCGGGGCGCAACCGGAACTGTCGGGCTACGAAACGGTGCGCGGCTACTGGCAGTCGCAGATCAAGGGAGTTGACTTCGAGAGCTGGTGGCAGAAGAGCGTGCATGATGGTTTTGTCGCAAACTCCGCGTACGCTCCTCTCAATCTTCGGGTAAAGATGACGTCATTCGCGCCACCGGCGCAGACCGCGGCTGGTAACACGGGCGGTTCGGTCGAGCTGATATTCAGGCCGGACCCATGTGTGTACGATGGGCGCTTCGCGAACAACGCCTGGTTGCAGGAACTGCACAAGCCGATGACCAAGGTGGTCTGGGACAACCCTCTCATGGTCAGTCCGAACACCGCGGCCAGACTGGACCTCGAGCAGCAGGACGTGGTCGAGATTCGGAATGCAGGGCAGAAGGTCGAGGCTGCCGTGTGGATTCAGCCGGGGCATCCGGACGACTCGGTCACGATGTTCCTGGGATACGGGCGGCAACGCGCTGGGCGCGCGGGCACGGGAATGGGCTTCAACGCGTATCAGATTCGGCAGAGCACTGAGCTGAACTCGGTGCATGGCGTGAAGCTGAACAAAACCGGGCGCACGTACCCACTGATCACGACTCAAGGCTTCCAGTCAATGGTGGGGCGTCATCTTGTTCGTGAAGCCACGCTTGAAGGTTTTCGAAAGGATCCGCTGTTCGCGACACGAGTAGAGAAAGAGCCTGATCCGGCCGAAACGCTTTACCCAGTCTACGAGTACACGGGCTACGCATGGGGCATGGCGATAGACCAGAACGCCTGCGTAGGTTGCAACGCCTGCGTCATTGCATGCCAGTCTGAGAACAACGTGCCGGTGGTGGGCAAGATGGAAGTGGCGCGCGGACGGCACATGCACTGGCTCCGCGTCGACACTTACTACAAAGGCGGGTTAGCGAACCCCCAGGTGTACTTCCAGCCGGTGCCCTGCATGCATTGCGAGACGGCGCCTTGCGAGCTGGTTTGTCCAGTGGCGGCAACTGTGCATGGCACCGAAGGCCTGAATGAGATGATCTACAACCGGTGCGTGGGGACTCGCTATTGTTCGAACAACTGTCCTTACAAAGTGCGCCGGTTCAACTTCCTGTTGTTCCAGGACTGGAACATGCCGCAGTACAAGATGATGCGCAATCCGGACGTGACCGTTCGGAGCCGCGGCGTCATGGAGAAGTGCACGTACTGCATACAGCGCATTCAGCACGGACGCATGGACGCCGAGAAGAAGGATCAATTGATTCCGGATGGTTCCGTGCAGACCGCTTGCCAGCAGGCCTGTCCGTCGGATGCGATTGTGTTCGGCAACATCAACGACAAGAATTCGCGGGTAGTGAAGCTGAAGGAGAACCCGCGCAACTACGGATTGCTGGCCGATCTGAACACGCGTCCGCGCACCACATATCTGGCTGTGGTGACGAACCCGAGCCCGGACCTGCCTGAAGCGGAGAAGTCTGAACATGCCTGAGAGGAGCATCACCGAGCAAATGCAGGAAGCGCACGGACGTCCCCCCGTGCTCCTGCCCGGGCATACCTACGCGACGGTGACCGATAAGATCAGTGCCGTTGTCCTGAGCAGGCGAACGCCGCTGGGATGGTACATCGGCTTTTTGATGTCGGCGGGACTCGTTGGCGTGCTGACGCTGGCGATTGCGTACCTGATGTACCGGGGCGTCGGCATTTGGGGCATCAACGTTCCTGTAGCGTGGGGCTTCGCGATTATCAACTTCGTGTGGTGGGTCGGTATCGGCCATGCCGGAACGTTCATCTCGGCGATCCTGTTGCTCGTGAAGCAAAGCTGGCGAAACTCGATCAACCGGTTTGCGGAGGCGATGACGTTGTTCGCGGTCATGTGCGCGGGCATGTTCCCGTTGCTGCACATGGGCCGCCCTTGGCTGTTCTATTGGATGTTCCCGTACCCGAACACCATGTCGATGTGGCCGAATTTTCGCAGCCCGCTGGTGTGGGACGTCTTCGCGGTCTCGACTTACTTCACAATTTCGCTTCTGTTCTGGTATCTCGGCCTGATTCCCGACCTGGCCTGTTTGCGAGATCGTGCGGTGAACAAGTGGGCGAAAAGAATTTACGCCGGGCTCTCTTTCGGGTGGCGGAATTCGGCGCGACACTGGAAACGGTACGAATCGGCATATCTGCTGCTAGCCGGATTGGCTACGCCGCTCGTGCTCTCAGTGCATACGGTGGTGAGCTTCGACTTCGCGGTAGCCATGTTGCCGGGCTGGCACACGACGATTTTCCCGCCCTACTTCGTTGCAGGCGCAATCTTCTCGGGGTTTGCAATGGTGCTGATCCTGGCAATCCCGATCCGGAAGATCTATGCGCTGGACGACATGATCACCATGCGGCACCTCGACAATGCCGCGAAGGTCATGCTCGCTACCGGACTAATCGTGGCATACGGCTACATCATGGAGGTCTTCTTTGCCTGGTACGGCCCCAACCAGTACGAGAAGTACATGATGTGGAACCGCATGAATGGACCGTATGCGCCGGTCTACTGGGGCTTGATTCTGTGCAATGTCTTGATTCCGCAGTTGCTGTGGCTGCGCCGCATTAGGTATTCGCCGAAGTGGCTGTTCGTGATTTCGCTCGACGTGCTGCTGGGCATGTGGCTCGAGCGCGTGGTGATTGTAGTCACGTCACTGCATCGCGATTTCCTGCCGTCTGCATGGGGCATGTACATACCAACGCGGTGGGATTGGGCGACATTCCTTGGAACCCTGGGATTCTTTGCGGCTGGCATGTTCCTGTTCATGCGATTGGTCCCTGCTATCCCAATCTTTGAAATGCGTGAACTGGTTCACAAATCGTCGGAAGAGGTGGCGGTGAAATGAGAGCGCCGGTTTACGGACTGCTGGCGGAGTTCGACACGCCATCGGAGATTCTGGCTGCGACCCGCCGTGCCTACGCAGAAGGCTATCGGAAGATGGACGCATACACGCCCTTCCCGGTACATCATCTGCCGGAAGCCCTGGGGATGCGCAAAAGCGCGGTGCCCCTGGTTACGCTCATCGGCGGCATTCTAGGTGGGCTGACGGCATACGTCCTTCAGTACTGGGTCCACGTGATCGCGTACCCCATCAATATAGCTGGACGACCGCTACACTCGTGGCCATCGTTCATCATCGTGACCTTCGAAATGACGGTGCTGTTTGCGGGAATTGCGGCGTTTGCCGGGTCGCTGGCTCTGAACGGGTTACCGATGCCGAACCATCCGATCTTCAACTCGGAGACATTCGCGCAGGCTACACGGGACAAGTTCTTCCTGTGCATTGAGGCCACCGATCCTCGGTTTGACATGGTTGAGACGGAACGATTCCTCCAGGCGCTCAACCCGCGTGCCGTGACGGAGGTGCCCAATTAACGACAATGGCAAAACCGTTCTTGGTCGCTGGTCGTCCGTCGTGCTCGCCGCGCCACTGCTGTTGTCGTTGCTTGCACTTGTCGGCTGTCGTGAAGACATGCAGAACCAACCGCGTTTCAAGCCGCTGCGTCAAAGCGACTTTTTCGAGGATGGACGTTCGTCGCGACCGCCGGTTGCGGGAACCGTGGCGCGAGGGCAATTACGGGCGGACACCTACTTTTATACGGGCATGATGGGCGCCCAAGCTGGCGACCAGATGCCGTTTCCGGTGAACGAGCAAGTACTGGAGCGCGGTCGTGAGCGATTCAACATCTACTGCTCGCCCTGCCACTCCCGCAGCGGGGATGGCAATGGAATGATCGTGCAGCGAGGTTATCGCCGTCCGCCATCGTTGCATGTGGAGCGCTTGAGAAAAGCGCCGTTGGGCCACTTCTTCGACGTGATGACTAACGGTTTCGGCGCCATGCCGGATTATGCTGCACAGGTTTCGCCGGGTGATCGCTGGGCGATCGTAGCGTATATACGAGCGCTGCAGCTTAGCCAGTCAGCGCCGCGGACTCTCGTTCCGGCAGGACAGCAGGTACCGTCCGCACCGCCACAATATCCGGGCACTCCGGGCAGCGGGGCAACCACAGCGCCATCGTCATCTAGCGGGAATGTACAGACTCCGAAAGGAGAGCAGAAGCAATGAGCATGGCGCGCCGGGAAATTGATTTCATGCCACCCAGCGCAGTCGAAAGGTGGCAGCGGACGGCACTGATCGTGGGCGTGCTCGGAACCATCGGCGCGATCATCGGCTGGATCGTCAACACGGAGCGGTTCTACCAGTCGTTCCTGCTGGGATACATGTTGTGCATCGGCGCAACCCTGGGTTGCCTGGCGGTGCTGATGGTGTACCACCTGACGGGCGGCAAATGGGGCACGGTGGCGCGACGCATCCTGGAGGCCGGCACGCGAACGATGCCGCTGATGATCGTGCTTTTCATCCCGATCCTTGTCGGCCTGCGTCACCTGTATCCGTGGGCTCGGCCGGAACTGGTTGCGGTGGACGAACATCTACAGCACATAGGGCATTCTTACCTGCGACCTTCGTTATTCATCGTTCGCGCTGTCATCTATTTCGCGATTTGGTCTTTGCTCATTTATTGGCTGAACAAGATTTCCGATCGACAGGACCGGCCGCCGCTCGAGAGCTTCGACGTACGATTGCGGCGGATCAGCGGGCCGGGCGAAGTGCTGTATGCGTTCACCATCACGTTTGCGGCTGTGGACTGGGTCATGTCGATTGACCCGCACTGGATGTCCACGATTTTTGGTCTGCTGTTTATCGCGGGGCATGGTTTGACGGCATTGTGTTTGGTGGTCGTGATTGGATCGTTGCTGGTGCGTCATAGCCCGATGAAGCATGCATGGCAGCCGGAACAGTTCCACGACCAGGGCAAACTTCTGCTGGCGTTCACAATGCTGTGGGGCTGGTTCTCACTGTCCCAGTGGCTGATCATCTGGTCCGGAAACCTGCCGGAAGAGATTTCGTGGTACCTCAACAGGACGCGCGGGGGCTGGGAATACTGGGGCTCCGCGCTTCTCGTTGTGCAGTTCGCAATTCCTTTTGCGCTGTTGCTCTCGCGGGACCTGAAGATGAACTGGCGCACTCTGAGATGGATTGCGCTGTTGCTGATCGTCGCGCGGTACTTCGACCTTTATTTCTTTGTGATGCCGAGCTTCGAAGGACTTGAAGCACACTTTCGCTACAACTGGCTCGACGTGGTGGTTCCAGCGGGAATTGGCGGGTTGTGGTTGGCATATTTCTTCTGGAACTTGAAGCGCCGGCCTCTGCTCGCATTGTATGACGATCATGTGACCGTTCTGCTGGCGGAGGAGAAGGAACATGAGCATGTTTAAAGATCGAGGCGGGCGGCACGACGAGGGGAACCGCGAAGGCGAGATTCATCCCGAGGTTTATCGCAATCCCGAGGTGAACTACGATCGCACAGACATGAGTGTGCGGGGCATCGTCAGCTTTCTAATATTTCTGGCGATCTCGGCGGTCATCATTCATCTGGTGCTCTGGGGGGTCTACAAGAGCTTTGCTAAGGGCTACATCTCTCCGGAACGAACTGCCAATCCGATCGCAACCAGCACGCGTCAATTGCCTCAAGGCGATCCGGTGCGGACGTTCCCGCCACCGAGGCTACAGCCCGACCCAGTAGCCGACATGAACAAATTTAAGGTCAGCGAAGAGGAAATGCTCAACAGCTACTCATGGGTTGACCAGAACGCGGGCATCGCTCGCATCCCGGTGGAACAAGCGATAAAAGCAGTGGCGCAGCAAGGACTACCCACGCGCCCGGTGCCTCCGGACAACGCGCAGACTCAATCGCTGCAGGCGCCGACAGTGGGTTCTAATGGCGCGATGACGGAGCAGAGGGCAGCAGGCCAGCAATAACCGGCACGGGACGAGTCGAAGGGATTTCGGGCGATAGAGTTTTTCATCGGAAGAGCGGCGCAAGGTTAGAAGGAGCAACGTGAAATTCGTAGTTATGACACGCATGAAACAAGTGCTGGCAACAGCAGTCCTTGTGTGCGTGATTGCAGGCTTAGCACAGGCCCAGGGCGGCATGATGGGCGGAGGAGATCTGCCTTCGACCGCGTTGCCGCCGAATCTGGGTAACGTCACAATCAACCAGAACCTTAATAACCAACTGCCGTTGGATGTTCCGTTCCGTGACGAGTCGGGGCGGACAGTCACACTACGGGAATTCTTCAAACCGGGACGTCCGGTGCTGCTCAGCCTGGTTTATTACGACTGCCCCATGCTCTGCACCGAAGTGCTGAACGGCATGACGGGCATGCTACGCGTACTGAAGTTCGATCCGGGCAAGGAGTTTCAGGTAGTTACAGTCAGCTTCGATTCGAGAGAGAAACCTGAGCTCGCAGCGGCGAAGAAGAAAGCCTACTTGCAGCGGTACGGGCGGGCAGGTGCGGCCGAGGGATGGCGCTTCCTTACAGGCGACCAGTCCTCAGTCGATGCCCTGACCAATGCGGCAGGCTTTCGATACCAGTGGGACGAGAAGCTGCAGCAGTTCGCTCACGCGGCGGCGATCATGGTCGCCACCCCGGAGGGCAAGCTGTCGCACTACTTCTATGGCGTGGAGTATTCGCCGAAGGACGTTCGACTTGCTCTAGTAGAAGCTTCAAACGGAAAGATCGGCAATCCTGTGGATCAGGTTTTGCTCTACTGCTATCACTACGATCCGCGCACCGGGAAGTACGGAGCGGTGATCTCGAACGTAGTGCGCATTGCAGGAGCGATAACGATCCTTGTCCTTGGTTCATTTCTGTTCATCATGTTTCGCCGGGAACCCAAGTCGGGGAAGAAGAAAAAGGTAGAAAAAGGCGACGTGGTGAGTAGCCGTTAGAAACGCACGGGCGCGTTGCGCGCCATACGAGGATGGCAAGTACGGCCGTGGGGGCTGTACGACGGGGGATGGTGGCGAGCGTTAGGCGCGGCACTGTCACCGACTGAAAGAAGAGATATGGGTGAGAATTTTCCACTTTGGCCGACGGCCGCTTCTGCCGGTGCCCAGAATGTCGACGCGCTCTTCATTTATTTGATAGCGGTCACCGGCGGGGTCACGCTGCTCGTTTTCCTGCTGATCTTCATTTTCGCGATGAAGTACAGGCATACGAAAGCCAAGGCCGTGCAAATTGAAGGCTCCGTGCCGCTTGAGATCACGTGGAGCCTGATCCCGCTCGGCATTTTCATGACGTTCTTCGTGTGGGGTGCCGCCATCTACTTTGCCCAAGCGACGCCGCCGAAAGACGCTATGGAGATCTTCGTCGTGGGAAAACAGTGGATGTGGAAGATGCAGCACTCGGATGGCGTGCGCGAGATCAATCAGTTGCACGTGCCGACGGATAGAGACATCCGCCTGACGATGATTTCGCAGGACGTGATCCACAGCTTTTTCCTGCCGGCATTCCGCATCAAACAGGACGTGCTTCCAGGGCGATACACGACAACGTGGTTCCGCGCGAACAGACCGGGCCGTTATCACATCTTCTGTGCTGAATACTGCGGCACCGCGCACTCGGGGATGATCGGCGAGGTGGTCGTAATGGAACCGGCTGCGTACGAGGCATGGCTCCAGGGTGGACGCGGCGAAGGTTCGATGGCCTCAGTAGGGCAGAAAATGTTCCAGGAACTCGGTTGTTCGACGTGTCACCGCTTCGACGCACAGGGGCGGGGGCCCAACCTTCAGGGAGTGTACGGCAGGCAACAGTTGCTCGATGACGGTCGCAGCGTGCTTGCGGACGACAACTACATCCGCGAATCGATCGTGAACCCCGGGGCGAAGGTGGTGGCCGGCTTCAAGCCGATCATGCCGACGTTCCAGGGGATCGTCAGTGAAGAGCAGGTCCTGGCGCTGATCTCGTACGTAAAGTCACTTTCGACGCCAGCGCAGACTGAGCCGGCGAGCAATCGTCCAGCAGTGCCACCGCAAGCAGGCGCTACAAAGGTGCAATAGTTTATATGGCAAGCGCAGTTCACAACGTCGTAGAGACGAAGAACTACTTGAACTCGGATTTCGGCATAAAGTCGTGGTTGCTAACCACAGACCACAAGCGAATCGGGTTGCTGTACCTGGTGAGCATCACGACGATGTTCTTCGTTGGCGGCTTCTTCGCCATGCTGATCCGGCTTGAGCTGCTCACGCCTGCCGGCGACCTGCTCCAGTCAGACACCTACAACAAGATGTTCACGATGCATGGCATCGTGATGGTGTTTCTGTTCCTCATACCGTCGATACCTGCCGTGCTTGGCAACTTCCTTGTGCCCATGATGATCGGGGCCAAGGACCTGGCGTTTCCGAAGATCAATCTGCTGAGCTGGTACCTGTATATGATCGGCGCTCTGCTGGTCATTTACTCAATTGTGACGGGAAGCGCTGATACCGGGTGGACATTCTACACGCCCTTCAGCACGCAGTATTCGAACTCGGCGGTGATCACGGCAGCACTTGGGGTATTCGTTTCCGGATTCTCCTCGATTCTGACCGGGCTCAACTTCGTAGTCACCATGCACCGGATGCGCGCGCCCGGAATGACATGGTCGCGGATGCCGCTATTCTGCTGGTCGAACTACGCGACTGCGCTAATTCAGTTGCTGGGTACGCCTGTAATCGCGATCACCATAATGCTGGTCGCGCTGGAGCGGCTGTTCAACATCGGCATCTTTAACCCGCAGCTCGGCGGGGACCCACTACTGTTTCAGCACCTGTTCTGGTTCTATTCGCACCCCGCGGTTTACATCATGATCTTGCCCAGCATGGGCGTAATCAGCGAGGTTGTGACGTGCTTCTCACGTAAGCGAATATTCGGCTACTCGTTCGTGGCCCTCGCTTCGATTGCGATTGCGGTGCTCGGATTTCTGGTGTGGGCGCACCACATGTTTGTAGCCGGAATGTCGGTTTACGCCTCGCTGATCTTCTCGTTCCTGACGTTCCTCGTAGGTGTGCCCTCCGCGATCAAGACATTCAACTGGACCGCCACGATGTATAAGGGGTCGGTTTACCTGCACACGCCAATGCTCTACGCGATGGGTTTCATCGGCCTATTCGCGATTGGCGGAGTAACAGGCCTGTTCCTGGCAACGCTGGGCATCGACGTCCACGTGCATGACACGTACTTCGTTGTCGCCCACTTCCACTACATCATGGTAGGCGGTGCCGTCTTGGGCTATATGGCTGGCATCCACTTTTGGTGGCCCAAGATCACCGGAAAGATGTATCCCGAGACGTGGGGACGGATCGCTGCCGGAACCATCTTCCTGGGGTTCAACCTGACGTTCTTCCCACAGTTCATCGTAGGTTACGTCGGCATGCCGAGGAGGTATCACTCCTACGTGCCGGAGTTCCAAATCTTGAACGTATTCTCCACCGCGGGAGCATCGATCCTGGCGGTAGGCTACATACTGCCGCTGATCTATCTTTTCTGGTCGTTACGCTACGGCAATGACGCGGGCCCGAATCCCTACAACGCCACGGGTCTGGAGTGGACGACTGCTTCGCCCCCGCCTAAAGAGAACTTTCATGAGACACCGGTTGTGACCTGGGAAGCTTACGACTACGAGCACATGCCACCAATCCCCGAGGAGGAGCCCGTTGTCCACCGTTGAGACGAGGCCCAACGCAGTCTCCACCCACAGCCTGCACGAGCATTTCGGCGATCTCGAACAACAGCGTGAAGCCGCGACTCTAGGCATGTGGGTATTCCTGGCTACCGAGATCATGTTCTTCGGTGGCATGTTCACGGCATACCTGGTTTACCGGATGGCATATCCTGTGGCATTCGACGCCGCCAGCCAGGACATGAATTTCTGGGCCGGCACAATCAACACGATCGTGCTGATCGGCTCGAGCCTGACGATGGCGCTCGCAGTTCATGCTTCGCAAGAGGGAAAGAACAAGCACGTTGTCTGGCTGCTGATCGCAACCATGGCCCTTGGAGCCGTCTTCCTTGGCATCAAGGCGTTCGAATATCACGAGCACTGGGTCCACCATCTCGTTCCCGGTCCGTATTTCCAGTTCGAAGGACCCGATCCGCGGCATGCTGAAATTTTCTTCAGCCTATATTTCGCGATGACCGGCTTCCACGCGCTGCACATGGTAATTGGGTTGGGCCTGGTGTCCTGGATTGTCTATTTGGCGGCGAGAAATAAAATCACGCGCGAGTATCACAGTCCGGTAGAAAACGTTGGGCTCTACTGGCACTTCGTCGATATGGTGTGGATCTACCTGTATCCACTGCTTTACCTGGTCGCCCACAAGCACGTCTCGGGGTAGGCAAATGGCGGAAACGATTGTCAGCAGAAGAATCTACTTCATCATTTTTTTTGCGCTCATGGTTTTCACCGTGATCACCGCGGCGGTGTCATACATCGACCTGGGCGCGTGGAGCGGAGTGGTCGCGGTCGGAATCGCGAGTACGAAGGCGCTACTGGTGGCCCTGTTCTTCATGCACCTTCGATACGATCACCAGAAGATCGTGTGGATTGTGGCCATCTCCGGCTTCTTCTGGCTTGGCATCCTTTTCGTCCTAACAGCGACCGACTACGCGACTCGAAACTTCCTAACCGTTCCCGGCCGGTGAAGATCGCAACCGGCGACGAAGTTCCGAAGAGTTCACGTCCGAGCGCAGCTACGTCGGAGCGGCATTGACAGAGGCTGCCGCCCGGCAGCTACCTAGAAACTGCGTTATACTCCCGCGTCGAAGTCCTGTGGCCTGTCTATGGTCCGGAGGTGGTCCGTGGTTTTCTGCACGACTTGCGGAAGCAAAATGGATGACACATCCAAATTCTGCTCCACCTGTGGAGCTCCAGCACCGAGCTTCGTTTCCATGCAAGAAGCTGCTCAGGAGTCGACGACACGACGCGCTGAGGCGAACAGTCCTGCTCCAGTTGTGGGTGCGACGCATGTGCAGGCGGCAGATCCGCAGAACGCCGGTCCCGGTGTGCAGCCGGTCAAAGGCGCAAGTGGCGGGAACGTTCTAAAAATTGTTCTGATCATAGTCGTCGTCCTGGTTGGGCTGGGGTTGCTGTCAATGGCCGGCATGTTCTGGGCGGCGCACAAGGTGAGGAACGCTGTTCGTGTGGAACAGAACGGCAACAGCGCCACTGTGACTACGCCTTGGGGCAAGGTGTCCAGCAATGAAGACCCGGTTAAGGTGGCTCGCGAACTTGGGGTAGATGTTTATCCCGGCGCTAAGCCCGTTGCAGATGCGAGTGCCGTGACCCTCGGCAACTTGTCAGTCGGTACGGTGCAGTTCGAGACCGCCGATGACCTCGATAACGTTTTGGAATTTTACAGGGCGCGCTACCCGGATATGAACGTCGACGTAACCGACGAGAAGAGCCATACGATAGCTACGATGACCGGCAAGGGGATAATCAACATCGTGCTTGAACGTAGTGGTGACATCACGAAGATCAACATTTCGCGTACGCGCGGCGGCCGTGAACTCGGCGAGACACAATAAGCGGGGCGCTCGAGCAATCCCGGACACCATAGTCACATCGAAGAACAATTTCGCCTGCCAATATGCCCGCGCTTCGGAGCACGTTACAGCCACGTTACAACAAGATTACAAATCCACGTCATCTATCGCGGAATCCAGTCAAAAAACAGGTCGCCTGAATACTGCGGTCAAAATGTTCGGTATAGTTGTCGGTCCCGCACTGAAAAGCGTCTATGCTAGGAAATGACGCGCGGAGAGTGTAGCCCGGGGGGAGATAAATGAGCACGGCCAGCAACAAACAGCCGGAAATGGATTACCGGGGAGTGGTCAATCTGACCATACGAGCTTGTCAGATTGCGCAAGCAGCGGCATCGGCCTCGGCGCAGGCGGTGGCAAACGGCTCACCCGACATCCTGGATAACGTTCGAGAACGTGAAGAGGAACTCGATACGCTGGATCGCGAGATCAACGAAGGCGTAACTGCGTTGATCACCCAGGTTCCGCCGCAAGAGGCGCGGGAGTTACTTGCGTGTCTGAAACTCGTGATCGAACTGGAGCGCATCGGAGACTTGTTGCTGGGGTTTTCCAATCGACTGCGCAGTTGTGTGAGTCGCCTCGACCGCCAGGACGTTCGGGACCTTGCAAGCATGGCGGCCACTGTCGAGCGCATGGTGCGCGACGGGGAGCAAGCATTCGAGAAGCGGGACACGAATCTGGCGGTAGCAGTTCTGCGTGCCGACGCTGAAGTAGACCGCTTGAGAAATCTGATCGTTGTGCGACACATCGAAAACCCGGAAGGCGAGCGGCGGCAGGAAAGCTTCCACGTCGTGTTTATGTCACAGGCACTTGAACGTGCGGGTGATCACGTTAAGAACATGGCGGAAGAAGTCGTGCACCTGGTAACGGGTCGGAGTGTGCGTCACCTTCTTCGTGCCGCGGACAAGCCCTTCGAGAACATGTTTGTCGAGTACATGCGGAGACGAGACGCGTTCAAACGCTAGAGTCAGTCAGGATTGCCGTGTGCGGTGTTCTGCCGCGCTCGTCCCCTACGCTGTCAGCAGCTGTCCCCCAACGTGCTTAAGCGATTTGTCGCATCGCCTTTGGCTTGGCGTGCGCGTCGATGCCATATTGGCGAATCTTGTATAGCAAGGCTTTATAGCTGATGTTGAGCATTCGAGCTGCTTCCTTGCGGTTCCATCTGGTCTGATCCAGCGCTTCGCTGATTGCCTGCATTTCGGCTTCATCTTTCAGCCCGCGAACCAACGACTTAAGGTCGCCTTCGACCGGACGTCTGCCTGACGACTCGACTCCCGCCGCGGTGATGTTCGCAGGGTCCAGTTCCTCAATAATGACGTTCTCATCGCCAAGTATCAGGTATCGCTTCACCAAATTCTCAAGCTCCCGCAGGTTACCGGGCCAGTGATACCTGGTACATGCTGCAATGAGCGCTTCGGAAATGGGCAGGGGGGGACGCGCGTAGCGCTCCGCCATGCTGGCCATGAAGTGCCTGAGAAGAAGAGGAATCTCTTCGCGACGCTCGCGGAGTGGCGGCAGGTTTATGGTGAACGCATTCAGCCTGTAGTAGAGGTCTTCGCGCAGCCGTTTGCTAGCGATCGCCTGCTGAATATTGATGTTGGTGGCCGCGAGAATACGTACGTCGACGCTTATCGTGGTCCGTCCACCGAGGCGGGAGAACTGCTGGTCCTGAAGAACGTGCAGAAGTTTGGCCTGCAGCGATGGCGGCATCTCTCCAATTTCGTCCAGCAGTATGGTGCCGTGGTTGCAAAGCTCGAATTTGCCCGGCTTCGGACGGGTTGCGCCGGTGAATGCGCCAGGCTCATATCCGAACAGTTCGCTTTCAAGGAGCTCTGAAGGCAAAGCCGCGCAGTTCACCTTCAGGAAGGTGCGATGCGCTCGCGGCGACAATTTGTGAATGAGTCGTGCAACAACTTCCTTGCCGACTCCACTTTCACCAAGCATCAAGACGGGAACGTTGATCTTGGCGACCTGTGCGGCATCGGCCCTCACCTTCCGCATGGCGGCGCTTGCGGCAATGAAACAGAGGTCCGGGGAAAGCTGCTCGCGCTCGGTGACGCTAAGCGGCTCGGACGCCTGCCGTTTTTCGAGACATCGTTTCAGGGTGGAGAGCAGATCGGCTTCCTGGAACGGCTTCGTCAGGTAGTCCTGCGCACCGAGGCGGATGGCGTCGACCACTTTTCGTGTGGCGTTGACGCAGGACAGCATAATTATTTTCAGCCCGGGTCTCAGATGTTGCAGCCGATCGAGAGTTTCGAGACCGTCCAATCCGGGCATCACGAGATCGAGCAGTACGGCATCGGGAACGGGGCCGCGGATAACGGCGTCCAAAGCATCGTTTCCGGACGAAACAGTTTCAACCTCGTAAGAGTTCAATTCAAGTAGCGTACGCAAGTACGCAAGCATTTCAGGTTCATCGTCAACAACCAGTATTCTGTACGAACGCATTTCTTGCTTGCTCCGGTACTACAGACATGGCGTGAGGGGGAGCAAAAAGCTGAACCGACAACCGCTCCCGCTTTCACTTTCGACCCAAATTTTGCCTTGCTGCGCCGCTACCAGGCGCCGCGCAATTGCCAGTCCCAGGCCGGTCCCATGACTACCATCGGGGGCTGCCGGGCGAAGGCTTACGAAATCCTCGAAGATTTCCTGATGGAACTCGGGCGCGATGCCCGGACCCGTATCGGACACCGTAATTCGGACGGAGTTAGGCTTGTCGGTCCGATGCCGCCGCTGCTCTCGCTTAACCTCGGTTTCGCGCGTTCGGCGCTCCCAACGATAGAGTTCCCCGGTCAGCCATACACTGCCACCCGAGGGCGTTGACAGATGAGCGTTCTCCAGCAGGTTGGATATGACCCGTTGTACTTTGTGGTAGTCGAAGCGAAACGGAGGCAGCGCTTCGCTCACAGGGAAGTAGAGGGCGACCCCTTTCGCCTGGAACCTTGTGAACCAGATATCGTAGGTTTCTGCCAAGCAGGCATTGAGGTTGCCCTCTGTCAACTCGACCGATACGTTGCCCGTTTCGAGCGCGCTGTACGTCAGGAAATCCTGAATGAAGCGTTGCAGTCTTTCGCTCGAAACCTTCATCGCCGACAAGACCTGTGACTGCTTTTCGCCCAGGGGGCCCAGTCTGTTGCTAAGGAGCAGGTCGAGGTAACCGGCCATGATGGCAAGTGGTGTTTTTAACTCATGTGCCGCCGAAGCCAGTGCTACGGTTCGCTTTTGGTTCTCTTCCGTGAGGGCGTTATAGGCGCGTAATAACTCGTCGTAGGCCAGTGCGGTTTTTCGACCCGCGGCACTCCCTTCGCTCGTTTCGTGGATCACAGCAAATGACGCGGGTTGTGGCTTAACGGATGTCATATGTGATCGGCCGGGGGGATTCCGCGAGGAACTTCCGGGGTGGTAGTACGGCGGGGATCCGTACTTACCTCACCCTAAGTTGGACTCGCATTGTACTCACCTAGTTGCCAGAAGATCAATGAAATGTGCAACAAAGTTCGCTGTTGTTCTTACGTTTTTCTCACAGTAGCCCAATTTGAAACTTTTCCGCGAATGTCCCCCGGGAAGTAATCAAACGCAAAGAGTGTGAAAATGATTTCACACGTTGGTACCGGGGTACGCCCTCCTAAGCACCGTCATGAAGGGTGTCTTCATGCATTTCCATTCTGGTCTAAGTCATTGATCCTCAGGCCATCACGGGTTTGTCAACGTCCAGCCGTTCGGTCGTTTGTTCTTGTGGAGAAGTAGTTTGGCTGCTCGGGTGCATCGATTTTCCACGAGAAGGAATATCTTCGCCGGAACTGCCTATGGCTTCTTTAGCAACCGCAAACTCCCCATTCAACCTGCCCCCGGAGAGCGTCGTCTTCGGCAAGTCAGAAGGGATGCGGGTAGTTCGAAACAAGCTTGAAAAGCTCGCCTCGGCGAATCTGCCGGTCCTCATCCAGGGCGAAAGTGGAACCGGGAAAGAGATCGTGGCCCGCATGATCCACGTACGTTCGCCTTGGGAATCGGGACCGTTCGTCAAAGTCAACTGTCCCGCGATTCCGGGCACGTTGCTTGAAAGCGAACTGTTCGGGTATGAAAAGGGAGCTTTCACGGGTGCTTATGGCACGAAGCCAGGCCGTGTGGAGATGGCGCATACGGGCACGCTGTTCCTTGACGAGATTGCCGAACTTGATCCCGCGCTCCAGGCGAAGCTCCTGCAGTTATTGCAGGATGGACAGTTCTGCCGGATTGGTGCACAGGAAGATAAGAAGGTCGATGTCCGAGTAGTCTGTGCGACAAATCGCAACCTGCAAGACGAGATCGACCTGGGGAACTTTCGGCAGGATCTCTACTACCGGATAAACGTGCTGCAGATCCAGTTGCCGGCACTGCGCGAGCGTCGTGAAGATATACCGATTCTCGTCGCGTATTTTCTCGACCAGCACAACGACAAATACAACTGCCAGGCTAAGGCGCTGTCGTCGCAATGCATGCGCCTGCTGATGGAGTACCACTGGCCGGGCAATATTCGTGAGCTTGAGAACCTCATGAAGCGCTACGTGATCCTTGGCTCAGAAGAGGCGATTACGACGGAGTTGCTTAGTCGGGAACAGTCACATTTCACGCCCGAGATTCCTGTAGACGGCTCCGTGTCGCTGAAGAAGATCACGCGCCAGGCCGTTCGAGAACTCGAACGGCAGGTCATTCTGCGTTCGCTGCAGGCGAACAACTGGAACCGCAAAAGAGTAGCGCGGGCGTTGAGCATCAGCTACCGCGCGCTTCTTTACAAAATTCGCGATGCGGGCATCTCAACCGGCAGAAATGCTCGAAGAGCTACGGCTGCGAGCGATGAGCGGGCTGCTTAGCTGCTTTTGGCGAGGCAGGTCATGTCAGCGTCGGACTTGTAGCTGGCCTGAGCACGTTCGGTCCGGAACTTAGTACTCCAATACCAACTCACGAACTCTGGAGTCGGCCTGCCCCTAAGCCGACTTTCTGGCAGCGCGTCTCGGCAACGCGACATCCACGCAGTCCAGTAGAAAGCACTTGCGCGCGTGAGTCGCAGGGGGATGTGCAACTACTTGGGCCTGAGTGTGCAAGAAGTTGCAGCTATCCGATGGATGCAAAGTGGGCACAGCGACAGGCCAGGTGAATCACGGAGTTTAAGACGCGCTTTATCAAACGCTTGGATCAGTTGTTGATGTTTTCGCCGACGGGGGCGGAGTTCGGTATCCGCCGTGCTCTCAACTCGGCAGCTAATGGCGTACGGACGCGTGAACCCAACGGCGTAGCACGTCGGCGTTCTCGGGATCATCTTTGCAGATAGGTTTGTGACGAATCAAAAGCTGCTTGCGACTGAAGACAGACGTACCGCAAACCACGCGAAGCTGCTCGACGAAGCTGCAGGGGTGAACGCAAGTTATGGAAAATAAAAAAGAACTGGCCACTCTGGTGAATGGGCCAGAACTCATGCATCCAACAACAAGAAGGGTTTCCGATTACCTGCAGAGATAGTGCGCCCTAATGTTTCTGAACTTCTACAGACTTCGCGAGCAGCCTTTCGGCGTGACGCCGAACCCGAGATTCTTGTATCACAGCCCTGTTCACAGGGAAGCGCTCGCGTCGCTGATCTATGGCATCGAAGCCGATCTTGGTTTCACGGCACTGATCGCCGAACCAGGAATGGGCAAGACGACGCTACTGTTCTATTTGCTGGAGAAATTCCGAACCACAGCACGGACGGCGCTAATTTTTCAGACACAGTGTACGCGGGTCGAACTGCTGCGATACCTTGCCAGGGAGTTGGAAATCCCGTCGAATGACACCGATCCGGTCGTTCTAAACGAGCGAGTTCTGGAAATACTTGTCAGGGAAGCACGGGCCAGACGCCGCGTTATCGTGATTATCGACGAAGCGCAGAACCTGAGCGAGGATGCGCTGGAAAGCGTGCGACTTCTGTCCGATTTCGAGACGCCGGAGTCGAAGCTGCTGCACATCATTCTCGCTGGACAGCCGGAACTGGCGGAAAAACTTGCTCGTCCGGCGATGGCCCAGCTTTTGCAGCGTATCGCAATGCTAAACCGGCTGAGGCCCTTAAGCGTCGATCAGATCAGGGATTACATCGAGTACCGGTTGGGCGTGGCGGGATATCGCGGGCCTACGTTGTTCACAACGCAGGCGATCAGCAAGATTTCGGACATCACCGGCGGGGTGCCGCGAAAGATCAATCGAGTTTGCTTCAACGCCCTCTCGCTTGGCTGCGCGCTGCAGAAATCAATCATCGATGCGGAGATCATTGCGGAAGTCGGATCGGATCTCGATCTTGGCGAACTGCTTTACGAAAAGGGAGCGACGCCTCTAGAAGAACCCGACAACGAGCAGGAAGAATCAAGGAAGTCCGCCGCGACCGCGACCCCTCCCGGACCTGCAGGACAGAACCAGGTGGCGGCTCGGACGGGGCCTGTCACCCCAGTCACGAAAGTTGCTCCGCCGCATTCAAAGGCCGCTCTCGGGACGGCAACGCCGCAATCAGGGGTCAGGTATAGCTCGGTTGCAGTGGATGGCGTCGCCGCAAGTGCAGCGGCCGGGAGTGATGCGCAACTGAGCGGAGTCGCACGGACCAGCGGCCTGACACCTACGGTTAAGAGCGCCAAAGTCCAGTCGGCACAGGGCGTGAACGACGTACAACGCGTATCCGACAAGGCCGCAAGGAGCGCGCCTGAGGACGGCACACGGTCACTCAGCGGTCGCAGATTGCTGGCGCTTGCGGTCGCTCTCGTCACAGTCATGTTGCTCGGCGGATGGGCTCTGCGTACGTTGCCAGAACATACTCGTGCCACCCCGGCGGTTGAACAAACGCCAGAATATCCCCGCGGAGACAAATCAATCGACTTGCCGGATCCGCAGTCCCAGGCAAGACCCCTGAAGGGACAACGTCAACCAGCCCAAGATGTGTTCTCAAACTTGCGGCTGGGCGTGGCACCGGAATTGACCGGGCATGATCGCAGGCTGCCGGCGGCAGACCCAAAAGGCGCCGGTTCCGGAAGCCAACAGGTACTAAGAGAATTTGGCCCGGCGTAGTGACCGAGCGGTTGGGGTCAACGGTGACAGCATGGCCCTACGGCCCTATTTAGCGCGTGCATGATGTGTTGCGACTCGGTGGAGATCGAA
The DNA here is from genome assembly GCA_035629075.1 of Terriglobales bacterium. Taxonomy (GTDB): domain Bacteria; phylum Acidobacteriota; class Terriglobia; order Terriglobales; family Acidobacteriaceae; genus JAEZPW01. The sequence continues at coordinate 28,983 of DASPIK010000076.1, read as the reverse complement.
CGATGAGCAGGAATTTCGAGCTTTTAAGAAAGAACTACAACGACGCGATTGTTGTAGCCGAGCGGCCCAGGTCGATGGGCAAACTGCAACTTCCGCCACGGCCGCATCGGCATCAATCGGGAGCCGCCTGGACGAACGCGATCCGGCCGCTGCTTTACCATTGGCGGCTAGCGGGCGGGTTTTTCTTGCTCATTATGTCGGCAGTCGTTGCCGTCACGTTCCTGATGACTCCGTTCTACGAGCCCATGGCGAAGTTGCAGATAGATCCGCCCGGCTCTTCCGTGTTCGCGCCCGACCGGAGTGGCGGAACGATTGGCGAGTATCTCGAGACACAGGCTAACAACCTGCAGACGGACGCTCTCCTGTTGATGGTCATCCGCCAGTTGCGCCTGGATCAGAACCGCATCATGGTGCCTCATGCGTCGAACGAAAGCACTGTGGTGAATCAGGACCCGTCTGCGCCGCGAGTGACCTCAGCCGAGGATAAAGCACTTCGATATTTTCGTGACCGCTTGAAAGTACGCCGTGATACGAGCAGCCGCATCATCATGGTCAGCTTTTCCAGCCCTGATCCGGAGCTTTCGGCCAGAGTGGTGAACACGCTCGTCAACACTTACATCCAGAAGACCTACGAAATGCGACGAGCGGCGATCACTGAATCGACCGCTTGGCTATCGAAGCAGTTGGACGACATCAGGGGAAAGATGATCTCGTCCAACCAGGCATTAGCTGAATTCCAAAAGACGACAGGCATCGTAGACGTTGACGACAACACGAATAGCTACGCCGAGCAGATGACCGACTTGAGCAAGCAGTTGGTGCAGGTCTCAGCCGAGCGCATGCAACTCCAGTCCTACCTGAACAAAGTTAACGACGGTAACGCCGATTCCCTCCCGCAGATCAGATCGAGCCCAGTAGTGCAAGCGCTCACACAGAAGCTGGCGGAAACGAAGTCCGAGTTGGCGATGACCACGGTGATTTACGGAAAGAACCACCCGAACGTAGCCAAACTCCAGAACCAGCAGGAGGAGCTACAGAGGCAACTCGCGGCACAGCGGCAGGCAATCGTTGATGAGCTGAGAACAACTCATGCCGCGACGGTCTCGCGTGAGCGAATGATGTCGGGTGCCATGAGGGGCACTACGAAGGAGATGACCCAGCTTGCGCAATACAACACCCTGAAGAAGGAAGCGCAGGCGAATCGGGAACTCTACAACAGCCTCTACTCGAAGGTGAAAGAGGCAGCAATCTCCGCTTCGTCGCCCTCGAACGATCTGAACGTGGTTGATGCGGCAAGAGTGCTAACTGCACCAACGACGCCGAAAATTCCACTAAATCTGGCGGCCGGTTTCCTTTTCGCGCTGCTTGGAGGCGTGGTGGCTGCGTTCCTTTATGATCGCGTCGATTCTCGTATCCGCACACCGGAAGAGATCCGCAATCATATCGGAGCGGCGAACGTATCCATATTGCCGGCGATTGAACAGCGGACTGGTGGCGTTCTGAAGTTCACGCAGAATCTGCTTCCCGGACACCAGGCACCGCCGCAAGTATTCATGCTGCAGGAATCGTCGACGCCGGAAGCTGAAGCTCTGCGAGGGTTGGCGACGTCGGTGCTGTTGTCCGCCGGCGGGCGTCCACCACAAGTATTGCTTGTCGCATCTTCTTTCCCCGGAGAAGGAAAGACTACGATTGCGGCGAACCTCGCGGTTGTCCTGGCTGAGCGAGGGCCGACATGCATCGTCGATGCAGATCTGCGAAGGCCCAGAATTGCGGCTATGTACGGGGTGCCGCCCACAGGAGGTCTGCGGGAGGCGCTGTCTGGTTCCGCCACGACCGACGAGTTCCTGGTTCCACTGGAAGGGATGCCTAACCTGGTCATCCTTCCGTCGGGACAAGCCCTGGATACTCCCGGAGCTCTGATTTCGTCCGAGGCGATGCGGAATCTGATCATTGAACTGCGCGAGAAGTTCGAGTTCGTGGTCCTCGATTCGCCTCCGATTCTGCCTTACGCCGATGGGCGGATACTCGCGACTCATGCGGACGGCGTGATCTTCGTCGGGCGGTCGGGAGTCACGACCCCGGATGCCATGAACAGAGCGATGGAGTTGCTCGCTACGTCGCAAAGCGCGCCGGTGCTGGAAGTTGTGCTGAACGGCACGCGAACGTCCGGAAGTCCCCAGTATTACCAGTACCGATATCGGTAAGGCATGTCGGCTAGATCACGCTAATGTCGGGTCAACCGGCAAAGGGGAACGCCTCGTCCACGATTCGGTCCGACCCTATGCGAGGTGCAACGCAGGAGCCATTAGTTATGAACGAATCGATCGCTCTGCATCCGGCTGTGCAGCCGGCCGACGGTGTGCCGTGGATTGGAGACAATCCGCGTAGCGCACGTCGCGTGCTCCTGATTGCCTATCACTATCCTCCGTCTCGGGAGTCGGGAGCGCTGCGGCCTCGCGGTCTGGCCAAATACCTCGCGGAGTTCGGGTGGGACGTTACCGTCCTTACAGCCAGTATGCCTGGCACACGACCCGGGAACGTGATTCAAACGGATTCTTCAGACGCAGTGGCCGATTGGAAGAGGCGCCTGCGACTGCGTCCGGACCGCGGATTAAAAGATCAACTGCAATCGAGGACGTCGGGATCAACGCAGAGGGCGGCGACGACGCTGATTAATGAACACCTCGTGGATCTTGGGCGATGGCTGCTGACTTACCCGGATCCGAGGAAGGGATGGGAGCGATTTGCAGTTGCGGCCGCTGAGCGGCTGCGGGGGCAGGGCATCGAAGCGATCATTTCGACGGCGCCACCGTTGGTGTGCCACATGATCGCGGGTAAGGCAAAGCAGTTTCTAGGTTGTCCGTGGATCGCCGATTACCGCGATCTGTGGAACACGGACCCGCTCACGCTTGAGGATCGCAGCGGAGTTGTTGGAGCCATACAGAGGCGCACCGAGAAGCGAATCCTCGCTTCGTGTGACGCGCTTGTGACCGTCTCGGAACCTTGGGCGCATCGGTTGAGGTTGCGCTATCCGGGGAAAAAGGCTCATGCCATCACGAACGGATTCGATCCCGACGAAATGGCGCCGGCGGATCACTCGCTTACATCGAAATTTTCGATCACCCACGCGGGAATCCTGTACCTGGGGAAGAGAGATCCGACACCGCTACTCCAGGCACTGCGGGACTTAATCAACGCGGGACAGATGGATGCGTCTGACCTCCTGTTGCGGTTCTATGGGGAACCGGAGCCTTTTCTTTCACCGCTCATCCGAAAATTCGGCCTGGAGCGGGTCACGGAGATGCGCGCGGTACCCAGGGGAGAGGTGCTGGAACGACAGCGGGAATCGCAATTGCTGCTGGTTCTGAACTGGTCGGGACCTACAGAAAACGGAGGACACACGGGCAAGGTATTCGAGTACCTCGCAGCAAGCAGGCCGATTCTGGCCTGCGGCGGAGCGCCTGGTGTGCTGCGAGACCTGCTCCAGGAGACGAATACTGGAGTGCATGTGTTGTCGCAGGATCAGATGCGACAGGTCTTGCTCGACGCGTATCGCGAGTACAAGCGACACGGAAGAGTGCTCTATCGCGGAAACGACAACGCCATAGAGCGATACTCTCATCGCAACATGGCGCAGAAGTTTGCGGGTTTGTTGGAAGAAGTCGCGCCGCGGCAGGTGTCGCTGCGGAGCACTGAATCGGTACAGAGCGGATGTTGAGCCTAAGACGCACAATCTCGGTCAGTGTCGTTTGGCGCGGCGCAGCGCTGCTGATGCTGTTTCCTACCGCCGCCTTTCTCGGCTGGGCGATTGCGCATGAGTTTTGGCTCGTGGCCGCGGCGGTTCTGTTTGTGCCGTTTTTCTTCGTATGGCCGGTGGAGATAGCGCTTGGAATGTTCGCGTTTCTGGTGCCCTTTGAGGCCGTCGCTATGTTCTCGGGGAGCGCGACACTGCCATTCCTCGCTGGAGCCATTGCCGGAGCGGGATTGCTCGCCGTGGGCTTCATCGACCACAGGTTCGAGAAACCTCCAAGGGCCGCCATATGGTGGACGCTGTTCGTAGCTCTGGCAGTCGCTTCTTATCTTTGGGCGTATAACCCTCCGAGCGTTTATGGTGCCCTGCCAACTCTGCTGGGGCTGTTTCTTGTTTACCTGGCTGCGGTTTCGATAAGGATTTCACCAAAGGAGTTGTCCTGGGTCACGACGTTGGCTATAGCCGGTGGGGTGCTCGCCAGCATAATGTCGGCTAGCGCGTTCTACCAGGGCCAGACGTTTACGCGTGCTGCGCGAAGCACGATCATGCAGGACGGCAGGGAGTCAGATCCAAATTATTATGCTGCCGCGTTGCTGCTGCCCCTTGCGCTTGCAGTCGGAGACTTTCTTTCAGCGAAGGGCGTATTTCGTAGAGTAGCGATGGCGGCAGGTGCCGGCGTGATTACGATCGCGATACTGCTCACCATGTCCCGTGGAGCGCTGCTAGCGGTGATCGTGATGATCATCGTCTACTCGATTCGGTATCGGCTGACTTGGAAAATCGTCGCGCCGATCGCGATCCTCGCCGGCGGTCTCGCGATTGTGCCGGACCTGTTTTTCTCGCGATTGGGAGAGGCAGCCGAGAGCGGTGGTGCCGGACGACTCGATATCTGGATTGCAGGGCTGAATGCGCTGAAGCACTACGCGTTCTTCGGCGGGGGATTCAACAACTTCCCAAGCGTGTACGCGATGTTTTCCGGTTATGCCCCGACGTTCCGCGGCTATGACCGGGACGCTCACAACATGTACCTGGCTCTGGCAGTCGAGTTGGGAATACCCGGACTGGTCTGTCTGGGCATGGCTCTGTATACGCAGTTTCGGGAGGCATGGCCGCCCAAGATAAAAGAACAAGCAATAAAGCTCATGGCAGTACCCGCGGAAGCGGGGTGCTGCGCAGTGCTGGCGGCTTCGTTCTTTCTGAACCCGATCATGCGCAAGTCGCTGTGGCTTGCGCTAATCATGTTTGCTCTGAGCATCAAAGCGCGGCAGTCGCAGGAAGCGAAACTGAAGGACAGGGAAGAACCAGAGGACGACGTCCGCGCAACACTGGCCGACGAAGAAGGGCGAGTAACGAGAGCGGCCCTTGCCGTCGGACCATTTTCGAAGTAATAGGGCCACGTGGTAACCGGTCAGCACATACGGAGTGGCAATCTCGATGGGACATTTCGGACAGGGTTTTTCTCATAAGGCTATGCGCAATACGGCTGTTTTGGGCATTCCGCAGCCGAACGCCGAGCCTTGTGGACTTAGAGTGGGTGTGGTGCTTGATCATCCCTCTCCGCCGCGTTGGGTGAAGCAGGCACTGGACGAGATCGTTGCATGCCCGACTTTAGAGCTTGTCGCCATCGTTACGGGCCACCCAGGAGCGACGGAAGAACTGAATTCAGTTGGCGAAGGGTCGCCTGCGTTGTTCCGGCTGTGGGCGTCGCTCGACTACATGGCGCGCCACACAGGAGATAGTGCACTCTCGCCAACCCACCTGCCAGTTCACGACTATCCGGGAACGCTGATTCAGCTCGATGGGGTAGAAGTCTCTGCCGGGGACCTCGAAAGCGTGAAGAACGCCGGCGTGGAGGTCCTTGTCGATCTTTCGCATACGCAACTAGGTTCGAAGTTGCACAGTGCTGCAGCTTATGGAGTCTTGCGATTCGGGTCGGGGGCGCGCTGCGAGCAGACAGTTTCAACGGAGTCCTGGAACCATGACGAAGCGTGTTTCGAAGTAGTTGACGAGGTGCATGCGTACGACGGACTGGGCACTCAGCGCATTCTGGGTCGCGCATCGGCCATACGGAATCCCCTGTCACTGTACCGAGTTCACGACCTGGTTGGGTGGAGGCGTCCGGCGTTCCTCGTGCGCAAGCTCCGGGAAATTGGCCAGCACGGATGGGAAGAGACCTGGTCGCAAGCCGAGTCACCCGGACAAATCGCGCGGGGAAACCGCGACACATCATCTGGAAATCTGGCAACTATGCGCGCGCTTGGCCGCACGCTGGTCGACGGGGTTACCCGCGTGATGAAGCGACAGTGCATGCACGCGCAATGGTTTATAGCCTTGCGGGAAAGCACCGAGACTCCCGGTCTAAAAGACAATGTGAATGGCTTCCACATCATTCGCCCGCCTCGCGGGCGATACTATGCAGATCCTTTTCTGATTAAGCATCGCGATAAGCACTACATCTTCTTTGAGGATTACATTCTTAAGCAGCGCAAGGGCGTGATTTCGTACATGCCTTATATCCCTGGTGTTGGCTACGGTGAAGCCAAAGTTGCGCTCGAGACCGAGTACCACTTGTCGTACCCGCTTATCTTTCACTGGCAAGGCGAGATCTTCATGATGCCGGAGACCAGCAAGGCACGCCGCATCGAAGTATTCAGGGCCGTGGAGTTTCCGGGCAAGTGGCAGCGCGAAGCCGTGCTGATCAACAACGTTGTGGCGTATGACCCTACGCTGGTCGAATACGACGGTAAGTTCTGGTTGTTCTTCTCTGGCATGGTGAGACATGGCGGGGAGAACCAAGATCTATGGCTGTACTACTCGGACACCCCGTTCGGGAAATGGCACGCCCATCCTCAAAACCCGATCGTGTCGGACGTGCGTCGTGCTCGGCCTGCGGGTTGCATCTTTATGGAGGACGGCCATCTGTATCGCCCAGGGCAGGACTGCACTCGTGTGTACGGACACGCAGTGAGTCTAAACCTCATCGAGGTTTTGACCACGACACGGTACAGCGAAAGGACGGTAGGGCGGATCGGGCCGAATTGGCTGCCGGGAAACGTGGGAACGCACACGTTTAACAGGAACGGCACCGTGCAAGTGATCGACGGGCGCGTATGGGTTCCGAGATGGGGTACACGATGATCGGTGGTCGCGACAGCAGCACGCTGCGTTGCAGGTTGGGCGGTGAAGACACCGCCGGAGGTTATATGAGTTACGTTTGTGTATCACAACGATTTCGGTTGATAGCTGTTTTGCTGGCGGTCTTCGTATTGAGCAGCGTGAGCATCGCACAGCAACCGGTAGCGCCAATCACTAAGCCTTCGGAACCGGTCATGGAACAGCAGGTCACGAACGCTCAACCGGCAGCTACCAGCACTGCCTCGGCGAACATGTCTGACCTACGCATCGGCCCTGGCGATCTGTTGGAAATCAGCGTGTTCGGCGCACCGGAGTCATTGAAGCAGGTCCGCGTCAGCTCAGAGGGAAGTGTGACGTATCCGTTCGCGGGTACCCTGAAGCTCGCGGATATGACTGTGCGCCAGGCTGAGGAAGCTCTGGCGAAGACGCTGCAGGATGGTGGGTACTACAACAATCCGACGGTGTCGATTCTCGTAAAGGAGTTCGCGACGCAGGGAGTATCCGTGCTCGGAGAAGTGCAGAAGCCGGGCATTTATCCGATGATGGGGCCCCGGCAGGTGCTTGACGCCATCTCGGCTGCTGGTGGTTTGACGCCGAAAGCCGGACGAACCGTCACTGTCACGCATCGCAGCCGTCCGAACCAGCCCCAAACTGTACCGCTGGACGACGACTCGAAGAACAACATAGCGGTCTATCCCGGCGATACCGTAAGAGTTTCTAAAGCGGGCATCGTTTACGTGGTCGGAAATGTGAAGCAGCCGGGCGGCTTTGTAATGGATAACCAGGACCTGTCGGTGCTGCAGGCTGTGGCGCTGGCACAGGGCGTCATGCCCGATTCTTCGCTGAACAGTTCGAAGCTGATTCGCAAGACTCCAGACGGTCAACAGCAAGAGATCCCGATAAAGCTGAAGGATGTACTGAGCTCGAAGGCTCCAGACGTGGCACTCAAGGCTGACGACATTCTGTTCATTCCGTCGAATCCTGCTGCTTCGGCGGGCAAGCGCGGACTCCAGGCCGCGCTACAGGTGATCACCGGCATCGCTATTTACGGAGGACGCCGCTAGCAACGCGCGAGCTTACGCACGGCTGGTTCGTGATGCAACCCGGATGAGCAGCAGCTCGAACAACTCGGAGCCGATTTCGGTATGTCACATCGCTTCAGGCGAGCGATGGGCGGGAGCCGAAGCTCAGGTTGCAACTTTGGTTCGAGCTCTAGCCAGACGCTCTGACATACAAGTTTGTGCGCTGCTAATGCATGAAGGACGTCTGGCAGAGGAGATCAGAGACGCCGGCGTGGAATTCGCGGTATTCGACCGCAGGGAGCATTCTTTTGTTCGCACGTACAAGAACGCACGCGAATTCCTAAAGGGCAGGGGCGTGCAGATCTTGCACTCGCACCGCTACAAGGAGAATCTGCTCGCGCTTATGCTACGCGAGCCCGTGAAAGCGCGCTTTCTCATACGTACGCAGCACGGCAATCCTGAACCGCGCACCCTGAAGGGACGACTCGTTTATGCGCTCGACCGTGTTACGGGCCGTTGCGTCGATAGGGTAGTGTCGGTCAGCTCACAGTTGAACGACTACTTGCTTAGCTATCTCCAGCCATCTCAGGTAGAGACGGTACACAACGGGATCGACCTGCGCTCGGTGTGCTCATCTTTGAATGTCGCCGAGGCTCGCCGCCGCCTGGGCATTCGTCCTGACGTTCCAGTGATCGGAATTGTTGCCAGGCTTGATCCGATCAAACGTCACGATATTTTCCTGAGAACCGCGAAGGAAGTTGTCAGCGAGATTCCTGAAGCGGTCTTCGCAATTGCCGGGGGCGGAAACCAAGAGCCCGCACTCAGGACATTGGCCGAATCGATTGGTATCGCGCAGCAGGTGAGGTTCTTGGGGCACCAGTCAAACGCGTACGACATCTTGCGTGCCATGGACATTCACTTGATTACTTCGGACAACGAGGGCTTGCCGATGGCTGTGCTGGAAGCGATGGCCTTGGGCACGGTTGTCGTGTCACGTAAGGTGGGTGGAATACCGGAAGTAATCAATGATGAAGTCGAGGGTGTGCTGGTCGATTCCGCTGATCCCCGCCAATTGGCTTCGGCGTGTGTTCGCGTACTGCGCGATGGTGATATGCGTACGAGGCTCGCGAGTTCTGCACGCGACAGGGTGTCTCGATGCTATTCGGCAGAGGCGAATGCAGAAGCAATTGTTCGGCTTTACCGGACGCTGCTGACGGGCAGGAGTGATGCTGCAACGCAACCTGAGCCGCTGGTTGTCGCGGATGGCCGATGACATGCACATGATCGCGATTTACAGCGAACGAGAGCACATTGTACGTGGTGAGCGTAAGCGCTCTGTGGTGATGGTGGACCCGTCGTGCTACTCGTTGCCATACGACTATTCCTTGTGCCAGGCGCTAGCGAGCCAGGGCTGGAGCGTTGCGCTGGAGCGCAGCAGGTTTCTCTACGGAGACTTTCGTCTCGCTTGTGATGTCGAAGTTCGCGAACGCTTCTACCGTGTTGCCCATCAATTCTCCGGTTCGCGCGGCATGATCTGGAAGTGCTTGAAAGGCGTCGAACACGTTTCCGGAACCATGGACTTGCTGAGGCGTGCAAGAAAAGAACGGCCCGACATCATTCACTATCAGTGGCTAACTGCGCCAGCGGTGGAGGCACGCTTTTTTGAACACCTGTCACGAATAGCGCCGCTTGTTCTCACCTTGCACAACACTACTCTGTTCCATGGGAAACCGTGTACCCGGTTCCAGGGACTCGGATTTCGTTCAGTGTTTAAGCACCTGGACGCCGTCATCGTCCATTCCGAGTACAGCAAGCGGCGCATTGTTGAGGAGAACTGGATCACGCCAGAAAATGTGCACGTGATCCCGCATGGCGTACTGGATCTGTACGCGCGCAGTCAGCAGGAACAGCAACTCACTGCCTCAGGCAACGTGATTCTGTTTTTCGGCGCCATCGCTGAATACAAGGGGCTCGACGTGCTGTTAAGGGCCTTTGCCAAGATGCCGGATGAGGTTCGCGATGGGAGCCGCATTGTGGTTGCTGGCCGCCCCAACATGAACATGGAGCCTATCTTCGAACTGGCCCGGGAACTTGGTATCGAGTCCAGAATCGAATGGCGATTGCGGTTTCTACAGGACGATGAGGTGCTTGAGGTGTTCAGGATGGCGACTGTCGTCGCGCTTCCGTACCGCGAGATCGATCAGAGTGGTGTGCTTCTGACAGCGATTGGGTTCGACAAACCCGTGGTTGCAACGCGCATTGGCGGAATCGCCGAGACTATCGAACATGGCAAACACGGAATGCTGGTGGAACCGGGAAACGCCGATGGCTTCGCTCAGTCCTTCTGCTCGGTGCTTGAAGATACGACTCGCAGAGAGAGTATGCAGCAGGAAATCCGACAACTTCGCGTGAACCAGCTTTCGTGGGAGAGCATTGGAAGACGAACCATCGGGCTTTACGAATCGCTGATCGCTCGACGCTCAACGACTAAACCTGCCAAGGCCCCTGTCGTAGCTGCTGTGTAGGTTTGAAACGGCAGTTCGGAAAGTGGACAACATGGGCGTACCGGCAACAAGAACAGAATCTGCTGCTCATGCGACCCGGAGAATCGGTGAGTCGCGGGTGCGCTTCGCGCTGGTAATGGTTCCGTTCGCGCTGTTCACCGCACTTGTGCTCTGGGTGTGGATGCCACTGCTGGTCCACTACCGCGTGCCGAATTTAAAGCTGCCTCAGGAAGCAGTACAGGCTGCGCGGCTGTCTCCTGCGCAGGATACATTTGAACAACTGCGCGAACTGCATGCGGAATCGCCGGAGTTCGATAGCGATACGGATGCCGTTCCCGCGGCCAACGCGCTGCTGGGTGGAGAAGCCCGACTGCCGAATGGTCGCATTTTGCCGCTCGCAGTGGCGCTGTCACCAGGCGATCTGGCGAAAACGCCTTTTTCATCACAGTTGCCGCTTGCTTCGCTGGCGCCGGTCGAACTGTTGCTACAGGCCTATCGCGCGACCGGCAATAGAAGCTATTTCTTGCGCGCGAGGGACATCGTCCTAGCCTCCGATGACTGGGATCGCCGGGCCCGGATGCCAGTCTCGCTGTGGTGGAACGATCATGCGATCGCTGCCCGAGTCCAAGTGCTTACCGATTTCTGGGGCGTCTATCGGAGAGACTCGTCGTACAGCGAAGAGGAAGCGCGAAGAGTACTGGAGTTTCTGGCGCGTTCCGGAACCAGATTGAGTGAAGACCGCTTCTTCACGGTGAGAACCAATCATGGCGTCATGCAGAACATTGCGCTGCTGCAATTGGCGTCGGCTTTTCCGTCGTTACCAGACGCGCCGAAGTACCGTGAAGTGGCCCTCCGGAGGCTTGATCGGCAGTTTGCGTTCTATATCAGCGATGAGGGCGTGATTCTCGAGCATTCGGCGTTTTACCAGCGCTTCGGTTTGCGACTTATCGCGGTGATAGAGCGCCTGCTTGCGATGTCGCATGAGGCCGTGCCCTCGACCTGGCGCACGAAGTTCGAAAAGGCACGAATGTTCTACCGGCAGATTCAACGTCCGGACGGCACACTGCCGCAGTTCGGCGACACCTACTCGAGACCAGAGAAGCGAGCGGGAAACTTGTTGGAGGACACTGGTGGCGCGAGCATGTCAGGCGAGAGGCCGGCACGAAGTTGGGCGTTATATCCGCTGGCGGGGTATTCGGTTTCGTGGGGCGGATTGCAGCATTGGCCTGATGAGAAGCGGTTGTCGCAGTCGGTTGTGACGTGGTCGAACTTCCCGACCAGATCGCACAAACACGCGGATGACATGAGCTTCCTACTCTGGGCTGGTGGGCAGACATGGATTACCAATGTGGGTTACTGGCCTTACGGAGCCACAGGGCGAGGCGAGTCGGAGTCGTGGACGGGTTCGAATGCACCGCATGTTGAGAATGAAGCGGCGCCGGCAAGGCTGGCTCCGCGTCTGGTCGGCGTTGCTTCAGTAAAGGGCGCAACCTTTATAGACCTGGAGAGAACGGCACCGGGCGGGGTGGTGATTCGAAGGCAAGTGGTAGAAGTTCAACCGCGGCTTTGGGTTGTCGTGGATTCCACTTCGGGCAAATCTGAGAAGCAAGTCGTTACCGTTTGGAACACGGCCCACGACGTTCCAGTGTCGATGGGGGCCAACGGCTGTTACGAATTGGAGACCTCGACGACATTATTGATGGAGCAGTGCGTGATCGCAGGTTCCGCCATCACCGCTGATGTTCTAAAAGGGAGCATGAAGCCGTTTGTGGGGTGGCAAGTTGTGGATCATTCGCCGCGACCGGCTAATGCGATCATGGTGAAGCAGCCTACAGGATCGTGGACGCTGACGGCCTTCAGGTGGGCACAAAGCAACGCGAGGGAAACGACGCCAGCGATGATGCAGAAGTGGGGCGGGCCTGAGGATTGGACAGCCCAGCTTCCCGGTGGCTACAAGTTGACACGTAAAGGCGGACTGATTCGATGGTCGGTCGGTGATACCAAGGCCGTAAGCGACATGGGGGTAGAACCGGCCCCACAGGGCACTGCTGATCGCATCGCTCAAGTGCATCGGGCTTATCTTTCGGCGGAACACGAGTATCCGGAATTCGATTCATCGATCGCGACGCGGAAGAAGATCACACTTTTGCTGGCTGCCCTGTTGCTGGTGTCTGTTGCGACATCTCTGATCGTAAGATTTCTTCTGCCGAGCTGGTATCTCCGATACAGCGTTGTCCTGGCTCTGTGCTGGGCGGGCGCCCTGGTTGTACTGGCGTTCCGGTTCCCGACGATTTTTGTGGCGTGATCCCCTGTGTTTACACGCAAACCCCGCACTGCTGGTTGCGGTATGACTTACGCCGTGGAGCGTGTGCTCTTAATCCGGTTGTATAACGCCTGAAAGCGGCTCCTGTGCAGCAGGAAGATCGACCCCACATACGCCAGACCGCCGACTGCGACTTGCAGCGCAAGCGCGGCCGCAGGCGGCAAGGAGTAAGAACTCAGGACCGCTTTCATGGATAGCACGACAGCCGACATGGTAACGATTCCCGTGAACGCTGCGCGGAGGGAGTTGCAGTACTCACCCACGGTGAGATCCAGCTTCTGAAATGTACGACGGTACACGAAGAGTATGGGGATCGGGTGCGCCACCATCCAAGCGGCTGCGATTCCCACCGTACCCCAGCGACTGCCGATGAGAAATGCGATCGGAAAGAGAATGGCACTGACGATGCCGCTCCTCATGTTGAAACGCGCTTCGCCGGTGACATTCAAGATGGGACTCAACAATGGCGTAATGGCCCGCACAGACGCGTAGATTGCGAGAAGTTGCAGGGGCGGGACGATCGGTAGCCATTTCGTCCCGAGAATCGCAAGGACGAAGTCATGGGCAACCAGCGCCAGTCCGGTCGTGAGCGGAAACGTGACGAGGGATAGGCCTTCCGTGAGGTTCAACAGATACCGGCGAAGCTCGGCCCTGTCTTTCTGTACGGCGGAAAAGAACCCGGGAGTGACGCTGCTGATCAGATTCGACACGCTCTGAAGCGGAATATTTGCAAGCGTCCAGGCCATGGTGTAGTTGCCCAATGGAACTGCTCCGAGCATGCGACCGGCGACGGCGAAATCGGAATTGGAGTAGATGTACCAGCTCAGCCTCGAGCCCAGGATGTGGCGACTAAAAGTCAGGGCATTGCGCAATGACGCGTACCGGGGAAACCGGAAGCCCTTTCGGCAGAGCCTCAGGATTAGGAACAGGCTGACGAGGGAACTCAGAATACCGCCGAGTACGAGCGTCCAATATCGGAACCCCGCTAACGCGAACCCGACGGTGCTGACGGCCAGTACGATTGCTCGAGCGCCATCGATTACCGATACCTCTTTGAAGCGCAGATCCCGTTCAAGAATCGATCCAGGAACAGCCTTAAAAGCCGTGAGGATGAACGCTACGCTCATCGTCATGACGACGGGCGGCAGCAGGGGGGCGCGAAAGAACCAGGCCAATGGGTAGGCGGCCACCAGGGACACAGCGAAGCTGGCAAGTCCCAACAGAAGGCTGAAGCTGTTTAATTGCTCGAGTTGTTCTTCGGTCAGGTCACGCAATGTAACGACTGCCGCCCCCACGCCGAACTCGCTGACCAAAGTGACGAATCCGAGGTACACCGTGGCCATAGCGACAAGGCCGTAGTCGGAAGGAGTGAGGAGGCGTGCGACGATCAGAGCGGAAGCCCAGGAGAGAAACTGGGTCAGGTACTTGACTCCGCCGGACCAGGCGATTCCGTGCATCAAGCGCCTGTCCAAATGGGCTCGCTGCGACTCGGGTGCGGCAACACCTGGTGCGGACGCGTGTACGTCTTTTCCGGCTGCGACGGAATCATCGGCCGCCCCTTTCGGGCTCAAGTCAGCACCTTTTTCCTGCATACCCAATCACCTGCAAACCTGATTCCTGAGTGAGATGCATGGGACTGCGCGGCATTCTCTGGGCGGAATGGCTGAATACAAGCCCTCTGCTCAGCATTCGCTCTGGCTTGATTTTTCGGCGAAACAAAAGCCAGACGCGCAAGTGTGCAACAGAATTCACTTTAGTGCACTAAAAGAGATTGCAAGGGTTCTTAATCACATTTGGGCGGGCCGTGCCTCTAGCGAGGAAAGGCTTTGTGAAGTCTTTTGCGTTTGGTGGGAGGTTGCCCGAAACCGACGTGCGCCCTTGGAGGTATGCGCCTCCCCAAAAGGCGAAAAAGTTTGCATTCACTCGCACAATCGATTGTCCCCGAATTGCACATTTCAGTTCTCGTCCTCCCTGTGGGCTAAGGCCGCAGCCTTAGCTTTGACACGACAGAACTCCCACCCAGAGAACAAGTTGTGAGTTCCTGACCGGTACTGGATCGCCCACCAGCAATCAGCCCTGGAAGTTGGCACCCATCATCGGCCCCCAAGGGCACGTATTTGCATATTTCAGAGTGCCTGGGCAGAGCTGGTCTGCCGGCGCGGAATCACTCGTACCGCGGTAGAGCTGCTTCCGTTTTCAGCTTCCGGTGCACAGCGATCCCTCAAGACTTCGTAGGAGCGGAAAACATGAGAAATGTAGTGACAGGTATAACGACGCTAGCGCTAGTGGTTTGCGTGGGGTTGACCGCATGCGGCGGCGGCGGAAGCAGTACTCCACCTCCAGTTACAACTCCGACACTTAGCCAGGTTACCGTGGCCACGACGACCGCCACAGTTGCTGCCGGGCGTACGGCTCAGTATCAAGCTACGGGAAAGTACACAGACGGCAGCTCCAAGGACCTGACCGCTACGGCGACGTGGAAGTCTTCCGACACCACGATCGCAACCGTTGCGGCGGGACTTGTAACCACTCTCAAGGCTGGCACGGTGACGATCACTGCGACCTCGGGCACAGTCTCCGGCAATTCCAACCTGACGGTCAATCCGGCGGAAGTTACGGCCATTGCTGTGAGTCCCGCGAATACGTCAGTGAAAGTTGGGTTGACCAAGCAGTTCGCAGCAACGGCAACGTACACAGATAAGTCAACCAAAGATGTGACGTCATCGGTAAACTGGACCTCCTCTGACCCGCTGATTGTTAGCATTTCTGAGGCGGGACTGGCCACTGGCTTGGGGACTGGGAACGTGACGATCACGGCTGCGTCCGGAACTATAACAGATCACACCGGCCTGGCAGTCGACCCCGCCGTGCTGACCGCGATCAGGCTGAGCGCGAGTTCCACGACCGTTCCGCTCGGAGCGAGCCAGCAGATCGTAGCGACCGGCTCATTTGACAACGAGACGACGGCTCCAATTACTGATGCCACATGGGTTTCGTCAAACCCAGACGTTATTTCGGTCGATGAACACGGTGTGGCCACGGCCAAGACTTCGTCAGGTTCGGCAGAAATCACCGCGACCAGCGGTAGCGTCGTCTCAGCGAAACTCGTCCTGACCGCGGACAATGCTGCTCCGAAATCCGTGTTCTTATACCCGTCGGATCCGACGATTGCAGTCTTCCAATGGCTTAAGCCTTATGTCTATCTGGTTTACACCGACGACTCCGTTCAGGACGTCACGCCGCACGCGCTGCTGAGCGTGGAGAATACGAGCGTGGCGAACCTCACGAGTTCACACGCAGGAACGATCACCGGCACTACGGAAGGCGCGACGAAGCTCAATGCAAGCTACGAAGGCTTGACCACATCCACGAACATAACCGTAAGCGGACGGTTGTCTAGCATCGCCATCGCCCCGGATAGCGCGACGATCCACCAAGGCGGCGAGGTACTGTTTACCGCAACAGGTATCTTCACTACGGGAACTACTCAGAGTCCGCTGAGATTCGTGTACTGGAGTTCAGGCGATCCGGCCATTGCTAGCTTCACTCCAGGACAGGGCGGCTTAGTGAACGGCTTAAGTGCCGGGACGGTCACCATCAAAGGTGCGGACCACAACCCGGGGACGATCTTTGATAACGCGGACGTGACGGTTGATTCTTTCTCGCTGCAAAGCTTCAGCCTGAACGAATCGACGCTGAACATGGCGGTTAACGTGACGTACCCGTTGGTGGCCACCGGAAGCTTCAGCGACGGTTCCACGACAGAAACACAGGTTCTGAAGAATGTGACGTGGGAGTCCAGCGACAAGACGGTTGCTACGGTTAACTCCGACGGACTGGTCCGGTCTCTTGCGCCAGGCACCGCAACCATTACCGCAACCCTGCCAGGCGGGTCACAGCAGACCGTTACGGTGAACGTGGCACACGGAACAATGGACCGCCTTGAATTGACTCCAACGACAGGGTCGCTGAAGCCGGGCGAGTCGGTTCAGTTGACCGGCACGGTCTACCTGACGGATGGCCGACAGTACAACGTGAATCCGGTATCGATCTGGTACTCGTCTGACGTGGATGTCGCTCTGGTTGACGCTACCGGAAAAGTGACCGCATTGAACCCGGGCACGGCCACGATCAGGATGCACTTCGGCAGGGATGTAACGGCAACTATCACCGTTGCACCGTAACGCAAATATGCGCCGCTTCGTTTCTTGCAGGCTGGTGGATATTCCCACCAGCCTTTTTTTTGCGATCGGTCTACGTCCAGATTGAAAACTACCTACAGGAAATCCGTCTTGTTGGCGAGGTTCAACGTAGGTACGGCGCTCTAGATCTTCTGCCGACACTTACCTATTCGCCTCGGTGCTTTGACCGTAGGGAAACATACGCGTTGAGGTTCACGATCGAGTAGGGCTAAAACTCGAACATTTTCAAGCCCATTCCCGATTCAGTTTAGCGGCACGCGCACGCACACTCGACGTAGCGATAACTATCCCTGGAGTGTTGCATGAGAAAAGCGCTATTGCTTGCTGGCGCGTGCTTGATGATTCTGATGAACGGCGCCCTGGCGCAGGTGCCCCAAAGCCAGCATGTATTCGTTGTGGTCGAAGAAGGAAACGGTTATGAAAGCGTGATTAACAGTGCGTCTATGCCCTACTTGAATCAACTGGCGTCACAGTATGGGCTCGCGACGCAGTATTACGCGAACACTGGTTCGTCGATCGGCAACAACTTCGTGATGACGACAGGTGAGGTCATCACGACCAATGAGAAACTCGAGGGCACCGTCTCGCACGACAACATCATTCGTCATCTGTTGCAGAGCGGAAAGACCTGGAAGTCATATGCCGAAAGCCTGCCCTACGCGGGCTATACGGGTCCAGACAAGTATCCATATCTACGGAGCAGTAATCCTTTCGCTTTCTTCACGGATGTAGCGAACAGCAGCGAAAAGCTGAACTTGGTGCCTTTCACGCAGCTCCAGGCAGATCTTGCGAACGTTGCGCTGCCGAACTTATCGTTCATCATTCCAAATGCGACGAATAACATGCGGGACTGCCCATCGGGCATGACGACCTGCACCTATGCGCAGAAGCAGCAGAATGCAGATAACTGGCTGAAGCGAAATATTGCTCCACTACTGGCAAGCAAGACCTTCCAGGAAGGTGGAGTCTTGTTCATAGTTTTCAACCGTGGCGCCGCAGGTGATACGCGCAATGGCGGAGGCAAAACGGCGGCTCTTGTGATTAGCCCGTCTGCAAAGAAGGGATACAAGTCCACAGCCCTGTATCACCACAAGAACCTGCTGAAGACCGTGATGCGGACCCTCGGGGTGAACACGTTCCCGGCAATAGTCTCGACGACCGCAACCATGCAGGACTTCTTCGAGGCCGAAACAAGTACTACGTCACGTACGGCGACTTCGAGCACGACGACCAGCACTGGTTTCACGACAGCACTAACAACTTCTACCGGTAGTGTCTCGGTCACAACGCCGGCGAACGGAGCCACGGTTAGTTCACCGGTTCGAGTTGTCGCTTCGGCGACAAGTTCGTATCCGATTACCGCGATGCGAATCTATGTGGACGGCGTCAGCAAGTACTCGGTAAATGCTGCTCGGATTGACACATCCGTCAGTCTCGCGAACGGTTATCACACGCTCACGGTGCAGGCTTGGAACTCGCAGGGTGAGGTCTTCAAGAACACGCGCACGATCAATGTTTCAGGTTCAACGTCCTCGACCAGTTCGGGATATCACCTGTACGTGTCTACTTCCGGCAACGACCTCAACCCTGGAACTTCGACCCGTCCATTCCGGACGATTCAGCGGGGCGTAAACGCGGCCGTTCCTGGCACGACGGTACACGTTGCTCCGGGCATCTACCAGGAGCGCGTGAATATTACAAAGAGCGGCACGTCGACTGCCCGCATCGTACTCAAGTCAGACACGAAGTGGGGCGCGAAGGTTCCGACGACCTCGTCACAGGGCTACTACCACATTGGCGTCAATGCCAATTACGTCGATGTGGTGGGCTTCGATGTGTATGGTGCCAACACTTCCACGGCGGGAATCGGCATTGATGTCTTCGGAAGCTACAACCGTGTGATCGGCAACCGCGTCCGCGATCTGATCACGTCTGATTGTTCCGGTAGGGGCGGTCTGGTCGGCATCACAGTGCCGTGGACTGGTCAGACAGTCGCGAAGCGCAAGTACAACGAGATCACGGGCAACGTTGTGTACAACGTCCGTTGCACGACCTTCCCGGGGCCGAAAGCGGGTGCCTGTATCTATATCGCTGACCAGCACAACACGGTCAACAACAACCTGGTGTACACCTGCGGCAGTTATGGAATCGAGTCCAATCACCTGACCGGTTGGAACAAGATCATCAACAACACGGTGGCGAACGTTCCGAATGGATACGGGAGCGCCGGGATCATGATGTCAGCAGGTGGGGATTCTACTTACAAGGTGCTTAGCGATTACAACATTGTCGCGAACAATATCGTGATCGACAGCAACCAAGGTATCGTCGCGTATTACGGTATGAACGGTACGCTTGGAACGCACAACGTCTGGTCCAACAACCTGACGTGGAACAATAAAGTAAACAAGTATTGCAAGAGCGGCGGTTATTGCCCGCCGGATACGAATGGCCTGCACGTCAACCCGATGTTCGTGTACAAGAGCTATTCGGGTTCTGGTAACTTCAAGCTGCAGTCTTCATCTCCGGCACTCAACAAAGCTACCAGGACGTATGCACCTACTTTCGACATAGAAGGTGTTGGGCGTCCGAAGGGTGTTGGGCCCGACATCGGCAGCTACGAATCCTACTAGACACTGAAGAAATCGCACGCGTTTCGGCGCTGGCTTTTCGACCCCGCCCATCTCGGGCGGGGTTCTTTTTATAGCGCGGCATTTCTCGTGGCGCTGGGCTGTGCGGACGGTACATACGATAAATCGCCGGGAGGGAACGTGCGTTTTACTTCTCTTCACGCACGGAGGCCATATTTGTTGGGGTTGCCTCGGTCGGGGTTGGCGGCTTGAAGCTGTGTAGCTCGTGTGTCACTGGGTCGTACTGCCCGGCTAGTTCATTGATTTTAGTGTTCCAGAGGGGCACGTTTATGAAGTGAGCGGCGCGGGCGATCATCTGAGTGGCGACTGGTGTGGTCAAAAAGACAAAAGCTATGACTGCGAAAGCGCGGCTGGTCACCGCCAGACTATCGCCAAAATGAAGTGCGACCGCTCCCAGAATGGCGGCGATACCGAGAGTTGACGCCTTAGACGTGGCCTGCATGCGAGTGAACAGATCCGGCATGCGTGCTACTCCCACAGCCCCCAACAGCATGAAGAGTGCGCCAATCACGAGAAAAATCGCGACCAGTACCTCAGTCATGTTTAGCTCGCTTCCGGAACGTCATGATCTCCAAAAAATGAGCAAATCCTACCGTCGCCAGAAAGCTGAGAAGGGCAACGATGATGGCAGCATCGAGATAAACCGGCTCATTAGCGAGAATGGTATAGGCACCAATTATTCCGATCGCGAGGATGGAAATGAGGTCCAGCGCGACCACTCGATCGGGCAGGTTCGGTCCGCGTAAGAGCCGCACCACGGCAAGGAACATTGCCAGCCCAAGGATGATCATCACCGCTTTACCCACGACGATAGTCAGGGAACCGACTGCTTCATTCATCGCAACACCTCCAGCAGTTTGCGCTCCAAAAGTTTGATGTGCCGTCGTGCACCGTCCGGATCACGGACGTGCATGTCATGGATGTACAGCACCCTTTTGTCGGTGGAAACGTCCAGGGTCATCGTGCCGGGAGTCAGCGTGATGAGGTTGGCGAGAGTCGTGATCTCCGCGTTGGTCGTCGCATCCAGCGGAATCGCAAGCAGGGCTGGTCGAAGTCTGGTGCCTGGCGAGATCACATCCAGGGCGACGCGCAGGTTGGCAACAAGCAACTCCCACATGAAGAAGAACAGAAACGCCACCGCGCGATACACCCGGATTGAGTACAGTCGCGTACCCAGCGCGTTGCGCGATATAAACAGCACGACATAGCCGAGCAGGAATCCCAGCCCGAGATTTTTCACGGACATATTGCCAGTCAGCGTGGCCCAGACGAGTGCGAGTAAGAGGTTGACCAACAGCATGGCTAACGCCCCCCGAGCACGGCACGGATATATATATCGGGATTAGCCAGTTGCTGACCGGCCTGAGACGCCAAGTCGAAGAAAAGCTCTGCCCGCAGTCCGATGGCTACGGTGATCGCCGCGAGCCAGAGGATCGGGGCGAAGTACAAACCTTTGTTCAGCGGCGACAAGTTTTCCGGCTCGTGCACCAGTTCCTTATCGGCTCCTGGTTCACCGTGCGGTTGTGCCTTCCAGAAGGCCTCATTCCATATCTTCGCCATGGAGAACAACGTTAAGAGCCCGACTACAAGCGCGACGGCGACGATGGCGTACTGCTTCGTTTCCAAACCTGCTTTCAGCAAAATCAGCTTTGCGAAAAAGCCTGAAAGCGGAGGGACGCCCGCCAGTGAGAACGCTGGGATCAGGAACAGCACAGCAAGAGCCGGTTCGCTGCGGTAAAGTCCTCCCAAGTGCTTCAATTCGTAGGTGCCGCAAACCCGCCGCGCTACACCGCTCACCAGGAACAAGTTCGTCTTCACGATGATGTGATGCACGATGTAGAAGATGGACCCCGCCAAGGCCAATGGCGTGAACAGTCCCAGGCCCATGGTCATATAGCCAATCTGGCTGATGATGTGGAAAGACAGGATGCGGCGAAATTCATTTTGCGCCACCGCACCCAAAACTCCCACCAGCATGGTTATTCCGGAGATCACGAGAATGAGGGAATGGGTGTAACCAACGTCCTGTACGAACATCAGCGTGAACACGCGGATCATAGCGTACACACCCACCTTGGTCAGCAGCCCGGAAAAGATGGCCGAAACCGCAACGGGTGGCGTGTGATAAGAGGCGGGCAGCCAGAAGAACAGTGGGAATACCGCCGACTTGATGCCGAAGGCGACGAAGAACAACATGGCCGACGCGGTGACGAGACCCTGGCTGGGCAGACCGGGCAAGCGGCGCGCCAGATCGGCCATATTCAGTGAGCCGGTGAGGCCGTACAGAATTCCTACTGCAGCCAGGAACAGCGCAGATGAAAGCAGGTTCAACGTAACGTATTTAATGCCGCCTTCCATTTGGGCTCGCTCGCCTCCGAGCACCAGCAGCACAAACGAGGCGATCAGCATAACTTCGAACCATACGTACAGGTTGAAGATGTCGCCGGTGAGAAATGCTCCGCAAACTCCCATTAGCAGCAGATTGAGCAAGGGGTAATAACCAAACGACTCGCGCTGCGCGTCCATGCTGACCAGTGAGTACACCGTGACCGCGAGTCCGATTATCCCCGCAACCAGAACCATCATGGCTCCGAACAGATCCGCGACGAATGTGATTCCGAAAGGCGCGGGCCAGGAGCCCATCTGAACTACCTGAATGCCGTATAAGCGCACAGATTCCAAAAGACCCATAGAAGCCAACAGCAGCGCAACAGCTCCGATCAGCCCCAGCACTCGCTGCAACCAGCGCCAGCGCCACGCAAGCAGCGAGGTGACGGCGGTCAAGAAGGGGATCAGAATTGGCAGCACCAAGAGGCGTTCCATCGTACCTACTCTCGTTTGCTAACGATCGGTCGATTTCATCTGGTCGAGGTCGTCCGTGCCCACCGACTGCACGGCGCGCTGCACCAGTACCAGCGCAAACGCTTGCACCCCAAAACCAATGACGATCGCGGTAAGGATCAAGGCCTGCGGCAATGGGTTGGCGAAATCTCCGGTCGGCGCCGTCGTGCCAGGGGGCACAAGTGGCGGGGCGCCGCGCGTCAGTTGGCCAAGGGTGAAGATAAGCAGGTTAGCCGCGTGCCCCAGCAGCACGAGTCCGATAATCAGTTTGATGATGCTGCGGCGCATCATCAGGTACAGCCCGGCTGCATAGAGTCCACCGATGACAAACGCGAGCGTGCTCTCCATCTCAATCCTCCGCCAGCGTAAACACGATCAAAACTGTGACCCCGAAAACCACCAGGAAGACGCCAATGTCGAACAGCAAAGGAGTTCCGATTCCAGCGGAGCCTCCCGCTGCATTCGGGTTCAACCACAGCCCTGTCATAAGGGGCTTCCCCCTCAGGAGGGCCAGAATGCCGCTGCCTGCAGCAATAAGCAATCCCACGGCAATTGCGGTATGAGGCTGCATGATGAGCAGCCGGCGAGCGGCAGCGACGTTGTACGCAACCACGTACAACGACACCGCCGAAGCAGCCACCAGCCCACCGATGAAGCCGCCGCCAGGCGCGTTATGTCCGCGCGTGAAGACGAAGATCGAAAACAGCAACATCAACGGCATCAGCAGCCGTGCGGCCGTGGAGAGAATCAGCGATTTCACTCGGGTTCCTCCTTCGCCGAAAGGCGCAGCCGCAGAAGCGCGTATACCCCAACCGCGGCCACCGCCAGGACGGTGATCTCGCCCAAGGTGTCCAGCGCGCGAAAGTCCACCAAGATTACGTTTACAATGTTGTGACCGTGCCCGCCGGGAACGCTATTAGAGGCGTAATAGCGCGACACCACAGGGTCCAGAGGTACAGCAGCCGCAGCCAGCACCAGAATTGTCATCAAAGCCCCGAGCGATGTGCACAGTACCGCATCGCGAATTTTCACTGCCCTGCTGGAGCTAACTGAGTAGTGGGGCAGGCGGTGTACCACCAGGACAAAGAGGATGACGATGAGGGTCTCCACGCTGAATTGCGTCATAGCAACATCAGGCGCCCCGAAGAGCACAAATACGAGTGCCACGCTGAACCCTACCGCCCCGAGTGCGGTGACCGACGCCAGCATCGATCGAGCCTGAACCGCGCCGAAAGCCGCTACAAGGATCAGGACGGCCAATCCTAACTCGTACAGCCGCAACCCGGCGAAGCTGACCGGCCAGCGAACTCCGACACTCGCGAACAGAGGGTAAGCAACTAATCCGAGGGTAGCCGCCATTGTCGCCAGGACGTAGAAGCGCAGGTAGCCGCTCTGAAAAATCAAGGTCTGACGGCGTGCGAGAGAGTTCAAGCCATCGATCAGTTTGAAATAGCCCCGTTGTGGTCCGAATTGTTCGAGAGAACTGGTTAAGTGCCCGAGCCAGGTGACCGCTCTACCTTTCGCGAATAGGGCCACTCCGGCCACAAGCGTTAGAGCGCTTAACCCGAGCGTAAAAGTAAACCCATGAAACAGTGCCCCTTCTACTTGAAGTGGCCGGTTTCCGATAGCCGAAGCGGCGGGAGAAAGCAGATTCTGTCCGGCTACTCCGCCCAGAAGCCCGACGGTCGCTCCCAAGATTGCCAGCAGTAGCGGCCCTATCCACAGGCTCACAGGGCCTTCATGTACTTTCTGCTTAGCTTCCATCACCCGGCCGAAGAAGGGACGCACGCCGGCTATGAGCGCCGCTGCAACCAGAAAGACGCTGGCCAAAACCGCGGCACCGGTCCAGATGGTTCTGAACTCGGTATGGAGTGCCGCTTCGTACAGCAACTCCTTACCAAGAAAGCCAGCAAAGGGCGGTAGCCCGGCCATGGAAAGCGCCGCAATCCCTGCCGCCGCTGCGGTCAGAGGCATTGCGCGCCGTAGGCCTCTCAGCATGCTTACGTCACGTGTCCCGGCCTCGTGGTCCACCGTGCCGGCCGCCAGGAACAGTGCTCCCTTGTACAGTGCGTGCGCCAGAAGGTAGGTGACCGCCGCCCTGATCGCCTCATCTGTTCCGAGTCCCAGAAGCATCGTCAGCAGACCCAAGACGCTTACCGTCGAATAGGCGAGGATCAGTTTTAGATCCGTGTGGCGGAGTGAGAGATAGGCACCCATGAGCATTGTGATCGCGCCTACTGTTCCCAGCAGGTAGAACCACGTGTCCGTGCCACCTAAAACCGGGCTTAATCGCGCGAGCAGGTAAACGCCAGCTTTCACCATCGTGGCCGAATGCAGGTAGGCGCTGACGGGTGTTGGAGCCTGCATCGCGGAGGGCAGCCAGAATTGAAAAGGGAATTGCGCAGACTTGGTAAACGCACCTCCGACTATGAGCAGCAGGATGGGGAGGTACAGCGGGTCTGCGTGCACTGCGGCTGCGCGGTGTACCAGTTCAGAAATTCGGCCTGCACCTCCGACTTGAGTCAGAAGAAGTGCGCCGGCCAGAAGTGATAGGCCGCCCATGCTGGTTACCAGCAGCGCCTGAAGTGCGGCGGTCCGCGATGCTTGCTCCTGGTGCTTGAATCCGATGAGCAGATAGGAGCTGATACTGGTCAGCTCCCAGAAAACAAACATCGTAAGAACGTCGTCGGCGAGCACCAGGCCCAGCATAGAGGCCATAAACATCAGGATGTATGCATAAAAGCTTCCCAGTTGCGGGTGGCCCCGCAGATATCCGCCAGAAAAAACCAGCACCACACTTCCGATGCCGGTAATCAGCAGCACGAACAGCAGACTCAAGCCATCGAGGAGCAGGGATAGATTGACCCCAAGACTCGGCACCCAAGGATAACTGACGCCTATCGTTTCACCTGCGGCGATCTGCGGAACAACACTGGAAAAGTACAGTGCTAGTGTGAACGGCAGCAGCGCCAGGATCCAGCCAGTCACACCGCGTGTGAGCCGCACAAGCCAGGGTGCGGCGATTGCCAGGGCGAACCCCGAAAGCACAGCTACGACAAGCATCATGCGGCTCTTGCCAAAATGGTGAGAATATCGGACCGAGTGATCATTCCAACGAGCGCTGCGCCCCGTACTACCGGAACTCGCTCGAGATTATGCCGCAGCATGAGGGCCGATTGCCGAATCCACGTGCTCATCCACGGCCACCTTTCGCCCGCCATGCCGGTCAGAGTAGATGCCATATTGCAAGGTTGCTTGCGCGTGGACAAGCGAGCCACCCCGAGTAAGGGAATTATTCGTGATGGAGTTCCCGGGAGCAATGTAAATCGAGGGCAGCTACACGATTTGAGGAAAGGCGATCAGCAGCTGGTCACTCGTTGTAAATGGAGGTGTCGCAGATCGGAAGCTGCGATCAATGACTTGCACGGATGATGATGAGAACGGAAATGAGGTGCTGGTCCTCGATGACGTGCTGGTCGTTGAGTCCGCTCTGTTTCTTTCAAAAAGGGCAAGGTGTTACTTCGGGACACGATCTAATCGTGTCCGGTAGTACATGCATACTGGAACCATCGCACAGCGACACTCAGTAAATCCCTCCATTACCTACCTTAACTCCTTGCGGTTACCACTGAGATCTTCCTAGGGGTCCACGCTGACAAGCGTCTAGGGAACATTGCTGTTGGCCGTAATGCCTCTTGCTGATTCAGTTCACATGCCCTGAACCGCAGACTGTCTCAGGGAAATCTTCCGTGGAGTCGTGAATGAACTATCGCTTCATGACAATTGTCATGTCCGTGCTTGTGCTGGTCAGCAGTGCTGCTGCGCAAGTGCCGGACGCACAGCGCGTGTTTGTCGTGGTTGAACACGGTCACGCTTACGAATCGATTGTTAACAGCGGGTCGATGCCTTACTTGAACAAACTTGCGGCTGAGAACGGCCTCGCGACCGAGTACTACGCAAATACGCACCCGTCCATCGGCAATCTGTTCACCATGACGACAGGTCAGGCCATTACCAACGATGACACTTTTACCGGCATACTTAAGCAGGACAATATCGTTCGCCATCTTCTTCAAGCCGGGAAAACGTGGAAGTCGTATGCGGAGAGTCTGCCTTACGCCGGATACACTGGCGGTGATAAATATCCGTACTTGAAGCGTCAGAATCCGTTCGCGTACTTCGCCGATGTAGCGAACAGCAGCGAAAGACAGAACCTCGTTCCGTTCACTCAGTTCGCGGCTGACATGCAGGCCGGCACGCTGCCTGATCTCTCATTCATCGTTCCGAACGCGAATAACTCGATGCGCGACTGTCCGGCGGGAATGAGCAGTTGTTCCGATGCCCAGAGGCAGGCAGCCGCCGATCAGTGGCTCAGCACTAACATCGCCCCCCTGCTCGCCACGGAAACATTCAAGAACAACGGCTTGCTAGTCATTGTGTTTGACGAAAGCGTGGCCTCCGACACGACGAATGGCGGCGGTCACGTGGCAGCGATTATGGTTGGGCCTCGCGTGAAGAGCGGCTACAAATCGGGCGCGCGGTACGACCATAGAAACCTGCTTACGACCGTTTTGCGGGCGTTGGGCGTCGGCACTTCTCCCGCGAAGGTAGCCAAGTTCGCCGCGATGGGTGACTTTTTCAAGGCTGCCTCTACCGGCGAGCCGGGAACGACTGAGCCCACTACTCCGCCGGTTTCAGAGCCTGTGGCTCCCGCACCGACCGAGCCCGTTGAATCAACGTCTCCGTCACTTACACCGACAGCCACAACCACCTCGACCACGTGCCGGACGTCGACTGCGACGATGCAATCTCAAGGACTGAGTTCACCTCAGTCGGGAACGTTCCGCTTCGAGTTTGACGCTACTCCGACTATGAAGGGCGATATGCTGACGGGGCTGTCCAGCAATGCAACATCGTCCTACGTGGATATGGCCGTGCTCTTCAATGCGGCCGGCGGAATTCAGGCGCGCAACGGCTCGGCGCTGACGACATCCACAACCAGCTATGCAGTCGGAACGAGTTACCACTTCCGGTTCGAGGCGAACGTTGCGAGCCGCACCTATTCCGTTTATGTGACTCCTCAAGGATCAACCGAAAGAGCGGTAGGAACCAATCTGGCTTTCCGTACCGGGACGACGGGAACCAGCATCACCAGCCTCGTTTACATCGCCTACAGCGGTAGTCACAGCGTCTGCAATCCGAAGCTGACCCTGCCGACAACCTCGACTCCGACGCCCTCGGCTCCGGCACCGACGGCCTACGACCGCTACGTCGGTCCGACTGGGGTTGACGCGGCTGGGTACGGATCCTCGCCTTCGACCCCGTGGCGAACCATTCAATACGCCGTAAACCAGGCGCAGCCCGGCTGGAGAATCAATGTCGCTCCAGGTACTTACCAGGAACGGGTAAACATCACTAAGAGCGGCACGGCGACTGCTCGCATCGTGCTCAAGTCAACCACGAAGTGGGGCGCCAAGGTTACGACAACGTCGTCACAGGGCTACTACCACATCGGCATCAATGCCAATTACGTGGATGTGGTGGGCTTCGATGTGTACGGTACCAGTACTTCGACGGCCGGAATCGGTATCGATATCTTCGGCAGCTACAACCGCGTGATCGGCAACCGCGTTCACGATCTCATCACGTCGGACTGCTCCGGCAGGGGCGGTCTGGTCGGCATCACCGTACCGTGGACAGGGCAGACGGTTGCCACAAGGAAGTACAACGAGATCACAGGCAACGTGGTCCACGATATCCACTGCACCACGTTCCCGGGCAACAAGGCAGGCGCGTGTATCTATATCGCTGATCAGCACAACACGGTCAACAACAACCTGGTGTACACCTGTGGCAGTTACGGCATCGAGTCCAATCACCTGACCGGTTGGAACAAGATCATCAACAACACGGTCGCCAATGTTCCGAACGGCTACGGCAGCGCTGGCATTATGATGTCGGCCGGAGGGGATTCTACGTACACGGTGGTAAGTGACTACAACATTGTCGCGAACAACATCGTCATCGACAGTAATCAGGGCATCGCAGCGTATTTCGGTATGAACGGTTCCTTGGGCAGGAACAACGTCTGGTCCAACAACCTGACGTGGAACAACAAAGCAAACACGACCTGCAAAAGTGGTGGATATTGCCCGCCGGATACGAACGGCCTGCACGTCAATCCGATGTTCGTGTACAAGAGCTATTCGGGAATAAGCGGCAACTTCAAGCTGCAATCTTCATCGCCAGCGGTGAATAAAGCGACCACGACATACGCGCCGACATTTGATATGGAAGGTGCCAGCCGGCCCCTTGGCGCTGGACCGGATATCGGCAGCTACGAATCGTACTGAGCTTGCACCAGTCGGGCCGGCTTCTGCGCTGGCTACTCAAAACCCCGCCCATTATGGGCGGGGTCAGACTGCTGACAAAGGTACTCACAAAGCTCTCGTAATTACGAGGGCTTTGTGCTTTTATGCGGTCATGTTGAGAGAAGCTGGAGTGCAGCAGCAGGAGCTGGAGCTGGTGACGATCGAGTCGCTGGTACCGCCTGA
>DASPIK010000075.1:0-24051 GCA_035629075.1 Terriglobales bacterium | reverse complement strand
TCGCTGCTGGCGGCCGTGGCACAAAACATCAAGAAAATCGCCCTGCTGCTGAGTGCGGCAGGGCCCAATGGGTCGAAGAGTCCGCTCCATGCGCTCTCGGCCGTTCTATCGGCCTATATACGCCTCCTGCAGCTCGCATCGACGTGGTACAGCGAACCTCGCTCTCGACACTGAAGTCCTGTAAAAACACCGAACCCACCCCGAAAAAGGGTGGGTTCGTCAGCAGCCTGAGAGCACCGCGATTCGCGGTGCTCTTTGGTTTGGCCGGAGATGTTATCCGGTAAGTTGATATTAGAAGTTGAGCTTCAAGCCAAGTTGGACGATTCGAGGATCGCGGGTTCCCGTGATTCTGCCGAACGTCGCTGATGACTTGCTCGTGTCCACGCCAAGGAAGTTGGTGTGGTTCCAGACGTTGAACGCTTCTCCGCGGAACTGCATGCGCAGGCGTTCGGTCAGCCGGAAGTTCTTGAAGAGGGAAAGGTCCCAACGGCCAAAGCCCGGTCCACGGACAACGCCGCGGCCCGAAGTGCCCGGACGGTACTGGCCTGCCGGTACATCCGCGAATGCAGTGGTGTTGAACCACTGGTCAAAGGTGTGCGGTGCATCTGCGTTCGGATCGCCGATCAAGTCCGGACGAACCGCGCACAGCGTCGAGGAAGCCAGGCAGCCTTGGCCAGCCGTGTCGCCGGTGCTGGAACCGGTTACCGTCAGCGGAGTGCCCGCCTGATAGGTGATGATACCCGAGAGTTCCCAGCCACCTAGAACGTGTCCGACGACACCCTTGCGGCTCGCGAAGAACGGTAGGTCGTACACGAAATTCGCGGTGAGGATGTGCGGACGGTCCTGCTGCGACAAGCCATACTCGGCCGCAACGTCATAGGTGTTCTGCGGCGGAGTGTCACGGTCGCTCTGGTTATCGGTCAGAGACTTCGACCAGGTATAAGCCACGTTCACCATCGAATTGCCTTTGAACTTCTTCTGGAAGCTCATCTGCAACGAGTTATAGTTCGAGTTGAACATGGAACGAATGGCGTTAATAGCGGCATAACCCTTGTAGGGTCGGATGTAGTTCAGCCGTGCGGTCGTGCCGCTGACGATCGCGGTTGTGCCAGTCGTGAGTCCCAGCTCGGTCAGATGGTTCCGCCACTCCCCGACCTTAGGCTGGTTTATGTCAACGGAGCCGATCAGGTGCGTGCCCTTAGCTCCGTAGTAGCCGATATCGAACAACATGCCATGGCCGAGTTCACGCTGAACGTCGAACGACCACTGCTGAGAATATGGCGTGTGGAACGGCTGCGATACGTAGCTACGCGGGCTTGTCGGGGCCGCAGAAATGCTGGCGACGCCGCCGCCCGGGTTGGCAAACGATGTGTTCGGAATAACCACGCTGTTTACAAAAGGCTTATTGCGGAAGATATTCTGCTCCACGATGCCATAGAGCACTGTGTCGTAGAACATCGCATAGCCCGTACGGATAGCGGTCTTGCCGTCGCCGAACGGGTCCCAGGTAAGACCAAGTCGAGGAGCGAAGTTTGACTTGTTTTCGTTCGTTATCTTTCTGCCCCAAGGTGAATTCTTCCCGGCAATAACCATGCCGTTAAGCGGATCGTAGTTGGGGTTGGCAGTCGATCCGGTCAGAACGAGATTGCCCGTCAACGGATCGATTGTTGGAGCCTTGGCCGGGTCATAGAAGGTTGGATCGAAGTTGGTCAGTAGGTCACCCTCATCCCAGGGCTGCCCGAAGTACGAATAACGCACACCGTAGTTCAGTGTCAGATTGGGGAGAACGCGCCATTCATCCTGACCGTAGCCTTCAAACTGATGTGCGCGGACGTCAGGCGTGATGTCGCGAGAGTCCTGGGTGAAAGTAGTTACATTTCCGAGCAGGAAGTTCGCCCATGCCTGTTGAGTCGTCACGTACGAAATCTGCTGTGCGGTGTAGGTGCAAGTCGATCTGCGAGTCGGATAACAGTCTGCCGGCAGAACGGCTTCGGCGCCCATCGCGGTGAATGCGAACGTACCGGTGTTGTTGCCGGCGGCGTTCTCAGTCTTTTGATAGTGATAGTAGCTGCCGCCCCACTTGAAGGTGTGTTTGCCCGCGATCTTGGTCAGGTTTGCGAACACATTGTGGTTGCGGTTGTAATCGTCGTAAGGACCGTAGCCCGTGATGCTGGATATACCGGAGATAGTAACGGCCGGGATACGGGAAACAGTCGCTGTGTATGGAAGCGTGATCAGTGGATTGATGTTCGGCGAGTTCTCGCGGGAGGCCAGACCGGTCACCTTGCTGACGATAGCGCCGTACGAATACGAGTAGCCAGCTTCAAGTAGAAGGTTGGGGGTCAGGCTTGCGGTTGAACGGAATACCCAGCCCTTGCCAGGGGAGTCCGTCGCAGTGTTGGAAACGCCGGGCAGAGCTGCTCCGGTAAACAGACCGCGCGGCTCGGTCGTCGGGATGGTGTCTTTGATATAGCGGCCAAAGACGCTCAGTCTCGGACCGAAGACGTGATCGATACGAATGAGTTCCTGACGGTAGTTGTAGATGTTCTTAAGCTGCTGATCCAACTGGTGCGGCTGTGTAGCAACGCTGGTGTTGTTGGGCAGCGGCATCTTGCTCCAGATCGCGTCCATGTAGGCCTTCGATACTGGGTTGATGCTCGTGATTTGCGTACCAGTCTGGGCGCAGGTCGGAGCCGCACCGGGAGTGGCCGGAGGATTGAAGGCAACGCAGACCTGACCAACAGGATTGCCACTCAGAACGCCGGCGCGCTCATCCGCTGTCGGGACATAGCCCTGGAACAGAGGCGTGAACGGGATCATCCGGCGGAATTCCTGCGACGCGAAGAAGAAGGTCTTGTTCTTCTGTTCGTAGACCTTCGGGATGTAAACGGGGCCACCGAGTGTCCAGCCGAAGTTGTTATAGCGAAGCGGCGGACGCGGGGTCCAGCTCGACGGTGCCTTGTGCTTGTTCATGTACGAGTTCGCATTGAGTTTGTCGTTGCGCCAGAACTCGTAGGCACCGCCGTGAAGGCTGCTCTCACCGGACTTGGTGATAACGTTGATCTGACCTGCACCGGCGCGGCCGAATTCAGGATTATAAAGACCGCGAAGGACTTTGAACTCGGCGATCGCATCGACGCTGGGATAGGTGAGCAGCGTCAGGTTGGAGCCGCGATCGACGTTATCAGCACCGTCTACGGTCCAGTTGTTGGAACTCGTGCGCTGGCCGTTGATGGAGAACGTAACCGTATTGGTTCCGAGCGGGTTGAAGTTGCCAACGTACAGCTGATCGGACGCGGTGGACGAAACGCCAGGCATCAGGCTGACAAGTTGCTCGTAGTTGCGGTTGTTCAGTGATAGCTCGCGGACCTGGGTACCGCTAATCAGACCGGCGGCAGCAACACTCTGCAGTTCAACCTGTACCGGATTGGCTTCAACCGAGACTTCCTCAGTAGATCCGCCAACTTGAAGAATCAGATTGATCGTGAGCTTGTCATTAACGTTGAGTTCGATTCCCGTGTGGCTGACCTTTTTGAATCCGGCAGCCGTGGCCGAAACTGAGTAGTGTCCAATTGGGAGCAGGGGAGCTACGTAGTCGCCCCCGGTGCTCGTTGTCACCGAACGAATGACAACATTCTTGTCGGTGTTCGTGATAGTGACTGTCGCATTGGGGATCACCGCGCCTGTTGGGTCTTTCACGACGCCAACGATCGAGCCGGTGATTTCCTGCGACCACGCCGACGCTGCGAATAACAGGACCAGCGCCAGAAGTACAGCAGTTGTTTTCAACCGCATTAGTCGCCTCCAAAAAAACGTACAGCAGGTTTAAACGTGGCCTTACCTGTGCGGATGTTTATCCCCGCACACGCAGTTCGCATAAATCGGGAACGGCCAATCGTATGTAGGGGAGTTGCTGCTGTCAACTCAGAGAACGGCTAAGGTTCACTTGACGAACAGGTAAAGAGGTTGACAGATCATTCTTGCGGTGAGCGGGATAAAGGGTACGGTTCTGCGCCAAACCAATTTTCCGAAAGGCACAAGCGTTGGCTCCGGCGAGAAATTCGAACGCGAAGCATCCCCAACGTTTAGAATCCGACATTGAAAGGCAGGTCGAGTGAAACAGGCATTTCTGGTATCTGAATGCGTTTGTCCGAACGCAACAATCGCAGGCGCGGTCGTCGTGGTGGAAGAGTCGAAAATCGTGGCTGTCGGGCCGAAGTCGGAAATCGATGTCCCCGGTGGCTGTGCAGTTGTCGACCTCGGCGATGCCGTACTGGCGCCCGGCTTTGTCGATATACACATCCATGGTGGCGGCGGACACGACGTGATGGAGGGTGATCCGGATGCGCTCGCGGCGATTGAGCGGCATTTGGCGAAGCATGGAACCACCACATACTTCCCCACTACGGTGACTGCGGCTATCGATCCGACGCTGAAGGCGCTGGAGAAATTGGCGGATGCAATCGAAGCGGCTGCGGGTCCCACATCTGCTAAAGGCGGGCAGATATGGGGCACTAATGGAGAGTCGGGCAAGAAAGGTGAGCTGCGGGCGAGGCCGATGGGCATTCACCTGGAAGGGCCTTTTATCAGCCGCGAGAAGCGAGGCGTGCATCCGCCGGAGCATATTAAGGATGCGGACCTGGCGCTGTTCGAGCGAATGTGGCAGGCGGCACGTGGTCACGTAAAGGTAATGACCGTAGCGCCGGAGATTCCGGGGGGTGAGGAGTTGATCCGGGAAGCAACGCGACGCGGGGTGACGATAAGCCTTGGGCACTCGAATGCCACGCAGGATCAGGCGCAGCGCGGCATAGACGCCGGCGGGCGACATGCCACGCATACTTTCAACGCCATGCGCCCACTTGACCACCGCGAACCGGGCATCATCGGCACTCTACTCACGAACGAGCACGTGACGGCCGAGATGATCATCGACGGTGTTCACGTTGACCCAACGATTGTGCGCTTGTTCCTCAAGGCAAAGGGAAAGGATGGCGCCGTTCTGGTCACGGACGGGATCAGCGCGACCGGGATGCCGGATGGGCGCTACCATTTGGGCGGCTTCGAAGTGGAAGTGAAAGGCGACACATGCCTGTCGCACGATGGCCGGCTTGCGGGCAGTGTGCTGACACTGGACCGCGCGGTGCGCAACGTGATGAGTTTCGGTGGCTGGAAACTGGAAGACGCCGTGGGGCTGGCAACTCGCAATCCGGCGCGAACAGTCGGGATTTGCGAGCGCAAAGGGGTCATCGCGGCCGGTGCGGACGCGGACTTCGTCGTGCTCTCAAAAACAGGCGAATTGATGAAGACAATCGTAGCTGGGATCGGGTAATCGGGCCGTACGAATTGGGGTTGCCAAAACACTTTGCAGGCAGTACGACTGGAATAGGACCGATGCGGTAGTTCCAAAATTTCTGTGATGGTGCGGGTAAAAATGTCGACAGTACAGGTGGCAACGGAAGGCAAAGCGGTGGCGGACAAGGCCGGTTTTGCGCATTTCATGTTGAAAGAGATCTTCGAAAACGGGCGTGCCGTGCGCGATACGGTACTCGATCGGATCTCGCGGGACACGCGCAAGATAACGCTCGAAGGCATGAAGATTACGCCGGAGGAGTTCCGCGCGCTCAAGAAGATCAACATCATCGCTTCGGGCACGAGTCGCCATGCGGGATTGGCCGGGCGAATCATGATCAAGGAACTGGCGGGCGTGCCGGTGGATGTGGATCACGCGAGCGAGTTCGAGTACAGCGATCCTATGACTGGCCCGAACGAACTGACGATCCTGATCACGCAATCGGGCGAGACGGCGGACACGATCGGCGCACTGCACGAAGCGCGCAGGAAGGGATCGAAGACGCTTGCGATCTCGAACGTCGTGGGAGCGACGATCACGCGCGAAGCCGACGCGGTGATTTATACGCATGCGGGAGCGGAAATCGCTATCGCCTCCACCAAGGCCTACACGGCGCAACTGGCTGCGCTGTTCCTGTTTTCGGTCTACCTGGGCGAAGTTCGCGGTGCTCTTTCGCCGGAGCAGGCGCGCAAGCATATTGATGAGTTGCTCGCCATTCCGGAGAAGATCGATGAGGTACTGAAGCACAACCAGGCTTGCGAAGACATCGCCGAACGCAATTTCCTGGCAAATGACTTCCTGTTCCTCGCGCGCGGCGTGCACTTCCCCATCGCACTGGATGGCGCACTGAAGCTCAAGGAGACCTCGTACATTCATGCGGAGGGCTACCCGGCGGGAGAGGTTAAGCACGGACCGTACGCGCTGATCGATGCCACTATGCCGGTCGTGTTCCTTGCAGCCAAGGACGACAGCGATGCGGGTTCGGTGCTGCGTTACGAAAAGACGATCCAGAACATGAAGGACGTTCGCGAGCGTCTGGGCCGAGTGATCGCAGTTGCAACCGAGGGCGACACGGAAGTCGAGAAGATCACGAACCAGGTGGTGTTCGTGCCTAAAGCTCCGGAGTTGTTGTTGCCGCTGTTGGAGATCGTTCCGCTGCAGTTGATGGCATACCACATTGCGTGCCGCCGGGGAGTGAACGTGGACAATCCACGTAACCTGGTGAAGTCGGTTACGGTGGAGTGATCTGAGATCCGGGATCGGATCATCATCTTGAAAAAATGAACGAATGGGGCGTGAGCTGATGCTTGCGCCCTTTTTTTTCCCCTATTGGGATCTTGCGAATAACGAACCGCAGGATTTGCTGTCGGAATCTAAAGTCTCGATTTCCTGAAGCACAGCGCGGATCAACAGGCCGCGTTGCACACGTGAGTGAGATTTCGCGTAAGGAGCCATCATGACGAAAGACAAAGACAAGCTGGGACATCCCGAGATGCCGTACCGCAGGCTGGGCCACAGCCAGATCAATGTTTCCTGCATTGGTTTGGGCTGCATGGGGATGTCGGAGTTTTATGGTCCGCGAGATGATGAGGAATCGATTCGCACAATTCATCGAGCACTCGATATCGGCATCAACTTTCTGGATACGGCGGACGTTTATGGGCGCGGGCACAACGAGGAACTTGTAGGCCGGGCGATCAAAGATCGCCGCATGGAGGTTGTTCTAGCCACGAAATTTGGCAACGTGCGGGATGAGACCGGAGCTTGGATCGGGGTTAGCGGCAAGCCCGATTACGTGAAGAAGTGCTGCGAGGAATCGCTGCGACGACTGGGAACGGATCACATTGATCTCTACTATCAACACCGAGTTGATACGGAAGTGCCGATCGAGGATACAGTCGGAGCCATGGCCGATCTGGTGCGCGATGGCAAAGTACTTCAAATCGGATTGTCTGAGGCGGGAGCGCAGACAATCCGGCGGGCACATCGCGTCTACAACATCGCAGCATTACAGACGGAGTGGTCGTTGTGGACACGAGATGCCGAACAGGAGGTCCTGCCTACCTGTCGCGAACTGGGGATCACCTTCGTGCCTTACAGTCCGCTGGGCCGCGGTTTTCTGACCGGACATTATGCCGATCCGGCTAACCTGACTGAAGATGATTATCGCCGTTACAACCCGCGTTTTCAGGGCGACAACCTGAGACGTAACGTAGAGCTGGCGGAGAAAGTCCGTGAACTGGCACGGAAGAAGAACTGCACTCCCGCGCAGCTTGCGCTGGCATGGTTACTGGCGCAGGGCGATGACGTGGTGCCAATTCCTGGAACGAAGAAGATCTCACGCCTCGAAGAAAACGCGGGGGCTGCAAGCGTTCATATCACGCCTCAGGAGCTGGCAGAGATCGACCAGGCGTTTCCGCCGGGAGCCGCTGCGGGGGATCGCTACGTGCCGGAGGCGATGCGAAGGGTGAACGTCTGAGGTTCAATCACTGGTCCATTGAGCCGTTAATCGTGGGCATGTAGTGGCATCAACTGCCTCCACAGAAACAGAATAACAATGGGGTTCTGCTGGAGCAGAACCCCTCAATTGTTGGACCGGACGCGTCTATTATCTTCCGCGAATGACGGTCTTGGCGACTCCGACGTTGTCGAATTTGTCGTAAACGCGGACGACGACCAGATGTTCGCCGACGATAGTTGATGTCGGCTCGTCGGTTGGGTTGCCAGTCGCCGCCGAGTTGTTCTGATTGCGTTTGCTCAACTTCGGCATGGGAGCTGTTGCGCCATTGAATTGCGCGGTGGCGTGAGCCACTCGTGCGGTTGCGCCCGGCACCGGAATATTGAAGTCGTAATTCTCCAGACGGTAATCAGAGAGCTGACCCACGGGCTCCACGTACTGCCACTCGCCGGCGTCAACCGAGAATTCCGCACGGCGGACATCAGAAAAGCCATCGACGGCCCGGAAAGTTATGTGAAGCTGGTCGCCTTCAATCGCAGCGTTCAGGTCCTGAACCTGTGGCGGAGTAGTGTCGACTTCGAAACGGGTGCTTTCGTTCTCATCCGAAAGTGCTTCTTCGGGCGAATGCGAAGGTGCATCCGAGGCGATCACTCTGACGGTGTACCCGCCATCCGGCAGAAGGCCAGCGTCGAACCAGTAGAACCGGTCGATCAGCTTGTCCTGTAGAAGTTTCCAGTTCTGCTCGCCGTCGCCGCGGTAGTAGATGGAATAGGCCAACTGGTCATCGTTATCGTCGTGGGTGCTCCAGCGCACCGCAATGGAGTCACGGTCCCTCGTGGTGGGCGGGAGCTGCTCAGATCGTCCGCCTTCAGTTCCGTTCTGGCTGGCGCGTCGCGGTATGCCCTGAAAACGCGACCCGACCTGCACGGCAACATCGTCCACTTTGGGGGCCACGTTCTTGGGAAGGTAGTTCAGAACAACGCTCTCGATCTGCGCTGGACGGGTGCTTGGGCGGAGTACGGCCCGCCACTGAATGAATCTCGCTGGAGGAACGGCAAGAGGGGTGTCTTTCGTCAGATCCACCAGCTTCCAGATGCTCCAGTTGCGATCGGGATTGTCAACGTTACCGCTGCGCGCCCACAGTTCAAAAGCCCCAGAACCGCGGACGTCGGCGCGTCCCCAACGGGAGAATATCTTCGCGTCGAACACGTCACTCTGATAGGAGCCTTCCGCATCGGGTGTGGCACCAAGCAGGAAAAGCTTTCCAAGGTTGCTGGTCGAAACATAAAGCCCGCCATTCGGAGCCGTGGCAAAGGCGGTGACTTGAGTTGCGCTTGCTTTCTGCAGGTCGGTAAATCGCTCGTCGTCGACAATGGCGAACACTTTGCCCTTGTTGCCGGTTCCGGCGAGCAGGGTTCCACGCTGGTCGAGGGCAAGTGCATATACGACGTCGTCACGCGAAGCCCACAGGCGCTTCGGCGATCCGTCAGGAGCTATCTGGTAAACCTCAGAGCCGATGGCTCCCATGCCTGGCATGGGCACGCCGGGACCCGCGGTGGGTGGCTGCTGGGAACCCTGACCGCTCGCTCCTGGAAGAGCGTTGGCAGGAACCGCGATAGTTCCCGGGGTTGGCACAGGGAGCGTACCGCCAACGCGTTTCTCACCCACTCCGGCTGCATAGATGTTCCCTGTCCTGTCAACCGTCAGCGCCGTGATTTCTTTCTTCGGAGCGCTGTACAGGACGAACGCCTCGCCCCGAGGGGAAATGCGGTACACGAGACCGCTGCCATCTGAACCGGCGATCAAATTGCCTTGTGGGTCGATTGCAAGCGCTCGGATGTGCGCTTCGTCGCTCTTGAAATGAAGCGAACTCTGCCCGTTACGGTCGACGCGAAAGACTTCCCCTCGATCGCCGGTGGCTACGAATAACCCGCCGTCATTCGCGACTGCCAAAGCCCAGATGTACTTGGTTTTCGGCTCAAACCAAACCGATGACGTCCAGTTCGGATCGATGCCTGCGGGGTTCTTTTCTGGTGCCTGTGGCGCGTCCTGACCTGTCGTAGTGCCCTTGGCTTCAGACGTCTGGCGTGCGGCCGTTTTGTTAGTCGGCTTGCCTTCCGGGGCGCGACGCTGGATTTTGTAGACCTTGCCGTCAGGCGAGGTTGCGGCGTAAATGGCGCCGCTGGAATCCACTACCAGGGACTGCACCTGTAACTCACGAGGCTCGAAGATGACGCTCGTCTGTCCTGTTGGAGCAATCAGGTATACCCGCGCGGGGGAGCCTGCGGCTGCATACACATTGCCCTGGACGTCGGAAGCAAGGGCCCACAAGTAGGTGGAAGGAGTCGTGGTGACGGCCTTAAAGCTTGGCGCGAGTTCCAGAGTGCCATCGCTGCGAATGGCCACTGCCTTCGTCGTACCTTTTTCGAATTCCTGGAACGTGCTCTGCTGCCAAGTGCGCGTGCCTTCGGCAAAAGCGCATGTAGCGGCCAGCAAGATGGTTATTAAGACGAAAGTCTTGCGCATGTGAATCCTGAAATCGAGGCCCAAAATGGACGCGAAAGATTTACTTAAGGGTAACATGTCGAGGGTTGCTGGTTGCGCTCAGGCAAGGGATTTTCGGAGTTGGAAGGATTAAGTGCCTGGCCTGGGTGATAGCGCCGGGCCAGAGGTCCGGCGCTACACAAAGCGTTTACTTGACGCTGAGAGTGATGATTTGCGCGCCGCTGACAGCATAGTCCAGCGGAGTGGACGCCTCGTTCACCGCCGACTCGCCCACAACCACCATGTCCTGCGTTCCGCGCATCGGTTCCATGACGTTCATCACGGAGAGCGGCAGGGTAGGCATCACCTTGTCGTCCACCATGGCTTCAGGATTCGCTTCCAGCAACGAAACGTAGAGCCTGTTGTTGGCATGTTCTTTGTTCAGGAGAGCGATCGTGGATGACAGATCCATGCGTCGTCCCAGTGCGGCCGGCAAGCGGCGCATACGGTCGAGCGTATCGCCATCGCTAACGAGGATGCGAAGGGTGCCGCGCGGAGTGGAGGTCGGAATTTTCACGGGCACTTGGCGAACGATCCGTTCACCGCGATAAGGGCGAAGCATGGCCTCGACCACAATCTCATCGCCCGGACGAGCTTCGGTCACGTCGGTTCGCGCCGAGTCGAGCCTTGCCCAACGGCGGTCGCGGACCATGTTGAAATCAAGTTCGACGCCTTTAATGCCGGGTGTTGCGTAGGGGTTCTGATAAATGCGGTTAAAGCGCTCACCGACAGCGGCAGCAGCGAGAGCAGCGGCCGGGTTGCCACCATCGACAGGGGCGAACATGTTCTGCAGCGAAACCGTCGGATATCCGTCAACGTTAATGCGGCCCTGCATGCGGTAGGTGGTGTCTTCACCGTATTCGTTCATGCCTTGGAGGGCGCTGAAAACGGTGGACATCATCAGCGTCGGAGTGAGTTTGCCGTTATTGAGGACTTCGAAGTGC
This sequence comes from Terriglobales bacterium, assembly GCA_035629075.1. Classification (GTDB taxonomy): domain Bacteria; phylum Acidobacteriota; class Terriglobia; order Terriglobales; family Acidobacteriaceae; genus JAEZPW01. Next base: position 12,755 of record DASPIK010000075.1, on the reverse strand, counting down.
AGCGTCTTGGGTCGCGCAACGCCGTGGATAGTGACGGTAACCGGAATCATCTCCGGCTGCTTGCCGAAAGAGCCCATGATTCCCGTATGGCGGTCCTGAACGAATGCACCGATCTGCTCGGTCGTGTTGACGATTTTGAATGCGTTCGCAGGGGAAGCCAGTGACAGCATCACCTGGGCCTTGTTCATCGGCATATTAACCGCGCCGAAATTCAGCAGCGGGTGGCCGCACGCAAGCAGGTTGTTGGCGTCGATGTAAGTGACCGTACACGTGGCGGCCACGTCCATATCGCCGCGGACCAGGATGGCGCTGACGGCTGAGCCTGGTTTAAGAGGCTCGGGCTGCCTGGTATCAGTGCTTACGGATCCGGCTCCCATAACAGGGACGATGCCGACCTGTGAAAACTGGGAGGAGAAGCGGTTCAGGGCCTGCTCGGTAAACCCGCTGAAAACGAGGGGTGCTCCGATCGGCTGCAGATAGCTTGCGACGTTCTGGATGGCATCAACAGAGGCGGACGGCTGGCCCGGCCCCGAGGTCTTCGTTGCCTCGTTACGTCCGGGAGCAGGAGTGGCGTGAATCTCGGCCGGCTGCGTGCGGTCGAGTTCGTTGATCTCCAGCATTTCGCCGATCGGGGTGACGCCTCCGATGGGTTCCTTCGAAAACTGGCCGATTCGATAGGCCAGAGCTCCGACCAACTTGCCGTCGATATAAACGGGGCTGCCGCTCATACCGGCGACCACGCCCGTGTATTCGACCTTCTTGCCACTCAGGCGGACGAGGATGATATTGCTCCGGGGGCCGTTGGTATTGCGCATGACCCCGAGGACTTCTACGTCCATAGGTTCAGGGTTGACTCCCTCGAAGACCGTATAGGCCACGCCCCGCATTCCGGTCTTGATCTGATCGACGGGCAGAATAGGGGTGTTGATCGGTGCTTCTGTGCCATAGGACAGGGTGCCGAGAGAGAGGACGACGAGGAGGAGGAGCGCAAACACTGCTTTTTTCATACTGCGATACCGAATCCAGCAGCTCACGAGCGACGAAACTTCCCGCCATCTTGCGCGTTCTATATGGGTAAACACCCGATGAAAGTCGAAGTCGCGGAACTCTGCATCTATACTAGCATAGAGATCTGGCCCAACTGAGATATATCATGTTTCCTAACAAAGCAATTCGAGGCTTCTACCGAAGCGCAAGCAAGTTCGCTGCTGCCGCCTTAGTTCTGTGTTTGGCAGTCGGCTTGGTCGCGATAGCGTCACCTGCACAGTCGACTCCGCAGGGTCAGACACCAACACAGAGCGCACCGGCGCAGGCGCCTCAGACGCAGGTCCCAGAGGCGGGGGGCCCACAGGGTGATGTGGGTCCTATCGTCATTCCCAAAAAGAAGGACGCTCCTCCGGAGCCCAGGCCCCAGGCCCCTAAAAAGGTTGAGGGCATGCCGGATTTCTCAATCCGCAAGGACGTGCCTCTGGTCACCGTACCGGTGCTGGTGTTGACGAAGAATGGGCAGTTCGTACCGGGGCTGAAGAAGGAAAACTTCAAAGTCCTGGAAGACGGCGTCGTTCAGAAGGTCGCGAACTTCTCCCAGACCTCGGAAGCGCCGATCACGGCGGTGCTGCTCATCGAGTTTGCGAACATCCAGTACGACTTCTACTACGACGCAATGATGGCATCTTACACATTCGCGGATTCGCTGAAGCCTGAGGACTGGATTGCCGTCGTCTCGTTCGATATGAAGCCGCGAGTGATTGCGGATTTTACACAGGACAAGCGAGCGGTTTACGGTGCGCTTAATCAACTCCGCATACCGGGCTTCCGCGAGACAAACGTCTACGACGCGCTGTACGACACGCTTGACCGTCTTGAAGGGGTGGAAGGGCGCAAGTACATCATCCTGATCAGCCGCGGCATAGATACGTTCAGCAAGCTGAACTACGACCAGATCCTCAAAAAGATTCAGGCCACGCGAGACGTTACCATTTTCTCCATCAGCACCGGTGAGGCCTTCCGACTCTGGATGGAAGCCCATTATGGCGGGCATCCCGAGTACGGCATGTACAACATGAATTACCTGCAGGCGGACAACCAGATGAATACCTTCTCCAAGTTGACGGGTGGTCGCTGGTACAAGCCGCGCTTTGAAGGCGAACTGCCGGATATTTTTCGTGACATCGCAGCCTCGATCCGAAACCAGTACGCACTTGCGTACACCCCGTCCAACAGCAAGCAGGACGGTACGTTCCGGAAGCTAAAAGTGGAGCTACAGGCGGCCGACGGAGGCCCACTCACCATCAAGGACCAGAAAGGCAAAGACCTGAAGGTCAACGTTCTATCGCGTGACGGCTACCGTTCCAAGCACGAGGTCGAGTAGACGGGGACCAAATCGAAAGCAGCGCAGCGAGTTGGTCCGGGCTAGTCTCGGATGACCTCGAGTGATTCGGGGTCGAGGTCCGCAGCTAGCTCGGCCAACTGTTCGAGCTTCGCGATATCACGATCATTGAAGGCGCCCACGCGGGAACAAAGCACCTCGATGGCGCCTATGACTTCGTGGTCAACCTGGATGGGAACTGCGAGAATTGAGCGCAGCTTGAGGTGGTCACGCGCAGCCGCGTTCACGCGCGGGTCGGTGGTCGCATCCGGACAATTTACGGTTGTTCCCTCTCGCAAACACTGCGCAGTCAGTCCAGAATCCAGATCGACTTGAGTTCCCGGTTCGGGGGCCGTTCCGACGCTCGCACGGCATACAAAGCCAGAGGGACCGGCCAAAATGAGCGCTGCACCCGTCGCTCGTGTTGCGGTGCAAGCGCGTTCGACTACAAGTGCCAGCGCCGTATCGAAGTCCAGATCGTCCGAAATAGACGGCGAGTTTTCTGTGCCCGGAGTAGCGGAATCGGCAGTCTTGTGCTGGCTTGCCTGCGTGAGATTCCGAATAGCATCTCCGATCGGGTCTTCCTTCATGCCCAGCCAACGTTCGAGGTTGGCAGAGGAACGTTCCGCGAGGTGGGCGAATCGAATGCCAACGCGCCCGGTGCGCCCAACCCACACGACAGTACCGAAGCCGTGAATGCGTCCGAAGCCGCGGGGCAGGTCAAACTCGAACCTGATCTGGGTTCCCAGTTTGATTGGCAGGAATGGTTGCAGCGCGAAGCCATCCGCGCTCAAATCGACGAGAATCGCTGTCTGGCCGTCGCCGAGTTCAACGGTGACAAGTTGATGCTCCACGACGTTCTTGCGGCACTGCCTGCGCCGCTCTCTGCCACGCGTTTCGTGATTTTCGCTGCCGGTCGTTGCCATCGAATCTCTTGCGCTTTAACTAATTTCAACGAATGTTCAAACAGAATCGCACGACAGTAAAGCCTAATGTTACGCCTGAGCAACAATCGTTAGTAACGTTGCTGGTGTGACCTGCATCCGTTGCGTCGCGAATCATGCCCAATTAGAACGTTCGTGCTGCCGATGACCGAAAGTGAGGTCGGTTCCCTCTTGGGCCGGGCTTATAATCCGACGCCAGGAGGTCCAATGAAGACCGACCTTGTTTCCGAACTTAAAGCTTTGTACACCGCGTCGGCGAAAAGTCCATCGATCGTCACTGTGCCGAAGATGAAATACCTGACCGTGGATGGACACGGGCACCCGGACAAAACGCCAGCATTCCAGGAAGCGGCGAGCGCACTGTTCCAAGTCGCTTACACCTTAAAGTTCATGCTGAAAAAGGCGGGCTCGCACGACTTCAAAGTCATGCCACTGGAAGGTTTCTGGTGGCCACCCGACGGGTCAGCGTTTCTGAGTGCGCCTGATGATTGGAACTGGACCCTGATGATCGCGCTGCCATCGTTCGTAACGGTCTCACACTTCAATAAAGCGATCGAACAACTCCGGGCTAAGAAAAAAGTGGAAGTCTCACCCGCTCTCGACAACGTCCACGTGCAGGAGTTCAAAGAAGGCAAAGCGGTGCAGATGCTTCACATCGGGCCGTACTCCAGTGAAGAACCAACGGTCACAAAGCTAGGAGATTTCGCAACAGACGCCGGATTTTCGTTGAGTGGCAGGCATCACGAAATTTATTTGTCTGATCCGAAGCGGACACCGCCTGAGAAGCTGAAGACGATCATACGCTACTCGATCGTGAAGGAATCTCGGGCAGCGGTTGCCAAGTGAGAGAACAGGTCAGGACCTGCTGTTCAGAGTGCAGCAGGTCCTTTGCTGTTCCGGATAAGTCACTGGTGAGATGTTGAACCCGACGGGGAACCCTGCTGTCCGTTTTGTGAGAAAACAACTACGTCTGCCCCACTTTCAAAAAGCTGGGCGTCTTTTTTCTTTATCGGAAAACAATCCGCACTTAGCTTACGAACTGTGATTGCGCCGACTCGCGCCGCTCATCCAATCGAGAAGAAAGAAATGCAGGGAGGAGATTATGTCGGCGTTGGCAAAAACTGCGCTAGCGTTGGTGATTGTCGGTGCATTGAACTGGCTGCTGGTAGGGCTTTTTAATTGGAACTTGGTGGCCGCGATCTTCGGCGAGGGTTCTTTCCTGAGTCGGGCTGTGTACATCATAGTCGGACTTTGCGGGCTTTACTGCCTCTCTTTGCTGTTCAAACCGACGACCAGCGCGCGTTCGGAGGCGAGAGATATACGCAGGGTGGCCTAAGGGATTGGATCGGACCTGACCAAGAGTTCCCGTCCACTGCAATGGCAAGAGCCGCCGAAAGCTGGCGGCTCTTTTTGTGGGCTGCATGCTAATCAGCGGACTAGCCTTTTCGTGTAGCGCTGCCTTTTTTCGCGGCCTTTGCAGGTCTTCCCAAGCTTGCCATCAAAGTCTTAAGAGCGGCTACCAGGTCAGGACCAGCAGTTTTGAGTTCTTCCCGGTGATGCAGCGACAGATCGCGGAGCAGTCTCTCGCCTTTTGCCGTGAGCTGGACCAGCACCTGCCGCCGGTCTTCCGAGCCGCGCTTCCTTGTCACCAACCCTCGATTAACAAGGCGGTCGACTAGCTCAACCGTGCTGTGATGCTGGATCTGGAGACGTTCAGCGAGTTCGCTGATCGTGGCCTGCGTATCCTCGGGGATCCCTTTGACGGCGAGCATTAGCTGGTGTTGCTGTGGCTCCACACCTGCAGCGCGGGCGGCACGTTCGCTGAAACGCAGAAAGCGGCGTATTTTGTAGCGAAACTCTGCAAGCGCCTGGTAGTCGGTCTGTTGTATATCGTCGTTTCGAGTCATAGCGCCCCTGTCTTCGAACGATGAATGAAATACCCCGAACTACACCTTCGCTTACCGGAGACGCCAATGACGAATACATCTCTCGCGGTGCAGCCCTTTTCGGGGCCGTGCTGCCTTCGGCGTCACTACTGACCCGGCAGGCCCTGCTGCATTAGAATCCAGTTTCTCTGATATGGTGGCATAAAACCGTTGAGGTGACTACTTGATCACACGTTATACCCGCCCGGAAATGGGTCGTGTCTGGACGAACGAAAACAAATTCCGCATGTGGCTCGCCGTCGAAGTCGCAGCCACGCAGACCCTCGCCGAGGCAGGAATGGTTCCCAAAAGCGCTGCCCGCGAGATAGCCTCAAAAGGCGATTTTGATCTGGATCGGATAAGCGCGATCGAGGCTGAGGTCAAACACGATGTAATTGCGTTCACCACGGCGGTTGCGGAAAAGATCGGACCAGCATCGCGATGGCTCCACTACGGCCTAACCTCGAATGACGTCGTGGATACTGCCCAAGCGCTTCAGATTCGCGACGCTTCGCGCATCATCGCTGAGGACCTACGCCGCCTCCGTGACGTTTTACAGCGCCGAGCCTTTGAGTTTCAGCACACCCCCCAGATTGGACGTACTCACGGAGTCCATGCCGAACCGATCACATTTGGCCTAAAACTGGCGAACTGGTACTCGGAAACCTGCCGGAACCTCGAACGCTTTGAGCGGGCGGCTGAAGACATGCGCGTCGGCAAATTCTCTGGAGCCGTTGGAACCTTCGCGCACCTGGAACCCGAGCTAGAGGAGCGAATCTGCGAGCGTCTGGGACTGAAACCGGCAGCTATTTCGTCCCAGGTCATTCAGCGAGACCGCCACGCAGCTTACCTGTGCACGCTGGCAGTGATCGCTTCAGCTCTCGACAAGATTGCCACCGAGATCCGTCACCTTCAGCGCACGGAAGTGCGTGAAGCGGAGGAATACTTCAGTAAGGGACAGAAGGGGTCATCCGCGATGCCCCACAAGCGCAACCCGGTGACCTGTGAGCAGATCAGTGGATTGGCCCGAGTTGTGCGGTCGAATGCTCAAGCGGCATTGGAAAACATCGCCCTGTGGCATGAACGCGATATATCGCATTCCTCGGTGGAACGGGTCATCTTGCCGGACTCGACCATCCTGGTTGACTACCTCTTAGCGAAGACCGCAAACCTGGTGGACTCGATGTTTGTCTATCCGCAGCGAATGCTTGCAAACCTGGAAAGCACGGGCGGATTGGTGTTCAGCGGTCAGTTGCTGCTCGACCTGGTTGAATCCGGCATCTTGCGAGAGGACGCATACCGGATGGTCCAGAGGCACGCCATGCGTGCCTGGAAAGAGGGACTGAACTTCAGGGAGCAGATCTTCGCCGATCCAGAGATCACGTCGCGGGTATCACGCGAGAAGCTCGACCATGCATTCAGCTTGGACCGCCAGCTCCGAAACGTGGACAAGATCTTCCGACGCGTCTTCGGGAAAGCTGCGCGGAACTCCGGAACCCGCAATGTGAAAACCCGAGCGGCGGCGAAAACAGTCTCATTAAAACGAAAGCCGGTCAGGAAGAAGTAGGCGAGTTCTGTTCTGCGAAGTGAGGAGTTCTCGCTGATCCAGTGAAATCTCCCCACTTCGCCTACTGTTCCAACTGCCCGACCAACACGCCCTCTCGATTAGTGCTCAATGCACCAACTTGTCTTGGGGAGTTCGTCCCGTCGTGAGGTTAGTTTCGGGACGCACTAACGGCAGGCCCCTCTCTCGCCAGGCGAAGAACCCGCCCTTGAGCGGACGCACGTTGGCTATGCCCATCTTTTTGAGGTCAAGCGCCACCCGGGCGCTGGTCGCTTCGTTTGGTCAAGTGCAGTAGAGAATGATTTCGCGATCCCGCGGAATCTCCTCATGACGCTCCTCGAATTCCTTTGGCTCTATGCGCAAAGCTCCAGGAATGATTCTCGGGTCTGGCAGGTAATCCATAGGATGGCGTAGATCGACGACTGCGACGTTCTCTCCTCGTTCCATCATGGCGCTGAGATCGTCGACGGAGATACGCTCCATCTGAAGCTGGTGGGCGAGACGTTTTCTCACGGCGAACTTGTAACCCGCATAGCCGACCCCCAGCAGTACAGCCAAGGCAATCGCCCCGTAGATGCCCAGCGACTTGGCGTGTCGTAGCGCAAGTTCGAACTGTTCTGAAAACGCGAAGCCCAGGCCCGAGTACACGGCCGCCCAGAGTGCAGCACCCACAACGTCAAAGAAGAAGAACCTCGGGTAACTCACATGCACCACACCGGTCAGCGGAAGTATCGTCCGGTTCATCCCAGGCAGGAACTTGGTCACGAGCAGGGACTTGAGGCCATGGGTCGCGAGAAAACCTTCAGCTCGGCGAACACACGAATCGGGTTGAAGGGAAATGCGGCAGAGATACCGGAGTATGCGCCCGCCATGCCGCTTGCCGAGCTCGTACCAGACGCTGTCGCTGATGACGGTGGCCAGGATGGCGAGCATCAGGACGTTGCTATATCTCAGCTCACCGAAGGCAGACAGAGCTCCAGCGGCTAGAAGGGCGGGCGTGGCAGGTAGTGGGACTCCAAGCCGGTTGGCCAGGATCCATCCAAAAAACACGAGATAGCCGTTCCACATCAGTGAGTTGGCGTCGTTCACCTTCTGCCCGCCATCCGGATCGGGTTGGTGCCCGATCTCAGAAAAGTCTTCGCTCACATTGGATGCGCCAGACGGAGTTCATCGCAGGCGCTTACGCTGGCTATCTCAGGCGGCTTTTTGCACGGTCGATCTCTCGGCACGATCGGTTCGATGAAACATTCGATCCACGGCCAGAGCACCAGGTCCGGCCAGCACGAAGGCGACGTTCGTGGCAAAGAGAGTTAATGCAAATTCGACACCTGACGGCAGGAAGAAGCCGCCTCTCAGGTGCACAAAGAAGATCGCGCCAACCATGACCATCGCGAGGAGGCCAGCGGCGATTCGGGTCCCGAGACCCAGAATGAGCGCCAGTCCACCAAGAAACTCGATTAAAGCGACAGCCGGTGCCACGATGGTGGCCAGAGGGATCCCTGCTTGCGAGAACCCCTGCGTCGTCGCGCCGATCCCGAACGTAAACAGCTTCTGAGCACCGTGCGCTGCAAAAACAGCACCGACGACCACTCGAGCTATGGCGATGCCCCAATCTGCATGTTGTCCGATTTTCATGTCTCATCTCCCAAAGCCGAGTACATCCTGTCGTAAAGGATGTCGTCTGGCCGACTATGGGCGCAAAGAAATCACCCAAGCTTCGAGGCTGGCAAGTTGCAGGGGTAATAGACCCAGACACTCGGGTTATCGAAGGTCTTGCTTGAGCATCGCGTACATCCGCACGTCTTCGTAGCGTCCCTTAATGAACTCTCTACCGCGGAGGATGCCCTCGAAGCGCATGCCCGCTTTCTCCATTACGCGTGCAGAGCCGATGTTCTCCAGTTTGCAAAACGCCTCGACGCGGTTCAGTCCCAAGTCGCGCAAAGCGAACGAGAGCATCGCCTTGACGGCCTCGGTCGTGTAACCCTGGTTCCAATACGGGCGAGCGATGGCGAAGCCCATTTCGGCGCGTGCATGGTTGGGAACGTATGCAGTCAGGCCAACTGTTCCGATGACGCGCCGGTCCCTATTGTGCACGATCGCCCAAATGAATGAGCGTCCGGAGCGATGCTGCTCGGCAACGAACGCCAGGAAAACGCGCGTGTCATTCAGGTTTTCGTGCGGTTCCCACAATGTATGGTTCGCAACTTCCGGGTCGCGGGCGTACGAGAAGACATCGATTTCGTCGGTGGGTCGCAGGGCGCGAAGAAGCAGGCGCTCAGTAACGATCTCAGGAATGTAGCGGACCATCTCCGGCTGCATCGGTGATCTCACAATCGATTGATTATCGAAGCGACGTACCCAGCCCCAAAACCATTGTCGATATTCACCACAGTAACGTTAGATGCGCAGGAATTCAGCATCCCCAGCAGCGCAGCTAAACCCTGAAAAGCAGCCCCATATCCCACGCTGGTCGGCACGGCAATGACGGGGACCCCGACCAGGCCGCCAACGACGCTAGCAAGAGCACCTTCCATTCCGGCCACCACGATCACGACCCGCGCACCTGTAAGCGCGTCGCGGTTAGCCAGCAGCCGATGAATGCCAGCGACGCCAACGTCATAGACGTGCTGGACATCATTGCCCATGATCTGTGCTGTTACGAGAGCCTCTTCAGCAACCGGAATGTCACTGGTTCCGGCAGAAACCACGACGACACGACCTTTACCGTAGATCTTCCCGTCCTGCTGGAGAACAATGGCGCGCGCCAGTTCCTTGTATTCTGCAGCGCCAACCCTGGATTTAACGGCCTCATACTGCTCCTGACTGGCGCGGGTCGCCAGTATGTTCCGGCCATGCTGAGCCAGTCGCGAAAAGATCTCCCCCAGGTGGTCTGGGGTCTTTCCCTGCCCAAAAATGACTTCGGGCATGCCAGCACGCAAGACGCGATGATGATCGACCTTGGCGAACCCGAGATCCTCGAAAGGAAGATGACGAAGCTGCTGCACGGCGTCATCTGGAGAGACTGTGCCGTCCTTGACTTGAATAAAGAGATCACGAATGGCTTCAGCGTTCATAGTTTCAGTGTCAGGTTATCACTACACGCAGGCGCAATGGATCAGCGGAATGTAGGACGGGGTACGACTGCCTCAGAAAGGAACTCAGATGAGTGTTCGTCTTCTCGGCTGGCGGAGGCGTCGGATGGTCACGAAGTAGAGCGTGCGGGCGGTTCCAGGCTTATCAAGGTTTCGCAGGAACAGCGCGCGAATGAACCGCTTGGCCACTCGACCGCTGACGTAGGCGTCGTAGATCTGACTGCCCAGCAACCTTCCTAGCCACTGGGTAACGAAGTCGAAGCGCGCACCTGGCCAACCCACTCCTTCGTGCAAGAGCTGCGGCCGCTCTCGATAATTTCGACAGTTCGTCTCGTAATCCCTATGCAGGACGAGGAAGTCGATCATCTGCAAATACTCACGCTGAGAGCGCAACCCGACCGTATCGATGGGCTCGCGCGGCTCTGAATAGAGTCCGTACAAGTCGATCTCTTTCACCGGGGCCCGTCCGGGATAGAGCGCGCGAGAGCCGAAATAGGCAAGCGCCTCTTCAAGGACGCGGGTGTAGAACCTGTCCTCGTCACTGGTTGAAGCGCGATCGAGGCCGTCCGATGGTGGGTCTTCTGTCGCTTCCGCAGCTCTATCCTGAGCCGGGTGGTTTTCAGATTCAGCCATCGAGCCACGCGCGACGAGGTGGAGAAAACGCGCAGCCTCTTCAGCGCCGTTGACTAACGTGTACTCGCGCACGAACACGGAATTCAAGCTGGGCACGTAACACGTACCGTTTGCGTGGAAGCGAGACAGGATAGCACGGACTTCATCGTCCTCGGCGCCACGATTCAGCAGCAGGCGTCGGATCCGCTGAGGCGATACCTGAGAATACACCTCTGGCAATTGATCAACCAGAAAGCCGGGCTGAGTACCTGTCGTGGGAGAATAGGCGTCGATGTTGAGGAACCGGAGCAGCGCTGAAATCATGTTGAAAAAGCTAGGCGCGAGGTCAGGTCGCGTCGTGCGTTCCTGCTTCCATCGCTCGATACATAGGCGGTAGCTCTCGTATTTCTCCAGCGGCGTTGAGTTGAAGACGCAAACGACTTCGTCGGACACTCTCACGGCTTCGACTCTCTCAAATGGCTCACCAGCGGCTTTCCAGTAAAGGGGATCGACATTCTGAAGGATGGTAAGAATACGATCGTCCGGACGTCTTTGACGCAGCAACGCCGGAAGGTGAGTTGGAGCTAAATGCGATTCGCCGAACAGCACCACGACAACGGCTTCCGGATGCCGTTTTCTTATGTCGTCGATTAGTGCGGCAGCGTGGCGGTCGCGCGCGCTGATTTTGCGGAGGTTATTTCGAGGAAGACAGTCCAGGCCATAGACACGCTCGGCTTGGCGGCGTCCGCTCTCCAACACACGGTAAAAGGGCTCCCACTGGTAGCCCCAGTCGAGATCGAATCGAATACGTTCCCGCAACTCGTTTGAGTCGATCTCACCGGCAACCCATTCGTCGATCGTGTGCTGATCGCGCGCAAAAACGAATTCCAGCCCCAGAACCACTTGACGACCCGAAGCTGATAGTTGCTCAATCAGCTCAGTGGCAAAGTGCTGAGAAGCCGGCAGGGCGTGATAGTCGGCGATGAGTAATACGTCAGCGGTATGACAGTCTGCGCCGACTTCCGCCGTTGTAAGCACCGAGTCGTAGGTTTGATATGCCTCCGTGAACTCCCGCAGATACTTGCGCCGGAGATGCGGGTCCGTCGAACGTATCTGCCGCTCGACGCTCTCGAGTGCATGCCATTGCGCCAGACTGCGGCGAAATCGAAGAAGGTTAGGGCTGGCCATCTTACCGGTAGATCTCCGCACACCTGCGGGATTGCGGCCTCATTACTTGACGCGCATGGCCGCACTTCCTATGCTCGTTCCGGGGAACGTTGAGAAGTTACTTGCTTTGATGCCATCTGCTATGAATCGAGAGCCGCACAACCTGACCTTGGCCACCACCGGCGCGAGCGGCTCAGTGTTCCTGAAGCAGATGCTCACGATCCTTGCAGCCGACGAGCGGGTGACGACTGTGAACTTCATAGCGTCGGATAACGCTTTGCGCGTGATGGCCGAGGAACTGGGCCTGTCTGGCCGCCAGAAGCTGATGTCTCAGCTACTGGGAACGGAGTGCCCCAGGATCGTTCAGCAGAACAACAACGACATTGGCGCGAACGTCGCCAGCGGCTCCTACCCGAGCGACGGCATGATTGTGTTGCCTTGCAGCATGGGCACTCTGGCCCGCATCGCGAATGGGATCGCCGAGCACCTAATTGAACGCGCCGCAGATGTGTGCCTCAAAGAACGCAGGCCGCTGGTGCTTTGCTGCCGGGAGACACCGCTGAACAAAGTTCATATCAGGAACATGGGGCTTGCGGCCGACGCGGGCGCGACCGTCTACCCGCTGATTCCTACTTTCTACAACCGCCCCGCTTCTCTCGAAGAGATGGCTCGCGAGTACTGCAACCGCGTGCTGGCGCACATCGGACTGCCTCAGTCCGGCGCTTATCACTGGAAGGCATAGAAGGCGTGCTGCACTGCAATGCACATTGATTTACGGCTTTGGCTCATGCCGCTAAGAAGTGAAAGATTCCGTTGCTCGGACCACCGTTTTTCGTTGCACAACCGAGCCCAATTCAGGACAAAAGCGCGTCGAGAATGACGTAAAACACTGACTCTTGTTGACTAAGATGGCAATGGTCGTGCGTGGCGGGAACGCTCGAAGCGGATGCGGATCCCGCATAAACACTGGATTTGACACGTTTACCAACTATGCATTAGTTTGGGGTTACACCGGAAAGGAGGTGGTCCAGTGACAAAAAGTGACAGTCCTGCTAGACCGATAGGTGAGGTGGCTGAGGCTTA
>DASPIK010000074.1:0-2767 GCA_035629075.1 Terriglobales bacterium | reverse complement strand
GCCGGGCTTGGACTGCTCTTCAATCTCGTAGCTGACGCGAAGCGTCGGCTTGTCGATCTTGATCACCCGGGCCAGGTCGATCGGAGTGGCGATTAGCACGAGATCGCAGGGAACCTTGTTGATCGTTTCTTCCAGTTCATGACGCTGCGTGTCGCTGTAACCCATTGCCGGCAGCAGGTCGGAGAGATGCGTGAACTTCTCGAATGTGCCGCGGATCGATCCTTGCGCGAATGGGCGCGGATCGATCAGTTCGAGTGCGCCGAAGTGGCGCGCTGCGACCACGCCGGCGCCATACGGCATTTCGCCGTGCGTGAGTGTCGGGCCATCTTCCACCACGAGCACGCGCTTGCCTTTCACCATCTCCGGATCGGGCACGCTGACTCGGCAAGCCGTCTCCATGACCTTCGCGGTCGGGTTGTACTTCCTTACGTTCTTGCGCACGATCTCGAGATTCTTCGGATCGGCCGTGTCAACCTTGTTGATGATGATCAGGTCGGCGCGCAGCAGGTTCACGCTGCCCGGATAGTAGGTCAACTCGTGACCGGGTCGGTGCGGATCGACTACAACGATTTCAAGGTCGCTCTTGTAGAACGGGGTGTCGTTGTTCCCGCCGTCCCACAGCACGATGTCGCCTTCCTTCTCGGCTTCGCGCAGGATCCCTTCATAATCCACGCCCGAGTAGATGACCGTGCCCTTCACGATGTGGGGCTCGTATTCTTCGCACTCTTCAATCGTGCAATTGTGCTTTGAGAGGTCGGCCAGCGTGCCGAAGCGCTGAACGGCCTGTTCGGCCAGGTTGCCATAGGGCATCGGGTGACGAACGGCGACGGGCTTCCAGCCCAACTGGCGTAGCGTTTCCGCCACGTGACGGGAAACCGGGCTCTTGCCGCAACCGGTGCGAACGGCACAAATCGAGACCACCGGGCGGCTCGATTTGATCATCGTGCCCTCGGCGCTCAGCAACCAGAAATCGGCGCCGGCAGCGACAACGCGCGCCGCAACCGACATCAGCGTCTGGTTGGAAACATCGCTATACGAGAACACGCAAACGTCAACCTTCTTCTCGCGGATGACTTTCTCAAGTTCCTTCTCGTCAACGATGGGAATGCCGTTGGGATAAGCCTTGCCTGCAAGCTCGGTTGGGTATTTGCGGCCCGCAATGTCGGGGATCTGGGTGGCGGTGAAAGCGACGACTTCGAATTCGGGATTGTTCCTGAAAACTACGTTGAAGTTGTGGAAGTCTCTACCGGCAGCTCCGATGATTACTGCGCGTTTCATGCGAAACACCATGGCCCCATCGCACAATCCCACGCTCTTGCAGTCACACTGCTGCTGCGAGTATCGGCAGTCCTACGGTCACAGTATGTTCAAGACGTGGGAGAGCGGTGCGAGAAAGCCCCTTCAGGGCGGACGTCCCTCATACTTCGGACCCAAGCGCCGCTTCGCTGTTGAAAGTCCACGGGGACGACCTAGAACCCGGTCAAAGACTGTATCACAGGTTGTCAACTGCGTGCTGAGCCACATCAAACCCGATCAGGTAATCGGACCAGCATGCGTCTGAAGATCCCCTTACAAGTCAGTAGCTTACAACCAGGTCGTCAACGCAATGATCGTTTCGAAACGGCCGCCGTTCCACAGATCTATGACGATTGCCGGCTTCGGGGTCTTGCTAAACTAAGCGACGATGCATGAGACGGTCGTCAACGCACTATCTACTTACCCTATTCTGACGCTCTTTGTCGTCATAGGACTTGGATACCTGCTGGGCGAAATCAGTTTTTTTGGATTTCGGTTCGGCATCGTCGGCGTTTTGTTCGTTGGTCTGGCGGTCGGCTCGCTAAGCCCCGCTATCGCTTTGCCCGAGATCGTATCCACCCTGGGCCTGATCATGTTCATTTACACGATCGGTATCCAGTCTGGCCCAGGCTTTTTTGATTCCTTTCGCAAACGCGGTGTCCGGGACACGGCGCTCACTTTGGGTGTGCTGATATTCGGTGCGGTCATCACATTCGCTATCGCATTCCCGCTCCAACTGGGTGGGCCGCGCACCGCCGGCCTCTATGCCGGAGCACTGACGAATACGCCCGCACTGGCCGCCGTGCGCGAACGTCTCAGAGAGCATGGCAAGGCGGGCGGCATGGCCGAAGACGCTCTCCGCACACTCACCGACGAACCGGTCGTCTCCTACTCTCTCGCATATCCATTCGGCGTTATCGGGCTTCTGATCTGTTTCCAGGTTATGCGGCGCGTGTGGAGAGTTGAATTCACACCTGATGATCGCGGGCCTGAAATACGCGTGCGAGATTTCTCGGTGCGCAACCCAGCCGTTATCGGACGGACAATCGCCGAGGTGCTGCAGCCTCACAAGGATCTCGGCTTCGTTGTAAGCCGCATTAGAAAAGACGGTCGATCGGACATCGCGAGGTCTGATGTCCGGCTTTCGGCGGGCGACGTCGTTGCCGTCGTGGGCGAGGATGACGCGCTGGAACGCGCCGAGCAGATCTTTGGTGAACCCAGCTCGGAGCAAATCGAACGTGACCGCTCGCACTTGGATTACAGGCGCGTTTTCGTTTCGAGTGAAAACGTCGTCGGAAAGCGCATCCGTGACCTACAGTTGGAGGACCGGTACACGGCCACCATAACTCGCGTGAAACGCGGCGACGTCGATGTGGTTCCAGCTCCGAACGCCCGGCTCGAATACGGCGACCGTGTGCGCGTGCTTACCAGACGCGAGAACTTCGAGGCCATCTCAAGGCTGTTTGGCGAC
>DASPIK010000073.1:0-35866 GCA_035629075.1 Terriglobales bacterium | reverse complement strand
ATCGAACTCGGGCACGGCTACGCAGCGATCACCAAGCACACCTGAGAGGCACAAAATGAAAGACGAAAAGAACTCCGCGCTCGACAAGGCGATTTCCGCGATGCGCGACGACACACCCTCCGCCGGACAGATCGAAAGTTCCGCTGCGAAGGTTTGGGCCGGTCTGGAGGCCGCTGGTGTCGCTGCCTCTGCTGACCCAGGACAGATTCGTGGCTGCGCGGACATTCGCGTGCTACTACCCGCCTATTCAGCCGGCAAACTCGCACCCGCCCGTGCGCTGCTGGTGCGCGACCACTTGCACGAATGCGTCACATGCCGCAACCTCGCGCACGCCGAATCACCGACTGCGGTGCCGTGGTCCGCTCCTGTTGCCACCGCCCGCCAGCCGTGGGGATGGCAGCGGCTTGCCTTTGCCGCAACCATACTGGTCGTTATCGGCCTGACGGCGTTCGCGCTGAACCAATGGTTCTTCGCCGCGCCCGAGGGCATGCGCGCCCGAGTACAGTCCGTAGATGGCGCTCTTTACCTGATCAGTGATAACGACGAGCGCGTCCTCAAACCCGGTGAGGAAATTGGGGAAGGGCAGCTTGTCCGCACTGCTGCAGGGTCGCACGCGTTCTTGCAGCTTCGTGACGGATCGCTAGTCGAGATGAACGAGCGTGCCGAATTCTCGGTCAATTTGGGCCGCCGCGACACGACAGTACAACTCGGCCAGGGCCGCATGATCGTGCAGGCTGCGAAGCGACGCACCGGCCACCTTTATGTAAGGACGCCGGACTGCAAAGTCTCCGTCACCGGTACCGTTTTCTCAGTCAACTCCGGCCTGAAGGGTTCTCGCGTGGCCGTGATCGAAGGTGAAGTTCACGTCGCCCACGCCGGCCTCGACGACGTTCTCCACTCCGGTGACGTCGTTGCCACCACCACCGACGCACGCGGCATCGGCGTTCGCGACGAGATCGCCTGGAGCCGTAATCTCGACAAGCACCTGGCGCTGCTTGCGCAATTCGCAGCATTGCAGAAGAAGTTTGATCAGATCCCTACGCCCGGCCTGCGTTACTCCAGCGATCTGCTCGCGCACGTGCCGTCTCAGACAATCTTTTACGCGGCCATGCCGAACCTCGGGGACGCGCTCAGCGAAGCAAACCGCATCTTCCAGGACCAGCTCCAGCAAAGCGCCGTCCTTCGCGAATGGTGGAACAAGGGCAGGCACAACGACGGCGGCTTGACGTTCGAGCAGATGGTCGAGAAAGTTCACAACCTGAGCGAGTACATCGGGGACGAGATCGTTGTCATCGGCCTTGGCGGAAGCCGTAAAGATGCCGGGATCGTCGTCATGGCTGAAGTGAAGCGCCAGGGCTTGCGCGAATTTATGCAGAACGAATTCGCTCAGCTATCGCGCAAGAGCGGGGACGGCCTGCTCGTCGTCGACGATGCGCGCCTTGCGTCGCTGCCAAGTGCGGGCAAGGGCCAAATGATAGCCTTGGTGCGGCCCGACTTCGTTCTCGTCTCCCCTAGCGCTCAATCGCTTCGCGAAGTTACGGCACAGCTGAGCGGAAACGGCGCGTTCGCGACCACTGATTTCGGCCGCCGCATCTTCGACTCGTACTCCAGGGGTGCTGGCTTCCTGCTCGCCGTTAACCTGCAGCAGATAATCGCCGAAGACGCGCAGAGACCCCGTCCGAAGAGCAAGCATCATCACGGTGACCTTGCTTTCGCTCAGACGGGCTTCAACGATGCGCACTTCCTCATCGCAGAGCACCGCGACTTGAATGGCACGCCTGATAACCGCGCTGTGGTGGACTTCTTAAGCCAGCGCCGGGGTATTGCATCATGGCTCGCCGCTCCCGCTCCAATCGGCTCGCTGGAGTTTGTGTCGCCCAACGCCGGTGCGGCAGTCTCATTTGTCACGAAGGATCCCGCTCTGATGGTGGACGATGTCCTTCGAATGGTGTCCGTCGATCCAAAAGAAAAGCGCGAGTTTGCGGAAGCCGAAGCCAAACTCGGCGTCAGTCTTCGTGATGATCTTGCCGCCTCATTCGGTGGTGACTTTACACTTGCTCTCGACGGTCCGATTCTCCCCAAGCCTTCGTGGAAGATCGTCGCTCAGGTGTACGATCCCTCGCGGTTGCAGTACGCCTTGCAGCGGTTCGTCGAAGCTGTTAGCCGCGAAGCATCGCAGCACGGCAGGCCGGGCATCCAGATGGGTCAGGAGAACGTCAACGGGCGTACGTTCTACAACATTCGCTCGCTCGATCCGAAGGCTCTGAGTGCCGAGATGCACTACACCTTCTCCGATGGGTACATGATTATGGCGCCCACTCGAGCCCTGGTTTTCACCAGCCTGCGTACGAAGCAGAATGGCGATTCGTTGGCACGGTCTGACGTTTTCCGCTCTCTGTTGCCCAAAGACGACCACACCAACGTCTCCGGCCTCGTGTACCAGAACCTTGCACCGCTGGTGCAGCCAATTGCGTCCCAGTTGACCGCCCAGCAGATGCAGGCATTCCAGCAACTGGCGGCCGACAGCAAGCCGACCTTGATCTGTGCCTATGGCGACGAAGACAGGATCGAGTTGGCTAGCGCAAGCCGCATGCTCCCGTTCAATCTCAACACCATGGCACTCTCCACTTTGCTTGGCTCGCAGAAATCGGGAACTTCCCGCAGGGCCAAACCGTAATGAGGAATGTGCCTAACATTGAATTGGACGGTCTCGAAGTTCGGCTCGGTAACCGCACCATCCTGAATGGTCTGCGGGGCTCGCTCCAGGGCCAGGCAATCGGTTTGCTTGGCCCTAACGGATCGGGCAAGTCCACCCTTATCAACACGCTACTTGGCTTTCATGCGCCGTCCAAAGGGACGGCGCGTGTCTTTGACCTCGACATCTGCCTTCAGTCTCGTGCGATCCGCAGCGCCGTCGGCTACATGCCGGAGAACGACGCTTTCATAGCGAACATGAGCGGTATCGCTTTCGTGCGTTACATGGCTGAACTGGCCGGACTTCCTCCTGACCAGGCAATGGAGCGCGCACATGAAGCGTTCTTTTACGTCGGTCTCGGAGAGGCACGTTACCGCAAGATCGGCACGTATTCCCTGGGCATGAAACAGTTGGCCAAGCTTGCGCAATCCATCGCACACGGGCCCAAGTTACTGATTCTCGATGAGCCGACGAACGGCCTCGACCCTCTGGCGCGCAACCGCATGATTCAGCTCATACGCGAGATTCGCGATGCGGGTGAAACTTGTCTATTGATCTCTTCGCACCTGCTCCGTGACGTCGATGAAACGTGCGACGAAGTACTCATCCTCAAAGAAGGCCGAGTGGCCGGAATTTGCAACCTCGAGCAGGAACGTCGCACCAACCGCAAATTTCTCGAACTCGAAACGATTGGCGCAGGGCCGGAGTTCACCGCCGCTATGCATGACCTCGGATGCGAATGTGCAAACTTCCCGAACGGCCGAATGAAAATCGTGATGCCCGAATCGGTTGAAATCCGGGACCTCTATACCGTCGCCGCGCGCCAAGGTGTACAGATCCGCCGCATGAATCATCGCCGCGACTCTTTAGAAGACATCTTCCTGAACGCGATGGACATGCCGCAGGCAGTGGGAGCAAGTAATGGCCGTTCATAAACGCAGTTATCGAGCTTACATCGGACCCGTTACGCCGCAGCGCACACGTTGGTGGGTCATCACTCGCTACTCGCTTGCCGGAGCTTTTAGTTCCCGGGTCTCGGTCGTGCTTTTCGTCATCTGCCTGGTACCTTCGCTGCTGGCGGCTGTCACAATTTACGTGGCAAACAGCGAGACCGCGCGCACCCTGCTGGAACTTCGCAATGCCAATAACATCCTTGCCATCGACAATCGTTTCTTCCTGCGCTTGATGGCCGTGCAAGGCTGGCTGGCATTGTTCCTGACCGCCTGGGTCGGCCCGTTGATGGTGTCGCCCGATCTCACCAACAACGCCTTACCATTGTTCCTAAGCCGCCCGATTTCACGCGCCGAGTACGTCGCCGCGAAGATCGCCGTCCTCTCTATCATTCTGTCATCGGTGACTTGGGTGCCGTTGCTCTTGCTTTTCTTGATTCAAGCGCAACTCTCAATCACGCCCTGGCTTGGACCAAATCTCTTCATTGCGGGCGCCGTGATTGTTGGTTCTTTCCTTTGGATCGCCTTGCTATCACTGGTCGCCCTTGCCATCTCGGCCTATGTCCGTTGGCGTATCGTTGCGACGGGTCTGATGGTCGCGGTCATCTTCATACCCGCCGGTTTCGGTGCCGTCGTTAACGCCGTCCTGCGCACCAAGTGGGGCATGCTACTCAATGTGCCTTACACGTTGTCGCTGATCTGGGCGGACTTGTTCCGCTATCCGTTACCGTTCCAGATGGTTCCCGTTTCTGCCGCTTGGTTCAGCCTGCTCGCAGTCGCGGCCATTTCGCTGATCCTGCTCCACAAGCAAGTGCAGGCTCGACAGGTGGTGCGAGGATGACCACTCCAGCCAACGATCGCATCATTTTCGACAATGTTTCCAAGTTCTACGGCGATGTTCTGGGCGTAAACCGCGTAACGCTTTCTCTGCCGCCAGGCATCACCAGCCTCGTTGGGCCAAACGGTTCCGGCAAGACAACGCTGATGAATCTGATGACTGGCCTGGTTCAACCGACGCGGGGTCACATCAGCGTCCTCGGTCTCACTCCAGAGAGTCCCGCGGAGTTCTTCCGGGTCGTCGGCTACTGCACGCAATTTGATTCGTTCCCTAAGAGCGTTACTGGATACGAATTCGTTTACGAAGCCCTCCGGTTGCACGGCCTCAGCCACAGTGAAGCTGCACAGTTCACTGGTGAGGCGCTGCATCGTGTTGGTTTGACCGAGGCTGCGCATCGGAAAATTGCCGGTTACAGCAAGGGAATGCGGCAGAAAATTCGCCTAGCTCATGCAATCGCGCACCATCCGACCGTACTTGTGCTTGACGAGCCTCTCAACGGATTGGACCCAATGGCACGAGCCGAATCGCTCGCGCTCTTCGATTCACTCGGGAAGCAGGGTCTGCACGTGATCCTCTCCAGTCACATACTCGAAGAAGTCGATCGCATTTCTGACCGTGTCGTGCTGATGACCAGCGGCTATGTGGTTGCCGAGGGCAATATTCACGCCGTGCGACGCGAGGTGAACGAGCAGCCCATGCAGATCCTCATTCGCTGCTCGCAGCCTGCCGTGCTTGCATCACGCGTTTTCGAACTGGATCACGCCGTTGAGGCCAAAATTCACGCTGATGGCAAGGGCCTTCTAGTGCGCACGCGCGACGTCGACCAGTTCTATGACTTGCTAAACCGCATCGGTTCCGACGGATTGGTGCAGATTGATGCGGTTGCGCCTGCCGACGACGACGTTAACTCCATTTACCAATACCTGATCGGCTCCGATGGAGGTCTCGCATGAACGCGGCGCGCGAATTTGCAACACGTCTGTTTGCCCAGCCTTGGCACCTGTGGATGGGCCAAACATCAACCATCGTGCGCATGGAAACCCGCAAGAACTTCTTCACGCGCCGCGGCTTTTGGGTGTACCTGCTTGCATTTGCCCCTGTCGCAATCATCATCATCCACGCACTGGTCGACAAAGGCTCCAACATGAAAGAGGACACGGAGGTTCTGGCGGTCATCTTTCATTTCTACTATTTGCGGCTGGCGATATTTTTCGGATGCATGGGCATCTTCACTCGTCTCTTTCGTGGCGAGATGATTCAGCGCAGCCTGCACTACTACCTGCTTGCGCCGATCCGTCGCGAAGTCTTGGTAGTCTCCAAATTTCTCGCTGGGTGCATCAGTGCGATGGCTATCTTCGGACTCGCCATCTCCTCTGCCTTCCTGCTCATGTACCTGCACTACGGGCCAAGGGGTTTGCAATACGTCTTCGATGGCCCCGGGCTGGGCCAATTGGCGGCATATTTGGGAATCATGGCGCTGGCCTGCGTCGGCTACGGCTCGGTATTCCTCGCGTTCAGCATGGTGTTCCGCAATCCCATTGTGCCCGGCATCGTCCTGTTGGGATGGGAAGCCATCAATCCGGTGCTTCCTCCCACCATGCAGAAGCTGAGCGTCATCTTTTACCTGCGTCACCTCACGCCCGTGGACTTCCGTACGGAAGGCCTCTTTGCGTTGCTCGCGGTCGTCACTGATCCCGTGCCAGCGTGGGCGGCTGTGTTTGGGCTGCTGATCCTCGCTCTTGTTGTGCTGACGTACTCCTGCCTGCGCGTGCGCAGTTTGGAAATCAACTACACCACCGACTGATTCCGACGGTGCTGATGGTGCCCCACATCTGCCGGGCTTGGCAGATGTGGGTCGCATCGCACTCGTGATGGTTGTCGCAGTTGTGTGGGGACGGGGCTGTTGCCCCGTCCGCTTCCTTCATCAACCCGTATTGTGCAGCGCCGCCGCGATCCCGTTCATCGTCGCACCCAGCGCATAGTTCAGGTCTTCATCATCTGCGCCCCGCCTCTTTCTCCGCAGCAGTTCGATCTGTATCAGGCTCAGTGGATCGACGTAAGGATTTCTTAAATGAATCGAGCGAAGCAGCACCGGGTTCCGCTCCAGCAGATGCTGTTGACCTGTGAGCCAAAGCATCACCCTCCTGGTTCTCGCGAACTCCTCGGATAGCAGCGCAAATACCCGCTCACGTACGCCATCATCCGTCACCAGCGCCGAATAGAGCCGTGCAATCGACATGTCTGCCTTTGCCATCGCAATCTCGACGTTGCTGATCATGTCTGCGAAGAGCGGGAACTCAGCAGCCATTCGCTTCAGATGTGACTTCTCTTGTTCGCCTCGCGCAGCGAACTGCTCGATCGCGTGTCCTACCCCGAACCAAGCTGGAACCGCATGACGACTCTGCATCCACCCGAAAACCCACGGGATCGCGCGCAAATCATCCAAGCTGCGTCCAGCGCTGCGCCTCGCAGGCCGTGAACCTACCCGCGCGTATTCAAGTTCGTTTACCGGAGTGGCTTCTTCGAAGTAGCGTAGGACGTCCGGGTTCTCAGCAATGTTCTTGCGGTAACACGCAAATGCGTTGGCTGACAACTCCTCCATCGTGCCTTTCCACTCACCTTCGACATCATCCTGGACTCCCCGCGCCCGTAATAGCGCCTCAAGCGATGCTGCGATCATGATCTCCAGGTTCCATTCTGCGAGCACCGGTTCGGCGTACTTCCAGTTCAGCACCTCGCCCTGCTCAGTCAGTCGAATCCATCCTGAGAAGTCTCCCACCGGTTGCGCCAATATCGCAGAGTGTGTCGGTCCTCCGCCACGCCCAACCGTACCACCTCGCCCGTGAAACAGTCGGAGCTTCACGCCGAATCCCCTCGCAAGCTCGTGCAGCGCGTGGTGCGCCTTGTGCAGTTCCCACATGCTGGTGAGCATGCCCCCGTCCTTATTCGAATCGGAGTAGCCCAGCATGATTTCCTGCCACCCGCCCCAGCTATCAATCAACTGCCGATAGTCGCCGGATGTCCATACGCAATGCATCACACCGGCGGAACGCTGAAGCGAGTCAATGGATTCAAACAGCGGCACCGGCATCAGCCCGGGATCGTCACCCTCTCCCGCCACTTTTACGCCGCCCAACCCGGCCAGCCGCACCACGTTCAATATGTCCTGTTCGTTCTGCACCCCGCTGATGACGAAGCTGCGAATAACGCTTGGGCCGCGCTCAGCTTTTTCCTTCGCGATAACTCGCATCGTCTCCAGCAGCTCTGAAGTGTCGCCAGACAGCGCAACACCGAGCTTCTTGTCCTCCGTGGCCTCCGCTCCCGTTTTGCTTCGAAGCTCCTCAATCGCGGCGGTATGCACCTTTGCGTGCTGCCGAACGTCGAGCGTATGCAATTGAAATCCGTATGTGCGCAGGCTGACCAACAGCGGGTCTAGCACGTTGTAAACCAGGCGGACCCCCCGGTGACCGCACAGGCTCCTGCGCATTACGAGCAGGTCCTGCTCAAATTCCGCGGACGAAAAATATCTCCGCGATCCGCCAGCCGCGCTATCGCTGAGCCGTGTAGCGATCACTCGCAGAAATCGCCGGTACAACTCGGCCTCAGAAATGTCTCTCGTTTCTGCCGCTTCGTCCGCCATGCCCTCCGATTGCTCTAGGCGTGAGTGCAGGTCCGGCGAGGCTGGCACCTGGTGTTCAGAACTGCTGATCTCCTGCCCCAAACGGAACACGCTTTTCTGGTAGTGATCGAGCACGAGCTGGCTTGCAAGCGCCAGCGCCTCTTGCGTGCAGGCAGATGTAACGAACGGATTGCCGTCGCGATCGCCGCCGATCCATGAGCCAAACCGAACGCATATCGGCAATTCCGCGATCCCGATCTTCATGCCGTACAACTCGTCGAAGCACTCACTGATCTGCTCATAGACGACGGGAAGAGCTTGGAACAGCGACCTCGGGAAGTAGCTTAATCCTGCGCGGATCTCATCCGTTACTGTTGGCTTTTGCAGGCGGACTTCGTCTGTCTGCCACAGGGCTGTGATTTCAGCCATGATGGCGGCCTCGCGCTGCGCGGCTTCCGAATCAGGCAGCGGCAATTCATCTAGCCTGTCCAAATGCTCCGCGATTCTCGCTCGCTTCGTGAATATGGTTAGGCGCCCGATTTCGGTCGGGTGTGCTGTGAATACAGGCTCGACCAACACTTTCCTCAGTGCCTCGAGCGCCTGCTCGCCTGTTACGCCCTGTGCCTGCATTCTGGAAAGGGTGCCACGAAAGGTGCCGGCAAGTGGCTCTTGCTCGGAGTGGAGTTGGCTTGCACGCCGTCTCCGTTTTCGGTGGTGTGTTTCCGCCAGGTTTGTCAGCATGAAATACAGAGCGAAAGCTTTCGTCACTCTGTATGCGGCTTTCACATCGAGCGAGCGGACCAACCGCGTCGCGTCTGTGAGCAGCGGTGTGCCATCTCCGCTACCGCCACTCTGCTCCCGGTTTTCAATCAGAACTCGGCGCAGGGTTTCTACTGTCTCGAACAGCTCCTGCCCGCTTTGTTCCACCAGAACTCGTCCGAGCAGCGTCCCCAGTGAGCGCACATCGCGGCGCAAGGGAAGTTCCTTCCTGGAATCTTCGGTGCCGGCCGTCAGCTCGGCAAGACGCTCCTTCTGGTCGGCAACAGCCCACAGGGGTTTGGCGCTCTCCATATCGCCGTTGGATGCGTCGGCTGAACATGCCCAGGTACCTGCGCACTTGTTGCACCGTCACATTGTTCAACCAACACAGCGGCTGTATATTGATTTCTCATGCCCAGGCAAACGCATTCTAAGTTGCTGCTACTGCTCGTTCTATTTCTCTGTGTCGGATCTCTCGCCCAGCAACCGTCACAGCCATCCAAAGGCGCCGAAAAACTGCTTGAATGGCGAAAATCGAGAATGCTTAAGCTCATGGACGATTGGGGCGAACTCTCACGTTACCGCGATGCGAACGCGAAACTCGCCTCGCCCACCCCCGGCGAGGACCGCGTCGTTTTTTTCGGCGACTCCATAACAGATTTCTGGGACTTGCCTGCCTATTTTCCGGGTAAGCCGTATGTGAACCGCGGAATCAGCGGCCAAACCACTTCGCAGATGTTGGTCCGCTTTCGCCAGGACGTCATTGATCTTAAGCCTCGCGCCGTCATCATTCTTGCGGGCACCAACGACATCGCAGGCAACACCGGTCCGACAACGCTCGAGCAGATCGAAGCCAACTACGCCTCGATGGCAGAACTCGCGCGCGTTCACGACATCCGTGTCATCTTCTCGTCCGTGCTGCCGGTCCACAACTACACGCCTCGGGCACTGGACTTTTTCGCCACCCGATCGCCGCAGCAGATCCTGGAACTGAATCGCTGGCTGAAGAACTACTGCGAGGGAGCTACCGAGTCCTCCTCTCGCAAGGCGCGCGCGCCCAAGTCGAAAGCAAGCGGAACAGCAACCACCTGTGTCTATGTCGACTACTTCAGTGCCATGGTGGACGATAAAGGCATGCTCCGCCGCGAGTTGGCCGAGGACGGCCTGCATCCAAACGCAGCCGGCTACAAAATCATGACCGCTCTCGCCTCTGCTGCAATTGAAAGAGCCCTCGCGCCCGCAGTATTTAAGCCATAACTGACTCTCTTCATGTCCCGTCCCAACCGATGGACGGGACCTCCGCTGGTGCCCTTCAACCTTTCAGTCACTCGATTGCCCGGTCTCCCTTCCCAAAATTCTGACTGGCAGTTATCCTCAACTCCACTCATCTGCCCATCAGGAGGCGCAATGCGCAAACCGCCACGGTCTTTGTGCGTCGTCGCAGTACTTTTGTTATCACTTCCATTGTTCGCAGCCGATGCAGCCGCGCCTTCCCGCCCGAAGTACCAGAAGCCGGCCAGCATGATAACCGGCATTCTCGAATCGCAGGCCATGCCGTCCATCTCGGTAAGCCCTACGCGCGACCGCATGATCGTCATCGATAGCCTGCGCCATCCGCCCATCGCTGACCTTGCTCAGCCCATGATGCGTCTGGCCGGACTGCGCTTCAATCCGGCTACAAACGGCCCGCATCATCCCGTTCGCCGCAACGGTTACCGGCTCATCACCATCGCCGACGGCAAGCAGACCAAAGTTTCGCTCCCGCCGAACGCATGGGTGAGCGAGCCCGAGTGGTCCGCCGACGGCCGGCACTTCGCATTTCTCAATTTCACCGCAGCCTCCGTGGAGCTTTGGATCGGCGACGCCTTCAGCGGCACAACGCGTCGTATGCAGAACGTGAAGCTTAACGCCGTTTATGGCGAACCCTTCCAGTGGATGCCCGACCAGCGCACTATACTCGTCCAGCTTGTTTCGTCCACTCGCGGGCCCGAGCCTCCTGCCCCAAAGGCTCCAAGCGGCCCCAACGTGCAGGAATCCAGCGGCAAGCCCGCGCCAATCCGAACGTACGAAGACCTGCTCACGAACCCGCACGAAGAAGATCTCTTCGACTACTACGCCACCGCGCAGCTTGCGCTGGTCGATACACACACCGGGAAAATCACTCCAGTCGGCAAGCCGGCCATCTTCGAATCAGTGTCGCCCTCACCTGACGGCCAGCACATTCTTGTCTCGCGAGTCGTGAAGCCCTACTCCTATCAAATGCCCGTTTTTGACTTCCCGCACGAAGTCGAAGTCTGGGATCGCACCGGCAAGGTCGAGCAGCATCTCGCCTCTCAGCCTTCAGCCGAGCACGTGCCCATCGAAGGCGTGATCACCGGGCCCCGCTCGCACGAGTGGGTCGCCACCCGCCCCGCCACACTGCTTTGGACGGTCGCTCTAGACGAAGGCAATCCGAAGAAGAAGGCCGACTTCCGCGACCAACTCTACCTTCTCTCAGCTCCATTCACTGGTAAGCCCACCGAATTCACGCGTCTGCGATATCGATTTGCCGGGGGCCGTATTGGTGGAGTTTCTTACGGCGAGAATGGCCTACTCGTTGTTCGCGATTACGACCGCAACCGGCGCTGGGTCCGCACTCTCGCCGTTAACGTCGACAAGTCCGCTGACGCGCCAAAGGTTCTTTGGGAACGCTCGATCAATGACCGCTACGGCGACCCAGGTACGCCCGTCACTCGCGTCCTGCCCAATGGGCAGCTCGTCATGCTGCAGATAGGGGATGATATCTTCCTGCGCGGAGAAGGCGCGTCGCCCAAGGGCGATTTCCCGTTCCTCGACCGCTACAATCTCGCCACCGGCAAGTCCGAACGGTTGTTCCGCGCCTCGGAACAGACCTACGAATCTCCGATCGCCATACTCACTACCGACGGCTCGAAGTTCCTCACTCGCTTTGAAACGCCAGACACCGCGCCCATCTACTACATTCGACACTCCGCTAACCCGGACGCGAAGACACCTGTCTTCACGACACCTAATCCGGCTCCTCAGCTCTCCCTCATCACCAAGCAGTTGGTCACCTATAAACGGCCGGACGGCGTTGACCTGAGCTTCACGTTGTATCTGCCCCCATCGTGCGCTTCTCAACTGCCCGCGGGCATGGCGTGCCGCAAGCTCGGGGAGCGCCTGCCGTCGGTCATCTGGGCCTACCCGCTCGAATACACGGACGCCAGGACTGCCGGCCAGGTCTCCGGCTCGCAATATCGTTTCACGACCATCAATGGCATGTCGCACCTTTGGCTCGTGACCCAGGGCTACGCCGTGCTCGACAACGCGACCATGCCCGTCGTTGGCGATCCGGAAACAATGAACAACACTTACATCGAGCAGATCGCTGCCAGCGCCAAGGCTGCCATTGATAAGGCTGCTGAGATGGGTGTCAGCGACCCCAACCGCTTCGGCGCTATGGGACACAGCTATGGCGCCTTCATGACCGCCAACCTGCTCGCCCACACCGATCTGTTCAAGGCCGGCGTGGCCCGCAGCGGCGCTTACAATCGCACGCTCACTCCGTTCGGCTTCCAGAGCGAGCGCCGCACATACTGGGAAGCGCAGGATACCTATAACAGGATGTCGCCGTTCAACTACGCCCACAAGATCAAGCGCCCGATCCTGCTGATCCACGGCGAAGCCGACGACAACTCTGGTACCTTCCCAATCCAGAGCGAACGCCTCTATGCCGCAATCAAGGGCAACGGCGGCACCGTCCGATACGTCACTTTGCCGCACGAAGCGCATGGCTATCAGGCGATCGAATCCGTCGAGCACACGCTCTTTGAAACCATCAACTGGTTCGACAAGTGGGTGAAAAACGTTCCGGCAGACAGCTCCGCCGGAACGCCTGCGAATTAGGTTCCTCGTTGTGGGACGGGGCTGTGCCCCGTCCGCTTCTCCTCCGCGCACCTCTGCGTTCCCTCGCGCCCCTGTGCGTATTTCCTTTCTTCTCGCTCCCGCATCTCACAAACGCAGATTACGAGGTGTTAATGCGAGTCCTCGCCTTTCTACTCTTGGCCGCCCTCTCCGCAGCCGCGCAGATTGCAGGCTTCACACCGCAATCAGCAAAGAAACAGCAACAGGCCGAGTCGAAGCTCATCCAGTCCATCTCGTCCGATCAGATCAAGGCCTACCATCGAATCTTCACCGCCGAGCCTCATCCCGCAGGCTCCGAGCGCAACAACGAACTGGCTCGCTACATCGCAGAAGAATGGAAGAAGCAAGGCCTGGAAGACGTCGCGATCCGCCAATACGACGTTCTGAATACCATGGTTCGCGATGTCTCGCTTGAAATGGTCGCGCCTGTTCGTTACAAGGCGAGCCTCCGCGAAGATGCATACGACGTTGATCCCGATACCAAGAACCCCAACGTCAGCCCCGGCTGGATTGGCCTATCGCAATCCGGTGAGGTCACCGCGCCCGTGGTGTACGCCAACGGCGGAAATCCTGAAGACTACGCAGTCCTGCGCGAGGCCGGCATCGACGTCAAAGACAAAATCGTTCTCGTCCGCTACTCGAATCCTTACAGCTATCGTGGTTTCAAAGCGCTCACCGCTCAGCAGAATGGTGCGGCCGCGATTCTTATCTACTCCGATCCGCAGGAAGATGGGTTCAAGAAAGGTGCAGTGTTTCCCGAAGGTCCATGGGGACCGGAATCGCACATCCAGCGCGGAGCCATCACCTACGACTTCATCGTTCCCGGCGATCCGCTCACGCCCGGCTGGGCCTCCGTGCCCGGAGCAAAGCAAATCCCAGCAGAAAAATCCGAAACCATCCCACGCATCGTAGCGCTCCCACTCTCATGGCGTGATGCCAAGCCTTTGCTCGAAAACATGGACGGCCCGGTCGCACCCAAAGCGTGGCAAGGTGGCCTGCCCATCACGTACAAACTCGGAGGCTCGCGGGTCCGGGCTCACCTCAAGGTGTTGATGGACAACAGTGTCAAGCCGAACTACGTCGTCGAAGGTCGTATTCGCGGCTCTGATTATCCGGATCAATGGATCGTCCTTGGCAACCACCGCGACGCCTGGGTCTATGGCGGAGTCGATCCATCCAGCGGCACAGCTTCGATGATGGACTTAACGCGCGTTCTCGGCGACATGCTCAAGCAGGGCACTCGGCCACGCCGCACGCTCGTTTTCTGCTCGTGGGACGGGGAAGAAGTCGGCCTGACCGGATCGACAGAGTGGGGTGAACAGTTCGCGGACGAGCTGAAACAGAAAGCCGTCGCTTATCTCAACGTTGACTCCTCCGCCTCGGGCCCCGACCTCAATGCCAGCGCCGTCGCCTCACTCGCTCCCATGCTCGTCGAGTCCACCAAAGTTCTTCGCGATCCCTCTGGTTCAACTCTCTACGAGGCAGCGAAAGCGAGCATGCGCCGAGCGAAGGCAGAGGGTCCGAAGGGTGGATGGTCACCCGGCAGCGATGACAAGACGGCCACGATCGCCGACTCCGACCTCGTCGATACCAGAATCGGCAGCGGTTCTGACCACACCGTCTTCCTCAATCACCTTGGCATTCCCGTGATCGGTCTCACGTTCGATGGCCCCTATGGCGTCTACCATTCCATGTACGACGACTTCTACTGGATTAACAACATCGGCGACCCCGGCTATCGCTATCACACGCTGCTGTCGCAACTCTGGGGCACGGTAGCGCTGCGCCTTGCCAATGCCGACGTTCTCCCGCTGGACTTTGCCATCTATGCCGTCAACCTGCGTCAGTTCGTGAGCGATCTCCGCAACAACACGAAAGTCGACAAGTCCAAAGCCGCGTCTGATCTCGACCGCCTGAACACGCGCATCAGCGCCTTCGAAAATGCGGGCATGAATGTGAACCATGCGATCAGCTCTGCGTTGAACTCAGGAAAACTCGACTCTCCCGCCCTCGACCGAATCAATCGCGGGCTCATGCAGGTGGAAGGGAACTGGCTTAACCCCGATGGCATCCCCGGACGCCCCTGGTTCAAGCACATGCTCTACGCGGCGCGGTACACCTATGACCACCTCGAACTTCCTGCAATCACTGAGGCGGTGGAGGCGGGGAGGTTCGAAGTCGCCAAGCGCCAGATCGCGCTCCTCGAACAGGCCCTTGAGAAGAACACAACTTTGCTAAACCAACTCGCGACGCAACTGAAGCAAACTGCAGCCCAGGCAAACGAAGGTAAGCCAGCGGAGCACAAGCAATGACCCAGCCGCGTCAACGGAGCCAACGCTTTGCCCTCCTCAGCGCAGCCAGTGATCCATGCATTTCCGCCGGTTCGTGTGCCGCTTCAGCTTTGCTTATTCTCTTTCTGCTTTACTCAGGTGCTCTCATGATCGCCCAGACCAAGCCCCGCGCTCGCAACCTCGGTGTCCCCTTCGACGGCACGCCCGGTCCGCTCAATGCCATCACCGACGTTAAAGGTGTGGAAGTCGGTCACACCACTCTCATCGAGGGCGAACCCGGCCCGGTCAAGATTGGCGTCGGTCCGGTCCGCACAGGAGTAACTGCCGTCCTTCCGCGTGGAAAATCCATCACCGATCCCGTGTTCGCAGGCTGGTTCTCGCTTAACGGCAACGGAGAGATGACCGGCACGACCTGGGTGGAAGAATCCGGCTTTCTTGAAGGACCAATCATCATCACCAATACGCACAGCGTCGGTGTGGCCCGCGACGCGGTTATACAATGGCGCGTGAAAAAAGGCGGCCCCGATACCAGCGGCTACTGGTGGTCTCTGCCTGTTGTCGCTGAAACCTGGGACGGCTGGCTCAACGACATAAACGGCTTCCACGTAAAGCCAGAGCACGTTTTTCATGCGCTCGACACCGCTGCCTCAGGCCAGGTTGCGGAGGGGAATGTCGGCGGCGGCACAGGGATGATCTGCAACGAGTTCAAGGGAGGCATCGGAACATCGTCGCGCAAACTCGATGACAAGCAGGGCGGTTACACGGTCGGCGTTCTAGTACAGTGCAACTATGGGCGTCGCCCTAATCTGCGCATCGCCGGTGTTCCAGTAGGAATCGAAATCCCCGAGCATCCCGCCTATGCATCCGACGAGACCGCCTCCGAGCACAATTCCTCGGGCCCGCCGTGGCTTCGCGACCGCACCAGCGACGTCGGATCCATCATCATCGTCGTCGCCACCGACGCCCCTTTACTGCCGCACCAACTGAAACGTGTCATACGCCGCGCCTCACTCGGTCTAGCTCGCACCGGAAGCACGAGCGGCAATGGGTCCGGCGACATTTTCATCGCCTTCTCCACGGCGAACGCAAAAGCCTTCAGTACCGTGCCCGCGGCGAACGTCACCATGCTCTCGAACGAGCGCATCGACCCGCTCTTCGAGGCGACTGTTCATGCCACCGAAGAAGCGATCGTCAATGCCATGATCGCGGCAGACACCATGAGTGGCATGAACAATCACACGGTCATAGCGTTGCCACACGACCGCCTGCGTGAGGTTTTGAGGAAGTACAACCGACTCGTCGCAACTGGGCCCTGACACCCGACGTACTCCCATCATTGTCGTGCCGCAGATCTCGACTCGGCTTGTTCTCTCAACGTGGCCTCCAGTTCGGCAGGCAGGAATCCGAATGGTCCCGGCTTGCTTTTGTACGCGACTCGACCGGCAGCGTCGATCACGTAGAGTCTGTCAGGCCAGCCCGTGTAAGCTCTTTCGGTTGCATTTTCGAAGCCGTCAACTAGTGCGGGGAACTTGATTCCCAATTTGCGCACACAAGTTCCGGCAAGCCCGCTTCGTTCTTCGATATCTCTTGGACTTGAAAACACCACGTTGTCCCGTACGTTGCTCTGCATCTGCCAAACGTCGCTGGGGTGTGCCTCGAGAATGTAAATCACGTAAAACGCAGCCGAATCGCGGTACCGTTCATAGAGGGCATTCAAGGCGGGAACCTCCCGCCGAAACGGCGGTCACGTATAGCTGCCGAACACTAGTACAACCGGCTTGCCACGCAGGTCCGAGAGTCTTACGCGCGCGCTCTTGTCAACCGTTGCCAGATTGAAGTCCGGCGCTTCATCTCCGACGCGCAATGCACCCTGTCGCGCTCTCATCCACAGAGTTTCGAAAGGCAGCACCAGGTACGCCGGGCCGGGCATTTTGGCCATGAATCGACCGAATTGCTCTGGGGATTGGTGCATCGCCCAACTCACCGCAGCTACCAGCACCGCCCATCCAAGAAGCACCACGAGCACGAGTCCAGCCACCACTCTTCTCACCATCACACCTCTCCACGCACAATCTGCGAAGCACAAACGAACTAAAGCAGACCAGAAGCTCTCGCTCTCGTCCTCAACCGCTCGATCCTTTTCTCCTGCTCGCTCGTCTGAAAAAGTCGTTTCACAAAAATGCCCGGGGTATGCACTTCATCGGGATCGATCTCCCCGACTTCTACCAGGTGCTCAACTTCAGCAATCGTCACTGCTGCTGCCGTGGCCATCATCGGATTGAAATTACGCGCGGTTTTGCGATAAACGAGGTTACCCCACTTGTCACCTTTCCAAGCCTTGA
Organism: Terriglobales bacterium; assembly: GCA_035629075.1. Taxonomy (GTDB): domain Bacteria; phylum Acidobacteriota; class Terriglobia; order Terriglobales; family Acidobacteriaceae; genus JAEZPW01. The sequence continues at coordinate 18,448 of DASPIK010000073.1, read as the reverse complement.
CGAAAGCGAAATCCGCACGCAGCCACGCTTCCATTAAGTAAGGCTTGCCTTCGAACTCGCGCATCTCCTTGCCGTCAGCGGCCATCGTGTCCACACCAGTCGGTGTGTAGAATGCCGGGATTCCTGCGCCGCCCGCGCGTATTCTCTCGCTGAAGGTACCCTGCGGAATCAGTTCAAGACTGATCTCCTTCTTCAGCACCTTCTCTTCCAGTAGCTTGTTCTCGCCAACGTACGTGCCGATGTGGTGTGCGATTTGGCCATTCGCCAACAGAAAGCCCATGCCGAAACCGTCCACGCCAACGTTGTTGCTGATGGTCGTCAGGTTGCGCGCGTTCTTTTTCAGCAGGGCCATAATCAGGTTTTCCGGGATGCCGCACAGCCCGAACCCGCCCACCATGATCGTCGCGCCATCTTCAACATCAAAGATTGCCGCATTCGCGTCGGCAAAAACCTTCTGCATACTTCACGACCGCCTTACGCCCTACACCCTGATCTGGTCACCCACAGAAGACCCACTGACAGCTAAAAGCTTAGAGCTAACAGCTAATACCCAACACCTAACCACCTGAACCTAAGACCCCACAGCATCCTCTACCTCTTTCACCGCCGCCTTCACTCTCTCGACCGCCCACTTGATCTGTTCTTCAGTTATCACCACCGGAGGCGCGATCAGCAGGTGATCGCCTTTATAACCATCCACGCAGCCCTGCATGGGATAAACCATCACCCCGCGTGCTGCGCAAGCCGCGGCAATCTTCGTAGCGAACTGTGCGTCCGGTTTAAAGGGATCTTTGGTTTCCTTGCTCGTTACAAACTCCACGCCCCACAGCAGCCCTAAGCCGCGCACATCCCCTACGCTTCGGCACTCGTAAAGCCCGCGCAACGCGTCGCCCAGCAGTTCGGCCTTGGCCGCCGCATCCAGCACCAGCTTGTCATTCACGATTCGCCGCAACACCTCGCGTCCCGCTGCGACCGCCACACTGTGAGCGTTGTACGTGAATCCATGCACCAGCGCGCCTGATCCATTCGCGATCGCGTCCACAACCTTCTTGTTTGCAACAACTGCTCCGAGCGGCGCGTACCCGCTGGATATGCCTTTCGCGAGTACCATGATGTCCGGAGCAACATTCCAGTGCTCGAAAGCGAAGTTCCGACCCGTTCGCCCGAAACCGGTCATCACTTCATCCGCAATCAGCAGCACGCCTTCTCTTCGGCATACCTCACAAACTCGCGGCAGGTACGACTTCGGCGGCACCACCGCTCCCAGCGTCGCCCCGCTCACTGGTTCGAAGATGAATGCCGCTGCCTCACCGTTCGAATTGTCGATTGCACCCCGAACCTCTTCTGCGTACTTCCACCCGCAATCATCACAGCCGGAGTCGCACGCATAAGAGCAGCGATAACAGTTCGGAGTTCTGACCTGCTCGAACTCGCGCACCATTGGCAGGTACATCTCACGCCGCTTCACATTCCCAGAGACGGCCAGCGCGCCCAGTGTTGCCCCGTGATACCCCTGTTTGCGGCTGATGATCTGGTACCGTTGCTTCTGCCCGATTTCTACCTGGTACTGCCTCGCCAGCTTCAGAGCCGTTTCGGTCGATTCTGATCCACCGCTCGTAAAGCACACCGCACCGCCACGAAACGCCTCACCCGCGAACTCCAGCAACTCCCACGCAAACTCCTCAGCAACCGGTGTGGTGAACTGCGATGTGTGCGCGAACTCCAGCGATCTCGCCTGTTCCGCCATCACTCGCGCGACACCCTCGTCACCGTGTCCGATGAAGCACGCCGTCGCCGAACCGGAAAAGTCCAGATAACGCCTACCGTTGCTGTCCCACAGGTAAGCGCCACGCCCCCGAACCGCACACGAATATTCCTTGTGCAAGTCTCGTCTGAGCAGCGCAGACGTCCTCTCCATGTCCATACCGCCGCGATCCCCCACGCTCCAACAGCACCCCGGCTGCGGATTATCCTGCCCCACTGCTCACGGTGTCAAAATCCCGACGTCCTGCAGCTCGGACCCAATACCCATTTTCGGCAATCCGAAAGCATGAAAAAGGCGCAAGCCGAAGCCTGCGCCACTCAATACGATTGTTGACTACGGAGTCGCTCCCGGCGCGGACTGGCCGCCCTCGCTGCCATCGGCCTTCACCGAGCCAGCTCCCGCCGCGAACGCCAGCGTCAGTAGCGTTTTCTGCTCGAGTTCGTGTGCCTTGCCCGAACCCGTCGCCGGACTCGCGCTGGCTGATCTCTTTACCGATCTGACCGCAGTCGGCGCAGCCAGTCTGCGAAGTCGCGGCAGCACGTACCACATCGCACCCATGTTCGCCGGTTCTTCCTGCACCCAGACAACCTCTCGAGCACTGCGATGCTGTCCGATCGCAGCCGTCAATTCCGCCTCTGGAAATGGATAAAGTTGCTCCAGGAATACGATGGCCGTCCTCGCATCCTTGCGCCGCTTGCGCTCAACTCGCAATTCGTGGCCAACTTTGCCTGTGCAGATCAGCACGCGCTCCGCATCCTGAATTTCTCTATCCGGGATCACTTTCTGAAACTGCGGTGCCGTAAACTCCTCGATCTTCGAAACCGCTTCCGGATGCCGCAACATACTTTTCGGTGTGAATACCACGAGCGGCTTTCGCCATTTACGTAGTGCCTGCCTGCGCAGCAGATGGAAGTACTGGGCAGCCGTCGAGGGCTGCGCGATCTGCATATTATCCTTCGCCGCCAATTGCAAGTACCGCTCCACGCGCGCGCTCGAGTGCTCCGGACCCTGCCCTTCATATCCGTGCGGCAGCAGCAACACCAGCCCAGTGAGCAGTCCCCACTTGTCTTCACCTGAACTGACGAACTGGTCGATGATGATTTGTGCGCCATTCGCGAAGTCGCCGAACTGCGCCTCCCACAACACCAGCGCCTCCGGAAAGTCCCGGCTATATCCATACTCGAAGCCCATAATGGCGGCTTCCGATAACTCCGAGTTGTAAACCTCGAACCGCGCTTGTCTCTCCGCGACGTGGCACAGCGGCGTGAACTCGTGCTGGTCCTCCGTATCAATCAGCACCGAGTGACGCTGGTTGAACGTACCTCGCTTCGAATCCTGGCCGCTCAACCTTACAGGTGTGCCTGCCTTCAGCAGCGACGCGAATGCCAGGGCCTCAGCCATGCCGTAATCGACCGGGCGCTTTCCGTGGCCCATTTCCTGGCGCTGTTCAAGCAATTTCTTGATCTTCGGGTGAATGTTGAACCCCTGCGGATAACTACCCAAGGCATCCGCAATCTTTCCCAACTCTTCTTTGCTCAGCCCTGTCTCGACTTCATACTCTGGCTTGTAGCGCCCGCCCTTGTACGCATCCCAGTAGCGCGGCAGCTCGTGCAGCACAGGACGCCTCGCAAGCTTCTTCGCGTCCGTCCACGCTTTCTCGAATTGGCCTCGTACACGCTCCACAATCTGCGCAGCGTCTATGCCTGCTCGCTTCGCGTAAATCTCCGACAGCATGGGGTGGTTCTTGATCTTCGCGTAGAGGACCGGCTGAGTGATAGACGGATCATCAACCTCGCTGTGCCCATGGCGCCTGTATCCGATCAGGTCGATCACCACGTCGCTGCGAAAGGCGTATCGGTATTCAAGCGCGATCCTCGCCACGCGTACCACCGCGTCCGGATCTTCCGCATTGACGTGGAAGATCGGAATCGGCAGTCGCTTGGCCACGTCGGAGGCAAACCTCGAAGAATTCGTCTCCCACGGGTTTGCCGTGAAGCCCACCAGGTTGTTGGCAATCACGTGGATGGAGCCTCCAACGCTGAACCCCTGCAAGCCGCTGAAGTTCAGCGTCTCCGCCCAGATCCCCTGGCCGGCGAAGGCTGCATCGCCGTGAATCGTGACCGGCAGAATCTTCTCTCCAGCGCTATCTCCGATCCTGTCCTGCTTAGCTCGTGCGCGGCCCATTACAACCGGATCCACAGCTTCCAGGTGACTCGGGTTCGACACTAGGTGAATGTTGATCCTGCCGCCATCTTTCGTGACGTACTCACCAGTCGAGCCCATGTGGTACTTCACATCGCCGCCGCCCAGCACGCTCCGCGGGTCTACGTCTTCAAAATTCGCGAAGATTTCCGATGCGGGGCGGTTCGCGATGTGGCACATGAAATTCAGGCGGCCCCGATGGCTCATGCCGAGCACCATCTGCACCGCGCTGTACTCCACCGCTCCGCGCAGCATCTCGTCCAGCAGTGGAATCAGGGCAGTCACACCCTCAAGCGAAAATCTCTTTGTGCCGAGGTATCTTGCCTGCAGGACCTGCTCAAACAGATCGGCGCGAATCAACCGTTCCAGCACGTACTCGCGATCCACATCAGGCGCCGCCCCTTCCATTCGGTCCTGAATCCAGCGGCGTCGTTCCGGGTCCGGTATGTGCATGAACTCCACGCCAATGGTTGAGCTGTAGATCCGACGTGCTTCCTCGGCAACTCCGCCGTCCAAAGCTTCCAGTTCAGGATGCCGCTGGGGCTGAAGCGACGGCCCTTGCATCGGGTCCAGATCGGCCTCCAGGTACCCCCATCTTCGGAAAGCGTCGAGTACCTGCTCCCGGTTCTCAGCCTTGTCAGCCGCAATGCGCGAGATGTCTGTAACAGTGCTCATATGTTTATGATTTCAATTGCTCTGGGAGTTAGTTGTGCGTCGTCGGAGCAACGACGAAAGCCGCGTCTCAACTAGACGATGAAGCCCTGAGTGAGCCCGCTATAAGTTGATGCAAATTGAACCTGCACGGACTCTCTATTGTCCTCAACAGCTTGGCCACACCGTCCCCTCAAGAGCACACTTGGGCATTCACTGAGCCAGCTTCGGCTGGGTCAATGACCAGTGAGTGTGGACGATGCGCCATTTGCCCTCTTTGCGCTGATACACCTCGGTCGTGTTCCACCGCATCTCCCCTTCACTTCCATGTGAGACAAAGTTGAACGTCAGCACCGCCATATCCCCTGCCACCTGAACCTTGGGATCAAGCATCTCGTAGCGGTCAACCTTTATCTTTCCGCGGATCTCGTCGTACAGCTTTCTCAGCTCTTCTCGCCCATTGAGTCTGCGTTCAAGAAAAGGGTCGAAGTACACAACCTGCGGGTCCGAAATCTCCAGGAATCCATCCGGATCACCGTTGCCCCACCGGTCCAGCGCGGCGCGCTCCATCGCAATGATCGTCTCACCATCTTCGGCCTGAGCAGTTCCAGCAGTTCCGAAAATAGCAGCTACCACCGACACTACCGCCACTAGCCACACACCTTCATTCATCTATGCCTCCAGTCGCTTTCATCCGAGTCGTACAAGACTGCTGCCAGCGTTTCACGCCGAAGTTATGATTCGAAAATCATCAAATCATTCAATCCCTAAATCATCCAATGCTCATGGCCACCGCCGCAGACCCCCATGCAGAGACCGCAACAGGGTACCGCTACCCGCCTGGTCTCGAACACAACCTGCTTTGGTACGCTCTCCGCAAATTCCGACCCGCGGACCCCATCGCGCTCTTCTCTCATCTGGCTGAGAAGCACGGAGACATCGCCCATTACCGCCTCGGTCCCGAGCACATCGTCTTCATCAATCATCCCGACTACATCCGGGAGATTCTTGTCGTTCAACACGAGAACTTCATAAAGGAGCGTACTCAGCAGCGCACGAAGATGCTCCTTGGCAACGGCATGATTACCGCCGACGGCCACACTCATCGCGCTCAGCGCCGTGCAGCCCAACCGGCTTTCCATCGCCAGCGCATCACCGCCTACGCCGACGTGATGGTCGAACACACGGCCCGCATGATCTCCACATGGCGCGACGGCCAGACCCGCGACATCGCGCAGGACATGATGCAGCTCACCATGGGCATCGTCGCCGCCACACTCTTTGGCACCGAACTCGGCCCCGAGGTCGCCGAGCTCAATGATGCGGTCAACACCATCATGCGCGACTACACCTTTCTGGTCGCACTTCCGGCGGCCGAACTCCTGCTTTACTTCCCGTTTCCTCAACTCCGCAGGTTTCGCCGCGCCCGCTCACGACTTGACAAGACGGTGTACCGCCTCATTGACGATCATCGCAGCAAACTTTCCCACGCTGCCTATGACGGCTCTGGAGCATCTTCGCCTGACCTGCTCACCATGCTCATGGCCCCACGCCCCGACGCGACCGGAGCCATTCACGCTCCCTCTGATGACGAACTTCGTGACGAGATACTCACCGTCATCCTGGCCGGATACGAAACCGTTGCTAACGCGCTCACCTGGACTTTTTACCTTCTGTCGCAGAATCCCGAAATCGAACGGCGCCTTCAGACTGAAATCGACACGGCTCTTGATGGGCGAAACCCAACTCTCGACGACGTTCCGCGCCTGCGCTATACCGAAATGGTTCTGGCCGAATCAATGCGCCTGTACCCGCCTGCGTGGGCAATGGGCCGCCGCGCACTGAACGATTTCTCTCTGGGGCCGTGGCGGTTCCCGGCTCGCACGACCGTACTCATGAGCCAGTACATCCTACATCGTGACCCGAGATACTGGCACCAGCCGCTTGCGTTTTTGCCTGAGCGCTTCAGCGTCGAGCAACAGTCCGTAGGTGCGGGGCGCGCGCCTTCAGGGGCGAACTCCCCAGCGACCAGCACGGCCTACATCCCCGTCATCAAGTCTGCTGGAGTCCCTCGGTTCTGCTATTTCCCGTTCGGCGCCGGACCTCGCCAGTGCATCGGCGAGTCTTTCGCCTGGATGGAGGGGATCCTCACTCTCGCCGCAATCGCCCAGCGCTGGAGGCTCCGCCTCGTCCCCGGCCACCCGGTCGAACCTCAGCCCCTCATCACACTTCGCCCGAAGTACGGAATGAAGATGACCCTGGAAGAACGCTGACTGCGGCACCGCATCCGCGAGTTGCCGCCGGGTGATGCACTACGGCAGTGGGATTAGCGCTAGCGTTCGTTCGCCGCCGCACGAAATATGACCTTCTTATTTATCTTCTTTAATGAACGGTGCTTCGCCACCCGAAGCAGCCTGAGAATCGGTTGGACGTGTGTATCGCACCGGGTTTTCACCCGTCCCTGATCTGCGCAATTCCGCTTCCGTGCTTGTGCTTGTGCGGCTACCGCTCTCTGTCATCGCTGGCTGTGCTCCGGCCGCGCTCCGTCCCCGTTCAATCCAGGATGTACCCTCGTCGGAGGCGTGTATGTGGCTATGCGTATGCGAGTCCTCCGGCTCCAACACAGCGTCGCTGTGCCGGGAGTGTTCGGCATTGTCGTATCTCCGTCCCGTCTCTCCCCAAAACGTTCCGCGCTGTCTCAGGCGGCGTACCCCTTCACGGATACCTATCGCCGCACCGGCTCCAATCGCCATTCCGATCAACAAGCTCTTCTTCTGTGCCATCCCTTTGCTCTCCCGACTTACCATGATGTTCTCGCGTGACTGCGATCTCTCATGCGGCCCGCGTATAATCCCACTCCTCGTACTGGCGCTCACGTGATGTTCGAACGATTCGTGCTGCTGCAACCGCAGCTCCAAGCAGCACTCCCACTGCTCCCAGCCAGCCCTTGTGCTGCGCCAGCCACAACTGTCGGCTCGAGTCGCTCGCCCGCCTGTCGAACGTTCCTCGAGCGCCGAAGTCTCGCGCATCATCCACCGGCGACCATACGTTGTCCGGGCGCTTAGGATTCTCCGGCCCATCGTGCTGTTGCGATTTATATCCGGTCTTTCCCAAGTACCAGTCACCAACCCCGGGAAGAAATTTGTTGCCGACAATCGTGACCACAGTCGAGCCTCCGACCCACAGCTCCCGCCGCCGGTGATGTGCCGCCCAATAGATCGCACGTGCAGCCACCTCGGGCTGATAAATCGGAGGTACCGGCTGCGCCTTTCGCGGCAGCCTGCTTTTCACCCAGCCAAACTGGGGCGTATTCAGGGCCGGCATGTGAACGGCGGTGATATGCACGTTGCTGTTGTCGTGGATTAACTCGGAACGAATCGAATCTGTGAAGCCCGAAATGGCGTGTTTCGCCCCGCAGTATGCCGACTGAAGCGGAATGCTCCTGTATGCCAGTGCTGATCCGACCTGCACGATCGTTCCGCGGTTGCGAGGCAGCATACGTCTAAGCGCGGACATCGTGCCATGCACGTATCCGAGGTAGGTCACCTCGGTAACGCGTCGGAACTCCTCCGGGGTCATCTCTTTGAAAGGAGAGAACACCGACGCCATCGCGCCATTCACCCAAATATCTATGGGGCCAAATTTCCGCTCAACGGTGGCAGCCGCGGCTTCCACCTGCTTAGCGTCACTCACGTCAGTTCGCAGCGCCAGCGCCTGTCCGCCCAGGCTCTCAACATCTTTCCTCGCTGCTTCGAGACCTGCTTTTCCGCGTGCCAGCAAACCAATCTTGGCTCCCCGCCGCGCGAATTCGCTTGCAGCAGCCCTCCCAACCCCGGCCGACGCGCCGGTAATCACCACCACTTCCGCGTTCTTTTGCATGCCTGCATGGATGCAAACACCCAAGCACGTGCCACGGCGAAAACCAGAGGACCTCTCAGATGCTGGCTCCAGCGGGATTTTGCTTCGCTCCGTTCCTCGACTGCGAATCTATCGTCGGTACGCCAGCGGCAGCAACCTACTCCCTGCGCGCATCTCATTGCTTGGTACCCATGCTCTCTCATTTGCCCGTGCCCGCCCCCGTTCGCGCCACTGCTATTCTTAACCTTGGCTCCGGATCGCAACGCCAGCAGGAAGTCGCTGAGACCTTGGCCGAGATCTTCGCGCAACAGGGTGCCGACCTCCGGATCGGCTACGCCAGCCGAATCAACGATGTCTATTTCTTTGCACGCGACGCAGTGGCCGAGCGCCGCCCCATCGTCCTCGCCGGCGGTGGAGATGGCACGATCAGCGCCGTAGCTTCTGTTCTGGCCGGAACGGACACTGCTCTAGGCGTGCTCCCACTCGGCACCTTCAATTACTTCGCCCGGGACCTTGGTGTTCCCCTTGACCTGGAGGGAGCTGCTCGGTTGTGTTTTGAGGGGACTGTTCGTGCCGTTGCACTAGCCGAAGTCAACGGACGTGTGTTCCTGAACAATGCGAGCCTCGGCATCTACCCGACCATGCTCCGGGAACGCGAAGAAACATACCGCCGATGGGGTGGTCGCAGCCAGTTAGCGGCCTATATCGCAGGGTTCCTGGGCCTCTTTCGCACTCACCGTTACTTGCGCCTTGAAATGTCTACCGGAAATAAGATCCGCAATTTCCGCACGCCCCTGATGTTCGCAGCTCACAACCTCCACCAGGTGGAAGCATTCGGGATTACTGGGGCTGACTGCGTACGTGAGGACAGCCTGGCCTTCTACATCGTGCCTCCAGTTGGTCGTGCAGGACTCCTCCGCCTTGCCTGGCTCATGTTCCGCGGCCGATTGGATGTCGGCGCCGACCTTCAATTCGTCTGCTCTTCGGAGGCTCGGGTTGAGACCCGCCGTCCTGTTGTCAACGTGGCTTACGACGGGGAAGTCGAACGGATGCGCTCCCCTTTACATTTCCGGGTTCGCCAGTCGGCCTTGAAGGTAGTAGCTCCCGCGGAACCGATCGCGTCCTAAGTGGGCCTGCTCCCCAACCCGGCAGCGGGGTTCCCACCATATGCATCGCAATGCCCGAATCGTAATTGTCGAATCATCAATGCCTTAGGCTTTTCCCCGCTTGACTCCAAGCATCTTCTCACTTCTAATCTTGTTTTAATCCCAAGTCTCTCGATGTCGCACTGGTCGGCCCATTCGTGTCGTTACACGTGTGCTGCTGTTCGGTGTGACAGAACTCGCGCGCGGAGATTCCATGGCTGGTACCGAATCAACTCATGCAGCCGAATCCGGGCATCTCTCGCCCGCTGATCGCGAACTGCTTCTGGAAAAAGCGAAGGCGGCCGTAGCCCAAGCCTACGCCCCTTATTCGAAGTTTCACGTCGGTGCCGCCGTTCTCACTGACGCCGGTCACGTTTACACCGGATGTAACGTTGAAAACGCCTCCTATGGCCTGACGAACTGCGCCGAGCGCACCGCGATTTTCAGCGCCATAACTGCGGAAGGCCCAGAGATGCGCCTGCGCGCCATCGCTGTCTGGACCGATCCGGAAGGCGCTTGCTCCCCCTGCGGTGCATGCCGTCAGGTCATTCTCGAGTTCGGCTGCAACGCACTCGTATTGTTCCAGGGCAAATCGGGCGTCGAAGAAGTCCGCGCCGCCGACCTCCTCCCTTACGGCTTCTCCTCGGACGACCTCGCATGAACGGCACTGCTTACGGACGACCTCGCATGAAAAATCGTCAGGTCAGTCATCCTGAGCGCAGCGAAGGATCTATGCATTTCTTCCTTTGCGCCTCTCGCGCCCTTTGCGTTGAAAGGTCTTTATGCGCCTAGTCGATCTAATCCGCAAAAAACGCGACGGCCACGAGCTTACGCGAGAAGAGATCAACTACATCGTCGCCGGGTACACGCGCGAAGAAATCCCCGACTACCAGGTCGCCGCTTTTCTCATGGCTGTCGTCCTTCGCGGCATGACCAAGTCCGAACTCGCCGCGCTCACGGAAGCCATGCTCCACTCCGGTGAAGTTCTCGACCTTTCTTCGCTCGTTGGGGTCAAGGTCGACAAGCACTCAACCGGCGGCGTTGGCGACAAAACCTCGCTCATCCTTGCTCCCATCGTCGCCGCAGGTGGGCTGAAGGTCCCGATGATCAGCGGCCGCGGACTCGGTCACACCGGCGGCACCCTCGACAAGCTTGAGTCGATCCCGGGCTTCAACGTCAATCTGTCGCTTGACCGGTTCATCTCCACTCTCGACGCCTGTGGCTGCGGCCTCATCGGCCAGACCAAAGAGATCGCTCCTGCCGACAAGAAGCTTTACGCCCTGCGCGACGTCACCGGTACCGTCGAAAGCCCTTACCTCATTTGCGCTTCGATCATGAGCAAGAAGCTCGCCGAGGGCATCGACGCCCTGGTGCTCGACGTAAAGACCGGCTCCGGCGCGTTCATGAAGAAAGAAGACGACGCCGTCTACCTGGCCGAGTTGATGGTCGAAACCGGCCGCCGGATGGGCAAGAAGATGGTCGCGCTGATAACCGACATGGACCAGCCACTTGGCTTCGCCGTCGGAAACGCCCTCGAAGTCATTGAATGCTTCGAAGTCCTGAAGGGCCGAGGGCCTGCTGACTTGCGCGACCTCTCCGTCGAACTCAGCGGCTGGATGTTTTACCTCGGCGGGCGCACGGAAACCGTCAACGCCGGCAAACAGCTCGCGGCCGAACTCATCGCGAACGGGAACGCACTGGAAAAGTTCCGCGAGATCATTCGCCTTCAGTGTGGCGATCCCGCAGTAATCGACGACTACGGTCGTCTGCCGCAGGCCACACACCAAGTTGACATCCTTGGCACCTGCCGCGGCTATGTCGCCTCGATCGCCTGCGAGCAGATCGGGACGGCCAGCGTGGTTCTGGGTGGCGGACGCGAGAAGAAAGAAGATTCCGTAGACCCGGCGGTCGGCATCATCCTGCACAAGAAGGTCGGTGACATGGTCGCGCACGGAGAGGCGCTCTGCACTGTGTACTTCAACTCAGACGCGCGCCTGCCCGAGGCCCGCAAACTCATCGAAGACGCGTACCACATCAGCACCGCCGCGCAGTACATGCCGCAGCCGCTGATTCACCGCGTTATCGAAGCCTCGGACGACAGCGATTCGAACCGCGACAACGTGCCCGAACCGATGGAACGCGTCGGCCGCGCCGGAGCAGGAGATTAACTTGTAGCGCCGCCGGCTCGGCGGCTGTCGCGCGGGCGGCTCGCCCGCGCCTGTAACTGGCGGCTAGCTGATGGCTGACAGCTGGTTTCTGCAGTCCGCAGCCCCGTAGGGGCGATATTCGGTCAGCCCGGCACTTCAGTGCCGGGTAGCAGATATTGAAGACCCGAGTTCCGTAGGGACGATACCAATTTACCCCGGCACTTTGTGCCGGGTCCCGGACCGCAACCCGATCCGGAGCCCCGGTGGGGGCAACACGAAACTTCATCGCTTCGCGGCTGATTACTGACCGCTGAATGCTGATTGCTGACGGGAGACACCATGGACCGCTTCATCGGAGTTCTTGGCATCGCCACCATGATGGGACTGGCGTTCGCTTTCTCAACGAATCGCCGCGCCATTCGCCTCAAGACCGTCCTCTGGGGACTCGGTCTTCAGTTCGCCTTCGCCCTGCTTGTCCTCCGTATTCCATGGGGTCAGGTCGCCATCAAGACGGCCGGCGATGCAGTCACCAAGCTGCTCGGCTACGCCGTAGCCGGCTCGTCCTTCGTCTTCGGCGACCTCGGAAAACCGCCGCTCGGTGTTTTCGCGTTCACCGTCCTGACGACGATCATTTTCGTCTCGGCCTTCTTCGCCATGCTCTATCACTTCGGCGTGATGCAGTTCATCGTCCGCATCATCGCCTGGGTGATGACGCGCCTCATGGGCGCCAGCGGTGCCGAATCGCTCAATGTGGGCGCCAGCATCTTCATCGGCCAGACCGAAGCTCCGCTGACAATCCGCCCATTCCTGCCGTCCTGCACGCGGTCTGAATTGATGACCATCATGACTGCCGGCATGGCACACGTCTCCGGCGGCATCATGGCCGCCTACATCAATTTTGGAATCGAGGCCAGCCACCTGCTCGCTGCAGTGATCATGACCGCACCCGGCACTATCCTGATCTCCAAAATGCTTGTGCCTGAAACAGAGGTACCGGTCACGGCGCCCCATCGCATCAAGCCCGGCGCCGCAGTCGCGGAGTCGCCGGAGTTCGACATCAACAAAGTCGAAATGCCCAAAGACGCAAACGTGCTCGGCGCTATCGCTCGCGGCACCAGCGACGGCCTGCAACTTGCGCTAAATGTCGCGGCCATGCTCATCGCCATCCTTGCACTTGTCGCGCTGCTCAACGGCATTCTCGGCTGGACTCATAACCACATCTCCTGGTTCCCGGGATCCCTGCAGGCCATTCTCGGTCCGCTGTTTGCTCCCGTGGCCTGGGTCATCGGCGTACCGTGGAAAGACTGCATGGAGATCGGCAACCTGCTCGGTACCCGCATGGTGATCAACGAGTTCGTGGCCTTCTCGCAGCTCGGACCGATGAAGTCTGCGCTCGACCCGCGTTCGTTCGCCATCGCCACCTTCGCGCTCTGTGGCTTCGCCAACTTCAGCTCCATCGGAATTCAGATTGGCGGCATCGGCGCACTCGCCCCGAACAAGCGCGACGAACTGGCGCGCCTCGGCTTCCGCGCCATGCTCGCCGGAACCATGGCAAACCTCATGTCGGCGTCGATTGTCGGTATTTTGATGAAGTAATAACTAACCGCAGAGGACGCAAATGACGCAGAGGAACAAAGTTGTTGTCATCCTGAGCGAAGCGAAGGATCTATGTATTTTGCCCCTGACTTGCTCTGCGTCCTTCGCGTCCTCTGCGGTTCAAGCTTTCTCGTCGGAAGGGAATTATGACCGCGACCGCGACTGAAAAGATGCTCACCGACTTCGACCGCGCCGAACAGGCCGCGCAATACATCCTCGCGCAGACGTCCTTGCGCCCGCAGATCGCCCTCGTGCTCGGCTCCGGTCTCGGCGCCTTTGCCGACTCGCTCGATTCCGCGGTTCGCATTCCGTACGCCGAGATCCCGCATTATCCCAAGCCAACGGCCGAGGGCCACGCCGGCCAACTCGTAATCGGCAAAGTCGGCGAGGTCACCGTCGCGGCTATGCAGGGACGCGTTCACCTCTACGAAGGTCAGCCCATTTCAAGTGTCGTGTTCCCCATGCGCGTCTTCGGACGCCTCGGTGTTCGTGCCGCCATCCTCACCAACGCCGCCGGGGGAATCAGCCACAAGTACAAGCAGGGCTGCCTCGTAGTCCTTAACGACCACATCAATCTCAGCGGCTGCAACCCGCTCACCGGCCCCAACGACCCGCGCTTTGGCATTCGGTTTGTCGACATGTCCGCCGCCTATGACGCGAGTTTTCAGGACGTCGCTTTTCACGAGGCTCACAAACTCGGCATTGAGGTCTTCCACGGCGTTTACGCCGCGCTCCCCGGCCCCAGCTACGAGACGCCGGCGGAGATCCGTTACCTTCGCCACATTGGCGCCGACCTGGTCGGCATGAGCACCGTCAATGAAGTGATCGTCGCGCGCCACATGGGCATCCGCGTACTGGCGATCTCCTGCGTCACCAACATGGCTGCCGGGATTCTCGACCAGCCCATCACACACGAAGAAGTCCTCGAAACCGGGGCCCGTGTCCGCTCCAGCTTCGAAGCGCTGCTACGCGCAGTGATCCCGCAGATCGCTGCGGAGATCGGGACAGGCGCGAATATGGGGACGTAGCGCAGATATCTTGTAGTCCGCAGATATCGGGACGTAGCGCGAATATGTTGTCGTCCTCAGATATGGGGACCTAGCGCGCATGATCTCCAGCCCGTAGGGGCGTCTGATATTAGCCCAGCACTTTAGTGCTGGGTTGCGACACAAAACGGTTTCGAGGCCCGCAGGGGCGACACGAGACTAGCCCGGCACTTCAGTGGCGGGTAAAGATTGGATCAACGACCGTTCGAATAGAGGCAATTATGACAACGCCGACTATCGCCCTTCAGTCCACGCCCTACCTCATCGGCGTTGCTGGACCTTCCTGCGCGGGCAAGACCGAACTCTCGCGCCACCTCGCTCGCGTGCTCGACGCCACGCTGCTTCCGCTCGATTGCTATTACCGCGACCTCGGCGATCTTACCCTCGAGCAGCGTGCGCGCTTCAACTTCGATGAACCCAGCGCCCTCGACCACGACCTATTCGTTCAACATCTTCGCGACCTCGCTGCTGGCCGGGCCATCGATCGTCCCGTCTACGACTTCGCCACACACAGCCGAACCACTCAGGTCGAACGCATTGCCCCCGGCCACTCCAGCGGACAACTTGAACTGCCGTCCGCAGATGGCGAAGCCCCGACGGCTCTGCATCGCGAGTTCATCGTCGTCGAAGGCCTCTTCGTCCTTTACTGGCCCGACGTCCGCACACTGTTCGGTACCAGCGTCTTCGTTCATCTCGAAGATCAGCCTTGCCTCGAACGCCGCATTTACCGCGACACTCGCGAGCGCGGACGCACCCGCGAGTCCGTCATCCGCCAGTTCACTGAAACCGTTCAGCCCATGGCCGGACTCTACATTCATCCCACGCGCCAGTTCGCCGACATTGTTGTTCCGGGCGACAACGATATTGACCTCTCCGTCGCCACCGTCCTCAACCACGTGCAGCACCACCTGTACACGGCAATACACAAAAATGCAGGCGGGGCGGGGAAGTGAGAGGAAAGGTCTCAAAACACCTTTCTCAACTTTGAATTCCGGCAAGGTTCCCAGAGTTTCAAATTTGAAAGTCGTTAAGTATCAAGCAGCCGCCTTTCAACCTTGAACCTCCGAAACCTCCCCCTCCCCTCTCTCCAGAGTTACAATAGCTCCGTATGGCTTACGCCTCTTCGTTTCAGGATCTCGCCCCGGAAGGTATGGTTTGGTGGTGTCCGCAGTGCGGCCGCATTTCCGCCGACCGTCATGGCAAGATGTCGATGATAGGCTGGACCGAGCAATGCACGCTGCTCGCGGTGCTCGTATTCGAATCCAGCATGAAACTTGACCCGAACGGCCGTATCGTACAGGCTGATCTCGTCCCTAATCAGCCAGCCCCGCTTCCCGGCAGTCGTCAAGCCAGCGAGACACACTTCTAAATCAAACTAATACGCGAAAGCGGCAGCTGATGCTGCCGCCCGCCCTTCTTTCCATCATCATCCCATCTTTCGTTCATCCGTTCTATCTTCTTCCTCCCAGGATCGACCCCATCAACCCACGCATAATCTGCCGTCCCAGTTGACTGCCAACGGATCGCGCCGCGCTTTTGGCCATTGCCTCAACCATGCCCTGCCGCTGATATCTCGAGCGTCCTCGCCCTGAGCTGCCTCCGAGGGCGCCACCCACTGCATCTCCGATCGACCCCCACGAGAACCCGCCACCTTGCTGTTGCGGTGCTTCCATGTTCGGAGCACTCATCTGAGTCGGACGGGCCGCTGGCGGCACATACGTCGGTGTTGATGCCGCCGGTGCCTTCCGGTCGGCGCGTTGCGTCAGCCGTTCATAGGCCGACTCGCGGTCTTCCTCCTTCTCGTAATGGCCGAATATCACGGAGCCCTGCACAACCCGTTGCCTCTCATCCGGCGTGATCGGACCAACGCGACTGGCGGGCGGCACCACCAACGCTCGCTCCACAATGCCCGGCGTGCCTTTTTCATCAAGGAACGACACCAGCGCCTCGCCAACACCCAATTCCTGTATCGCCCGTTCCACATCGAGCTTCGGATTCGGTCGGAACGTCTCTGCGGCTGCCGAGACTGCCTTTTGGTCACGCGGCGTGAATGCCCGAAGCGCATGCTGCACGCGATTTCCCAACTGCCCCAGAACCTTGTCGGGCACATCCAGAGGGTTCTGCGTCACGAAATACACGCCAACACCCTTCGAACGTACGAGCCTCACAACCTGCTCGATCTTGTCCAGCAGCGCCTCAGGTGCATCATCAAACAGCAAATGTGCCTCATCGAAAAAGAACACGAGCCTCGGCTTGTCGGGGTCGCCCACCTCAGGGAGTCGCTCGAAAAGCTCCGACAGCAACCACAGCAAAAGCGTTGCATAGATCTTCGGCGACTGCATCAGCTTGTCCGCCGCAAGAATGTTGACGACGCCTCGACCGCTCGCATCCGTTTGCATCAAGTCTTCCAGGTCGAGTGCCGGTTCGCCGAATAGCTTGTCACCGTCCTGCTGTTCCAGCGCCAATAATCCCCGCTGAATTGCTCCAATGCTCGCCGCCGACACGTTGCCGTACGTCGTCCTGAACTCTCTGGCGTTGTCGCCCACATACTGCAGCATCGAGCGCAGATCCTTCAGATCGAGCAGTAGCAAGCCGTTGTCGTCAGCGATTCTGAAAACCATGGCGAGCACGCCTTCCTGTGTCTCATTCAGGTTCAGCATGCGTGAGAGCAGAAGCGGCCCCATCTCGCTGATGGTCGCCCGCACCGGATGGCCTTGTTCGCCAAACACGTCCCAGAACACGGTCGGGTAAGCCTGGGGCTCAAATTGGATCCCCAGTTGCTGGGCTCTAGCCACAATCTTCGCGTTCCCACCGCCTCTCTGGCTTATGCCCGCCAGGTCGCCCTTGACGTCCGCCATAAACACCGGCACGCCCCTCCGGCTAAACCCTTCCGCCAGCACCTGCAACGACACGGTCTTGCCCGTCCCCGTGGCGCCCGCTATCAACCCATGGCGGTTCGCCATTTGCGGCAGCAACTGCAATTGCGTGTCACCCTTTGCAACCAGGATCGGTTCGGCCATCTCCGCAGCTCCTCTCGACTAGCTCCCAGGACGCACATCACCGCCCGCCTCAGGAACAAGAAATCAGCGTAAACGCTACCTCGGCCTAAACGCAAAAGTCATCCGTACATGTCTTTCTCCAACCTGGAATAGCGAAAGGCGCCCGCACAAACAAAAGCGGCGGATCCATCGCGGTCCGCCGCTATAGTCGTCCATCATCCCATCAGCAAATTTCCAAACCTACCCGACGCCTCCCGCGCTGGCACAGAGCATCGTTCGCCGGTCATTTACGGCGGCTTCACTCTCTGACCGTCAGCACCGGACACACAGCATGACACGCGACAGCGTAAGCCGTTGCCCAAGGCAAATGCGATGCCGCCATCGCTCCGCGCCGGCGCGCTCCCATCACAATCAGGTTCGCCTGTTCTTCCTGAGCCACCTTCAGGATCATGTCAGCGGCAGGTCCAACCTCTACCAGAAACTCAGGCCGGCACCATTCACCCGCGCCTGCCGGCAGGAGTTCGGTAAGCCGCTGTTTGCAAGCCTGCGTGACTCCCTCCAAGTACTCCAGCCCGGCGTCCGAAATCTCTTCAATGACGTGCAACATCGTGAGCCTTGATCGATCCTCCTTTGCCAGCGACAGAGCCCAGGGCAACGCCCTTACGCACGCGGGCGAAAAATCGGCAGCAAACAAAATCTTTGGGAACTCGCCCGGTGCGACGTCATCTCGTACGGTCTCGGGTCCAATCGTAATGACCGGGCATGTTGCCAGCCGGAAGATCTGTTCAGCGACCGATCCCAGCATCAGTTTCTTCAATCCCCTGTGACCGCGAGTACCCACCACGACCAGGTCAGCATCTTCTCGCTGGATCACTGTCGGGATAACATCGGCTATCGTGCCGCGCTCAACGAGTGCACATTGCGGCAGGCCTTTCAGCACATCCTGCGACAGCAGCCCTTCCATCTGCTCGGTTGCATCCTGCCGTGCGGTGTCGAGTTCCGCCGGGTACCTGTCAATCGGTACCGCAAGCCGCGGTTC
>DASPIK010000072.1:0-13063 GCA_035629075.1 Terriglobales bacterium | reverse complement strand
CGAACGGAACTTGATGTTCGGATTGTGCTTCGACAGCACCTTCGTGATCGCCGCCGTCAACGTCGTCTTGCCGTGGTCAATGTGCCCGATCGTTCCCACGTTCACGTGCGGTTTGCTGCGGTCAAATTTCTCTTTCGCCATTTCCTCACTCCGTAAGCTGTAACTATCAGTTCGTTCGGGCGTCACCGCCCCGGTTGCTTGACCCTTGCTAACACTTCAGATCCTTCGCTCGCCCGTGGCTCGCTCAGGATGATCGCGGCGAGCTCAGACGCTCGCCAAACGCGATCATTTCGTAACCGTCTTGCCCTGCACCTTCGCGATGATCTCCTCAGCCACCGAGCGCGGCGCTTCCTCATACTTCGAGAAGTGCATCGAGTAGGTCGCGCGCCCCTGAGTGTTCGAACGCATCTGCGTGGCGTATCCGAACATTTCGGACAGCGGCACGTGACCGCGAATCACCTGCGATCCCGCACGGTGCTCCATGCCTTCGATACGGCCGCGGCGGGAGTTCAGGTCGCCGATGATGGCGCTCATATATTCTTCCGGCACGACGACTTCGATCGACATCACCGGCTCCAGCAGTACCGGACTGGCCTTTCGAGCAGCTTCCTTGAACGCCATCGAACCGGCAATCTTGAAGGCCATTTCGCTCGAGTCAACTTCGTGGTAGCTGCCGTCGTAAAGCGTCGCCTTGATGTCCACCATCGGATAGCCGGCCAAGGTGCCGCCTTCCATGGCTTCCTTGATACCTTCGTCGATGGGCTTGATATATTCCTTAGGTACCGACCCGCCCTTGATGTCGTTGACGAACTCGTATTCCTTCCCTGGGTTCGGCTCGATGCGGATCTTGGCGTGACCGTACTGACCGCGGCCTCCGCTCTGACGAATAAACTTGCCATCGGCTTCGGCGGGCTTGCGGATCGTTTCGCGGTAAGCGACCTGCGGCTTGCCGACATTCGCTTGCACGTTGAACTCGCGCATCATGCGGTCAACGATGATCTCCAAGTGAAGCTCGCCCATGCCGCTGATAATCGTCTGGCCACTGTCCTGATCGGTCGTTACGCGGAAGGTCGGGTCTTCCTGCGCAAGCTTCTGGAGGGCGATGCCCATCTTTTCTTGGTCGGCCTTCGTTTTGGGCTCAACCGCGACGTGAATAACCGGAGCCGGGAACTCGATGGACTCGAGCAGAACGGGACTGTTCTTGTCGCAAATGGTGTCGCCCGTCGTTACATTCTTCAGTCCGACCACGGCGCAAATGTCGCCCGCGTAAACTTCGCTGATCTCTTCTCGCTTGTTGGCGTGCATCCGGAGCAGACGACCGATGCGTTCCGAACGCTGCTTGCTGACGATGTACACGCTGTCGCCAGTCTTTAGCTGGCCGGAGTACACGCGGATGAACACCAATTGACCGACAAACGGATCGGTCATGATTTTGAAGGCCAGAGCGGAAAACGGCTCACTGTCGTTTGAGTGACGAACCAGTTCCTCGCCGGTATCAGGATTCGTACCCTTTATCGAAGGAACATCAATCGGGGATGGCAGGAACTCAACTACAGCATCAAGCAGTGGCTGAACGCCCTTGTTCTTGAACGCCGACCCGCACATCACCGGGAACAGCTTCATTCCGATGACGCTCTTGCGGAGCGAAGCCCTGAGTTCTTCCGGCGTCATCGCCTCGCCTTCCATGTACTTGTGGAGCAGCTCGTCGTCATTCTCGACGATAGTTTCCACCATTTGATTATGGAAAGCCTGCGCCTTCTTCCTGAGATTCTCAGGAATTTCCTGCTCTACGTACTCGGCGCCCAGCGTCTCGTCCAGCCAGACGAAAGCTTTCATCGTGAACAGGTCAATTGACCCCTTGAACTTATCTTCCGCACCGATGGGAAGCTGTATGGCAACGGGACGAGCGTTTAGACGCTTGCGAATCGTGTCGATGGCGTGCTCGAAATCGGCACCCATCTTGTCCATCTTGTTGATGAAACAAATGCGGGGAACACCGTACTTATCGGCCTGACGCCAGACGGTTTCCGACTGCGGCTCGACACCGTGAACGGCATCAAAGACTGCAACAGCACCGTCGAGGACGCGCAGAGACCGCTCCACCTCGGCCGTGAAATCCACGTGGCCGGGGGTGTCGATGATGTTAATGCGCTCGTTCCGCCAGTAGCAGGTTGTCGCGGCGCTCGTAATGGTAATCCCGCGCTCCTGCTCCTGCTCCATCCAGTCCATCGTGGCGGTGCCTTCATGGACCTCGCCGATGCGGTGCAGTCTGCCCGTGTAGAACAGAATGCGTTCCGTGACGGTGGTCTTCCCGGCGTCGATATGCGCCATGATGCCGATGTTGCGGCAACGATCTAATGAAACCTGTCTCGGCACTTCCTTACCTACTTCCCCTTCTAAAACCTGTCATTGGTCTTTGGTCGTTAGTCGTTGGCCTGTTACCGATCGTGGCGGGCTAAACACCAGCGACTAAGGACCAATGACCGATTCTTACCAGCGATAATGCGCAAAAGCCTTGTTGGCTTCGGCCATGCGGTGAACGTCTTCCTTCTTCTTGATCGAGGAGCCGCGGCTGTTAGCGGCATCCAGCAATTCATTGGCGAGTTTGTCCTGCATACCCTTCTCGCCGCGTCCACGGCTATAGGTCAGGATCCAGCGAATCGCCAGTGACGTGCGCCGATCCGGATTCACCTCGACGGGAACCTGGTAGTTTGCGCCGCCGACGCGACGGGTCTTGACTTCCAGAACGGGTTTGCAGTTCTCGACAGCCTTCTTAAACAACTTGAGGGCCTCGTCGCCGCCTTTTTCCTGAAGCTGCTGCAGCGCACCATAAAAGATGCTCTGAGCCGTGCTCTTCTTGCCGCCCCACATCATGCAGTTCACAAACTTGGTGACGAGGGTGGAACCGTAGATCGGATCCGGCAGAACTTCCCGCTTACCGATATGACCTTTTCTTGGCATCTCGTTTAACTCTCTGCTCTCGAGCCGACCCTACGGCCGGCTTCGCGCTTCACCGGCACCCCGCGGCGCCGATTACTGAACATTGTTGCTGTGGATGAGATCCTTAGCCTGCTTCGCAAGCTCAGGATAGCCGCGCCGGACTCACGCTTCGCTTACGCCCGGCAAGCGCGGCTACTTGGGCCTCTTAGCTCCATACTTCGAGCGACCCTGCTTCCGGTTCGCAACGCCCACAGCATCCAGGGTTCCGCGAATGACGTGATAGCGCACGCCCGGCAGGTCCTTCACACGGCCGCCGCGGATAAGCACGATCGAGTGCTCCTGCAGGTTGTGGCCGACGCCGGGGATGTACGTCGTTACTTCGACGCCGTTGGTCAGACGAACGCGGGCCACCTTGCGAAGGGCCGAGTTCGGCTTTTTCGGCGTTTGCGTGTATACGCGAGTGCAGACGCCGCGCTTTTGCGGACATTCCTGCAATGCCGGACTCGCCGTCTTGTATTTAGGCGCCGTGCGACCCTTACGAACCAACTGATTGAACGTAGGCACTCTTGCCGCTCCTTCTTTGCTACCGGCAGACTTCACTGCCGGGCCAACTCAGCATGGCGACCGTTCAGAACTGCGGCACAGGGATGCCATGCCAGCAGATACGGCGCGCTCATGCTCGATCCCGTATGGGACTGGCCGGCCCAATCGCCGAACCATGCTTCCCTGGCGCAATATCAACCAGAGAAATTACGCAGTTTCTTAGGCTGGGCTTCAGACGGTGGCGCCTTGCAGAACCTACGGAGACGCTCCGTTTCATCAGCCTCGACCTGCATACCCTCCCAAACTAGGGTGGGAGGTAGCGCAGGTTCATGTCAGCGAGGGCGCCCTAATAGCGGACTTCGTCGTCCTTGGGCGTAAATCTGCGACTTAGCTACTAATACTAAGCCCAACTTTGCTCGCAGAACCGTTCAAATATAGCAACTCAGACTTTCGCAGTCAACACGCCAGTTGGGAAGGAATTACGATCGTCAACCGCGACGTCAAAAGCTGAAATGATTGTAAACGCTACCTATTGGCCGCGCCTATGGAAATCTGCCTTCAGGCCACCAAAACACGATTTGGCTGCCTGCCAGAACATGTTTTATCTGGCCTTATCGTTTAGGGTTCCCTTGCCGAAAAATGCAGCAGAATCTACACTCAAAGTTTCAACAGCTTTCCAGTGGCTGTGTAAACGTCCCGCTTAGCATGTCGCGGGGACGTGGAGGATCAATGCGGCGTTCTCCTGCTATCGTTACAGGCATAACAACCATTTTCGTTGCGCTCATGGCGCTGACCGGCTGCGGCGGCGGAGACGACAACAAACCTTCAACCCCGACAGTAACGAAGGTGGTCCTTTCGCCGACAACGGCCTCGCTCAACACAGGCGCCATAGTTCTGTTCAGCGCAACCCCGCAGGACTCGAGCGGCAACAGAATCTCCGCGACGATCACATTTGCGGCCAAGAACCCCGATGCCGCCGATACAGCGCCGCCGCTAGTCTCTATAGCTACTAATGGCGCGGCATGTGCCGGCACCTGGGATTCGCTGACGAATCCCGTTGTCTGCACACCCAGCACGCGCAATCTGGGCAATGGTCCCGGAGTCGGTACGGCGCTGGTGACGGCAACGGCGGGTGGAGTAACCAGCGAACCAGTCACTGTTTACATTCACAAAGCAGTTGACAACATCGTCGTTTCTCCGGCAACCGTCGGGGATTGTCTCTCTCAGACTAAAACGCAGCAGTTCACGGCAAAGGCGTTTTCGCAAGGTACCGATATCACGGCCACAGTCGGTGGGTTCAACTGGACTACCAGTCAGACGAAAGTGGCAACGATCGATTCGTCAAAGGGCTTGGCAACTGCAGTCGGCCCAGGGATGACGCTGGTCTACGCGAGTGCAGGTAACACCCAGAGCACATCGGCGACGTTCGTTACCTGCCCGGTCGAGCAGATCAAGATACACCTGAAAGACTCGACTGAGACATCCGGAACCGTTGCCAGTGCCGCAAGCAAAACGCTGGTTGCCGACGTGTTTGACACCAAGGGCCAGGCGATGACCAACCTCACCCTGCGCTGGAACACTTCGCAGCCGCTGACCACAACGGTGAGCGCTGGAACCATAACCGGGGCGAGCGCAGGCACATCATCGATAACCGCTTCGTGCACGCCGCCTGATTGCAACACGGGCCTTTCCGACATCATTTACAGCAACGCCTTTGTGGCGACCGTGACGGGAACGACCAGCACGACAGTATATGCAGGAAGCACGCAGAGTACTACGCTGGTGCCGATCGATACGACGACAAACGCCGCAGGAACAGCGATCACGCTCAAGGACAAGCCGAACTCAATGATGTTCAACGTTCGGGGGAGCCGCTTGTTCATCGGCAGTGCCACGGGACTCATGGTTCTCGATATGGCAACGAACACCGTGAATGACCCCTACACGGTGTTGCCGGGCAAGGTAATAGGCATCTCGCCGGACGAGAACATCGTTCTGATCTCCGATAATACGGCGGTTTACGCCTTCTTCCCGAACTCGTCCGGTGGCAGCTACTCCAAATTGAACATTCCGGGCGCAGTCGCAGCGGCTTTCGCACCCGACAGTTCGAAAGCTTATATAGTCGGAAATGGAAAGTGGACCGTGTGGAACAGCAATATAACTGCGGTTCCAGAACCGCTGGCCGGCGCCAACGACGTGAGTTTTCTTGCAACCGGAGCGTTCGGATACATCGCGGCTTCGGGGTCAGGAGTTGGCGTAAGGGCCACCTGCGATGACTCAGACGCAGCGGCCGTGACTACTTCCGGAGTCCCGACCCACATCCGTTCGCTGCCCAACGGCACGCAACTTGTCGCCCTCGCTGCGCCAAACATTGAGTTGATCACCGCGAACACCGACAACAAAGGCTGCCCACCGCAGGTGCAGAGCAGTGCTGCTGCCACATCACTTGCCGGCAGCTTCGTTCCGCGGCAACTTATCGTGACACCTGACGGAAGCAAGGCATACGTGACGTCAGACCAGGGCGGCATACTTCTCGGGTATGACGTTACGACACGCTCGCGCGCGCCGATTCAATTGAGCGCCGGCGTCACTCAGACCTATACCGGTGGCGTCACGCTCGACAGTAAGCAACTGTACGTGGGCACAAATAATGGGGTTCACCGTATTGACCTCACGACAGGAGTCGACGCGCAGACAGTAACAGTCAATCTCGGAACCGATAATCCGGCGCCGGATCTCGTGGCTGTGCGACCGAAGTAAGTCCGGTCATCAGGAACCCAGAACAAAGCCCCCAAGATTGGGGGCTTTTCTTTGACCTGATCAGTTTTTCGTTTGGTGACGAAACCCGTTCTTTGAACCCTACTTTCGCCTCGGCTTCGTTGAGTCCATTTCTTTGGCTACGCTGTCCAACACGCCATTGATGAACTGCACCGATTCGGGGCTAGAGTACTTGCGCGCAATCTCCAGGGCCTCGTTGATGATGACCGGCTTCGGTGTCTGAGGAAACCCGA
Organism: Terriglobales bacterium; assembly: GCA_035629075.1. Lineage (GTDB taxonomy): Bacteria > Acidobacteriota > Terriglobia > Terriglobales > Acidobacteriaceae > JAEZPW01. Next base: position 6,569 of record DASPIK010000072.1, on the reverse strand, counting down.
TGAACTCGGCAACGGCTGTCCGCAGAACATTACGGTCTACGGCGGCCATGCGCTCCATACGCCAATGTTCCGCATGTTTCTCGATGATGGAATCGATATCTTCGGAGCGCTCGATACCTATTCGAAAAATGTCATCAGCGAAGCCGCGAACTTCATCCTCGATTGTGTTTCGCTCCGCCCAGAAGGTCCGCCGGACGTGATCCGCATTCTGCCGTCCCATGTCTGACTGGAACAGCATCTGCAACGCCATCTCTCGTGATTTTCGCCTCGTGCCCATGAAATCGTGATTAGTCCTTGTCGTTAGTCGTTGGTCATTGTAAATAAACGCAGTTTGCCCGAAGACAACGATTAACGCTCGACGACAGCCTTCTTTAGCGAAGCCATTTCAACGGCTGCTAGCCCAGCTTCAAATCCCTTGTTACCCGCCTTCAGACCTGCACGATCTATGGCTTGTTCGAGGTTATCCACAGTGAGCACACCGAAAGCATGCGGAACTCCGGTCTCCTGTGCTGACTGGCCAATACCCCGAGTGCATTCATTGGCGATGACTTCGTAATGCAGAGTCTCTCCCCGAATGAGGCAACCGATACAGACAATCGCGTCGAAGCGCCCCGTTTTGGCGAGCATTCGAGAAGCCGCCGGAATTTCGTATGCTCCCGGAACGCGCATGATTTCTATGCAGTCGTCCTTAGCGCCTGTACGCCGAAGTGCGTCCAGAGCGCCCTGCAAGAGCCGCTCGGTTATGAAGGAGTTGAACCGGCTAACCACTATGCCGAAGCGCTTGTCCCGAGAGTCGAGTGCGCCTTCGAGCGTTTTCGGATGCTGCGGCGCCATCTCAGGTAAGTAGGAGAAGATGGCAATCCTGTGGCCTGCAGCTTCCACCAGGAACATACGCCCGCCAAAACGGCGATCCGAGATCTCCTCCACGACTTTGAACCCGCGGGCCTGCACATATTCGTAAGCTGTGTTCGCGTCTTCAACCTCGAAGATCAGATCCGTGCGCGGGAAATCCCCGCCCATGCCGATTTCAATTCCCGCCTGAGGGGTTCGAAAAAGCACACCCTTGTTGTGCCGCCCCTGCCACGCGTTATCGGGTTCAAGGCCCAGAGCAGATAAAAGCCTTTCTATTTCGGAATACTCCTGGTCATCTTTGGCAAGGCGAACGAGGTAAATGTGCTTGATCATAGGTCTCGAGTTTCTATTTTGAGCAAAAGCTGTGCCGGAAGCAGATGCAGCTTGCGTGAGAATTCGAACCTAGAGGCTAACAGCACTCGGCGCTCGCTGGGAACTCGAAACTTGTGACTCACTTCCCCTGGAACTGCGCTTGACGCTTTTCGAGGAAAGCCTTCGTGCCTTCGTTCTTGTCTTCCGTGGCGCAAGTGAGCGCGAAGAGCGTAGCTTCCAGATAAAGCCCTTCGGCCAGCGTCATCTCCAAGCCTTTGTTCACTGCTTCCATCGCATACTGAACTGCAAGCGGCGCGTTGGCTGCGATTTTCTGTGCAATGGCCTCAGCCCGAGGGATGAGATCAGCAGGAGCGACAACTTCATTCACAAGCCCTACGCGATAGGCTTCCTGGGCAGTCATCATCTCTCCGGCCAACACCAGTTGCATCGCGATGCCCTTGCCCACCAATCGGGGCAGGCGCTGGGTGCCGCCGTAGCCGGGAATAAGTCCGAGCTTCACTTCCGGCTGCCCGAACTTCGCATTATCACTGGCCAAACGTATCGTGCAGGCCATGGCGATCTCGCAACCGCCTCCCAGGGCGAAGCCATTAACGCAGGCGATCACGGGCTTTCCTAAGTTCTCGATCAGATCGAGCACGGCCTGGCCGCGATGCGTGTACTCCTTAGCGTCAACGGGATTCTGTTTGTTCAACTCGCTGATGTCGGCGCCTGCAATGAAAGCCTTTTCGCCCGCGCCCGTGAAAATCACAACCCGAATGTTCTGGTCGACCTTGGCCGCCGTGAAGGCTATCCGAAGCTCTTCCATGGTCGCCATATTGAGAGCGTTGAGCACCTTGGGGCGATCGACCGTGACGTACGCGATGGGTCCCTTTTTCTCGTAATGAATGTTCTCGAACGGAGTAGGAACTGTTCCAGATGCCATGAAATTCCTCCACTACGCTCAGATGGCAAACGTAAAAGTTTGTTGTTGCTCTTGGACGCGTAAGTACGGCGAACGCGAGTCTGCGGCCTGCTGTTACTTCGCTTCTGCGGCCATGCCGCGCAGCGCGGCATCGAGTGCTACGGGTTTGTTCGGATCGGTGTAATCGTAGAAACCTTTGCCGGACTTGCGGCCGTACCAGCCCGCAAGAACCAAGCGCTTCAGCAGCGGCGGTGAGGCGAATCGGCGCTCCTTGAATTCCTCGAACATGACTTGAGTGATGTAGTAAGTGGTATCCAGGCCGACGAAATCCAACAGCGTGAACGGCCCCATCGGGTATCCGCAGCCTAGCTTCATGGCGCTGTCGATATCCTCGATTGAGCCAACACCTTCCTCGTATGCCCGAACGGCATCAAGCAGGTAAGGGACGAGAAGGCGGTTCACGATGAACCCGCTTTTATCACTCGTGCGGACGGGCACTTTGCCAAGCTTGTTGCTGAATTCAACGGCAGTCTCAATCACCTCGTCGGTAGAAGCTATGGTTCGGACCACCTCAACAAGCTTCATCAGCGGAACAGGATTGAAGAAGTGCAACCCAATGAAGCGCTCCGGACGCTTCGTTGCAGCCATGACTTCCGTAATCGAAATCGACGATGTATTCGATGCGAAGATCGCATCACGCTTAACAAAGCTGTCGAGTTCCGAGAACATCTTCCGCTTCTCGGCGACGTTCTCGACGATGGCCTCGATGATGATGTCGCAGTCGGCCAGGTCCTGCTTGTTCAGCGTGGGTTTCAACCTTGCCCGGATCGCATCCGGTTTCTCCTGAATCGTGCCTTTTTCCGCGAATTTCGCGAGTGACTTTTCGATACTGCTGAATCCTTTGTCGAGGAAGCGCTGCTCTGCCTCGAGTACCGTCACGTCGTAGCCGGCAGTGGCGGCGACCTGAGCGATGCCACTACCCATGAGGCCACAGCCGAGGACGCCAACTTTGCGGATGTTCATGCATTCTCCTTGCAAAAACTGAATTTTCGAGGCGCGTTCGAGAAGATTGTTGGGGCCGAGTGGATTACCTAATTGGGACTTCAGGGGCAAAGACTACTTTTCTGTCACGTTGCCGAAACGCGTACGTGAACGTCTGGAACCCTGAAGTTAGCTCATTGCTTCCACTACCATGGCGATTCCCTGCCCACCACCGATGCACGCTGTCGCCAAGCCGTACTTCGCCTTGCGACGCCGAAGTTCATGAAGCAAGGTCACTACGAGTCGCGTCCCTGACGCGCCCAGCGGGTGACCGAGGGCGATCGCGCCACCGTTGACGTTGACCTTCTCTCGATCCAGACCCAACTCCTTTTCGACGGCCAAGTACTGCGCAGCGAAGGCTTCGTTCACCTCGATCAGGTCCATATCCTCAAGCTTCAGGCCGGCCTTTTCCAACGCCATTCGCGACGCCGGCACAGGACCGCGTCCCATCAGCTTCGGATCCACTCCAGTCACAGCCCAACTCACGATGCGCCCGAGTGGCTTCAAGCCACGCTTCGAAGCATCGTCGGCGGACATCACAACAACAGCCGCAGCACCGTCGACAATACCGCTGGCATTGCCGGCCGTAACTGTACCGTTCTTGCCAAACGCAGGCTTCAACTTGGACAAGCCCTCGATCGTAGTCTCGGGCCGCAGGTGGTCATCCTTCTCGAACAGTTCCCCTGTCGGCTCGCCTTTACGGTTCTTCAGCGACACGGCAACGATTTCCTCGCCAAGGCGGCAGGCCTTTTGCGCATCAGCCGCACGCCGCTGTGAACGCAGCGCGAACTCGTCCTGCATCTCGCGCGTTATACCCTGCTGCTCGGCATAGAGCTCAGCCGTATTGGCCATGTATAAGCCGCAGTGAGAATCGAGCAGGGCGACCATGAGCGAATCTTCCATCTTGCCCTCGCCCAGGCCGAAACCCCATCGCGCGCCGCGGATGACGTGAGGTGCCTGCGACATCGATTCCATGCCGCCAGCGAGCACGGTCCGTGCCTCGCCAAGTTGGATTAACTGCGCTGCCGTGATGATGGCCTGCATACCCGATCCGCAAAGCCGATTGACGGTCAGTGCCGGCGTTTCAACTGGCAGTCCAGCCTTCAATGCGACATGGCGAGCGCCGTATAACGCATCGCCGGACGTCTGCTGCGCATTTCCAAAAACGCAGTGACCGAACTCGGTCGCGTCGATCCCAGCGCGCTCAACGGCACACCTGCCTGCGACTGCGCCAAGCTCCTGCGCAGTGAAGTCGCGGAGTTTCCCGCAGTACCGGCCCATGGGCGTACGTACGCCACTCACTATGGCGATATCTATTGATTTCAGCATTCCTTGGCCCCACAGAACAGGCTTCCTGCGGCCCCAACGCCACAGGGAATGGGCGATGTCGCACAGCCACCTACGGCAGGCCGAATGCCCGGCGAGTCTAGCAAAACTCTCTGCAGCCAGTCAGCCCGAACTACTCTCTGATGCAGAAGAGCGCTTCCACGCTTACTCGTCGACTGCACCTCGAACCTCGCCAAAGCTGTGTTTGCACTGCTGACAAAACCAGCCAGGCGAGTCGTGACGAATAACGCATCCGCCGAGAACAAAGTCCTCGCGGTCGGAGATCATGAGTTCGTCAGAGGGATACCCGTAGACGATCTCAACTACATGCTCCGAAGAAAAGCAATTAGGGCAGGCAGGGACGATTGGGGGCCTGTGCCCGGTACGGGTGGTCATGGCGACCTCCGCAGACAGATTTCGGGCCCGCGCCTAAAGCTTACGCCGAAGCAGCGCAGTATTCCAGTGGAGGACCGAGAGGCTGGGTTATCGCGCCTCCCAAAATGGCCTGCTCGAGCGCGCGGTCGGCTCGATTAACCATTTCGGTCACGAGGTCCGCCGGGTCGTACGCTTTGTTTGTCAGCGCCTGGGCCACACCAATACTGATTCGCATCGAGACATCCTGCCCCGGAAAGGCAGCGACGGCCGCTACCCTCCTCAGTTTCTCGGCCGCTTGGACAGCATTCTCGGCAGAAGTGTCGGCGAGAATCACCGCGATCGTCGCTGCATCGTATCGTATAGCGATATCGTTCTGGCGCACATTAGAAGTGACCAACTGTGCGACGTGGCGCATCGTGGCTTCCAGTCCCGCTTGCCCAATCCGCTGATGCAGTTCTTCCCTGTCGCCCAAATTCATCAACATGACGCTCACGGGCGAGTCCTGTCGCTGTGCACGAGCCACCTCAGCAAGGGCCACATCGATGTACGACGACCGCTTGACCAGACCCGACTTTTCCTCCGTAACGGCAAGGTCTTTCACGAGCCTTCTCAGGCGAACGTTGTGTACAGCAAGGACGACCTGTTCCGCCATCGTGCGGAGAAGGTCAGCATCGTTGTCTAACCAATCGCGCGTGCTGCCTTCCTCCGACAGGACCAGCAACCCTGAATGTTCCTCTCCGTCCAGCAGAGGGACGGCAAGCAGCGACTCGATTCCCATCGCACTCAGGGATTTTCGAAGCGGTTTCAGCATGGCCTTCGTCTGGCGTGGGGCCGAAATGTCCAGCGCACCGTGTGCCACAGCTAACGGCTGTAACAAGGCGACAAGCTTAACGATCGAATGAATGTCCGACTGCCGCAACCCAGGAGCGCAGTACTCCAAGGCGATCGAGGGAGGCTTGCCGGGTGTACATAACACGGCCAGACAGCGACTGACGTTCCAGTAACGGCCGAGATCGTTGACCGCAGCGAACAGCACTGAGTTAACAGTATTCTGTCGGTAGAGGTTGCGAGTGATACCCGCCATCCGTCCGACCTCATCGAGGCGACCGGTTGCGTGCGGTCGCGCTGCTTCAGACTCGGCCATCGACGATTGAGGCTGCACGGTCGCAGGCGTCTGCTGTTCGATCTTGTTCGGGGTTACTGGAGGTAAGCCCGCCGCCGCATAGAGTTCGCGCAACTCGAGGTTGTTCGCTTCCTGCCCGGGATAAAGTGCTTGAATTCGCGCCAATTTCTCTCTTGCCTTCGCCTGCATGGAATAGCGCAAATATATCTGGGCCTGGACCATCAGATCGTCGAGCGCGGTGCTTTCGCTCTGGACTTCGGATGTCTGCACCGGGGCGCTGGGTAGTGATCCTAAGACGGTACTCAGCCGCTCGGCGATCGTGCGGTATTGGCTTGCAGCCACTTTGCCACGCAGCATTTCCAGGCGCGACTGATGTCCGGGTTCGTAGGCGTCCACTTCTGCAGCCCGATCGAGACAGTCAGCCGCGGAGCGAAAATTCCCCGAAGCATAGAAAAGATCGAAGAGTTGCAGCAGCGTTTCGCAGTAGTCATGTTCTCGGTTGGCCGAGTCGAAAACTTCTGCCATGTACTCGAGAAACTCGACTGTAGGCGTCTGCCGTTCGGCGATGCCTTTCATTAGGGCCACAAATTCTCGGCGGCGCCCTGCTGCGAGTTCAAA
>DASPIK010000071.1:0-35841 GCA_035629075.1 Terriglobales bacterium | reverse complement strand
AGGCGGTACCAGCGACTCGATCGTCACCAGCTCCAGCTCCTGCTGCTGCACTCCAGCTTCTCTCAACATGACCGCATAAAAGCACAAAGCCCTCGTAATTACGAGAGCTTTGTGAGTACCTTTGTCAGCAGTCTGAGGGCGCTCTTCGAGCGCCCTTCATTTTGCATCGGGATGGCTTGTCAGTTTCGTCATCCCGAAACGCAGCAGAGGGATTCCTACGCGAAAGATGATCCTCACCCGCCTTGCGGAACCGACCCAAGGTTACAGAATGACACTCCTCGTCACTTCTCGAAGAATGCCCGCCAGTCAAACCTGATCTGCCCGCGTATCTCGCCGGCTGGAAATAGATCGGTATGAACATTAGCGTATGTGGCGCGAACTCGCATGGCGCGCAGTAATTCCGCGAACTCTCCAGGCTGAATTCCCTGCTCAGTGGGACCGACCACGTCCGAAGCCCTGATCGTCCCCTGAACCGTTCCTGAAGGTGGACACGCCGGTTTGCCACCTCCGCCGCACAGGAAGGCGATCACACCGCCCACCGTGGCGCGTCGACCTAGGTGAATGTGGGCTACGGATACCGTTCCCGCGAGCCCGGAGTAACTCAGCACGTAGTGGATGGCAGAATCGTCTGGTTCAATTTGAGCCAGAAATTCGCCACGGCCCGGAGTTGAGAGTGTGGGCACTTCCTCGAAGCTTGTCAGTGTTGCTCTGAATCGCCCGTCCTTGTGCTCGGCGAAAGCAGGCAGAGCGAACCCAAGCAACAGCACCCCAATGAGCAAGGTTGCGAGCTTTCTCATGGCCACTCCTTTTTGAGCTTGTGCTTTCCGGTCTGGGACGAGATAGGTTGGAAGGGGGATGGCTCTGTCTGAAGATTTTAAACGCTTCGGCCCGCTCTGATCGCGGGACACGGCTTCTGTTTCCTTGCCGCAAAACAAACTTGCCCGACCACACGTGATCGGGCAAGTCCGTCTACATCGGGTGCCTGGTTCCGACTACCGCGATCCAGGCTCGTCTTTCTTTATCGCAAGGCGTCGGCGCGAATGGTTCGGACGCCGAACACACCCGGAATTGCCGTTCCGTTCGTGGCTTCGAAGCGCACTGTCACCTTGTTCTTGCCTTTCACAACCTCGGCCGGAATGGCGTACTCGACATCGACAAAGCGCAGGTCCTGCTCCGGACTGCGTCTGTCAACGCTGTAGTCTCCAACCTTGGTGCCATCCACGAGAACGTCGAACGTGCTCTTGCGGCGTGCGTCGTTGCTGTACGTAACAACCAGCGTCATCGGATGTGCTTCATCAACAGGCAGGTCGAACGAGAACCATTTCGTGCCCTGCCGTCCGTAACGCCCGTGCAGTTGCAGAGGCGTGGTGTCTTCGCCCTGTTGAGCAAAGTCGCGCTCAGACTGCATCTGGCCAGGTTGCGCGAAGGCTACTGTTGCCGCCGCCAGTTTCTTCTCTTTCTCCTGCTGCGCGGCATACTCCTCAGACTTCTTCTTCCACTGGTCAGGCGTGAAGACGTCCCAGTAAATCGCATAGCGATGTCTCGGCAGAAGGTAGAACGGAGCGAAATCGATCTCTTTCGCCAGCCCTACGCCCTCTGTGCGGAACCAGCCCGGTTTCCCGGCCACAGGCTTCAGCCACTTCTCCACGGACTGTTCCGCCGTGACGAAGACCGGTGCTGGAGTCGCACTGCGCCAGTTTTCTCTGTCCAGACGCGCCCCAAGGTCTCCTGCCAAAACCAGCGGTCCCCACATTACGGCTAAGCGATTCGGGTTATCCGGCAACGGCTCCGTGCGGAGCTTCTTCGGCAGCACTACTTCAACCTTGTCGCCCGTTTTCCAGCGGCGGCTGATCTCAACGAAAGAACCCGGCTGCGCAAGGTTCTTCACCGGAACACCATTCACCTTCACGTTGAAGCCTTCGCCCGCCCAATCGGGCCTGCGGAGCGCAAGCGTGAACTGTTTGGGTGTCTTCACCGTGAACTTCAGCGATGCCGACTCGCCCATCGGAAAATCGGTGCTGGTCTCAACCTTTACTCCTGCGGATTGCCAGTTAGCTGTTGTGGGCGCATACAGGCCGACCCAGAGTTTGTCCTTCGATTCGTAGTAAATGCCGTATGCATGAAGGGCATGGCTCTCCATGGCCGAGCCAACGCAGCATGTGAACGATTCGAACTTGTCGTTGTATTCGTGCTGCACGCCCCGACCAACCGGCAACATGTAGCTGACCGTCCCATCGTTCGTATCTTGGGACGCCAAAATGTGATTGAACAGCGCCCGCTCGTGGAAATCGGCATAGCGGATGTTCGGCTCCACGGAAAACAGCATGCGGGCCATCTTGATCATGTTGTAAACGTTGCAGGTCTCAGCCGTGCGCCCGTCCACCATGTCGTTAAGCTTGTCCGGAGGCCCGAAGTATTCATTCTTTCCATGGCCGCCGGTCGCGAAACTGTGGTGCAGCGCAACCTCGTCCCAGAAAAAGAACGCCGCGTCACGATCAACCTGGTCACCCGTCTCCGTGTAGCGCACCAAGGAGCCCAGCAGTTTCGGAACTTGCGTGTTTCCGTGCTTGCCGGCAAGGATGTCCTTCTTCTCCGCAAGCGGATTGATGATCGAGTGGTGCTGGAACTTGTCGGAAAGCTTCATCCAGCGCTTGTCGCCGGTATCGGCGCTAAGATCGGCCAGAACTTCGTTCATCGCGCCAAACTCAGTCGCCAGCATCTTCTGGATCTGCTCATCGTTGAGCGGCGCAAGAATGTTCTCTACCCACCCTGCAAACTTCGTCTCGACCTGCAGGGCGGTACGATTGCCCGCGAGTCGGTATGCGTCGCGGAGACCAGCGAAGATCTTGTGCTGCACATACCAGGGGGACCACAAGCCGTTCAGGTCGAAACCACCCGACCGGATAACGCCCTTGCTCAGATCCTGGAACCGGACCTTGCCGTCGACGCCCTTGTCATCCATCAGGGCGCCGATGTAGCCATCGCCCTGTGCGTCCTGAATCTCTTTCAGTTGCTCGACGATGTAGTCGACACGCTCCTTGAAGCGCGGATCACCAGTCGCGGCCCACATCAGGCTCACGCCCGAGAGATAGTGACCGACGATATGACCCGTCAGTTGCCGCCCTTCTCCGTCCCATCCGCCATAGCCCTTGGCTTTCGGCTGCAAGCCGGCTCGAATCCGGAGAAAAGCCAGCATGCGGTCAGGTTCGAGTTCGAGGAGGTACTTCGCGTCTAGGTCTTGCGCGACCTTAAGTGGACCACCGGTCAGCCGCACGCTGCTCAACGGAAGAGGCTGCGCCTTGAAAGGCTTGTGTCCGGAGGGTTGTGCGGCTTTCTGCATTTGGGCAGAAGCCACAACCTGAAAAGACAAAACCGTCACTACGAGAGCGAGGATAGCTTTTCTCACCAGGAAATCTCCTGTGAATTGTATAAAGGATACAATCTTCAACTCGACCATTCTCCTACAAACAACGAGAACTGGACAGAGTGTTTTATGACCCAGTGGCGACAAATTCGGAATCAGCTCATGCACCAGCATGTGTGCAGTATCGGCGGGGGAACGAGTCGCTCGGGGCACTCAGATAGTGAAGTGGCCTAGTGCAGAAATTCTTGAATGCTGGAAGCTTAGAATGCTAAGGTCTTAGATTCCGCGAAAATCAGGTTTATTTTGGGGTCTATGTTGAGTATGAACCCCGAAGGGTGCCCTTACCAGTGCTGACGTCGGTCCTAGCATTTGCCCTAGCCGCCTTCATTTCGCTTGCTTTGACCTGGCTGTTAAGAAATGCTGCCGTTCGGTTCGGCTGGGTTTCTGTTCCTAGATCCTCGCGTCACATCCACCGCCGTCCGGTTCCCAGACTAGGCGGAGTTGCTATCTTCGCAGCATTCCTCATCGTCAGCATGGGCATCACGTTGGCGCGACCGCTGCTCGGATACCAGAGTGCCTTTGCCCCCACCGTTCTGCTCGCGATCGCGATCCCAGGGACGCTCGTGTTCGTCGTGGGACTGATTGACGATATCAGCGAGGTCAAGCCGAAGTGGAAGTTTTGTGTTCAGATCGCGGCCGGGATCCTGCTCTACATCTCGGGTTTCAGGATCGTATCGGTGCCAGCCTTGCTCGGCGGTCACCAATTCACCTGGCTGGCGGGATTAGCAATTACTGTGCTTTGGGTCGTCTGGATAACGAACGCGTTCAATCTGATTGACGGTATAGACGGGCTTGCTGCTGGTTCCGCGATGATTTCGACCCTGGTGCTCTTCTTGAGTGCGCTCATCTCGGCAAATCCGCTTCAATTGCTCATTACCGCGACGCTGGCCGGCGCCATCTTGGGATTCCTTCGTTTCAACTTCAATCCCGCTACCATTTTCCTCGGAGATTGCGGCAGTCTCTTCGTCGGATTCACCCTGAGCGCGCTTGCTCTCAACACTAATTCCAAATCTCCGACGCTCGTGGCGGTGGCCCTGCCCGCAATCGCTTTCGGGCTTCCAATCGTAGATACCTCTTTCTCGGTCGTTCGTCGGTTCCTCCGCGGGCGACCACTGTTTTCCCCCGATCGAGAACACATCCATCACAAACTGCTCGACAAAGGCTTATCCCAGCGCAGCGCAGTGCTCCTCCTTTACGGCGTTTCCGCTCTGTTCGGGCTCCTCAGCCTATTACTGAATTTGCCAAGCAGCCGCGTGGTTGCGGTCGTGCTCATCGTGGTCGGAACGGTTGTTTTCATTGGGATCCAGCACCTCGGATACTTCGAATTGTTCGAAATGCGGCGCATCGCGGCCCGCACAATCGAGCAGCGCCAGATAATCATCAACAACTTGGCGATCCGCACTGCCATGCATCGTCTAGGGGAAGCTGGAACGATGTCCGAAATCGGGCAGATCCTGCAGCATGCGTTCCGAGACAACGATTTCGATGAATATCGTCTGACCGCCGGGTGCAGGTCCGCGCTCGATCCCCTCCATGTGGACGGCGCAACCGTGCTTGCCTGGTCGAAAAACGGACAGGAGACGCCCTCAGGGTGGTCGCTGACAATCGATCTTCTGGACAGCACTGGAGATCCCAGAGGCTCTTTTACGGTTATCCGCGCGTCCGACAGAAGTTCACTGCTGATCGATGTGAATCTGCTAATTTCTGAGTTCCCGAAGGCGCTGGGCGATGCGTTGGCCCGCGTCGGAAATACAACCGTGCGCACTGCGTTGCCCGCCTCGGCCAAGTTCAAGGTCGCCACCGCACACTCGTAGCCAGCGGTTCGCCTCACATCCGGGACAACTGAATCATCTCCACCATGCAATACCCACGCGCATGTGGTGCGTGACAGATTCCGGCAGCACTACCGCGAGCGTCAGTCCGAGAATAGCGTGCACGATTGCTAACGGATAGAGATTGCGATACCTGCGGAACCACTCCGTCAAAACTAATCCCATGATTAGCGTAGCTGCCATGAGCACTGGGTTTGGAACATGGGCAAATGCGAACAGGACGGCACTCCACAGAACGGCGCGTCGGCCTCCTAACACCGTCTCCAGTCTGACGAAGATGAACGATTGGGCGAGGAACTGCTGCACGAAAGCCCATACGCCGTAGAAGACGGCGTGCCAGAACGGCGTCCGGAGACCCTGATGCTCGTGCAGAGTCCCCACAGCCGATCCGGCGCCCAACAAACACAGGGCTACCAACACCGAAGCAGGCACGATCTGCGCCCCGCGCCAAGATCGCAAAACCGAAAGCCCTAGTGCGGCGCCACTCCGACCAGAGCGAAGCGTACAGTACGTGACCCAGCCAAGAGTCGCAAATGACCAAGCCGCCTGCGCCATTCCCTGGCTCCACAGCGCACCTTCCAACAGCGCATACGCTACCAGCACTTCGATGATGGCCCGAAGTCCCGCACCTCGCTGCTGTTCCGCTCTGCCCGGCGAAGCTGTCCGTGCAATCTCACCAGTCCACAACTCCTGACGCAATAGCCGCCCTCCTGATGTGAATACCCTGGCACCCAAAATTAGATTCAACTTGCTACCCCCTTCGAGAATCACAACAGTGAAGGGGGTTTTGGCATGACGAAGACGCAACCCAAAGTGGTCATCGTCGGCGGAGGCTTTGCCGGATTGAACGCGGCCCGTAAGCTGGCGCGCGTGCCGGTGCAGGTCACGCTTATCGACCGCAAGAACCACCACACCTTCCAACCCCTCCTGTATCAAGTGGCCACAGCCGGCTTATCGCCCGGTGACATCGCCAGTCCGATCAGGCGAGTGTTGCGCAATGCGCGCAACGTCGAAGTGCTCATGGGAGAAGTCATGGGTTTCGACCTGGAGCATCGGCGAGTGCGGTTGCGCGACTTCTCACTCAATTATGACTATTTGATCGTCGCCGCTGGCGCGACGCACTCGTATTTCGGCCACGATGATTGGGAGCAGCACGCGCCGGGGCTGAAGACGATAGAGGATGCTACGGAGATACGCCGCCGCGTCCTGCTCGCGTATGAATCCGCTGAACGCGAAGCCGTGTGCTGCGGCAAGCACGAGCAATTGAACATCGTGGTCATCGGTGCCGGTCCAACCGGAGTCGAGTTAGCTGGAACGCTGGCTGAGATCGCTCGCAAGTCGCTGGCAGAGGACTTCCGGCACATCGACCCGAGCCGTACCCGAATTCTACTGGTCGAGATGGGCCCGCGCGTGCTGCCCCAGTATCCGGAAGACCTGTCCGCATCCGCTAAAGAGCAGTTAGAAAACCTCGGAGTTGAGGTTCGCACCTCTACTGCCGTCACGTCAGTTGACGAATACGGCGTACGTTTTGGAACGGAATTCCTGCCCGCGGAAGTGGTTCTCTGGGCGGCAGGTGTCGCAGCCAGTCCGTTAGGACGCGCTCTAGGCGTTCCGACCGACAAAAAGGGCCTGGTGCTTGTAGAACCGGACCTGAGCGTTCCCGGTCATCCGGAAGTCTTTGTCATTGGCGACTTGGCGTCAGCGAAGGATGAGAACGGCAGGCCTTTGCCAGGTCTCGCTCCCGTTGCCATCCAGCAGGGTCGGTACGTCGCCCGCACCATAGCTCACGATATTCGTGGGAAGACCCGTGAACCGTTCCGGTATTTCGACAAGGGAACTTTAGCAACGATCGGACGGGCGGCCGCGGTCGGAGAAATTGGCAAGTGGAAAGTAACCGGGGTCGTCGCGTGGCTGGCGTGGCTCTTCATCCACCTGCTGTATCTTGTCGGATTCCGCAATCGAGTGCTCGTGATGATTCAGTGGGCATGGTCCTATTTCACGTACGACCGCAGCGCCCGTCTGATCACCGGAGAGGCCGAACACATCTTGGAAGAACGAGATCAGCAGGAATCGCCGGCGCCGGTCGAGACCAGCGGACCACAAGCAGCGTGACCTGTTTCACAATAGAGCAGCGTAGACTAAATAGTTGAATCGGAGCAGATGAGCGTATGAGCGAATAATCGAGCATGATCAGCTCATCTAGTTGTTTTCAGATCATTCCTTCATCCGTTCGTTCGTTCGTCCGTTCTAAATCCATGGTGAAGAACACACAACTCCCTTCGTCCAACGGCTCGCGCCCGATCATCATTGTGGACATGGACGGCACTCTCGCCGATGTCACTCATCGCCTGCACCACATTAAAGGTCCAGGCCGGAAGAACTGGCATGAGTTCTTCGAGCGAATGGACGCCGACCCACCCAACGAGGAAATCGTCTCTATGACCCGGGAATACGCAAGGGACCACGAGATCCTGATCATCACCGGACGGCCCGAGCCTTACCGCCAGCGCACCATCGATTGGCTGAATCGCTACGGAGTCCCGTTCTCGAGCCTCTACATGCGGCGCGACCGCGACCGCCGTCCTGATTACGTCGTGAAGAAAGAAATATTCGACTCGCTTGGCACGCAAAAAGGTCGGGTCGCACTAGTCATCGATGATCGACCGTCCGTCTGTGACATGTGGCGCGACTGCGGCCTTAAAGTCCATCAGGTGGTTACCGGAGAAGCCTATTAGAGTTGATGATCGGACGGTGGGATGATTGGATTGGCGTCCCAACCGATAGTTTCACCTCTGATGTGCCCGATCGCCCGACGGCCCGAAGACGCGATGATCTGTTCATCCGATCATCCGTTGTGCTTCTTCTCCCGTTATAATTTCCGTATCTTGAAACGCATCCTCTCACTCCTGCTGCTCGTGGCGTCGCTGGGGCTTTTTGCTGGGGCCCAGGTGTCTTCAGCCGAGTCCGCAACGCAATCGAAGACCCTGCTGGTACTGCCGTTCGAGAACACGTCGAAGGCACCGGGGCTGGAATGGATCGGCGAAAGCTTCGCTGAAATGCTGGCTGATCGGATGGCGTCGCCTTTGATCTATGCGATACCTCGTCAAGACCGCGTCTATGCATTCGACCGTTTCGGGATCCCAACGACGGTTCGGCCCTCGCGTGCTTCACTTTTCCGCATAGGCGAACAGATGGACGCCGACTACATGGTGCTCGGCTCCTACACGTTTGACGGTCAAACCTTCACAGCAACAGCTCAGTTGCTGGACGTCAAACGTCTGCACATTTCGCAGGAAATCACGGAGGCGGGTCCGCTGGTTCAACTCTTCCGGGTCCAGGATGCGTTGTCCTGGAATCTTTTGCGACTCGTGGACCCGCGCTTTAGCACGCCCCGTGAGCAGTTCCTAGCCACATCGCCGTCAATTCGCTTGGACGCTTTCGAGAATTATATTCGCGGTGTTGTTGCCACTTCTCGGCAAGAGAAGATCAAGAAACTTCGAGAAGCAATTCGTCTGAACCCGCAGTACACAATGGCGATGATGCAGCTCGGCAAGACCTACTTCGGTGGGCGCGAGTACGAGAACGCTGCCGCAACATTCGCTAAGGTTCCGAAGGAAGACGACGAAGCACGGGAAGCTAATTTCTACGCTGGCCTGTCCTACTACTATCTCGGCGATTACGACCGCGCTGCGACTGCTTTCAGCTTCCTTGCTGAGCGCTTCCCTCTCACTGAGGTCTATAACAATCTGGGCGTGGCTCAGGCCCGTCGTGGACGCAAGGACGCTCTCGATTTTTTCCAGAAAGCTGCTGACGCCGACCCGTCTGACGCCGATTACCGGTTCAACCTCGCCATGGCGCTCTATCGGTCGGGCGACATCGCCGCAGCCGTTCGTGAATTGCGACAGGGACTGAAGTTCCGGCCTGACGATGCCGAGGCGAAATCGCTGCTCGATCAGCTTTCGGCCACGGCAGCGGCGGCCACGCTTCCCACCCCTGCAGCCAACGCCATCGCTCAGTCGGCGCAGCCCGCACGCACTCGGCTGCCTTTGGAGCGCATCAAGCGCAACTATGACGAGACTGGTTTTCGCCAGCTCGCGCTTGAAATCCAGAACGCCACTGAGCTACGACTGGCCAAGGCTGACCCGGAAGAGCGCGCCGCTTTTCGTCTCGAGCACGGCCAGAATCTTCTCAGCCACGGCTTCGCAGTCGAAGCCACCCGCGAACTCCGTGAGGCAGTTGAGCTTGACCCGGTAAATGCCCAGGCTCATGCAGCGCTCGCCGATGCTCTTGAGAGCCAGAATGATCTTGCGGGAGCTCGTTCCGAAGCCGAAGCTGCTCTGAAGATTCAGGCGCTGCCACAAGCTTTCGTTGTACTTGCACGACTCGATTTGCGCGACAATAGGCTTGAGTCCGCCGCGCGGAACGTGGATCGAGCGCTTTCCGCCGATCCCAGCAATGCTGCAGCGATAGAACTCAAACGGACCATCGCAGCCAAGCTCGCCGAAAGGACGCAGCCGCTGCCATAACCAATGACCTCACGCAGGGCTACTGTGCGCTCCCGAGCTGCGTTCCGAGCCTGCAGTTTGGCGGCTTTTTTTCTGTTCTTCATTGCTGTGGGCTCGTGTGCCCTCCCGGCCAGTGCGGAAATCGTCACAGTCAAAATAGAAGGCACGATCCACCCGATCAGTGACGAATACATCGGCCGCGCGATCGATCACGCCACCAAGATCAAAGCTGATGCTCTGCTGATCGAGTTGAGCACGCCCGGCGGTTTGGCCGACAGCACTCGCGACATTGTCGCCAGGATTCTTGCATCGCCTGTCCCCGTCATCGCCTATGTCGCACCAAGCGGTGCCCGCGCCGCATCCGCCGGGTTCTTCATTCTCCAAGCGGCAGACGTTGCCGCCATGGCCCCCGGCACCAATACTGGCGCAGCTCATCCGGTCTCCATCGGCGGCGGCAAAGTCGACGACGTGATGGCTAAGAAGATTGAGAACGACACGGCTGCCTTCATGCGCGCCTACGTGGCGAAGAGGGGCCGCAATGTCGAACTCGCTGAATCCGCCGTGCGCGAGTCGAAGTCCTGGACCGACCAGGAGGCTCTAAAAGAGCGCCTGATCGATGTTGTCGCCTCCAGCCATGAGGACTTGTTCCGCCAACTGCAGGGACGGACGGTTACCCGGTTTCAGGGCGAAAAGGTCACGCTGAATCTCGTCGGCAAAGCCGAGCAGCCATTCGAGATGACGGTGAAGCAGCGAATCCTCGGGTACTTGATGAACCCGAACGTTGCTTTCATCCTGTTTGCCATTGGCATGTTGGCGCTTTATGCCGAGTTCAACAATCCAGGTGCCGTTATCCCGGGTGTCGTAGGCCTTATATTCATTCTCCTCACCATTTTCGCCTTCAACTTGTTGCCGATCCGCTACGCAGGCGTGGTGATGATTCTCGCGGCCTTTGCTTTATTCGTGCTCGACGCCAAATTCGGAACGCATGGGATTTTGACTGTCGGCGGAATCGCTCTGATGACGATTGGTGCACTGTTGCTCGTAGACTCGCCTGTTCCCGAAATGCGCGTGGGGTTGGTGACGGCGTTAACCGTCAGCGTGCCGATCGGACTTATAACAGCCTTCCTCGTCGGCATCGCCTTACGCGCGCGAAGGAACAAAATTCAGACCGGCGTGCAGGGCTTGATCGGCGAAACCGGGATCGCGCGCACGCCACTCGTACCCGAAGGCAGGATCGTTGTCCACGGCGAGCTCTGGAACGCAGTATCCTCGGCCGATGTACAAGAGGGAGAGCCTGTTGTTATTCGAGCGGTCGATGGCCTGAAGCTTCGCGTGGAACCGGCTCACGGTGCTGCAGGAAGCGCACGAGAACTCAGCGCCAGGCCCTGATCCGAAAGCCAGAGCAGAGAGGCCTTTTTCCTGCTACAATCCGCCGCAGCTAATCAAGCGGTCAATACGGAGGCACCATGGGCGGTCTCGCCACAATCGTTCCAATCGTAATCGTCGTCCTCTATCTGATCAGTTCGGTGAAGATCCTGCGGGAATACGAACGCGGCGTGATCTTCCGCCTCGGCCGCGTACTGCCACAATCCAAGGGGCCTGGAATCATCCTCGTGTTCGCGCCGATCGACACGATCGTGCGCATCTCGCTTCGTCAAGAAGCGCTCGAAGTGCCGCCGCAAGACATCATCACCCGCGACAACGTCACTTTGAAGGTAAATGCCGTCATCTTCTTGCGCGTGGTCGATCCCAAGCGCGCCGTGATTGAGGTGTCGAACTATCTGTACCAGACATCGCAATTCGCGCAGACGACCCTTCGCTCCGTACTCGGCGAGGTGGAACTCGACGAACTGCTCGCTCACCGAGAAAAGATCAACCTGCGCCTACAAGCCATTCTCGACCAGCACACCGATCCTTGGGGCGTGAAGGTGACCAACGTTGAAGTCAAGCAGGTAGATATGCCTGAGTCCATGCTCCGCGCTATGGCCAAGCAGGCCGAGGCCGAACGCGAAAAGCGATCCAAGATCATCCACGCGGAAGGCGAATTCTCGGCTGCCCAGCGCCTCGTCGACGCCGCCCGCCTGCTCGCGACCGAGCCGGTCACCATACAGCTTCGCTATCTGCAAACCTTGACCGAGATCGGCGTGGAGAAGAACACGACCATCGTATTCCCGCTGCCGGTCGACATCATCACTGGCCTGCAGAGCGTCATGAAGGCAATGAACAAAGAAGCCGTGGCGCCCACGGACGGTCAATCGCGCGACGCTGTGAAGTAAAACAGATCATCGGGGCCGAACTCAGTTCGGCCTCTTTTCTACTCTGAACACAAACTCGTTTATGGCTGAACAGGATACCGAGATAACGTTGGGCGCGGGGAAAATTCTCGTGCTGTTTTTTGGCCTTGTGATCGTCTGCGCCATCTTTTTCGGCGCTGGATATACGCTCGGCAAGAACTCCGCTTCTGCTCAGCCTTTTTCCCTGTACGGTGCTGGGGCGGGCACGACGGCAGCTACCGGTCAGGACAAGCCTGCAGCCTCACCAATTGGCGTGCAGCCGGTCAAACAGCAGGATTGCTCTGCCCCCGGGAGCTGTGGTCAACCCGCGTCGGAAGAACTGACGTTCTACAAAGCCGTCGAGCAAAAAGATCCGAACGCCCAGCTCACCACTCCCGCGCCCGAAACTCCGTCATTGCCACAACAGGCTTCAGCTCCTGAGCTTACGAAACAGAACGCGGGAACCCTTCCGCCCCTCAGCGGCTACATCGTACAAGTCGCTGCCGTCTCCAAACAGCAGGATGCTGACGCGCTCGTCTCCGCTCTTCGGCGCAAACAGTACGCGGTCACTGTGGTAACGGTCCCAAGCGACAAGCTTTACCACGTTCAGGCCGGCCCCTTCGCCGATCACAAAGAGGCGGAAGCCCTGCGCACACGCCTCATCAACGACGGCTACAACCCCATTCTCAAGCGCTAGCATGCCGCGCCTTCGCTTACAGAAAAAAGCCACCTGCGACTCAGGCGGCTTTTTTATTTGTTCTCTTAATTGTTACTGATTACTCGCCACTCTTCTGACCTCTACTCTTCCACGCTGATGCTCATCATCGTTCTGCCGCCCCGCGACGTTACTGTCTGCGTGTGCCCGACTGGTACCTTTAACCATGCCCCGGCAAGGGCTACCTCAGCCGCCACCTTCACCTCGGGATCGGACACTTCCTTCAGCAGTGTCATTGCCCAAGCCGGCGAGATCTGTCCTGCCGCTCGCAGAGCATTCTTGTAAGCATTCGTTGAAGGCCAGTACGCCTTCAGTGCCTTATTCGGATCGTCGGCGTTCGTGTCCGCCTTATACATCTTCTCTGCGGCTGCAAGGTGCTTCTCAACAGCCTTCTTGGCCTCGTCTGTATCCCCCATCTCGATGTAAGATCGGTCGCGGTGGAAAACACCACGCCCTGCTGTTCCGGCTCGATCTCCGAAGCGAGATCCTTCGCCTTACGCAGCGCAGACCTCGCCGTACCCGGGTTCTGCTTCCACTTCCACGAGGATCGTGCGATGGTGATTAGGGCACTGGCGCGCATGCCTTTGTCAATGATGGAACCCAGATCGCTGATGGCCTGCTCCGGGTTCTTTTCCGCATCAGCCATGATCTTCTGCATCCGCTGGAACTCCTGCATTCGCGCACCGGCATCTGCGGCGCCCGGTCCCGAGCCCACCATCATCATCGAACCACCACCCATGCCGCCTCCGCTGCCGCCACCCGCCCCTCGTCGGCCTGCTCCCACGTCGGGCAGTCGCTGGAGTTGCGTTGGCGCCAGCGACTGCAATTCATCTGGATACTGATTCAGCAACGTCTGAAGTTCCTGGTTCTTCTTCAACAATCGTTCGGCTTCGTCTTCATCGATCGCCCGCAGGATTGGTAACAGATCGAACAAGCGGTACTGGTACGGCGAGGAAAAGCTGACGGATCCTTTCTCTGACGAAAACGCGACCGGAGTCGCCCCTCTTCCGCCATCCCCCTGCCCAGCGGCCTCCGCCTGCTTTAGCATATCGAAAATGGCCGCCTTCACCTGGTCTCGCGGCAACTGTTTCCAGAACGACCGTACAAAGAACGCGAGATCGCCCCGGGGCATTCCACCGTGGGGCGGATGATCTCGAA
The DNA here is from genome assembly GCA_035629075.1 of Terriglobales bacterium. Taxonomy (GTDB): domain Bacteria; phylum Acidobacteriota; class Terriglobia; order Terriglobales; family Acidobacteriaceae; genus JAEZPW01. The sequence continues at coordinate 21,934 of DASPIK010000071.1, read as the reverse complement.
AACTCGCCAAGGCCATGTTGAACAACTGTGGCAACTGCGCCGAGCGTTCCTCGTCAGGCAAGGCCCCCAGCACCCGGACAGCCGCCGTGTACGGGAATTCACCTTCCCCGGCGATCCGGTAGATCACCTCAACTGCCCGGTCCAACTGCTTGTTTTTCTCATAGGACGTCAGCACCGATTCCAGCACCGCCGCCCTTCTCCCCACATCGATCTGCGTCAGCAGCTCATCAGCGCGCTCCGGCGCCAACGGCACCATCTCTTTCAGGATGTCCTCCTGCAGACTCGCGCGTGTCTGCAACCGGCCGTCATCATCCATCTCGCGCGTCGCCGTGAACGCCCCCTCCAGCAGTTCCAATGCCTTCGCCTTGTCCGTCCGCGCGTAGGCCCGCGCAATCTGCATCAGCGCATAAGCCCTCATTCCGCCCTGTAGACCGCCGGCATCCGCTTCGGCTACGCTGAGCATCTGCATGCCTCGCTTTTGCTGTTCGGGCGTCGGCTTATCGGGAGTGTGGCGTGCCTGCCGCGCCCCGACTTGCACGTCTCGTCTTTCCTGCTGGACCTGCTGTGCAACCGACGGGCTCACAACCAAGAACGCCACAACGCTCACCAGCATTCTTCTGAACACGGACTCCTCCAGTTTGCGAACGGAAGTATACAGGCACACCGGTGCTGGGAGTTAGACGGAACTACTCAGGAAAGTAAGACGCCAGCGGAAGGAAACGAGCTGAGAAAACCCTGAACGGGTTCAAGTGGAGTTCAAAAAAGATCGAACTCCGGGGTCTCGAACGCACGACCGATTCGCAGAGAAAGGAAAACGGATGATCCGATTTCAGATCATCCGCTCATTCGTTCATCCGTTCTATCTCGAAACTGCCGCGAACAAATCCGTGCTCAGCAGTGACTGGAACTTCTTGTCGTCGCTCTTGAAGTGTAGCTGCAGACGGTCGCTGTCCGAATTGACACTGACACCCTCGAGCGCACTCTTTTCCACAGAACTCGCCGTCATACGCTTGTACATCATTCCAGCCTTCACGAGCGACGATAAGGTCGCGGCGGTGATCGTGTCCGAAGTCGAAACGTTGAGGTCGAAGTTAACGCCGTTTTCGAAACTCATCGTATAGCTTGATCCAAGCAAGCGCTTCTTCACGACGTCGTAATCACCCAATCGCGCAGCATCGCCCAACGCTGAGCGCATCATGTTCTGCGTGCCTGGCTGGTCCAGCACGCTCCATACCGGTCCGCTCTCAACCCCGCCAATCAGGTCAGCGATCTGCTGGTTGTAGGCCAGGCTCTGTGTTTCTCCATCCCGTGCATCGAGTGCGAACTTCACGGCGCTCAACTCCCCGAATAGCAACGTGTAGCTGTCCAGGAAGCTCATTTGCATCCCGCCCGCCATGGGCCAAATTACTGACGTACGATACTTCGATCCCTTGATCTTCTTCAGCGCCATTTTTTTTAAGAACGCCTTGGCGGGGAACGTTCCCTGCGCGATGCCCACAACGCGGAGTTGCTTCTGCGGCGTGCGGAAAGATGCGAACGTCAACTGCTCGATGTCCTTATCCGGGTTCACCCCAAACGAACGCAGGGCGTTCTCGAACTGCTTCAGGTTCTCGGGCAGCACGCGCTCTTTCAGCGCGATGGCCGTAGGTGACGCCTTCAGCGCGCGGTAATCCACCGATATGATCTGCTGCACTTCCGAGGGGATAACCGTGCGCGCCGATGTGCCTAGAGGTTGCGCAACAAGAGAGGTGCTGGTCGCCAACAGCAGTGCTACTAGTACGAAACGTTTCATGAAGCCTCTATATGGGTTCTCTCTGTCAAGATGCCGGTATTCCGGATCCGGTTGGCAGTGGCTACTCCATTCTAGAACGAAAGAACCTGGATAGGGCTGAAAATACTCGCAGTTCCCAGCGCCGTCGCGCGCGCTGAGCCATCTCCGGCTAGACATTCGCCGGCGGAGTTGAGTTCAAGTCCGCCGGCGCTTCAACGACCTAAACAGTCTCTACTGGGTGCTTGAACGCTTCCTTGTTGACGACATACGGCATCTTGGTCAGATCGCCGCCGTAGTTCTTCTCCAGCACGTCGATCAACCCCTGTACTGTCCTTCCCGCCATACCCTTGTCCGGGTCGGTCGAGAGTCGCGTAATCCGGGCGCCACTCGCGAAGTGGTGATACAGGCGCGCGCGATCCTCGATTTCGTGTGCTCGCAATGAAGAGTCTGGCGGCAGCGGTTCCTTCTCGAATACGTCCAAGGCTGCGCCTGCAATCCAACTCTCCCGAAGAGCTCTTGCGACCGCCACTTCGTCCAGCACCGGACCGCGAGACGTGTTCACTAAGTAGGCCGACGGCTTCATCATGCGCAGCGTCTCCTCGTTGAAGAGGTGGTACGTCGGCATCACTGCCTCGCCGTTCCGTAACAGCGGCACATGGACGCTCACGAAATCTGCATTTCTGATGGCTTCTTCGAAGCCCACGTACTTGATCCAGCAATGCTCCCGCGACATACCGTGCTCGTGCCGCAGATCCATGATCTTTTGGCAGGTCGCGATGTATTCGTGGTTCTGGTACGCCGGATCGAAGCAGAGAATGTTCATGTCGAACCCGATGCACTTTTTAATCATCGCCAGGCCGATTCGGCCGGTGCCGATGACTGCGATTGTCTTTCCAGTAACCTCGTCACCGAGGAATGGCAGGTATGGATGCCAGGCACCCCACTTGTTTTCCCGGACGAGTTTTTCGCTTTGCCACAGTTTTCGAGCCAACGCCCCCATGATGAAGAACGCGAACTCCGCCGTGGCTTCGGTCAGTACATCGGCAGTGTTAGTGAACGGAATACCGTATTTGTTAGCAGCCGCTCGGTCGATGTTGTCGAACCCAACCGCGTCCTGCGCAACCACCTTAAGGCGCGGCTTCCCAGCCTCGAACACTTCGGCGTCGATCTTGTCACGAAGCGTCGTTATCAGACCGTCCACACCTTCGCGGACCTTCTGGATGATAAGTTCTTTCGGCGGCGCTTCCGGTTCGGGATACACCTCGACTTCATACCCGCGCTTGCGCAACAACTCAAGCGCATCAGGTCCTATGTCGCACGTCGCAAATACTCGAAATGAATTCTTCGTGGCCATTTTGCTCTCAATCAGGACGTAGGAAATGAACTGCTCTTAACCAACAAAAAAACGAATCTCGACTCCAGATCCCGCCGGCGACATTCGTTCGCGGACGGGGGTCATGCACCTCACGCGAGGACGACCTCAGCCCGCAGGGCGGCACAGCACGCACCCATATGGCGCACCCGCAGCCCGGCAGCGTCACCGATACAAATTTGATTCTGATATCGGCAGCAGAGTGAACCAGATCTGAGCTCCGCACAGCGCACGTGCGCTCCGGGACGGCGGATAATCTGGCCCAAATGCCGTCTGGTTTTGGCTATCTCGTAACAGACGGCCATTGGAACATCCATCATCGAAGCCGCAGCCCCGATGCCGATGACCCAATGGCCCGATCACCCGATTTCTACAGGTTCTTCTTCGTCCACTCGTCCACGCGATCAAGTGCCTTGTTTATGTTCTCGATGGAGTTCGCGACGCTGAACCTCAAGTAACCCTCACCGAATGCGCCGAAAGCGGTTCCGCTCAGGGCGGCAACACCGGCTTCTTCCAGTAGCGTGTCAGCCAGCTTCTTCGACTGCCAGCCCGTGCCCTTGATGTTCGGGAACATGTAGAACGCGCCCTTGGGCTTCTTGCACGAAAATCCCTTAACCTGGTTCACGCGCTCAAAGAACAGATCCCGGCGCTGCATGAAAGCCTCGTTCATCTTGGTCACAGACGTCTGGTCGCCCTTGACAGCCTCGATGCCAGCCACCTGCGTAAAGCTTGCCGTGCACGAGTTCGAGTTCGTCATCAGGCGGGAAACATGCGTCGCCAGGTCAGGACGCATCACGCCGTAGCCCATGCGCCACCCGGTCATCGCGTACGTCTTCGAGAAGCCATCCAGGATGATCGTCCGCTCCTTAAATCCCGGGATTGCCGAAATGGACTGATGCGAGCCTTCGAAGATCAGGCGGCTGTAAATCTCGTCACTCAGGACCATGATGTCGCGGTCGCCGATTGCGGTCGCGATGTCCTTGATGTCCTGCTCGGTCAGCACCCCGCCCGTGGGATTTTGCGGCGAATTGATGATGATCAGCTTCGTCCGGTCGGTGATCTTGTCCGCCAGTTCGTTCACGTCAAAGCGGAAATCCATCTCTTCGCGCAGCGCGATCGGAACGGCCTTCGCACCCATGAAGTTGATCATCGACTCGTAGATTGGGAAGCCCGGGTTCGGATAGATTACCTCGTCGCCCTCATCGGCCAGCGCCATGATCGAGTAGAAGATGATTGGTTTGCCGCCCGGCACCACGACTACTTCCTCGGGCTTCACCGGGATGCCGCGCGACTGCGCGACGTCATCGGCGATAGCCTGCCGCAGGTCCGGCAATCCGGCGGACGGGCCGTAGTGTGTCCAACCCTTGTGCAGAGCGTCCACTGCGGCTTCCACGATGTTCTCCGGCGTATCAAAATCGGGTTCGCCGATTTCTAGATGGACGATGTCGCGTCCCTTGGCTTCCAGCGCGCGCGCTTTCACCAGGACCTCGAACGCCGTCTCCGTGCCCAGCCGAGACATTCGCTTAGCCAGGCGCAGTTCGCTTTGTTCTTTAACAGGGGCCATACTTGTTTGTGAACCGGGCATTATACCGCCCTCCGAAGATTTCAGTTCTGGGTGAGGTAAACCGCATAGTTTCTGATTTTCGCCCGGTCTTCGCTGTGATGCAGGTCACGCCTCACTGGACGTCTGGACCGCCCGATCACCCGATCTGGGGATCGCACGCTTGGCCCGGTCGATCAAATGAAGGAATCACCCAATTACCAGACTTTACAGACGTTCTCCCTCATCATCGGTTGTCCGGCCTTGCAGCTAAATGCCTTGTGGAACTCCGGCATGTTGGACACCACGCCATTGACACGATACTTTCCGGGAGAGTGCGGATCCGTCATCGCTCGCACTCGCATGTTTTCCGGACGCTCGTTGCTGCATGCCCACTGCGCCATGCCAACAAAGAAGCGCTGGTCAGGCGTGAACCCTTCTACAGCTGTCAGTTCCTGGCCTTTTGTCGCTTCCTTCCATGCGATGTAAGCCAGCAACGTGCCACCGAGATCCGCCACATCTTCGCCAGCAGTAAGATCGCTGTTAATGCGGATGTCGTCTACGACAACGTAGTGCTTGTACTGGTCCTTGATGCACTGAACCCGATTGTTGAACTCCGTTGCATCCTGCTTCGTCCACCAGTCCTTCAGGTTGCCCTGTGCGTCAAACTGGCGTCCTTCATCATCGAATCCGTGCGTCAACTCATGCCCAATCGTGGAACCTGTGTTGCCGTAGTTCGGCGCTTCGTCCAACTTCGGGTCATACAGCGGAGGCTGCAACACACCGGCAGGAAAATTGATGTCATTCATCTGGGGGTTGTAATAGGCGTTCACCGTCGGCGGCGTCATGCCCCACTCGCCTCGATCCAGCGGCTTGCCGATTTTGTTCAGTTGCCGCCTGCTCTCGAACAGTGCAGCGCGCTCCACGTTCCCGAAGAAATCCCCAGGCTTCACGTCTAGTGTCGAGTAGTCACGCCACTTTTCGGGATACCCAATCTTGTTACGAATCGAATGCAGCTTTTCAAGTGCCTGCTTCTTCGTTTCTGGTCCCATCCATGGCAAAGCGTTGATCTCCTGCTCCATGGCCTTCTCGATCAACTCGGTCATCTTCAGCGCGCGCTGCTTTGTTTCGGGGGTAAACGTCCGACGCACGAACTCCTGCCCGAGCGCTTCGCCGAGATCGCGATCCACCCACTGCACGCACTTCTTCCAGCGCGGCTGCTGCTCCGCAACGCCCCGCAGCGTCTTCTGATAAAACGCGAAATTCTCATCCACGAACTTCTGCGACATGTACGGCGCCTTGGCTGCAATCACATGCCAGCGCAAGTATGCCTTCCAATCCTCCAGCGAGCGCGACTTGAGCAGTTGGTTGATCGCCTTGAAAAACTCTGGCTCGGTTACGTTCATCTGCTGAACATCAGCCGTTCCAGCCGCGTTGAAATACGTGGTCCAGTTGAAATCCGGCGTGATCGCCTGCAAGTCGGCGCGCGTCATGCGATGGTTCAGCTTGTGAGGATCGCGCATTTCGACCCGCGTCAACTTGGCCTTCGCCATCGCGGTTTCAATGTCCATCACCGTTTTTGCCTGTTTCGCCGCCACCTGCGGCGAATCGCCCATCAGTTCGAACATGCGCTGCATGTGCGCAACGTACTTTTGCCGGATCTCCTGCGATTTCGCATCCGTCTTGAAGTAGTAATCACGATCCGGCAGCCCCAGTCCGCCCGCATATGCAAACGCAATCACACTTTGCGAATCGTTGAAATCCTGATCCGACGTGAAATAGAAAAGCGTGCTGCCGCCGCCGTAAAAGGAACGCGACCGCAGATGTTCCTGTGCCACGAACGCGGGGATCTCTTTGGCCGACTTGAGTGCAGCGATCTGCTTCAGAACGGGCTGCACCGGAGCCATGCCGGCCTGCTCGACAGCCTTGGTACTCATACACGCAGCGAAGTAATCCCCGATCTTCTGCTGCACGGGCGTGCGTGATGCGGACGGCTTGGCAGCATCCTCGAGGATGCCCCACAGGAACTGCCGGTTCTCATTCGCCAGCTTCGAATAGACATCCCAGCCATCCTCGTCCGCCGGGATAGGGTTCGCTTTCATCCACCCGCCACACGAATACTGGTAAAAGTCGGTGCAGGGATCGGCACTCTTGTCCATCGCGTTCACGTCGAGACTCGGCGTGTACGGCAGTGCTTCCAGCGGTTGCTCAGTCTTTTGCGTTACCGGGGCTGCAGGAGTTTTCGGAGGAGGCGTTGTCTGCGGCATCTGCGCCGGAGGCCCACCCGCCTGCGCACCCGCTTGTCCACTCGCCTGCCCCGCAGACGACGGCGCTTGTGCCGCGTTCAAAGAGAGGACTGCGAACAGCATCACAACCGCAAGACAAACAATCACCTTTCGAACCATCGTTTCCCGCTCCCTCCAGTAATGACGGCTCAGTTTACATGAGCAGCGCAACCGATGGACAACCCCAACTCTTCCGCTCCTCTCAGACCAACGAATACCCGTTCCGATTCTCGACAGGTGTTCGGCAATAGAGAGCGACAAACAGCCCACCCGGGATGGCTGAGTTCGTGACTCAAACAACCTAGCCCTAGGGGCGACACACTCCTTTGAGGAGCTAACATGTGCAGCTTCGATGACCACAACTCTCCCGTTCCCCCTCACAACACCGACGGATCGGGAATCACGCGACGCCGGTTCCTGGCCACGACCGCAATCGCGGCGGCAATACTGCCTCTGGAATCGACGCTGGCCCTTGCCGAATCTGACCAGAGCACGAAGGCGGGCGACATGCAATTCCGCACGCTCGGCCGCACGGGAGAGAAGGTCTCCGTAATCGGAGTAGGTGGGGCCCACATCGGCGGAGAAAAGGTCTCCGACGCCGAAGCCATTCGCATCATGCGCACCGCCATAGACAGCGGCGTTAACTTCATGGACAACTGCTGGGACTACCACGACGGCAGAAGCGAAATGCTAATGGGCCGTGCATTGCAGGGCGGCTACCGTCAAAAGGTCTTCCTGATGACGAAGATCGACGGCCGTGACGCCAAAACCGCAGCCAAACAGATCAACGAATCACTCCAACGACTCAAGACCGATCATATCGACCTCATGCAGATCCACGAGGTGATTCGCTCAAATGACCCGCAGCGCTGCTTCGAACCGGGCGGGGCCATGGAAGCCATAATCGCCGCCAAGAAGGCCGGCAAGATTCGCTACGTCGGCTTTACCGGACACAAGTCGCCCGATCTGCATCTTCGCATGATCGATGTCGCTCGCAAGAACAAGTTTCATTTCGACACAATGCAGATGCCGATCAACATCTTTGACGCGCATTACGACAGCTTTGAAAAACGCGTTCTTCCTGTCGCAGAAAAAGAAGGCATTGCCGTTCTCGGGATGAAGCCTATGGGTGGAAAGTTCCTGCTCGAGACAAAAACAGTGACACCGGTCGAGTGCTTGCAATACGCGCTCAGCCAGACTGTCAGCGTCGTCATCACAGGCATCGATTCGATGAATATTCTCAAGCAGGACTTGCGGGTCGCACGTGAGTTCCAGCCCATGGGCAAGGACGCCATCTCCGCTCTATTGCAGAAAACAGCGAAAGTCGCCAGCACCGGGAAACACGAAAAATACAAGACCAGCACCCATTTTGATGGCACACACAGGCATCCCGAATGGCTTGGCCCAGGTGGCGAAAAAGGTGTCTCGCCAGCAGCGTAACGGCTTTTTGTCTAGAGATCTCTCGCGAATGCGATGCCGCTTAAGCGTGCTGCTTTATCCTTAGGCACGCCCTTCCTCATGACGAGCACCTGAAACGCCTCGCCCATCTCGCCAGGCATGATAAGGTGCTTCAGTTGCATGGCAACTTTGGTACGCTCCTGAGCGATTCCAGCCTCCTCGAAAGCGTCGGCGAATTGGTTTGGCTCCCCGATGCCCATCAAGAACTGCGCTTGGCTAAGCAGAGCCAGATGATCCAAGCCAGCGGTCTGACCGATTTCGCGCAGTGCGGTGAAGTTCACGTGTGCGGTAATGTCCTGTTCGCCGGGAGCTTCATAAGGATTTCCGCTCACCGCGTGTTGCCGAAAGGCCCGGAGCGTGTCCGTGCTGCGACCAGCCAGCAGTTCCTCACGCGTGTAACCGTAGTCGATCAGGACAACGAACCCCGCATGCAGTCGGGAACCGATTTGGACCATGTAATGTTGATCCAGCAGACGAGCTTCAATGCGTTCGCCTTCGCCCGGATGTACGCCGTAGCGGTCAAGGTACTCAAGAGCTTCGAGTGATGGTGGAACGAACGTCTCCACGAATCTTCCATCGTCGTACCCGACCCGCATTTCACCGCATGCGGCAAGCACCTCCAAAGGCAAAGCGTCGAAGAACTCGTTAGCGAAAATAATGCTGTGCTCGGGCGCAGGAGGCAGTTCATCCATTGTCGCGTATATTGCAACCTGACCTTTGGCAATTCTTTCGGCGAAGCGCTGCCGAAGCCTGTCGCACAGTCCTGCAGAGCTTTCCACCATGCGATACGTCAAGGCGTCGTGGAAATCCCAAAACTTCTTGCTTGTCCAGTCCAATACGTCCTGAGCAAACAATCCTCGGCCTGGACCAAGCTCAACGATCTCAATGGATGGCGGAGCTCCCATTGCGCGCCACATTTCGTCGAACTGCCGCGCTAGCAATCTTCCGAAGACGGCATGCACGTCGCTTGACGTGTAGAAGTCGCCCGCCTTTCCGAACTGTTCTCTCTTTCGTGAGTAGTACCCCAGATCCGGTGCATAGAGGCACAGTTCCATATATCGAGCAAAGGGGATGGGGCCAAGTCGCTGGATCTCTTCAGCAATTTGCTCTTTCAGCGTCATTTCTGGCCAATTTTGATGCGTTCTTTGTGGTCCTGTGGGGTTCGCGTGAACATCTCGATGAAGTAGTCGTGCAGGCAATCGTAAAGTTGACGCTGAAACTGCCACTCAAATTGTGGGCTTTCCAGGTCGCGGGGGTGAAGTTCGAAGCTGTACGTGTGAACGGGGATGCTGGCATCCCTGAACCGAATTTCGATCTCAACGGCCTCCCGCTTGATTTGCGCGTCAAAGCTCAGCACTGGATGCTCGTAGAGCCGCAGTTGCTCGCGAACGCGTTCGAGTCTCTGCTCAGGCGTTAGGTCAGGCACAGCACGATTGTACGGTAAATGCGAAAACTTATCCGGAACGGCCATCCGCTAGACGGACTGAGCCGCGCACGTGGAAGATGGCGGGCCACTACTCGTATCTCAACGCCTCAATTGGATCCAACCGCGCTGCCTTAATGGCCGGAAGCATTCCGCTGATCACTCCGACGGTCATTAGAATTACGGTCGATACTGCAAGTGTCGTAGGATCGATACTCAGATGAATGTCGCCCTCTGTAGCATTCTCATAGAATGCGCTCCACAACGTGAGCGACCCAACTGACCACGAGACGATGTAGGCGAGCGCGATTCCTGCGACCCCACCTGCGAACGTGATCGCCAGCGCTTCTGACAGGAACTGCAGGAGAACATGGCGTCTCTTTGCCCCAAGTGCCTTCTCTACTCCAATTTCCCGGGTGCGCTGCGTTACTGAGACCAGCATGATGTTCATCAGTCCGATGCCGCCAATGCCAAGCGTAAGTGTGCCAATGAAGGCGAGCAGGACCTTGATGCCGACCGTGAGGATTTGTATCTCGTTGAACTGCTCCTTCATGTCGAAAACAAACACAGCACGCCTGTCGTCCGGTTTGAAGTTATGGCGCGTAGCGAGCACATTCCGGATACTCGAAGCGACCTTGATGTGTTCCGGCCCTTCGTAAGTAAGCATCATGCCGCTCAGGTACCGGATGTCTTTCAGGTCACCCATGACGCTGAAAGGGATCAGAATCTGGGCGTTCTGATTATCGTCGCCGTCCTGAATCATGTGCTTTAGTACGCCCACAACCTCGAACGAGAGACCATCGATGCGGATACTCTCACCAAGTGCATTTTGTCCCGAGAATAGCTTCTTTCTAACATCAGCACCAATCACTGCCACGCGTCGCCGCGCCACTTCGTCATCAGCCGTGAAAGCTGTGCCGTCGGAGAGGTTAAGCCGTCGAATGCTGAAATAGTAGGAATTCACGCCGAGGGTGGAAAAAGAAGCGCCACGGCTGCCATAGGCCGCGTTGCACTGTTTATCTGTCATCGGCGATATGCGTTTGACGAATGGAACATCGGCAGCGATGGCTTCGACGTCCTCCATTTCCAAACGAATCGGCGTGCCTGCCTTACTGCCACCGGCTTGCACCGAGGTGCGTCCCGGGAAAACCATGATCATATCCGTCCCGTAAGTAGAGAACGCAACCATCAAGCCCCGCTCGAAACCTGCTCCATAAGCGAGCAACAAAACGACCGTGGCGATTCCCCAAGCCATACCGAGCATGGTGAGAAAACTGCGGCGTCGATTGTGCTTCAACGCCGAATATGCCTGCTGGAGAACGTCTCGGACCATGGCTATTCCTGTCGCAGCGCCTCGACGGGCGGAAGCATAGCGGCTTTACGTGCGGGGTAGAGTCCCGCGACCACGCCGGCAAGTGCCAGCGATCCAATGGCGACCGCGGCAGAAATGGGGACGATGCGTGGGGTATCGAATCCCCGCGGGGTGGGAGCGAGAGACAGCAGCGCAACAAAGCCAATCGTGATCGCCAGCCCAACACATCCGCTGAACGCAGTGAGAAACACTCCTTCGAGAAAAAACTGGGTGAGAATATTGCGATTCGTAGCGCCTAGCGCCTTCCGAAGGCCTATTTCCTTCACGCGTTCCGTGACCGAGACCAGCATGATGTTGATAATGCCTATCGCGCCCAAGGCGAGCGTCACCAGTCCTACCGCACCAAGAAACCAGTCCATCGCGTCAAAGATCTTGTCCACACGCTTGGCGCTTTCTATCGTGTCCCAGTCGTCGAATGCTTCTGCCAAGCTGGCATCAAACTGATGCCGCCGCGCGATGATCCGGTGAACTTCTAGTTTGGCGATCTCGTGCTCTTGACGCGTACTTGGCTGGTAGTTAATGAACGAGATCGCATCTTCGGCATTGTCTCCCTTCATCGGAAACATCGCTCGCATGGTATTGATGGGTACGAAGATGCGAAGGTCTGGTCCTCCCTGACCACCTTTCCGGGTCTGGTCCATAGCGCCGATCACATCGAAGCGGGTGCCGTTGAGCAGAATGGTGTTGCCGACCGCCGGTCTGCCAGGAAAGAGCGTTCGCTGCATGTCGTACGACAGGACGGCAACGCGCCGGTTCTCGTTGTTGTCTTGCTCGGAGAGCCAACGTCCGGTTGCAATTGGGGTGAACCGGATCGTGTTGAAAACAGGCGCGACGCCAGAAACTGCACCGCTGGCTGAGGTGTATTCGCTGACCGCGCGGATGTCTCCACGATTCAGGTTGGGCGTGACCGCCCGGACATGCTTGGCTTCCTTGCGGATGGCCTCGTAATCGGCATACCTGAGGCGGTAGTAACGTCCCGAATTCAAGCTGCCTTCAACAGCCGGGACTCGCCCCGGGAACAGGAACATGATGTCCGTTCCAAGCGTCGCCAGGTTCTTGCGTTGTCCCGAGCGAAATCCCTCACCCAGTCCCACTAGCAGCAGCAAAGAACCGACACCCCACGCAATCCCGAACATCGTGAGGAACGAGCGCAGCTTATGTGCCCACAGCGTACGCAATGTCTGTCCGACTATGTCGAAAAATATCTGCATGGCGCCACTACTTACCTATACGCCAGTGCGCAGACCAAAGTTCCCGGAATTTGTCACGAGTTAGTGAAGTCCTAGGCGGGGCGAACAACAAGAGAAGTTAGACCGGGGGCCTGCGTCCTGTCAGATCAGGCCCCCAAAATGTAGACAATGTTTAGCGGGAGTTTTCCTCGGAACCGGCCGAAGCGGCGGACTTTCCGGCCTGAGGATAGACGTAAACACCACGCCCCGCCTTGCGGCCAAGACGTCCAGCCTTGACGTACTGCACCAGTAGCGGCGAAGGACGATACTTTTCGCCCATGGTCTTGTGCAGATACTCGAGAACGTGTAAACGCGTATCCAGACCGACCAAGTCGACCATCTCGAACGGGCCCATTGGGTGGTTGAGGCCGAGTTTGATCGCCTTATCGATGTCCTCGGCAGAAGCGATGCCTTCCTGAAGCATATAGAACGCCTCGTTCCCGATCATGGCATTGATTCGGCTCGTAATGAACCCCGGGGATTCCCTGATGACGACAACTTCCTTCCCCATGCGCCTGCCGACTTCGGCTGCCGTGTCCACCACGTCGGGGTCGGTCTCGAGAGCACGAACGATCTCGAGCAGTTTCATCTTGGGCACGGGATTGAAGAAATGCATCCCCACGCAGCGTTGGGGACTGTATGTAACCGAAGCTATCTCGGTAACGCTCAGGGAAGACGTGTTGGACGCGAGAATGGTTTCTGGCCGGCAGACCTTGTCGAGGAGAGTGAAAATCTCGATTTTCGACTCCATCTCTTCAGGAACAGCCTCGATAACCAGATCGGCCGCTCGAGCCGCATCTTCCACGGAGCTACCGTATTCAATTCGACCTAATGCGTCCTCGGCTTGCTGGCGAGTCAACTTGCCGAGTTCAACGCCTTTATCAAGATTGCTGCGAATTTCAGCTTCCGCCTTTCGCAGCGCCGTTGGAAGAATGTCTTCCAGAATGGTGCGGTAACCGCCAATTGCGGCAGCATGGGCGATGCCTCGGCCCATGATTCCGGCCCCGATCACCGCTATGGTTTTCACGTCGCGTACCGGCATGCTTTATTTCCCGCCCTCGAGCCGCTGCATCACTAATAAGTAGTTCGGGTCTGACTTCTTCATGTACTCGGCCAGGCGTTTCCTTTCTTCTTCGTTCATCATTTCGGAAGTCGCTACAATGCGCCGCAGCGTTGCAGCAATGTCGTCAACATAGTTCATCGAGCGAATCAGTTCGCCGGTCGCCACCATGAAAGCTCCTCCAATAAACGTGCACCTTGATTGCGGCACACGCGAAAAACCATGTCTTGCTGGAAACTTGTCCAGCGGCAAGCGAGACTTCGTCGTACTGTGACCACAATCGCGGCGCACAGGATGCCTGTCAACTGAGGCGCAGCTGAAGCAACCATGTATTTTCGTCGCTCCCGAGATTTTAGTAAAGCCACGGTCAGAAGCACCAACGGAAGCATCATAGGGAACATGCTGCGAGACAAAAGCCTCGTCGTTTTATCTCATCAGCACCAGCACGCGCTTGCGCTGTGCGTCGAGATACAGCAGTCGACGATGGCCCCGGGCAGTTCGACAGGATCTTCGATTGCGTCCTGGCAGGACCGGATTCAGTACGCGTTTGAGAGTGAGATCGAGTTGCACTTCCAGGCAGAGGAACGGGTGTTGTTTCCCGCTGCCCACAAGCACGACCAGCTACGACTCTTGATCTCTGAACTCATCGCAGAACACACCATGCTTCGCTCCTATCGATATGCCGCTATGGCGTTCTCAATGACCAGTCGTGACATCCTGGAGTTTGCAGCGGCGCTTTCCCTTCACATCAGGAAAGAGGAGCAGCAGTTGTTCCAGGGTGTCCAGCGCGTGATGGATGCAGATGAACTCACAAGCCTGGGTGGTGCGTTGCATGAGTTCTTCGACCGACACGCAAGGCCGGAAATCGAGAAGAGCACCTCAATCGGCAATTGCAGTTGATCCGGTCAAGGCTGCAGCACATGGCGCATGCATCTAACATTGCCGAAATGAGCACCCGCAGTACCGCAGTCCTTTCGCCCGACACGACCGGAGTTTCCGAATGTCTCGAGCGGCTTACGGCCAACAAGCACTTGGGACGGCCTATCTCCACGTACCGGTTGCAGTTTCACTCCAAGTTTCGCTTCGAAGACGCCGCGAAAGTGGTGTCGTATTTACATGCGCTCGGGATTTCACACTGCTACGCCTCGCCGATCCTGAAAGCTCGTTCCGGCAGTCTGCACGGATACGACATCACAGACCACAATGCCATTAATCCGGAGATTGGCACTGAGCAACAACTTCGAAATCTCGTCGCGCAACTGAAATCCTGCCAAATGGGCCTGATCCTGGATACCGTTCCGAACCACATGGGCGTTGGTTACGGTGATAATCCTTGGTGGCAGGACGTGCTAGAAAGCGGGCGTGCTTCGCAGTATGCCGGATTCTTCGACATAGATTGGCAACCGGTTAAAGCCGAGTTGCACAACAAGGTCCTCATACCTGTCTTGGGAGACCAGTACGGTGCAGAGCTAGAGTCCGGGAATATACGGCTTAGCTATGAAGACGGCCGATTCCGTGTTCATTACTATCACAAGCCTCTGCCCATTGATCCGCAGACGGTCACGATGATCTTCGAACCGCTGGGTGACTTGAGGGAGCAGCAAGCTGCCGCCGACATCACCGACGAAGATCGAACTGAACTAGAAAACGTGCTCTGGGACATGCGGCAATTACCGACGCACACGACCGTCGCACCTGAGCTAGCATCCCTACGCAGGGCACAGATTCCGGACCTTCGCCGCAGGCTCAAGGAGATGGCTGACCGGTCTCCGGGAATTCGGAGGCTCATTGACATCGCCGTGCGCGCCTGCAATGGCGAGCCCGGGAAACCCCGCAGCTTCGATGCGCTCCACAGATTGCTCGAAGCACAGGCGTATCGCCTGGCTTACTGGCGCGTTTCAGCACAAGAGATCAATTATCGCCGGTTCTTCGATATCAACGATTTGGTCGGGTTACGAATGGAGAACCCACAGGTCTTCGCTGCAACGCACAGGTTGATTCGAAACATGCTTGCTGATGGGCTGGTCAGTGGGATCCGACTCGATCACCCAGACGGTCTTCTCAACCCGCTCCAGTACTTCACACGCATACAGATGCTCTATGTTGCAAGTCAATGCTGCGGTCCGGAACCAAACGGGCAGGTCGCCGAGAACGGAATAGAAAACGAGGTGCAGGATATGTTCGGACAGCATGAAAGTCTGAACAGCCCGGCTCCTCTGTACGTGCTTGTAGAGAAGATTCTGGAGCCCCGCGAAGAACTGCCGCGAAACTGGCCCGTCGATGGCACGGTTGGTTACGAGTTCACGAACCTGGTCAATGGGATTTTTATCGATAACCGCAACGAGAGATTCTTTACGAGTCTTTATCGACGCATTGTGGGCAACATGCCCGATGTAGACACGTTGGTGTACAACTCAAAGCGGCTGATCATGCGGACCGCGCTTTCCAGTGAAGTCACCGTGCTAAGCCATTTGCTGGAAGAAATCGCAAGCACAGATCGCCATGCTCGTGACTTCACCCGGCCGGCATTAACGGATTGCATACGTGAAGTGATTGCGTGTTTCCCCGTCTACCGGACGTATATTGACGAACGTGGTAACGTGAGCGATCGAGACCGTTCCTACGTGACCGAGGCGATCGCTCGTGCGAAGCGCCGGAATCCGGGGACCGCAGCTTCTCTGTTCCATTTTCTTCAAAACATTCTGCTGCTGAACACTCCCGAGAACTCCAACGTAGATGGCCATCGCCAGCGGCTTCATTTCACACTGAAATTCCAGCAATTGACCGGCCCGGTCATGGCGAAGGGCCTGGAAGACACAGTCTGCTATGTCTACAACCGATTTATTCCCTTGAACGAGGTCGGCGGTTCTCCAGCAATGTTCGGCGTGTCCGTTGACGAGTTCCACCGGGGCAACATCGAACGCGCAGAGTACTGGCCGAACTCTATGCTCACGACCTCGACCCACGACACTAAGCGCAGTGAAGACGTGCGGACTCGCCTGGATGTGTTGTCAGAGATGCCGCGCCCCTGGGCAGCACAGTCGATGCGATGGCGGCGAATCAATCGCGGCCGAAAACGTTCTCTGCCTGACGGTCGGCTTGTTCCCGATGCGAATGAGGAGTACTTGCTTTATCAGACGCTGGTTGGAGCATGGCCACTCGAAATCAGCAGCAAGGAGCAGCGAGAGGAGTTCACGGCGCGAATCAAGGCTTACATGACCAAAGCTGTGCACGAGGCGAAGGTCAATCTGAGCTGGGTAAATCAGGATCCCGAATACGTGCAAGCTCTGGAGCAATTCATCGAGCGCATCTTGCGCCCAGGAACCTCAACCCGTCCGAACCGCTTTCTTTCTCAAATCGAAAGTTTCGTACCGGTTGTGGCCTTCTTCGGCGCAATCAACTCGATTGCTCAGGCGCTTCTTAAGATCACCGTTCCTGGTGTTCCCGACATCTATCAGGGAACAGAGATGTGGGATCTAAGTCTTGTCGATCCGGACAACCGGCGCCCCGTGGACTTCGCTCACAGAGCGCGCACGCTCGAAGCACTAGATCGGCGTAGCGCGAACGATTCACTTCCCGCACTCTGCGAGGAGCTACTCTCACATTTTCACGACGGACGCTTGAAATTGTGGACGACCACGCGCGCACTGAAATTTCGGCAGGAGCGCGGGGCCTTGTTTCAGAATGGCAGGTACTTACCTCTTCAGGGAGCGCACGAAGCACAAAACCATGTCGTAGCATTCGCCCGGGAACACAATGGGGAGACCGCAATCATCGTGGTCCCTCGCCTTGCATACACGCTGATGAAGGGCCAGATCGGGGCGCCGCTCGGGGATGCCTGGGGCGACTCGGAGATCACCCTTACCCGCCCCGATGCTGAATTCTCAAACGTGTTCACGGGTCAGGTACTCCGGTCAACCGGCAGGCGCACGCTGCTATGCCGCGAACTCTTCGCTCACTTCCCCCTGGCGCTGCTCGCTTCTCGTTGACGTGTCACGATCAGCGACTTCAGCGATCAAAGCCAGCTTTTGTGCAAGCTCTTTTGTCAGCATCTCGGGAGAAAAACGCCATCCCCAATTCCCATCGCTTTGGCTCGGCACATTCATGCGAGCTTCGCTCCCAAGTCCAAGCATGTCCTGAAGGGGAATAACGCAAAGCTTAGCTACCGAAGCCTCGGCCGCACGGATCAACGCCCACTGGACTCCATCCTCTGGCACACCGAGGTATGCAAGGGCGTGGCGCTTCTCCTCCGCACTCGCGACGTTCTGCCACCAACCCACGGTGGTGTCGTTATCGTGGGTTCCTGTGTAAACAACGGTGTTGGGAGTGAACTTGTGCGGCAGGTAGATATGCGCACCGGGGTCGCCGAATCCAAACTGCATGACAGCCATGCCGGGGATCTGCAATCGTTGTCGCAAAGCGTGGACTTCGGGTGTGATCATGCCGAGATCCTCGGCGATGAATGGAAGGTCCCCAAGGGCCCTTCGAAGGGCTTCAAACAATGCGTCTTCAGGACCTTTCATCCATCGACCGTTAACGGCGGTTCTCTCTTTTGCTGGGATTTCCCAATAAGCCTCGAAGCCGCGGAAATGATCGAGCCTCACGACGTCGCACGTTGTTGTGGCCCAGCGCATCCGCTGAATCCACCAGTCGTAGCCGCGCTGGTGAAGTACATCCCAACGGTACAGGGGATTTCCCCAGCGCTGTCCTGTCGCGCTAAAGGCGTCGGGTGGAACACCGGCCACAACTTCTGGTTCTAGATCAGCGTTCAACCGAAAGATGTCAGGGTGGGTCCAGACGTCGGCGCTGTCGTAATTTACGAATATGGCAACGTCGCCGATGATCTTGATGCCGTACCTCGCGCAGTGCGCACGCAATGCGCTCCATTGCTCATAGAAGAAGAACTGAACCACCCGTGCGATGTCGATCGTGGATGAGAGTTCCCGGCGTTCCCGGTCCAATGCGGCGGGTTCGCGCCGCGCCACGTCGCGCGACCACTGGTTCCAACTCTTTCCCGCAAACTTCTGACGCAGCGCCTCGAACAGAACGAAGTCTTCAAGCCACCAGCCGTTCTCCCATTTGAAACGGTCATACCGGGCTCGTTCTTGCCCGGTGGCGCTGCTTAGGAACTTTTGCGCAGCGACTTGAATCAGTGGGATCTTGGCTTCCTTCACGCTCTCGAAATCTACCCGACCGCGCCCGTCTGGGACGTCGTTCAACTGCTCTTTCGGCAACCATCCCTTGCCAACAAGGCGCTCCAGACTGATAAGGAGCGGGTTCCCGGCAAAGGCAGAGATCGAAGCATAAGGTGAGTTCCCGAAGCCAACGGGATTCAGAGGCAGAACTTGCCATAGACGCTGTCGCGCACTGGCAAGAAACTCCACAAACGCGTGAGCCGCAGGCCCGAAGTCTCCGATGCCTCCGCGTGAAGGAAGCGAGGTGGGATGCAGAAGAATGCCGCTGGATCTTTCAAAGCTCATTCGCAAGTCTCTGTTTTAGGGGTGACGCCCGAACGGCTATACAGAGCTAGTGTCAGCCTGCAAAGCACTTAGCAGCTAATGAAAAAGCCGGCTCGTGTGAACCGGCTTAGTGATTTGATGCATTGCGAGGACTAGTCGCCTTCAGTGCCGCCTCTGGCGGTGATCCGGTCAAGTTCGTTCTTGTAGATGCGAATCTTGCCTTCTTTCTCCATTCGCTCTCTGAGGCTGGAGGCAAACAACTCCATCATCTCGGAGCGCTTCTGGGCCAGCACTTGCTCACGAACCTGATCCTTCTCCTTGGCAAATTCGGCAGATGGAGGCTCTTGCTTTTCAAGGAGCGAAATTACAACTCCATTTCGCCCGGCCTGAACGGGCCCGCTGATTTCGCCTGGTTTGAGCGTGAATGCGACCGATCCCGGACCGCTCATGGAACCGATATCAGGCACTTGGCTCTGCGACGTGACCGATTCGCTTGTCTTGACTGTCGCGCCAACTTCCTTTGCGGCAGTTTTCAGGTTGTGCTCAGCATGTGCCCGGTCTGCAAGCTGCTGAGTTTTCTCGGCGAGCATCGCTCCCGCACGCTCGTTCTTGAAATCCGACTCCACCCGAGCCTTAATCTCTTCGAAAGTTGGCGCGCTCGGGGGCTGAACTGCCGTTACGCGAAAGACCGCATACCCATCGGGGATCTTTACGGTCTCAGCCGGGCTATTCTCACGGGATTGGAACATCGCCTGCATCAACTCCGGAGCTGTGCCAACTCCGGGCAGCGAATCCGAGGTCGTGAAAAGTCCAGTGCTGACCAGTTCGAGGCCATACTTCTGTGCGGCGGCTTGCATGCCTGCCGTGCGCGCCTGCGTCTGCACACCATTCGAAAGTATTTCTGCCTCGCGGGACGCCTTTTCCTGGGCGATGATCGGCTCGATCTGCGGTCTGACCTCTTCCAGCGGTTTCAAACCCGCCGCGTGCTTATCCGCGACCTGAATGATGAACAGTCCCAGGCTGGTCTGGATGATGTCGCTCGTCTGCCCTTTGTTCAGCGAGAACGCAGCCTTGTCGATCTCCGGCATCGTTTGACCACGCCGCACCCATCCGACCTCACCACCACTCTTGGCAGTCGCGGTGTCTTCCGAGTACTTCTTAGCCAATTCCGCGAAGTTGCCGCCCGCCTTCAGTTTACTGAGGACTTCCTGCGCCTTTGCGCGGGCAGCATCAATGCCCTTGGAATCCACTTTGCCGTCGGCGCCCGCAGGGGTCCTGATTAAGATCTGCCTGAGGTTGACCTCTTCCGGAACGCGGTACTGATCCTGACGCTGGCTGTAGTAGCGCTTTACGTCCTCGGGCGTGACCTGAACCTTGTCCTTAACTTTTGCCGTGTCAATCACGACATACTCAGCCTTGCGCTTCTCCGGAACAGCGTTCTTGTAAAGTTCCTTGTTCTTTTCGAAGTACGCTCTCAGTTCAGCATCCGTTGGCTTGATCTGCTTCAGAATGTCGTCGTAGGTGAGAACTGCGTACTCGAACTTCACCTTGGTGTTCCTGCGGTTGTATTCCTGAAGCAGGTCCTGCTCGGATACAGTCGCGGTGCCTTCGACAATGTTGCGAAGCTTGTTCATGAGGAGCGAGTTCTTGAACTCGGTCTCGAACTGCGGCACGCTCATTTGGAAATTCTGCTGGACGAAATCCGCGTACATCTCATCCCCGACGAAGTTGCCGTTCGGGAACAGTTGTGTCGCGAACACTCGCTGCAGAGTTTCCCGCAACTCATCATTGGTCACCTTCAAGCCCATGCGTGAGGCTTCCATCAGGAGCGCCTTTTGCATAATCAGGCCCTCGACCGCGCGCTGAGTCAGGAACGGCATGAGCTGCGAAGGTACTCCCCGGGGGAACTGCTGCCGTGCCATCTGACGGGCCGACTGCTGCGCTTCGGTGAGTGTCACTTGCTCGTCACCAACCTTGGCGAGCACGCCAGCACCACCGCCTCCGAAACCAAAGGCATCACCGAGGAAGCCACCAGGGATCAAGGTGATCACCATTGCGGCGCAAATCAGGAGAAGAAGCCCACCAAGGACAATTTTTTTCGCCTTACTGGGCGTTTGCAGGAATTTGATCATTCGCTTGAGACTCCGAAGTTTACGGAAACTAAGATTATAAACCAGCAACCACTCCCTCTTCGTCACCTTCGTTGAGCGATTTGCCATCTTGTGCCGGTAGAGCCCGTCGCGGCGCTACTCGTGGCAAACCTATCGGCCACCACTGCCCTCTAACGACAGGAAAACCGACACAGAACACTAGATCGGCACAGGACCAAGGAGTCACATGAAAAAGGGGATTCTGATCACAGCGATCCTGTTCCTGACACTGAGCGTTGCAACCGCACAGACCACATCCGGGTCTGCGGCAGGTACAGGCTCAGCGCAGAGCTCGACAACAGGAACAGGAACAACAGACCAGAACACAACATCCGGTACAACATCGGGCAGTAGTACCGACATGACAAGCGGTCAGAGCGGCACCAGCGCCAGCCCAGACCAAGGCACCGGCACCTCCGCAGCAGGAGCTTCCAATACCGGAGCCACAACCAGCGACAACACGAGCGCAACCAGCAGCGATCAGACCGGCAACGTATCCGGTCAAAGCGGCACGACGGGCACTTCCGGCAGCGCTACGGGAACGACCGGCACCACGGGCACAACCACCGGGACTACCAGCGATCCAGCAGGAGCCGGCACTAGCACGACAGGCGGCATCGGAAGCACCACCGATACAACGGGGAGCACCGGCGCGACGGGCACGACCGGTGACATGGGAACTCAGAGCGGCACGACTTCCGGCACGGGCTCGATGGGGACCGGAACCAGCACGGGTACGACGGGCACGACCGGTGACATGGGAACCCAGAGCGGCACGACTTCCGGCACGGGCTCGATGGGGACCGGAACCAGCA
>DASPIK010000070.1:0-47865 GCA_035629075.1 Terriglobales bacterium | reverse complement strand
CTTAACAGTACGACTTGGTGTGGAAGTAGGTCTTCATGCGCATTGGTTACGGTTTTGACTCGCACGAATTTACCCCTGGCGTGCCGCTGAAGATTGGTGGCATAGATATAGCTAGCGATAAGGGCTTAGCCGGGCACTCCGATGGTGACGTGCTTCTGCACGCCGTCACGGACGCTCTGCTCGGCGCTGTGGCCGCGGGGGACATCGGCGGCTACTTCCCTCCAAGCGACCCGAAATGGAAGGGCGCCGATTCGGCGATCTTTGTCCGCGAAGCAGTGCAACAGGTGCGGCGCGCCGGTTACGCAGTCGCGAACGTCGACTCAACGTTGGTTCTCCAGTCGCCCAAAATCGGGCCTCACGCAACCGCCATCCGCGCCCGCATGGCTGAGCTGCTTGGAATCGAGTTATCGCGCGTAAGCGTTAAGGCTAAAACTCCCGAAGGCCTCAACCTGCCGAACACCGCCTCAGCACACGTTATCGTGCTGCTAACTGAGCATCGCGAAGCGGGAGAACTGGCGATGAAGGCTGCAGAATCGATGCCACAGAGCGTGGTCGATGCTGAAGTTGAGCAGGTTCTGGAGAAGTCAGGGCCAGAGCTGAGAAAACGCCGTACGGCACCTAGAAAGAAAAGTTAGCCGACACGGTTCAACTGAACTCTGTAATTCCGAGCCAGCGAGGAATCCCTATGGCCACCACGAAGCAGCAGCTTGCGGACGAACGCGACCTTGAAGATCTGATCTCGGTTGGGCCCGCTACCCGGCGGGATTTCGAGATGCTAGGCATTCGCACGGTCGCCGAACTTGCGAAGCAAGACCCACAGACGCTGTACGACAATTTGTGCCGGAAAACCCGCACCCGCCAAGACCCGTGCGTACTGGACGTCTTGCAGGCTGCAGTTGCACAAGCCCGCAATCCCAAGCTGCCGGCCGACCAGTGCCAGTGGTGGTACTGGAGCAAGATTCGCAAGCAGAAGGCTTAAGGAAGACTCGCTCTAAGCAACGGAGATCGCTGCAGTAGCAACACCATCGGGACCTGAAACCCCTTGCTAACCTTCTTACGTCACCATACTTGCGTTCTGGGCCGAATGTTACGATGTTCGGTTCACCATGAAGATCGCATCTATTGCCCTACTCGTTGCCGCATCAAGCCTCCTGACATTCGCACAATCGAAGACCGCGCCTGCCGCACAGGACTGGCGCACACCCGCTGAGATCAGCGATTACCGCACCACTCCTCGCTACGCCGAGACCTTCGCATATATCCGACGCATCGCGCAGGCCGCGCCGAAGCAGGTCAGACTCGAGACGTTCGGCAAGACCGGGGAAGGACGCGACCTCGTCGCCGTCATCGTCAGCAAGGACGGCGTGTTCGACCCGGCGACGTTGCACAAGCAGAACCGGCCCATCATGCTGATCCAGAACGCGATTCATGCCGGCGAGATGGACGGTAAGGACGCGTGCATGGCCCTCATGCGCGACATCCTCATAACGAAGCAGAAAGCCGCTCTCATCGATCGCGCTGTGCTCGTGATTATCCCGATCTATAACGCCGACGGCCACGAGCGCTTCGGACCGTACAACCGCATCAACCAGAACGGCCCGGAACAGATGGGATGGCGCACCACCGCGCGCAACTTCAATCTAAATCGCGACTACATGAAGGCGGATGCGTCCGAGACGCGGGCTTTCCTGGACTTGATCAACAAATGGGTGCCCGACTTCTTCGTCGATGATCACGTCACTGACGGCGCCGACTACCAGTTCGTTATCACCTACTCCATTGCAAGCGGACCGGACGTGAATCCCGCGCTGGCAAGATGGATTGACGGATCGCTGAAACCCTACGTAAAGCAGTCGGTGGAGGCTGCGGGTCACCTGATTGCGCCCTACATCTGGCTGCGTGACGAAACCGACCCGAGCAAGGGGTTCGGAACCGGACAGGACACGCCGCGTTTCTCGACCGGGCACATGATCTTGCGAAATCGTCCCGGCTACCTCGTCGAGATGCACATGCTGAAGGATTACAAGACGCGTGTGACGGGGAACTATGAAGTCCTGCGTGCGCTGCTGGAAGTCATCAATCGCGACGCCGACAAACTGGTGCAAATCAACCGAGAAGCGGACGAGAACACTATAGCTGTGGGCAAGACCTGTGGCACCCCACGAGTGGATGGCACAGGCGAACAGCGCGGTGATAACCGCTGTCTGGTTCCGTTGAAACTTCAACCGACTGGCAAGGCAGAACCGTTCCTCTACAAGGGCTACAAGTTCACTCGCGAGAAGAGCGACATCTCGGGCGATACCTGGGTCCGGTACACAAATGAGCCTTACGAAGCCATCATTCCGCGGCAGAGCGAATTGACAGTCACCCAAGCGGCCTACACCCCTCGCGCTTACATCATCCCTGCGCAGTGGACGCCTGTTATCGACGTCCTACGGGCACACGGACTCGAGCTTCTGTCGACAACGAAGCCGTATGAAGCCGAAGTGCAGACGTATCGATGCGAGCGCCCGACCTGGGGGCAGCAACCGTTCGAGGGCCACCATCTCGCCACTTGGAAGACGCCCAACCCCTGCAAGCTTGTTCGAGAAAAGATGTCCTTCGCCGCAAACTCTGTTGTGGTGCCTATGGACCAGCGTGCGGCTAAGGTCGCGATCCACCTGCTCGAACCTGAAGGCCCGGATTCTCTGTTGCAATGGGGTTTCTTCGACACGATCTTTGAGCAGAAAGAGTACGGAGAAGGCTACGTCCTCGAAAGGCTTGCGCGCGACATGATTGCCAAAGACCCTGGCCTTAGGGCCGAGTTTGAACAGAAGCTCGCCACCGACAAGGAGTTCGCCGCAAGCCCCTCTGAGCGGCTCAACTGGTTCTACAAGCGTTCGCCGTGGTGGGACACGACTCTCGGACTGTACCCGGTGGCACGCCTCGCCACACTGGAGGGAGTACCAATCAAGTAGGTCGGCATCTGAGCCATCGAGCAGAATGAATAATTCCCTATCGCCCGATGGCTCGATTACCCGATGTCATCAGTCGGCCGTTGCCGCTTCCTTTTCCATGCATCTCAGGAAAGCATTAACAATGTTGGGGTCAAACTGCTTGCCGCTGTTGGCCTCAAGCTCTTGAATGCCTTCCGATCTGCTACGTGCGGGTGCAAACGGCCGCTCGGTGGTCATGCTGACGAACGCTCCCGCCACACAGATCACACGCGCCAACAGTGGAATTTCTTCTCCACGCAGACCGCCCGGGTATCCGGTCCCGTCAAACCACTCGTGGTGATAGCGGATCGCGGCGCAGATGCCGTCCGATTCGGGAATCGTCCTGGCTATCTCCGCACCGATCTCCGCATGCGTTTTGACCAGCGCATATTCTTCAGGAGTCAGCGGGCCGGGTTTGCAGAGGATCTTCTCCGGCACGACGATTTTACCGACGTCGTGCACGCGCCCGGCGAAAATGACGTCCTCCAGGTCCTTATGTGAAAGCCCCAGTTCGCGGCCCAGCACCTCGACGTGGCGGGCCACAAAGTCCCCGTGTCCGGCTGAATGGACCTCCCGCGTTTCGACCGCGCGGGTGAGTGCGTCAATGCCGGACATCAGATGCTGGCGCGAGTTGGGCAACTCGCTGCCCAGGCGAGTAAGCGTACTAACCAGCTCTTCTACTGACTCCGGCCCCGTGTGCTCGCGCTGCACGAATCCCTGTACGTAGGCGGTCAGCAACTCGCGTTTGAGCGCCACCTGTTCCGACTCGACGAATTCCTCGGCGGTCGAAACCCGATTGCCCCCGGCGTGCTTAGAAACGTACATGCCGGCGTCGGCCACGCGCAGCACTTCTTCCGCAAGCGTCCCGTGAAGTGGATAGGTCGCCAAACCGAAGCTGCCGGTAATGCGCAAATCCCTGAGCATGGGATCTGTCGAAAGCCAGAGGCGAAGGCGTTCTGACAATGCTTGTCCCTGCTCCAGGTTCGTTTCAGGCATCAGGATGACGAACTCATCGCCGCCATATCGGGCCACCACATTCGATTGCCGGCATTTCTGCTCTAGGACCCGCGCCACACGGGCCAGCACCAGGTCGCCTTCCAGATGCCCGCGCGTGTCGTTCACTTCCTTGAAGTTGTCCAGGTCCAGCAGGACCACCGAGAAGGGGCGTCCGCTGCGCGATGCGCGCTTCCATTCTGCCTGCAAAGCCTCGATGAAGAACCTGCGCGTCTTCACTCCCGTAAGGCTGTCGGTGATGGACTGCTGTTGCATGTTCTGGAACACAAAAACATTGTGGAGCGCAGTGGCGAGCAGATCGGCCAGTGTTCGCAGGATGAGGACTTCCTGCTGGAGAAATGCATTTTCCCGCGTGCTTTCAACGTTGAGCACGCCCAGCAGCGTTTCACTATAGGAGACCGGCACGCACAAAACAGATCGCGCACCGGGCAAAACCGTCTGAAGTTGTGGATCGCAGTCGAGGCTGAGTCTTTCGAGCAGCACGGTTTCGCTAGTGCGGGCAACGCGTCCCATGATGCCGTACCCAAGCGGAACCCGCTTGAAAAGCGCGCGCTCTGCGGTGCCGGCTTCAGCCTTAATCTCGATCTCCTTAGTCGTGTAATCGAGTACCCCGATGCCGATGTGATCGAACGAAAAGTTCTTCTCGATCTCTCCGATGATTTCGGCCAGCATGAGTTCGGCATCTTGGCTTGAGATCGCACAGTTCGAAACGTTATTCAGGAACTGCAGATAATGTGCGCGCCTCTGCTCCTGTGCGAAAAGGCGTGCGTTCTCCATCGCCACCGCGACCTGCGCGGCGGCCGTCTGCATCACCTCAAGATCGCGTTCGTCGTATACGAATTCCCTCTCATAGCTCATGGCGGCCATTACGCCCGCCGGGCGTCCGCCCAAGGTGATAGGGACCCCGCAGTAGCACTTTGCGCCTTTCCCGGTGGGCACCAGTCCGAGGCGGGCGCGAGCCCTGGCCATGTCTGACCGGATGAGCAGGGGCTGGCCCGTCCTAATGATGTGCTCTGTTACGGAGTTCGTGCTCTTCCTGGAGTGCTTCGACTGGAGCACCCCCTCTATCACCTGGTACTCAAAGCGGACCTCGTCGCCCTCGGCGAAAGCGATGTGGAAGGTTTCGACCTCGAGCAGTTGTCCCAATTCCCTATGGATCGTCTGAAGGATGGCATCGGGATCGAGCCGCGCGTGGACAGCCTGTCCGATGTGACTCAGCACCTGGTACTCGCGCGTGCGCCGCTCTGAATCTTGAATCGCGCGTTTGTACGACCGGCGAAGCTGCCAATATGCATAGCCGAACGCCGTCGCCACGATTGCGGCGAACACGCCGATAACAAACGCGAATTCAGCGAGTGATGTGCTCATGCACTCCGCTCAGTGCACGACGGCTTGAGATCAGAATGTAAAGAGGACCCGAAAAGGGTACGTGGGGGCGTACCCGAAACCCGCACGAATATAGGGCTTGGAGCAAATCGAAGTCAAACAAGGTTCGAATCGTTGGTGCCATCAGGTGATTGGACCATTGGGGCACCGCCTCGGTTACTCCCCCGGTGGCGATGCTCCAAAGGCGCGGCTCACGAGATGCTGCCCTACTTCGATCAATCATCCGATAATCAATGGTCAATTCTTCTTCTCGATCTTCGCCCAAGTATCCTTCAGCGAGATCGTTCGGTTGAACACCGGCTTCCCGGGTGCGGAATCCGGATCGACACAGAAGTATCCAAGCCGTTCGAACTGGTAACGGTTGCCCACCTGTGCGCCAGCCAATGACGGCTCCAACTTGCAGCCAGTCAGCACTTCCAGCGAGTTCGGGTTCAGGTTCGCGGTGAAGTCCTGGCCTTCCTCCACATCGCCCGGGTTTGGCTTCGTGAACAGGTTCTCGTAGATGCGCACTTCCGCATCGACCGCGTGCGCAGCCGACACCCAGTGAATTGTTCCTTTCACCTTTCGACCATCCGGAGCATTGCCGCTACGGGTTGCCGGATCGTAAGTGCAGTGGACTTCGACCACTTCGCCGTTGCCGTTTTTCACCACGCCCGTGCATGTGATGAAGTAACCGCCGCGCAGGCGAACTTCACGGCCCGGTGACAACCGAAAGAACTTGGGCGGAGCGACCTCGCGGAAATCGTCCTGCTCAATGTAAAGCTCGCGCGAGAACTCCACATCGCGTGTTCCCGCCGCCGGATCCTCGGGATTGTTCGGCAGTTGCAGGTGTTCAATCTGGGCGTTTTCTGCACCCCCGGGAAAGTTGTCGATGACGACCTTCAGCGGGCGCAGGACAGCCATGGCTCGCGGCGCGCGCTTGTTCAGATCCTCGCGGACGAAGTGCTCGAGCATCGCCAGTTCAGTGGTACCGTTCGTGCGCGAAACGCCGACTGCCGCACAGAAGTTCCGTATTGACTCGGGCGTGTAGCCGCGACGCCTCATGCCGGAGATGGTTGGCATACGCGGATCGTCCCATCCCTTCACGTAGCCGTCTTCCACCAGCTTCAGCAGCTTGCGCTTGCTCAGCAGCGTGTACGTGATGTTGAGGCGGTCAAACTCGATCTGCTGCGAGGGAAAGATGCCCAACTGCTCGATGTACCACCGGTAGATCGGCTGATGGTCGGTGAACTCGAGCGTGCACATCGAGTGCGTAACTCGCTCGATCGAGTCCGACTGACCGTGCGCATAGTCGTACATAGGGTAGATGCACCACTTGCTGCCCGTGCGGTGATGGTCCGCGTGCAGCACGCGGTACATGACCGGGTCGCGCATGTTCAGGTTTGGCGAGGCCATGTCGATCTTGGCGCGCAGGGTCTTCGATCCGTCCGGGAACTCGCCATTCTTCATGCGCTCGAACAGGTCGAGGTTCTCCTCGATGGAGCGGTTGCGGTGCGGGCTCTCCTTGCCGGGTTCTGTCAGCGTGCCGCGGTACTGGCGAATTTCTTCCTGCGACAGGTCATCGACGTAGGCCTTCCCGGCCTTGATGAGCTGAATGGCCCACTCATAAAGCTGGTCGAAGTAGTCGGACGCGTAGCGCAACTCCTCCCACTCGAACCCCAGCCAGCGCACGTCTTCCATGATGGAATCGACGTACTCCTGCTCTTCCTTGGTCGGATTCGTGTCGTCAAAGCGCAAATTCGTGCGCCCACCAAACTCGTCGGCCAGCCCAAAGTCCAGGCAAATGGCCTTGGCGTGCCCAATATGCAGGTAACCGTTCGGCTCCGGTGGAAAACGTGTCTGTATGACGGCATCGCCAAACTTCTTTGTGCGGATGTCTTCGAGAAAAATGTCCCGTACGAAATTCGATGGAGCGGCAGGTGCCGCGGTTTCGGCGGGTGCAGTGCCCGCGTTTTGAATCTCTGGCTTCGTAGTCATGGTTACTCTTCTATTCTATACGGGGCGGAAAGCGGAGCGGGAATTGGGGTCACAAAGAGCCAAAGGCGGTTGCTTGAATGCTTGCCTAGACTCGGTTGAACAGTGACAATGCTTCCGAAGGAACGCACATGAACTCCAAACGTGTTTTCGCGGTCGTCATGCTCGTTTGTACGGCACTAGCGTGTGGTGCAAGTGACTTTCCGAAGTGGAAGCCTCGAATTACCGTCGCCGTCGGCGGTTCTCCCAGAGCACTCAGCTATTCACCGGACGGTAAACTACTGGCGATCGGTGGCACTGATGGCACTCTCACGATCATTTCCGCCGATTCAGCTTCAGTCGTAAAGTCGCTTAGCTCGGGCCTTAAATCCATCCTTCAAGTACAGTTCCTTCCGAAGTCGGGTCGATTGCTGGCGTGTGGTGGCAACAATGAGTTACGAGTATTGTCCATGATGGATTGGACCGTCGTTGGGCAAGCCCAAGGCATTCGGGCATGTCAGGTCTCCGAAGACGAGAAAATGATGGTGGGCGGGGACGGCAAGACGGACAGCGAGGCACTCGTCCTTTGGGATGTCAGCGATTTGAGACCAATTCGTCGACAGCTGTTCAGCAACGGAGCAAGGCCAGTAGACCCGTCTTTTGTCATCGGAGGAAAAGTTGCCGTTGCAGTGTCTCGCGTAACTTACCTTGTCGACGTGAATACCGGGCAAGCAACGAAGGTTCAGCAGCTCGGGGACAGGGCGACAGCCTTAAAAATTGAAAAAGGCCAAGGTGATCAGGCAGTGATGTCGCTCGGTAGCCTGCAAGACGACGACGCGCCTACGCATCGTGTCACTTCAAGCCGCGACGGTTCGCTTATCGCACTCGGGCGCGGGTGGTTCGGCCAACCTGATTTTGTCGACGTGTGGACCGCCACGGACATGAAGCGAGTTGTCAGGATCAAGGAGCAGAACACAGGTACCGAGTCGAGCATATCGTTCAATAACCAGCTCGTGGCTGTCGGAGCATCGAAGCCAGGAATCATCACGGTCTACCGGATTAAGGACAAAAAGAAGACCTGCATCACGGGAAGCAACCTGTTTCAGTTCAATCCAACAAGCTTGGAATTGGCAGTGATACAAGACGGGGTGCTGTCCTTCTACGTTCCGACGAACTGATTGTCGGCTAGCTCCGTGTGACACGCACTTCCGTTCCCGCTATCAGGAGAGGATCTGGATCGCCCGCTCGATCCTCTCCACCACCTTCTCCCGCCCCACCACCTCTAGCGTTTCGAACAGCGGCGGCGCGTTCTTCTTGCCTGTTACGGCGACGCGGATCGGCGTGAACATCTGGCCGGCCTTTACTCCTAGTTCCTGTGCCCCGTTGCGAAGCGTCTGCTCAAGTTCCTGATGCCCGAAGCCGTTCTGCGCCAGCAACTCGCGCGAGCGCTTCAAAATGGCCAGCGCCATCTTCGAGTCGCCCTTTTGCGGGACGAGGTCGGCAGCATTACAAGGCGCTAGCTGATCGACGAAAAAGAAGTCCGCGACTGTAAGAACATCGTTAAGTAGCTTGATGCGTTCGCGGACCAGCGGCGTGATGGCCAGCATCTTCTCGGGATCGACTTCGTAACCCGCCGCGCGCACGACAGGCCGCAACCGCGCACTGAGTTCTTCGACACTCAGAGAGCGAATATGCTCGGCATTCAGCCAGATCGCCTTCGGATCGAACATTTCTTCGGGCCTCGCAGCTGGTTCCTTAAAGTTCACCACCGCGTTCGAGCGATTGATTCCATCGAGTGCGAACGCCGCTGTCAGCTCTTCCAGGCTCATCTTCTCGCGGTCGTTCTTGGGCGACCAGCCGAGCAGGCACAGGAAGTTGATAAACGCCTCGGGCAGGAACCCTGCATCGCGGTAGGTTGTGACGCTGACGACTGAACCGTGTTTGCGCTTCGACAGCTTCGTTCCGTCTGGTGCGACTAGCAGGGGCAAGTGCGCGAACTGCGGAACTTCGACGCCAAGCGCTTCGAAGATCAGCACATGCTTGAACGTGTTCGAAAGATGGTCCTGTCCGCGAATGATGTGGCTGATGCGCAGGTCGGCGTCGTCCGCGCACGAGCCGAGATGATAAGTCGGCATGCCGTCCGAGCGGAGCAGCGCAAAATCTTCAATGTCGTTCGTCGACCGCGACTGCTCACCATAGACGGCATCAACGAATCGAATCTGCCTCTCAACATCTCGGGGCACGCGGAAGCGCAGCGCAAACGGCTCTCCGGCCGCGGCGCGGTGATCGCTCTCTTCGCGCGAAAGCTCGCGCATCTCCGGATTAAAGAGCCAGCCACCCTGGGAAGCATCATCTTCGCCGCGGGCAGGGGTGAAATCGCGATACGCGAGACCCTTATGGAAGATCGCGTCGGCCATCTGGCGATGGAGCGCCAGCCGTTCCGATTGTTTGTACTCCTCATCCCAACCGAGGCCAAGCCAGCGAAGGCCTTCAAAGATCGAGTTGACCGAAGCTTCCGTATTGCGCTCCACGTCGGTATCGTCGAGGCGCAGGATCATCGTCGCGCCATTCCGGCGCGCAAAAAGCCAATTGAATATGAATGTGCGCGCGCTCCCGACATGCAGAAATCCAGTAGGGGAGGGCGCAAAACGAACTCTCAGCATAAGAGGTCAGTATAGAACAGGGGAAAAGTGCCCGATTTAGTTCACTGCAGTTCGTTGCTGCTTGGGTTGTAGTAGAACCTGATGCGCAGTTGCAGGTAGTTGCCTCGGAATTCGGAGGGAAGCGGCGGGAATGGGCTGGAAACGCTGATGCCGCCCCAGGCTGCGCGGTCGAGGGCCACATCGCCCGAGGGCGCTACGATGCGCATGCCCGCAACCGACCCGTCTTTCATAACCGCGAATTCGATGGCGAGTTTGCCGCGCTTGAAAAGCGGGGCACGCACTGAGTCCGGCGCAAGATTGATCCAGTTCGTGCGGATCTCGTGCAGCAGGCGTGAAAGATACGGACCGAAGTCCACGCCAGCGGTGTCGCTCAGAATGTCAATATCGCTTTTGGCACGAGCTCGGTTGTTGCCACCAAGGCCGTAGTCTCCGCTCGCTCCGCCAATCGCTCCGCCTCCGGGTTGCGCAGCGGCACGCGCGGCTTGCTCAATGGCCTTGCCGGGCGACATGGCTTTCATGAACGGATTCGCAGCAGAACGCGCTTGCTGCTGCAGTCCCTCCAGGCGTGCGATCTCCGAATTCTGGCTGCTTGGAGACGGTTGCGCCGGGACACCACCTTGACCCTGTTGCGCAGGAGCACTTTGCCCCTGCTGTGCCATTTGCTGCTGAACCGGAGGTGATGGCCGAGCTGGCGGGCCCGGAATGCCTGCTTGCCCCGGCGCTCCTGGACGAGCGCTATCCAGTATCTTGTTCAGCTCTTTTTTGTCGATCGAGGGAGTCCGCGAAGCGGCAATTCGATCTTTATCGGAGATGACGTTCGTGTCCGGGCGTTTCGTGATCTTCTGCACATCCGGCGGCAGGTCGAGGTAGGTCAGCTCGCGCTGCTGCATCAGTTCCTGGGGAGTGGCAACCACCACCGCCGGACGCGTGAACGTCGGCATCCATTTTGGCGAGGTCGCGACGATAACCGCGATCACCATATGGAAGAACAGCGACATCCAGAACGCTTCGCGCATGCGCGAGCGCGCCAGATCATCCTGCAACTGAACCAGCAGGTGCGGGACTTCGTGCTCTTCGTAACCGTTAGCCCGGTTGCTGGGCTGGCTCGGCGGTGTTTCGGTCGTAGCCATTACTGATCAACTAGTTAGACGTATAGCCAGCTGTTCGGGACAGTAACAAAACACACCTAATCCCAGGTATTCAAGCTGCCGGCATTTCTTCCATTGTAAACGTGGATGGCGTCCTGCGCTCGCTGCTGCTCGGTCTATACAAACCCTTTCCCGTCAGGAACGTTGCGTCAGGCCCTTGGTGCCCACATCGATTCCATATGAACTCGTTTATTGTGCTCGCCGATCGAGGCAAGAATGTCTAGCGCAACCGCAAGTGCGCGCCTGCCGTCCTCCAGCGAAACCACCGGCCTTGTGCGATGCCGCACAGCATCAAGGAATGACCGCAGCTCTGCCCGGAGTGGTTCATCGGGGACAACGGTTGGCTTTTGCGGCTTGATTAGCGACCCTAGTGCCTCAGGGGCAACTGCTCCGGTCGCTATCGCCTGCGCCACAGCAGCCGAATCCACCGTCGCGACGAATACATCCTGCCGGCTGTAATCGAGCGAAAAGTACTGTTTCGGCTGAAAGAACCGCACTTTGCGGACCTTCTCGGTGCTTACCCTGCTCGCGGTGAAGTTCGCAACGCAACCCGAGTCGAACTCCATCCGGACGTTGGCGATGTCCACCTTGCCCGACAGGATCGGCAGGCCGACGGCACGCACTTCCTTCACTGGCGACGACACGAACGACAACACGATGTCGAGATCGTGGATCATGAGGTCCAGCACAACGTCCACGTCCAGCGCCCGCGGCGTGAAAACACTTAACCGGTGCACCTCAAAAAACATCGGTCGGGTAATTAGCGGAACAGTAGCGCGTACCGCTGGATTGAACCGCTCGAGGTGGCCAACCTGTGCGACCCGGTGTCCCTGGTTTGCGACGCGGATCATTTCGTCGGCTTCGGCCAGCGACGGTGCGATCGGCTTCTCGATCATCACGTCCACGCCGGCTTC
Organism: Terriglobales bacterium; assembly: GCA_035629075.1. Classification (GTDB taxonomy): domain Bacteria; phylum Acidobacteriota; class Terriglobia; order Terriglobales; family Acidobacteriaceae; genus JAEZPW01. The sequence continues at coordinate 35,812 of DASPIK010000070.1, read as the reverse complement.
CATCAACTCGCGCGCAACTGCCAGGTGATGCACAGTGGGCACGGCCACTGATGCGGCATCGGGCTTGCACTCGTCCAGCATCTCGCGCACTGACGCAAACGGCCGGGCTCGAAATTGCGACGCAATCGACTGTGCCCTAGCCGGGTCGGCGTCCACAACGGCGGCCAGTTCGACGCCCTCGTTCTTCTGCTGTAAGTCGTGGTAAACGCGCGCGTGATTACGCCCGAAAGCGCCCGCGCCTATGACGGCGACGCGAATATTGGCAGGAGCCTTCTCTTCTGTAGTCAGTTTCGTTCTCGATTCTCAGTGGAGAAAGTTGATTTTACACAGGATGCGGAGGCCAGGTCATGCTGAGCGTAGTGACCCGGTTTGGCTGCGTTCCTCCGGGAAGGCACTTAGAAGCGTTGTTCTGAGCCAGCCGAACACCTGCCGATTATCCTCAGCTCCCGCTAGTGCCCTTCTTCAGCACGGCGATTTGTCCGGCGTGATACAGGTTGTGCTGCACCACGCCATGCAGCATGTAGTAGAAATCGTATGGTTCGCCCGGAACGGTCTCTTCGAGGCGCTCGTTTTTCATGCCCAGGATTCCGTTGTACAGTTTGGCGTTAGACAGCTTCAACGACCGTACGGTGTCGTCCCATGCTTCGTCGCCTGAGTCGATAACGGCAGGCCAATCCTCGGGGCCTTCCAGTTCGACCACCTCTCCCCTGATGCGGCGCAGTACGGCGTCCTCCCATGCGCGTATGTGCAGGACGACCTCCCAGATGCTGTGTGCGTTCTCGAGTGGTCGCGTTATGGCTTGCGCTGCCGTCACTCCCGAAAGCACTTCCAGCACGGCGGGACCGTGCCAGGCCTCGCCCTCGAAACTGCGGCGGAGTTGATCAGCAATTAGTTCGGGTTCACGCATGGCGCACCTCGATTCATTTCGCTGCAAACGCTCGGATTTCGTTCAGACACGTCATCGCAGTCTGCGAGGACGGACCGACCTCGCTGGCAATTTTCTGCAAAGCCGATTCGATATCACCCGAACTTTCGTCGGGCAGGCCGGCTCCATCGCCGGAGGCGACCATTCTGCAGATTCGCCGCTGCTCTTTGTCGGAGCGACGAGAAACCGCTGAGACAAACGCGCGCGTATCATGCGCGATCATATCGCCGTACGTGGCGCCAAGCGAATCTGTCAACTTGCCCGTCTCCGCGGCATTGAGCAGCGGTTCCAATGCAAGCGAATCGCCGCGCTCGAAAAGGTTGCCCAAGTACGCGACCATGCGTTCATCACAGCTCTCGGGATCCCGCGTACAATCCCGCAGTGAGTTCGCCAGCCGGGTCCGGTTCGCATCACGCTCGTGTCCGAGAACAACCATCAGATATGCGATAGCGTCGCCTCGTGTGCCCATGGCGTCAGCCTGAGCAGTGGTAAGTGCCGCGATAGCATCGGCGGTTGGCACTTCCGGAAGCCGCTCAGGGTATGCGACATTGTCCGGCAGTAGAAAAGCGACGATCGATTCCGGCGACCTCTTCGCCGCAACCGCATTCTGAGCGACTGGTGTTTCGCGTCCGGTCTGAGTTGCACGACCAGGGCGGGCCGATGACGGCTTCTGTTTCGGCGCTGTTTGCGCACTCAGAGGGAGAATCGATGCAAGCAACAGCACAAAAGTGTGCTTACGCATGAGCCAGATTATCGATGATGGAGGATGTGAGTGGAAGACAGTAGTGGATGATGCCTAGTGTTTGATGTAAGTGTCCCGTCCAACACCCTCCGCAGCGTCACCATCGACTTATCCATCTTGGATGTCCCAACTTCCATCTCAACTGTGCTGTGGAAGACATACGCCCAGAGAATTGGAACGAGCTGCACCGTGAACTCTTCGAGAACACCTGGAATCCGGTGATTCGGCGTCACCGGTCGAACTTCGTCTATCGCGGGATGTCGAGCGCGGGATTCAACCTTCAGACCACGCTAATGCGACTCGGCGGCAACTTTCGCGAGCTCGAAATTCACCTGCTTCGCAATTTCAAAAAGTACGCCCGGCAGGACGCCGTTCAGGAGAACAACGAATGGAACTGGCTGGCCGTGGCGCAACATCACGGGCTTCCTACTCGCCTGCTCGACTGGACATACTCGCCCTACGTGGCTTTGCACTTCGCGACCGCCAATGTGGGCCTCTACGAATGCGACGGTGTTATCTGGTGCGTGGACTTCGTGAAGGCACACGAACACCTACCCGAAAAACTCAGGCGAACGCTCATTGATGAGAGTGCAAACGCGCTTACGGCCGAAATGCTGGATCAAGTGGCCCGCTCCTTGCGCGAACTCGAGAAGCTTTCGCCTGAAGAGTTCGCCATCTTCTTCGAACCACCTTCACTGGACGAACGCATTGTCAACCAGTTCGCCCTGTTCTCTTTCATGTCGACGCCGGAGGCCCGACTCGACGATTGGCTGGCGCGCCAGGACAGCAGCATGTTTCGACGCATCGTGATCCCAAAAGATATGAAGTGGGAAGTGCGTGACAAACTGGACCAGGCAAACATCACCGAGCGCGTGCTGTTCCCTGGACTCGATGGCCTGAGCCGCTGGCTTAAGAGGCATTACACCCCGCGGAACGAGCTCGAAGGGTAGGTCAGTTCTGCACGGGCGACGCATCAAGTGCCGGCCTCTGCCGCTCTGAACTACTCGACTGCGCCTTTTCCGTGACGCCTGGCTCGTTTACAGGCGGGGCTTCCATCGGCATCGGATAAACACCGAGTACCCTTGCCGACGCCACATCCACGGTCAATACTTCGTTGGGAGCAGTCTTGCGAATCCAGTTTTCTGCGCGCGCAACTGCCTGCTCGAAAGTCCCTCGCGGAAGGACTGTAAGGTCGAGGTAAAGGGTGTCCTGCGACTGCGGTCCGAGGCGAACGCCTGTAAAGGCATGTCCAGGCACAATAACGATAACCGGATTCATGCCAAGGTTTTCCATGGCCGAGGCGAACGCAACCGACATATCGATGCAGTTGGCCGTGTTGATACTCAGCGTCTCCCGAGGAAAGCGAATGCGCTGTGCCTCGCCAACGAAGTTCCCGAACGTGTAAATGCTGCTGACGTAACTCACCCCGGAATTACGCAATGCCTCGAAGACGGCCTTGGCCTGCGCGCGGACCTGCGCAGCCATGCTCTTTGGCGAGGTCGTGGCGCGAGAGCGGTTGTAACCGGGCATCCGGCCGTTCGGCACGTGCTTCTTGGCCTCGCTAATCAGCTTCAACACGGAAGAATCGTGCGGAGTCACCCAGCGCGCTACTACCTGAGCGTTGGCGAACTTCTTGCCCCAGAACAGGTCCGAAGCGCTATGGAGCAGTACCGGACGGCTTTGTGTGAAGGCTACAGCTCCGGCCGGATCTTTCACCCGGACCCGAAGCGCGGAACGGCGAATTTCACCATTGGCGTATGCGGCAGGAAGCAGTTCTGGATTTATTCGCAGAGATCGTGTCTCGCTCGCGCCCAGAACGATGGTCTGTTCCATCGGTCGCGACCAACCTGGGACCTCGGCTGTAATCTCCTGAAGAACCGGACGATCAGCCTGATTGGTGATCGTGAGAATCGCAACAGGCCAGTAATCGGCGGCATTGCTGGCCATTAACGCCGGAAAAATCTCCCCGCGCCCAGGCAGGTCAAGCTGGTACCGCAGCAACAGGGGAGACACGGGTATCGAGGCACTCTCTGCCTGCTTTTTCGGCGGCGGTCCGTCGAACGCAACCGGCTTGAGCGCCAGTTGCGATACCCACCACCACCCACCGGCCAAGGCCGAAGCCAGCAGCACTGTCGTGGTGAAAAACATCACGACCAGCACTCGTGTCACCCGCAGAGACTTGGGCCAGAGAGACATTCTACCTATGGTAGATGGCACCTGTGAGGTGGAAGACTCAGCGGATCTGAAATCGTGAACCAATTCACGATCTCGATCCATCAGATCTGATCCTCAATCGACTCTCTTCGTCTGACGAATTGCCATTCCGAAACTACGTCCGCCGAAGCTGGCGCCCTGAATAAAAGTGCCGACGACTTTCACGCGTGCACCCTTTCCAGGTACTCCGAACCCTTGGCTCAGTATCCAAATCTTCCCGGTGCCGTCATCAATCTGATAAGCACCGGTTCCCAGAAACCCTGCGTTCTGATCGACCGTGCCCTGGACTCCGACCTCTTTGCCCGCGTACTTGCCCGGGTTTGCATTAATTTCTCCAATGGTGGGCGTTGGCGGGCATGCGGTCAGAATGAGAGTCGCGGCGATCAGCAGGATGAGAGCGGCCGCCGTTGTGGCACGGGAGCGTCTGCGGTTCACGTTCACCTCCGAACTTAAAATGCCGACCCAAGCCGAATAGCTTACTCCAACCCGCTGCAAATCACATTCCACAGCGACTCCGGCCTGGGGCACTCCTCTATGAACCCGTGCTGGACGGGAATGTGTCGGCGAAGATGATCCGCTCTCAAACGAAGGTGCTCAGATTTTGTCATCCCGAACCTGGCGCCAGCTTGCGCCGGGTGAAGGGATCCCTATTGCGCCGCACTCGCTTACGTCAGAAAAAAAGTGGCGCCGGAGTCACCCGGCGCCGGAGTGCAGCTCGTGGTCAGGAATTCGGTCACTTGATTGGAGCAGCCGCGGCCATTGCCATCGGCTTCGCGAGCCCCAAGTCCACCATCTGGTTCTTGATCGCGATCGAGAGCCGGCGTATGCCTTCGTGGATCTCCTCGGGATTGCCATACGAGAAGTTCAGGCGGAACTGGCGCAGTCCGATCTCGTTTGGCATGGCATAGAAACAATCGCCGGGAACGAACGCGACGTTCTCCTTAATGGCTGCTTCGAAGAGGCGCTGGCAATTCATGCCCTCGGGCAGTGTGACCCAGAGGAACAAGCCTCCCTGCGGATGGGTCCATGTCACTCCTTCCGGGAACATCTCCTCGAGTGCGTTCAGCATTACTTGGCGGCGTTCGCCATAGAGTGCGCGAATCTTCTTGACGTGCTCGTCGAGGAATCCACCGCGCGCAACTTCGTAAGCGACGATCTGGTTGAAAGTCGAAGTGTGCAGGTCGGCTCCCTGCTTGAGCTGAACTAGCTTGGAGATCACATCAGGCGGCGCAACGATCCAGCCGAGGCGCAGGCCCGGAGCCAGCGTTTTGGAGAACGTGCACAAGTAAATGACGTTGCCGAGTTTGTAGTAGCTGTCGCCATTGTGGTTCACGCGATCCAGCACCGCCAACGAAGGAAGGTGCTCGCCGGAATAGCGGAGCTGCCCATACGGATCATCTTCAATGATCGGTACACCGTATTTATCGCTGAGGGCAACCAGTTCCTTGCGGCGCTGGAGCGACATGGTGACACCACTGGGGTTCTGGAAGTTCGGCAGGATGTACATGAACTTCGGTCCGCTGCGTAGCGCTTCTTCCAGCAGGTCGGTGCGGATGCCGTCTTCGTCCATCGGAACGTCGACGTAATTGGCTCCGAAAACGTTGAACGCCTGGAGCGCGCCCAAGTAGGTCGGCGCTTCGACGAGGATGCGGTCGCCGCGATTGATTAGCAGCTTGGCGATAAGGTCTAGGGCCTGCTGCGAGCCCGACGTGATCATCACGTTCTCGGGGCTGGCGGTGATTCCATAACGATCCAGGTGGCGCGCGATCATCTCGCGCAATGGTGGGTACCCCTCCGTCGCGCCGTACTGGAGTGCTGATGAACCGAGGTCCTTCAGAACTTTGTTACAGGCTTCCTGGAATTCAGGGATCGGGAACGTTTCACCCGCGGGCAGCCCGCCGGCGAATGATATGACTTCCGGCCTCTGCGTGATCTTCAGCAGTTCACGGATAGCCGAGCTCTTTATGCTGTGAGTACGAAATGCGTAACGATTCGACCACGGAGTTGGCATTTCTTGTTACCTCCCCCTTTTCCTAGGCAAACCGGGCAGTATTTCTTATATCCAGAGTGGCTTCTGTGCGGAATGTCACGTATCGATGTTCGTGAGAGCTGCCTGGTTCGAGAACGACACTTCATCACAGATAAGACCGACCCTTCGGTCCAACATCATTGTCATTCCGTGTCGGCACTAATTGCAGTGACGAAGAACCCCGTCGATGCGAGAGGTCCTCTAATTGACTCTCGCTTATCCTCCCATTGACTTCCGCTCACCGCCGGTGCTTGACGTCCTTGCTTCGTTTGTAGCGAACCTGCTAATCTGCGCTCGCCTGAAGAGCAAGGCTGCGGTTTAAGCTGGCAACTGACGGCGGACAACCGACAACTGATATTTGAACCGACACGAGCAACTGACACAGTTAATGAACGTCGCACTCTTCGGCGGCACATTCGATCCGGTACACCTTGGCCATCTGGCCGTGGCGCGCGCTGCCCAGCAGCGATTTCAGCTTGGACGCGTTTACCTGGTGCCCGCCGATGTTCCACCGCATAAGCAAAAAGTCCCGATCACGCCGTATCACCATCGCTACGCAATGCTGGCCCTGGCCACGCAGGGCGAGAAAGACATCGTCCCATCTCTGCTTGAAGCGCCCGACGCGGAAGGCGGAACGCAGTGGGGCGCCAACTACTCAATCGACACGGTGCGGCGTTTCAAACAGACATTGAAAAAGTCTGATCGCCTTTTCTTTTTGATCGGCATCGATGCTTTTCTTGATGTTGCGAAGTGGCGTGAACCGGAAGCGCTTCTGCGCGAGTGCGAATTCATCGTTGTCAGCCGGCCCGGATTTTCGCTAGCCGATGTCGCCGGTGCCTTGCCGGAGTCCATGCGTCCGGCTGACGCGGTCCTCAAGCCGTTTCAAGGGAAGTCAGCGACGGGCGGCGACATCGTGTTGGGCGGCGCGGCGATTCATCTGCTCGAAGGATTGCAGGAAAGAGTTTCAGCCACCCAGGTGCGCCAGGCCGCCGCTCAGGGACGCGCAGTTAATCGCTGGCTCGCACCCGCAGTTGCTGAGTACATTAAGAAGTTGGGTCTCTACCGTACCGCGAACACGAAGGGCGCGGCAAAGCCAAGTGATGAACCTGATGTTCATGCAGTCGCCGAAGTAATGCAGCCTGCACCGTTATCTGGTTCAGAGCTGCGGAACAACTCCCGAACAACGTTGCACATAGTGGGCGGCAAAGCGCGTGGCCGGCGCACCGCCCGTCCCGAGGAACGATGAAGAAAAACGACCTAAGACATCAGGTTGCAGCCGCCGTGGCTGCCTGCGAAGACAAGAAGGCCGAACGCCTTTCCATCCTGGAGATGGAAAAAGGCTCTGGCGCTTTCACCGACTACTTTGTGATCTGCTCGGGTAGCAACCCGCGGCAGATTCAAGCCATCTCGGATGAGGTCGAGCAGAGTCTCTCTAAGCTCGGCCTCAACGCAAGAAGCGTCGAGGGCTACAAACAGGCCGAGTGGGTGCTGCTGGACTACGTCGATTTTGTAGTACACGTCTTCAATGACAAGGCGCGTGACTACTACGATCTGGAGCGGCTGTGGAAGACCGCAAAGCACGTGAGTCCAACGGAACTTGGCGAAAAGCCACGCCCGCGCGCGGCCAAGAAGTCGGCCAAGTCCTCGGCCAGGTCTCAGGCGAAAGCTCCAGCGAAGCGAACCTCCCGGGCAAAATCCGTTTCTGCGAAGCGCCCGACCGGGCGCACCCGCAAGACCTCCTAAAAACCACGGCCGCCGGGGCTTCGGTTATGCCTCAGGCGGCCGTTCGCGAATGCATTCTCCCGTCGTGGATCGCCCGCGATCCGGTCTCCCTCGCATTGCTCACGCAGGTTCGGCGCGTCGCCTCGAGCCGCTCAAGCCTGCTCATCATAGGAGAACCCGGAGTTGGCAAAGATCTGCTCGCGTCCGTTATTCATTACTTGGGCCGCGTGCCGGAAGCCCCACTCCTGCGCGTTGACTGCGCCGCATTCCCTTCCCCGGTACTGGATGGCGAACTCTTCGGCCGCGACATTTCCACGACTGTGCATGCCTGTCGCGGACGTATCGAGTTGGCGGGTCATGGAACTCTAGTCCTCGATGAGATTGGAGCTTTAAGCCTACCACTGCAATTACGCGTGCTTCGTGCAATCGAGGAAGGACGGTTCCAGTCGAATGGAGACCTGAGATTCGTCCCCACGAACGCCCGCCTTTTAGCCCTGACCACCAACGACCTTCAGCAGGCCGTTGCCATGGGTTCATTTCGAGAGGATCTCTATTACCGCCTTGCAGTTGTTCCGCTCGTTGTCCCGCCGCTGCGACAACGGTTAGGAGATGTTGCAGCATTAGCCGAGCATTTTCTTGACCGCGCGTGCCGCTTGCATCACCGCAGCCCATTGCGGTTTTCGCGGTCAGCAATGGCGCGGTTGGAGAGTTATGCTTGGCCCGGCAACGTTAGCGAACTGCGCGCATTGGTGGAGCGCCTGGCTTCGTCAGGCAAGGACGAGATCAAGCCGGAAGATTTGCCCGCACACATAGGCCGAACCGAAACAACCGCTGTGCAACCACGCGGTTCTCTTGAAGAACTGGAGCGAAGCTACATAGCACAGGTGCTCGACTTCACTCGGGGGCGAAAAGGTGCGGCAGCCGGAATCCTGGGCATCAGCCGAAAAACCCTACTCGAAAAGCGGAAAAGATATGGACTGACGTAATCGATCTACACCGCAGTTTCGGACGGCAACTCTCCTGCTGCTTACAGCATCCGTTTCCGAGCACCTGACCAGACCTCAGGAACCAAACCCTCCGGGAGTATCGAATGAGACTCTGTTTAGTCGTAGTGGCACTATTCGTTTTGTCCGTAACGGCTGTCCCCTTGCTATCTCAGAAAGACGATGTCAAACCCGCGAGCAACAACGCGGAGTTGCTTGCGCGTGGTAAATACCTCGTCGAACAAGTGGGCATGTGCCAGGACTGCCACACTGTCATGAACGAAAAGGGTGAGCACGTCCGCGAAAAGTGGCTGCAAGGCGCACCTGTTCTTTTCAAACCCACCGTGCCGATCCCCGCATGGTCGGAGTACGCGGTACGAATCGCCGGCTTGCCCGGATGGACTGATGAACAGGCGATCGCTTTCCTGATGACCGGCAAGAACGCGAGGGGCACTTCGCCGCGGCCACCCATGCCACCATACCGCTTCAATCGCGAAGACGCTGTCGCCGTAACGGCGTACCTGCGCTCACTCGGAAGCGAGGCCGCAGGCGCCGAGCAAGCGTCGAAGAAGTAACCACCCTAAGCACACCACCTTGCTAGTCGCGTGCTTTGTCACCCACGCTGCGGCCGATCACGTAACCCAGAGCACCGCCGATAACCAGGTCCGAGAAGAAGTGCTTCTTGGCCGTGTAGCGCAGTCCGGTGACTCCGGTTGCCGCGCCATACGAGAGCCACTTCACCCATCGCTTGCGCTCGTATCGGCGTGCGGTGGCTGCCGCAATCGCCCAGCTCGTGGCTGCGTGACCCGACGGAAACGACTTGCCACCGTGCCAGAATCGGCCATCGCCCTGATATTTGTCCGGGTACTCGCGATTGAATGCTGCTTTGAGTGCAAGGTTTGTCAGTGCACCGTACGCAGCCGCTTCCATGGCCGCGAATCCGGCACTGCGTTCGTATTCACTTCCGCTAGCACATCCGACGAGGAAGGTCAGTGCGGCCGCCCCGAATTGCGCTCCGAGTAGCGCATTGGATGCATCATCATTCGCCGTCGTGAACGACTCGGACCGGATTCGATCGCTGCTAGGAACATCCACCCAGATTGCGAGAACCGCTGCGGCCGTCCCGACCGGGACCTCCCACTTCAGGTTGTAGGCTTGTACCACGTGCCGTGGGACACTGGGGAACTCGCGTCCGTATTCGACTGTGTCTGCCTTCAACTGCGAGAAGCTGGCACGTACACATCCTGAAGCTCGCGATCGCGAATGTGGCGTCCCCAATTCGGCGTTCCGTACTGGAATCGCTACCGTGTCCGCACTCCAGCGCCGAACTCGCAGTGGCGATCCCTGCGCTGCGGCCAAACCGGTCTGCCAGTCCAAGACGCAAAGTGAAAGGAGAAGCATGGCAACGCAGGGCCGGTGGATCTTCACCTTTTGGGGCAGCATCACCGCAGTAGATGTACCTCCCTTTTTTGAGGTTTGCAGCTTGGCTCGACGTCCACCCACACCGAAGCTATATGTGCCAAACTACTGCGATGGAAAAAGTCAATATCGCTGAGAGGTTCGACCGCTTCAGCCAGCGCTGGCAGCCAAAGATCGCGGGCGAGTTGAACGACTCCTACGTGAAGTTGGTCAAGCTGGAAGGCGAGTTCGTGTGGCACAAACACGACGCCGAGGATGAACTCTTCCTCGTTGTGAAAGGTACGCTTCGTATGAAAGTGCGGCGCACTTCAGCCGCACAGGAAAACGCGACAACCCGAGAAGAAGAATTCGTGATTAACCCCGGAGAGTTTCTCATTGTACCGCGCGGAACTGAGCATCTGCCCATTGCGGACGAAGAGGTCCACGTCGTGCTTCTCGAACCCAAGTCAACCTTGAATACGGGTGACGTGCGCAACGAGAGGACAGTCGAGCAACTGGAATGGGTCTGAGAGGGGAACCAGAATTGGTAGCTAGCGCCGGGCGCAACCCCGGCGCTGCCTGACATTAATCCGTGTCGGGGATGACGATCTCCGCACCGTTTTGCTCGGGGTGTTCGGCCCGCAGCTTCACGACTTCGTCACCGATCGCGTACTTCAGTCTGTCCACGCCTTCGCCGGTCACGGCCGAGATCGCGTAGAGCTTCAGCTTCCGGCGCGTGCAGTAGCGCTTCAGTTTGGTGAGCTTCTCCGGGTTCGCTACGTCGATCTTCGATGCAACCGCAATCATCGGCTTGGTTTCGAGACCGGTGCCGAAGCTCCCCAACTCGCCCATGATGATCTCGAAGTCTTTTACCGGATCGGGCCGTCCGCTCGCGTCAGACACATCAACCAGATGCACCAGCAGCCGTGTGCGTTCAATGTGCCGCAGGAACTGCGTGCCGAGCCCGGCGCCCGTTGAAGCGCCTTCGATCAGTCCCGGAATGTCTGCCACTACGAAGCTGACCTGGTTCGGATCGTCAGCAGCCCCGATAGCGACAACGCCGAGGTTCGGCTGCAAGGTCGTAAATGGGTAATCTGCGATTTTCGGCTTTGCCGCGGAGATTCTCGAGATCAGCGTGGACTTGCCGACATTCGGGTAGCCGACTAGACCAACATCTGCCAGCAGCTTCAGCTCCAGACGGAGATTCTTCTCGTCGCCCGGCTTGCCCGGTTCATGTTCCCTCGGCGCCTGGTGCGTCGGAGTTGCAAAGTGCTGATTACCGCGGCCACCACGCCCGCCTCTGGCAACCACGATCCGCTCATCCGGACGCGAGAAATCGTGCAGCATCTCGCCAGTGTCATCATCGAACACGATCGTCCCGACCGGCACCTTCAGGATCACGTCTTCGCCTTCACGTCCGGTTCGGTTTGAACCCTCGCCATGTCGGCCACGCTCCGCTTTGTATTCGGGATTGAATCGGAAGTGCACGAGGGTGTTGTGGCGCTCGCTGGACTCCATGATCACATCGCCGCCACGACCGCCATCTCCACCGCTTGGTCCACCGCGTGGTACGAACTTTTCTCGCCGGAAGGCCATGCAGCCGTTGCCGCCGTCACCGGCCTTCACCCTGATTTTCGCCTCATCAATAAACATCAGATCTCTTCTGCAAAGAAAATGCCAGCTTGACCGAGATCCCAGTATAAATGCCTGCCCCGGCCACCACGGCCTACGCTGCCTCCCGCTTATCACACGTGCGCTCTTCCTGCAGAAACCCTGCATCCAAATCAGCGTTCAACACTGGCAGCAGAGTGAGGTATGCGAATGAAAAGTGCTTGTCTCGCGATTTTGCTCCTGAGTGCCTGCCCTGCTGTCGCCCAAACGACATCGCAACCGGCGAGCTCAACGCAAGCGGATCCCGCCACTCAGGCGCCATGCAAAGACCCGAAGCGGCCTGAGTATCGGCAGTTTGATTTCTGGGTGGGCGAGTGGGACGTCTTTGACAACAAGTCCGACCGACCGGTCGGTACCAGCAGCATTCAACTCATTCTGAAGGACTGCGTCATCTACGAGAACTGGACGGGCGCACGGGGCTTCGAAGGCAAGAGCTTCAACAAATACAATCCCTGGCTGAAGCAGTGGGAACAATACTGGGTAGACAGCGGCGTCGACCGCATGTTTTTCACCGGGCACCTTGTCGATGGCGAGATGCGCTTTCAGACCGACGGTTTCACTGAACAAGGCAAACCGCTCCATCGCAAACTGACCTTCTACAACCGCCCAGATGGAACAGTTCGCCAGTTTTCAGAGGCGTCGACGGATGGCAAGAAGACCTACACCGTCGAATACGACTTCGTTTACAAGCGCAGGAAGCGCTGATCAGGTCAGTGCAGCATAGCCTAAGCAACCCGCTCACTTTGGTCAGCGGTTTTGTCGGGTTGTTCCACCCGAAGTTCCTCGTGCCGCAAGCTCTCAGATACGGCGCGTTTCTCCCATACTTTGCGCTTCGAGACGCGCACCACCTCACGTACTACGGGACGTGTACGCACATCCGCTCTCTCTTCGCTCAGAACGATTCGCCACTCGCCGGCTTCATCACGGCCAAGCCGCCGCGATCTTCCGTCCTTGTCTCTATGTTCAATGACCAGTTCCTCTCGCCGAACCGGCACCTCGATGATCTGGGTTTCCGTCACGACTTCCTTCCGGATGATCACCTCCGCACAGGTCATCAACTCCTTTCGAATCTCGAGGGAGTCTCCTAGAAGTTCAAGACGCCCGATCTCGTTTGTGGCCTCACCTCTGTCAGGCGTGCCGGAAGCCAAACGCGATTCAGCACTTTGCAGGTGGCGCTCGTCCGAGGCGCTATCCTTGCTGGTTCGGCGGGAAACCTGATCGGACACTCCGCGCACGCGCTGAACAAGGTTGCTTCCGTGATGAACACATGCATTTCGAACAGTGTTGAACGCGTGCCTCAACAAGTCCTCGAACGAATGCGAACCCATAATCCCCCTTTGAATTTCAGCGCTCGGGTGTGATCCCTGACCTCTCTCCCGTTAGATGGCGCAGGCGTTTGTGTTACGACGGCTCTTCACGAATCAAGCTCGCTTGATCGCCCGCGCATGGGCATTTTTCATATCGCTTTAATTAACGCCGATAGTCTTTCAGCCCATGCAAACCTCTGTGAGCTGTAAATGCGCTCATGGGCATGCTTGAAGGCATCGGACATTAGACACCAACTATTACTGGAGGCTAAGGACTGATGATGGATCCCAAGAACTTGGGCCGAAATACGCGTGACGTTGGAGTCGCCGGACCAGGCACCGTGGCAGCTGTTTTCAAAGATCACACTACCGCCGAACGGGCCGCCTCCGACCTGGTATCCGCAGGCTTCACCAGAAACGATATCGGCATAGCCATATGCGAGCCCGAAGGCCGAAAAGTAGACGAAGGCTGGGTGTCACGTGTGCGGGACATGTTCTCCGGCGAAGAGCGCGAGCAGTATTCGAGCACGGATGCCCCGGGCACGCTGCGGCAGATGGGCATCTCTGATGACCGCATGTCTCATTTCGAGCGAGCGATGCACGAAGGCGACGTGCTTGTGACCGTCAGAGCAGGATCCCGCCAGGATCAAGCGTTAGCCATCCTGAATCGTCATGGCGGCGACTTGGGCCTCTCTTCCAGAGATACTGCCCGCACGGGCACGAACGTGGCCGGCAACCTGCGCGAGATGCCGGAGAGAAGGCTTCAGCTCTTTGGCGAGATGCTCCGCGTCCACAAGGAGCGGGTGCAGCGGGGCGAAGTTCGCCTTCGTAAGGAGGTCGTCTCCGAGCAGAAGACGGTGGACGTTCCGGTCATGCGCGAAGAAGTTGTCATCGAGCGTGTAGCCGGTGACCGCGCTCAGCCCGCAGGCAGCGCAGATTTCGGCACCGACAAGGAAATCCGCGTACCGCTCAGCGAAGAGCGCGTTCAAGTCGAGAAAACCCCAGTCGTTAACGAAGAAATCCGCGTTGGCAAACGGCAGATCCAGGAAGTCCGTCAGGTTTCTGACACGGTGCGTCACGAAGAAGTGCGGATTGACAACGAAGGCGACGTAAACGTCAGTGAAGGAGATCGCGACCGAGACATCAGGCGTGACGATGTTCGCCGACCGGGGAAAGACAAGAAGATCGCCTAAGCTGCAAATCCAGTCGCTCGCATGAGCGCTGACCCAGCCCGGCGATTAGTTTGGTCGGTGGACAAAAACAGAGGCAGAAGTAACGCGCAAGGAGTTACTTCTGCCTTTCCAATGCCTTCGACGCGTACTTACGCTTCGCTCTTCGGTTCCACTTCAACGAAGCGCCCGCGAGTTCCACGATCGACGAACTTGATCACGCCGGTCACTTTAGCGAAGAGCGTGTCATCGCTACCACGGCCGACGTTGGGGCCCGGCTTGATGCGGGTGCCGCGCTGTCGCACGATGATGCTGCCGCCGGGCACCAACTGCCCGCCGAATGCCTTTACGCCCAGCCGCTGCGCGTTCGAGTCGCGGCCGTTACGAGAGCTGCCTAAACCTTTTTTGTGTGCCATTGCTAGATCCAGTCTCTGGTTTCGAGCGTCTGTGAGCTACCACTGACTCGCTCGGCGCGGTCTTATCGCGCTCAAATTCTCTGTTCGCTTGCAAGTTCAGTCGAGCACGACGCTCGTGACTTGCAATCGAACTACTTCTTCGGAGCCTTGGCCTTGCTGCTCGCCTTCGTCTTTGTGGCGGCCGCCTTCGTCGAGTCGCTCGCCTTCGTCGACTTCTTCGCTGCCGAGCGCTTCGGCTTAGCAGCTTCCTCGGTCGTGGCGGCATCTGCAGCGGCTTTCGGCTTCGCAGCCGGCTTGGCCTTTACGACAACTTCAGGGGCGTCGAAATTCTGCCCGTCCACGCTGATGCGCGTAATGCGCACAGCCGTAAACTCCTGTCGGTGTCCCTGCAGCTTTTTGTACTGTTTCTTGCGCTTGTAGTGGAAGACCAGGATCTTGTCTCCGCGGCCTTCATCAACAACCTGGCCAACGACGCGGGTTTCGCCCGTTGCGCCGCCGATCTTGCCTTGATCAGTGCTGACGGCAAGAACGTCGCTAAACTCAACGTTGCCGTTGTCGGCCGACGCGAGCTTTTCTACTTTGATCACGTCGCCCGGCGCGACGCGATACTGTTTTCCCCCGGCGCGGATCACCGCGTACATACGATCTCCCTCATGACCCCCGCCCTCGATGAACGCATAAGAACCCGAACACTTCCCGTATCGGCGGAAGTGGAACAGGCGGGTAGCCTCTTGTGATTTTTGCGCTTGCACACCGACCGGACGCCAAAATAGGGACCAGCGAGACGCCGGGCGCCCTGTCGCAGAACTCACCCGCTCAATGACGGACAAAAGTCCTGTTAGGGCCGTGGTAGTACACGCAAACTACAGATTTTAGCTTGTGCACAGCAGAAGCGTCAACGCGAATGCCGGACGCTCCTTATCCTGTACCCCGTAAATCAACACGGGGCTATATTTCGGCCGTCCGAAACCACTTGTTCTCGAACACCGGCGGCTGATAGCTGTCCAGATATTCGAACGCGCTCTTTAGGTCTGGCGCAAAGAAATACATCTCGCGGTAAACAGGTTTGGCGAACCGTCGCTCGTACATGTGCTCAAAAAGCGCCGCGAGCGGATCATAGAACCCGTCTTGATTGAGGAAGATGATCGGCTTTGCGTGCTGCTGGAGCTGTTTTAGGGTAATGATCTCCAGCATTTCCTCCAACGTGCCGAACCCGCCCGGCAACGCGATGAACGCGTCGGCACGAGCCTCCATAGCGGCCTTGCGATCACGCATACCAGTAGTGACGATCAACTCGTCCGACGGCTCATAACCCAGCCCCTTAGCGTGAATGAACCGGGGGATCACACCCACAACCTTGCCGCCCTGCTCGTGAACTCCACGCGCAACGGTCCCCATCAGCCCCACGTTGCAACCGCCATATACCATCGTGTCGCCTCGCCGCGCGATTTCGCGGCCAAGTTCCTTCGCAATTTCAAAGAAGCCGTTGTCGATGACGTCGCTTGAAGAGGAGAACACGCAAATGCAGGACATGTGGACATCATAGCAACGCTCCGAGAGCATTCAGCAGTCAGCACTCAGCAGGCAGACAACTCGAGCGTTGTTCCGATTCTGTAATTTTGCGTAGGGTCTGTTCTGGCAAGGGCTGCGTGCCGAACGCTGAATGCTCTCAGGCAGTACGCCAGAAGAAGTACGCCGTCATGGCGAACCCGGTCGCCACGGCGAACCAACGCACATAACGTGGCGGAAGCTTTTGCGCGTACCATGCGCCGCCGTAACCGCCAACTGCCGCGCCGACGATCATCAACGCGGCCTGCGGCCACATGATCGCCCCCGCGAAAATGAATGTCAGCAGTGCCATTCCATTCGTAATAGTACCGAGCAGCGTCTTGAGCCCATTGATGGTGTGGATCGAACGCACGCCCATGATCGCGAACAGCGCCATCATCAGGATTCCGGCACCCGCCCCAAAAAACCCGATATACAGTGCGATGCCAAGCTGGATCAACATGCCACCGAAGACGGCTTTGTTCTTCGGAGCACCCTCGGCAGCAATGAACGTCCCCACCCAGCGCGTGATCGGACCGCTGAACACGAACAGCAGCGTCGCTGTCAAAAGCAGCCACGGGACCATCTTCATGAACGTCGTCTGCGGAATGCGCAAAAGTATGTTCGCGCCTACAAGCCCGCCGATGAGCCCACTGATCGCAACCGGAATCAGAATTCGCCGATGTCCCGCGATGGCATTTCGATACGCCGCCACACTGGCCGCGGTCCCCGGCCAAAGCGCTGCCGTGTTCGTGGCGTTCGCATTGATTGGAGGCATGCCGGTGAACACCAGCGCAGGGAAACACAGGAATCCACCGCCGCCCGCAACGGAATTAAGTGCTCCGCCAGCGACTGCAACAAAGAACAGAAATATGCCCTGGGCCAGATTCATGTATGGATGTAGTCAGGTTAGCAGAACTGCTCGTGCGTGCGTGTCCGGACATCTGTGCGGGCGAAGCCGCCCGCACGACAGCCGACGAGCCGCCGGCGCTACGAGCCGAGTCTCAGATGACCACCCACTACTGTGTGCACGGATTCGTGGGCGTCGTGGATGTCGTTGCGACGGCCATACTGGCTGCCGTTCCATTCGTCGAGACGGGCAGTCCGATTGCCGTAAGGCTTCCAGAGGTCTCAACGCGGTATGCCGCGACTGTGCCAGCCACCGACTCCGAACCGGCATCGGTCATGTAAAGGTACCGGGTGCTTCGGTTCTTGCCGTTCACTGCCAGGGCCGACGGTTCCGTCATGCTCGACAGTAGTTCCACAGACTTCTGCGTCAATGAGCCATTCGTGCCTATGTTGTAGATCCCGAGTTGTCGCGCATCTGCATCGAGCACGTATAAGAAGCTGCCGACCACGGCAACAGCCCTTGGCAGCGTAAGCGTACGCAACGGCGAACCCGGAGCGACTGTGAGTTCACCCGTGTCTGCATTTACCGCGAAAACCGTCGTTGACGCGGCTGACATATCGCCAAACGCGGGGTCATTGACGACGAAAAGAAACTTGCCCGCTTCATCAAACGTCATGTCAACGGGGTTGTCGGACACCGCCGCGCCGGAGCCGATTTTGCCCATTGTTCCAGCCGAAACGTCGATGCTGTACGTAGTGATGCTGGATGGGATGCTGCTGCCGGCGATGTAGAGGAACTTGCCGTTCGGGTGAACGGCGATCGACGTCGGCTGCATGGCGTCAACCAGGAACGGAGTCCCCGGCACCGGCGTCAGTGCTCCTGTCGTGGAGTTCACGGAATAAGCCCAGAACCCCGCCAGCGCATTCGCAACGAAAAGGTATTTGCCTGTTGGATGCACAGCGATCGTCTGGATCGGTTCGTCCGTCATCGGGTCGCCGACAGCAAGCGGTGAACCCGCCAACGCCGTCAGGGCGCCTGTGCTCGGATCTACTTTGTATATCGAAATATCACTCGAGAACTTGTTCGCGACGTAGAGGAAGTTGAAGTTAGGATCAAACACGATACGTTCGCTGCCAATGCCTCCGGTCGAAGCCTGCCCGATTTTGTTCAGCGTACCGGTCGCACTAACGGAGAACCCAGCCACCGTGCGCTCCAACAGGTTCGAAACGTAAACATGCTCGAAAACCGGCGCTGGCGTCCCTGTCTGACCGCGACAACCGCTGGCGGGCCCGCCACCCCCTCCACAATTCACCAACAGCAGCACGCAAACGAGCAGCAGCGAGGTTTGGAACGCCAGTCTCATGATTCGCTCCAGCGAAACGAGCTGAACTCCTGTTGCGCATTGTAGCTACGCCAACAGAGCTGGCAAGTGACCTTCGCGGAACCGGGAGGTGTACAGCCGTGTGCGGGAGGTGTACAACCGTGTGCGGAGGAGGGCCTGAGTATCAGTGCCGAAAGACAGTCGGTCGCTTCTTAGACATCAACGTTTCGCCATAGCGAAGTACAGCGGCGCGCTGTTCCGGAGTTATGGTCAGGAACTCGAACCCACAGCGCACAGCGCTTGCATGGCGCACAACTGCCTTAACAGTAAAGGGCTGGTCCTGCTCAGGAAGACCGAACACCAACTGAAGTTCCTGACCTACCTGCAGCCCGGGCACGGCCTTCGCACCCAGACCACCCTCACTCACGTCCAGCGACGTGGTCTCGACAGTCGTCTCGCCGGACAGCGTCAAGACAAGCGGCTTCTCCAATTTGAAGCGGTTGAGCTGTCTTTCGGTCGGCCACGCCCCATGCAGGTAACTAGGCAGTGCTCCCATAACGAACGCATTGTCTGGCCGAAAAAAGTTACCGTCAACTCACTAAGGTAACCACCGCGGGAATCCACGGTAAGGGCCGGCAATGGGTATTAGGCGTGTTCGCCGATTCGGGGTGAAACTATCATCTCTCTAGCAGGAGAATGCTCAACGACAGCTTCTGCGGCCTCCAACGTTGTTTCTTCCCAGAGTGAAGGATTCTTCAAAATTTTCGACACCAAGGCCGTGTGCATCGCGTGTCCCGCTCGGTTCGCGATCACTCGCCCAATGATCCGGTGGCCCAGGAGCGCTAAATCTCCGATCAGATCGAGCACCTTGTGCCGCACAAACTCGTCCGGGAAGCGCAGCGGGCCGTTCACGATGCCCTTCGCTGTCAGTACAACGCAGTTGTCCATGTTGGCGCCCCGGATAAGGCCCATGTTGCGCAGGGCCTTCTCCTGCTCGAGGAAGCCGAACGTGCGTGCAGCCGCAACGTCGCGCGCATAGGCTCCGTCCGATAGGTCGACCTCGAACTCCGAATTGCCGATCAGGGGATGCTGAAAATCGATGCGGTAAGAGACTGAATAGTGGTCGTCGGGATATATGCCGATGAACTTGTCGCCCTCGCGCACTTCGATGGGGCGCACGACGCGCAAGTAAACTCGCTTCCGGCGCTGCCGCCTGAGTCCGACTTGCTGAATCATCTGGACGAAAGGCAGTGCGCTGCCATCAAGGAGCGGCAATTCCAGATTGTCGAGTTCCACGATTGCGTTGTCGACACCGCAACCGATAAACGCAGACAGCAAGTGCTCGGTCGTCGATATCAGAACGCCCTTCTTCATCAGGCTTGTGGCGTAGCTGACTTTGGCCACGTTGCGGCTGACTGCTTCAACCGTGAAACCGTCCAGATCCACGCGCCGGAACATAATTCCCTTACCTGCGGGCGCAGGCAAAATGCGCATGTTTACGGGAACGCCACTATGAAGGCCAACTCCACTGGCGCCAACTGCGGAGGCGATTGTCTGTTCGAAAGTCACCTATCTGATTCCAGATGAACAGATTACAGCCGCAGTTGCATTTTCCGTATGTGGCAGATTCACCACAGAGCGTGGCGGAAAGGAAACGAAGAAGCTGGACAGCATCACGTCCCCTTGTTGTCGGGACGCGAAACTATCGCCAGGCAGCCCAGCAGGTTCAACGATTTCCAGTGTCGTCCAACAATTTCTGAAGGGTGCGCTCAATACGCGTGACGCTGCCAAGAATCGCTTCTGCCTGGCTGGATTTCGGAAGGTATTCACTGCCGAGGATCACTTCCAGCGCGTTTCGAAGGTCGTGGTTCAGCATTGACACGGCCTGGATCTGCTCCCTGACGTCTCGACGTCGCTCAGCCACGGCCCATAACAACAACCAGACGATCAGAGCCGCCAAGGCTCCCGTCATGGCGGCGTCTTGCAGGCGCAAAAATCGCCGGGTTACCCCGAAGCGCCAGAACATGCCGACGGCTGCAAACTTCAGACCGCCTGCGAGCGCGAAGGCACCGGCAGCGGCAGCTGCGACCCGCGCTTTCGAATCGGTCATGGACACCGCTACTCTTGAGATCCTTCGCATAGATCACTCTCAAAACTGCTTCTTTCAGGAAGCGCGAATTCTGCAGACGTTTGGATTCGAATGCAAGGTATTTTTACAGTCGAAAGAATCGGTTCGTCCGCGAAGGGGACGTGGGGGAGTCCTGCGCGGGGGCCAAACATAACATCCGCCCCCGTCACAGTTAAAAGGTCTCTTCGCGCACCGGCGCGACTATATTACCCGAACAACCCAGAAATGGGCCGGCTCTACTTCGCTGCCGCTGCTGACGCCGTTTCCTTCGGAGTCGTGTTCTCCGCAATCTGCTTCTGGCAAAGCAATTCTTGTGCTTTCAACCGTAAGTTGAAGGCCCGTTCCTTGCCCATTACAAAACCAAAGAATGCCAAAATGACGGTCCACAACAGAATCCAGCCGTTGCGAGGCTCACCGACTCTGATGTAGGAAACGGCCACACCTGCACCCGCGCCAACAATGGCAGCCATGATGGTGTAAACCATCGTGATACGTTTTGAGCGCTTCGTGAGCAGCTCAGCAAAATCCAGTTGAACCTTGGGATCGTAAACTGACATGGACTCCTCCTCCGGAATTTCCAAGGGGCCGAGGCGTAACTCCGCGAATGGTACTTCGGAGTTGCCACTTGCACAATAACAATGGCGGCACGAAGGTAACCACACAGGTAACCACATCGAGAAAGTCAAGGGGCCAACGAATCCGTTGGCCCGATATTTGATGTTCGATCTGCTTTCGACCCTGCGCTTACTTCGCTCCGCTGCGTGCCGGTTTCCAAGACTTCGCGGCGGCAATCCGCTTCGAGATTGCAGGATGGGAGTGGAAGAATAATTCTACCCACCGGGAGGGATTTCGCTCGGCCAGGTTCTGGTCGGCCAGCTTGTTCATAGACGTGATGAACGGCTCGACCTTGGGGATCGACTTGAATGCGTAGGTGTCTGCTTGCCGCTCATTGTGCCGTGACCAGGCATTGAGCGCGGGAATAAGGAGTACCGAGACGACAGTTGACACCAGCGCCAACAGCGGCAAATCGGCAAAATCGCTGATGCGGTCAGTGCCGAACATCATGCGCTGTTTCACCGCGAAGTGCAGCACTCGTGCCGCGAGCCAGAAGCCTATGAAAGTTATAACGGCTTGCACCACGATGCTCTTCACGATGTGCCCGTGGACGTGGTGACCGAGTTCATGGGCCATTACCGCTTCGATCTCGTCTTCGCTGTAGTTTTCGAGCAAGGTGTCGGCCAGCAAAATGCGTCGCGTCTTACCAAGTCCGGTCAGCGCTGCATTGGCTTTCTTGCTCTTCTCCGACAACTTCCATTCGTAAACGCCGCGCACCCGCGTGCCAGCGCGCTCGCCCAAACGGACCAACCGCTGCTTCAGCGACTCGTTTTCCAGCGGCTTGAACTTGAAGAAGATCGGGAACAGAAGTACCGGCGCAAGCTGCGCCAGCAGAACGAAGATAACCACGAACACGGCCCATGAGATGAGCCACCACCAGCGGTCATCCACGCGCATCATCCAGTAGACGAACTGCGCCGCCAAAACAGCGAACACAAATCCGACCAGCCAACCCTTGAACTCGTCCCAGACCCATGAGCCAAACTTCTGGTTTGACAACTGGAAGCGATGCTCCAGGATGAAGCTGTACAGATCGAAGCCCAGGCCCAGAACTTTGGCGATAACCGCCAGCATCAGGACGTAAAAGAAGAGTGCGAGCACATACGACTCGCCCGCGCCCAGATACGCCCAGTCCCGCAAGTCGTTGGTCCAGCGTGTTGCGACCAGCACGACAAGCATCGCCAAACCAACAGCAAAGTCCGCAATCGCCAAACGTCGGCGAATCCGGTTGTACTCTCGCGCCTCGGGCGAATCACCCTCGCGCTGCACGGGTTGCGAGGTCAATGACATGTGATGATTGGATGATTGGATGATTGAATGAGGACCCTCATAAGTCAAGAATGAACTCTGCCCCGTACTCAACGCCGCACGAAGTCGGCACAGCAGGTTCTTCAATCATCACATCATCACATCATCAAATTCTTACGCTGTCGTTGCCTTCTCGAACACAAAGTCCTGTGACGCGGCCAAAATTTCCTTCACCGTGTCGGGCGACGCTGCCTCGCAGTAGATGCGCATAAGAGGCTCGGTTCCACTGGCGCGAAGCAGTACCCACGCCTCTGCACCGTTGCCACCGTTCGGGGCGCCCACAAAGAACTTTATGCCGTCCAAGTCCTCCTTGCGCAGGACCTTGTACTTGCCGATGCGGTCGAGTTTCCCGTTGTTGGCCCGCGCCAGTGCCGCCTGCTTCACCTCTTCTGGGATACGCAGATCAACTCGCCCGTAGTGGTGCTCACCGAACTCCTTCTGGAGATCCGCGACGAGTTGTCCCATCGTGCGACCGCTGTCGGCCATGGCATTCGCCAGCAGCAGGCAATTCAGCGTACCGTCGCGTTCCGGCAGGTGCCTCGGGATGCCGATACCGCCCGATTCCTCCCCACCGATCATCACTTCCTTGCCGCTCAGCACGATGTCCGTCACGTACTTGAATCCGATGCCGTGTTCGACCAGTTCGCGCCCGTACTTGGCGGCAATGCGGTCCAGCATCTTGGTCGTATTGAACGCGCGCGTAACCGCGCCGGGCCACTTCTTGTATTCCAGCAGCCACTTCAACAGGATCGCGAAGCACTTGTGCGCGTCAACGAAAGTGCCATCTTCAGTGACGGCGCCGACGCGATCGGCATCACCGTCTACCACGAGGCCCGCATCGCACTTTTCGCGAACCGTGACTTCCTTCGCCTCGTTCACCCACGGCTCGATTGGCTCAGGATTGATATGCCCAAACAGCGGGTCGACCTGCCCATGAATCTGCACGTGCTTCACGCCGTGCTCGGTGAAGATGTTCGAGAGCACGTTTCGTCCGGCGCCATACATGCAGTCGATGGCGAACTTGAATCCTGCCGCCTTGATCTTCTCCATGTCGGCAAACTTCGTAATCGCCGCGACATATTCCTTCTTGAAATCGACCTCTTCGATTGAGCCGCGCTTGCCCTTGGGCATCGAACCCTTGCGCACTTCCTCTTCGATCAGCTTGATGACCGCGGGCCGCGCCGAACCGCCGAACGTCTCCTTGAACTTGACCCCGTTCCAGTTCCAGGGATTGTGGCTGGACGTAATCATTACGCCACCCGCCGCGCCCTGTCTCTTCACGGCATAAGACAGCGCCGGGGTCGGCGTGTAGTCGTTCGCAATGCGCACGTTTATACCGGCATCGGCCAGCACTTCGGAGATGGCACGTGCGAAGTCTCGCGACAGGAAGCGGGTGTCCCAGGCAACCAGCAGCCCACGCGACGGGTCCTCATGATCAAGGACATAAGAGGCGATTCCGCCGCCAACTCGACGGACATTCTCGAACGTATAGTCTTCGGCGATAACCGCACGCCAACCATCGGTGCCGAATTTTATGTCTGTAGGCATTCTGAGTCCTGTCATTCGATAAGGTCTAATTAGGTCGAAGCGAGTAGTTTACAGTGATCACGGTTTCGAACGGGATGGGAGTCGCCCCGCACATTGGGGGCGTGTACACCCACTGTCTCACCGCTTCAACTGAAGATGCTTCGAGTTCCTGTGATGGTGCTTTCAGCGTCCGTAGTTCAGCGATCCTGCCATCGGCTCCCACCAACGCATAAAGCACGACCCATCCCTGAACGCGGGCCATTCGCGCTGCGCTCGGATAGAGTGGCGTGACTTTACTGCTCAGCTCTTCTCGGCTCAAGATTTCACAGGCAGGAAACTCCCTGGCATTCGACGGCTTCGCGAACGCTTCCGTGTTGATGCTGGCGTTTGCTGTGACTGCTGTGATGCGGATGTCAGCTGTTGTCTCGCCATCTTTCGTGACTACGATATGTTGTGGGACCGAACGCGTACCCACGGCTGTGTAGTCAAAAAACGAGTACGAAGCTCCAGATACGTTACTGTTTGCGAGTTTAGTATCTGGATAGAAGCAAACCTCCGTCTCCCTGTCGCGAATCTTGCCTTTCTCGGTGATTTCGGCGCATTGCAGCGTTGTCCCTCCGCGTTTCCGCTCGCGCAGTCTGACCTTCGCTTCGGGAGAAGGACGGAAGTATGTGGCCTCATGCATCGCCCCGAAAGCGCGCATGATCGCCGAATCCGGCACCGGCGCGCTCCTCCAGACGTACATCTCGCCACCAATGGTGATGTGCGTCTCCTTGTAGTCCGAGAAAACGATCTCCTCACGCCATTCCCGAGGCGAATTTGCGATTAGCGTGTAATTCCCGGTGATTTTCTCGCCGCTGTGGGCCAAGGTCACTTCACCGCTTAGCTGCATCGGAACGTCAACGTGAGTTACAGGCATCGTGGCGGCAATCGCCTTAATCAACTCGGATTGCTCGACCTTGGCAGCAGCCGCAGTAGTGACGAAAGCGCAAGCTATGACAAAGGTGAGTAGACCGTCGCGTAGTGTTCGGCGCCCGATCAAACCAGCTTCTCCATCTTTTTCTCATCCAGGTACTTCACGACCTTACCCACGTCCTGCGCCTTGTCCCGCGTCGTTATGAGCAGGGCGTCCGCCGTTTCGACGACCACGAGATCTTTCACCCCGACTGCCGCGACAAACTTGCCGGGTGCGTGTATGTAGTTGCCCTCGGCATTGAGAAGAAAACTCTTGTCTCCGGCGATCACGTTGGCCGTTGGGTCGGGCTTCTTTTCGCGGCTCAAACGGTGCTCGTAGAGCGCGGCCCAGGAGCCGAGATCATTCCAACCGAAGTCGGACGGGATGCAGTAGATGTGCCCTTCCTGCTCGCCGCGCGCCGAGCGCGGTTCCAGGACAGCGTAATCCACGCTGATGTTGTCACACTTGGGATAGAGCTTGCTGAAGACGCTCTCAAACTTGCGCGTGCCGTATGCATCCGCGATCTCTTCCAGGTAGCCAACCATTTTCGGCAAGTACTCGCCCAGCGCGTCAACCAGCGTGCGCGCCCGCCACAGGAACATGCCGCTGTTCCAGAAGTAATTGCCGGCTTCCAGGAACCTCTCTGCCGTGGCCAGATCGGGCTTTTCGCGGAATCGCCGCACGCGCAGCACGCCTTTCTCGCTCTCGACACCCGACTCGATATACCCGTAGCCGGTTTCCGGACGCGTCGGCTGGATACCCATTACAACGATGTTCTCTCCATTTGCGGCGATCTCAACACCCCGCTCGATGTTCTTTTGAAACGCCTTCTCGTCGGCGATGACCTGGTCTGATGGGAACAGTCCCAATACGGCGTCACGATCCTGCCGCAACAGGATGAAGGCAGCGAGGCCAATAGCCGGTGCCGTGTTTCGTCCAACTGGTTCCGCAATGATCCGTTTCTTATCGACTTTAGGAAGCTGTTTGACGATGCCGTCGCGGAGGTCGCCGTTGGTGATGACCCAGAACTGCTTAACCGGCGCGACACGCAGCAGGCGAGCAACCGTCTGTTGAATCATGGTCTGCTTGCCATCGAGCGGGAGCAACTGCTTGGCGTGCTTCTTACGCGACAGGGGCCAGAAACGTGTACCGCGGCCTCCGGCGAGAATGACGGGATAGAAGTTCTTCATATGGGTCTTGGCTATCAGGTGCTTAGGTATTGGGCACGGGCTTCTCAAATCGCCCCCTGGCGTGAACTTCATCAGCCATCAAAGGTGCGACCCAAGACCCTAAAACCCAAAAACCCTACACCTAACACCTGCAATGAAAAAGGGGCATCGCTGCCCCTTTGTCCAATGTTGATGGATGCTCTCCGCTAGCTTCGTGCCGCGGTAGCCGCCATTTTTTTCACCATCGCAAGCACCAGCTTGCGGTCGCTGTCATTCAAACCAACGGAATAGCGACGTATCTGTGTCAAGAACCGGATCTCTTCCTCGCTCAGCTGCGGCAGGCTCTTGTCGCTGCTCCCATTACCATTGCCGTCAGCAAAAAACTGCGCGAGCGGGACATCCATTGCCGTGGCGATCTTCGCCAGCGTGTCCAAGGATGGAATCGTATGACCGTTCTCAACGCGCGAAAGGTAGCAGCGCAATAAACCTGTGCGCTTCTCAATGTCGCCCTGCGACATGCCCTTCTGCAAGCGGAAATTCCTTATCGTTTCGCCAATATTCATGTAAAGCAGTAACTGCTACGCAAATTTTCTGGGGTGAGTGAATAGTAACCAGAGTAGAACGAGGTGGCAAGCACATTCTTTGCTTACTCGCTAAACCTTAGTAATGGCCCCCGGCGTCGCTCGTTGCTGTCGCATCACGAAAAACTGGCTCCACAGATCTCACACGGACCGGCACTCTTCGCGCGTCCTGATCTTCTTCCTCGTAGTCGTCCGTATGCCAAGCCTTCCGCGCGCCCGGTTTCTTCAGATTGGCGTCAAGGAATTCAATCGTCTTCTTCCATGCGTCTTCTGCGTCCTGTGGGCGATACCCGGTCTTATTATTCGGGTTCTCAAAAGCGTGCCCAGCTTGAGGATAGATAACCACCTCGACCTTCTTCCCAAGCTGTTTCATCTGCTGCTCGAACCTCTTAACGTCCTCCACCGGAATGCCACGATCCTGCCCACCGAAAACGCCGAGTACCGCCGCATTGACCTTTTTCAGTTGGTCTTCATCCGTGGCGAGGTGTCCGTACTTGATGACGGAAGCAGCCAGCGTGGGTTCCATGAGCGCCAGGCTCAGTGAATGCCCGCCACCCATGCACCAGCCGATGGAACCGATGCGCTTGGGATCCACATCCTTCCGCGATTTCAGATACGCAAATGCTGCGTGCAGATCACGCTTGGCTCGGTCTTCCGGAAGTCCCCGAGAAAGTTCATGAGCTTCGTCCCGTGTGCTGGCCGTTTTACCGCGATAAAGATCGACCGCAAGCGTGACATATCCCTGGTCCGCCAGCTTGGAAGCTTGCTCCTTGATCCAATTGTCCAGTCCCCACCATTCGTGAATTACGATTAGCGCCGGATGCGGTCCCTTCCCTTGAGGCGCGTACAGCAGACCGTTCACAGTTTCGTTCCCGCTCGGGTAAGAGACTTTCTCGCCGGTTGCGGCGAAGCAGGTAACAGCAGTCAGGATCAGCAGAGCGAGTGCAACGAAACGCATCGGCGCGCCTCCAAGACGATAGCAATTTCGAGCAGCAAAGCGAGGCGGAAGATGCCTTGAGCGGTGCTGAGCGACAAATTTGCGGCGCGTTTACGCTGCTTCTTTTCCGTCCAGTATGCGTGAAATCACGGACAGGAGTTCCTGCGGGCCACTGAGCTTGGCGAGGAACAGGTCGGCTCCCCCTATGTCGTCTGGTTGTTCCGTCATACCAGACAGCAACACGATCGGCACATCCGGCTTCAGACGCTTCATTTCGCGTGATAGATCGGCGCCAGTGGAGCCACGCAGCAGGTAATCGGTGAGCACCAGATCGACATGACGGGACGAGAACAATTCCATAGCCCTGTCGCTGTTAACTGCGATCAGGACCTGGTACCCGCGCGCCTCCAGCACGGCCTTACGCACCTCGAGCGCGAGTTCCTCGTCGTTTATGGCCAGAATGACGGGGCGATGTGAGTTTTCGATTGTCACGTAGACGGATCCACCTCATTGGAATGACAGCGTCAGCGCGTGGTTGCCATGTCCTGCTCGGTAGACTTCGGGAGTAGCGGGGAGCAGTCACTTCGGCCATCGATCCGAGCAATCAGACGATCGTGCCACCTGGACAGTGTCACGAGCGCGGTATTCGCACCGATAAAGCACATTGTCATGTCCCATTGCGTGTCCCAGATGTCTCCCTGGCCGCCGAGAAATGCATCGGCGGCTTCTCCGGTCGCCTTCGCAACTGCGAATTCGAACAGCTCATACACGGACGTGATCATCATGCATACTGCGACCACCATGAAGTACAGCCATTTGCGCTTTACGACCTTTTGCCGGACCAGAACCTCGCGCGCAACCATGGCCGGAACAAAGCCCTGCATGAAATGACCGAAGCGGTCATAGTGGTTGCGAGCCAGATGAAAGGCATCCTGCACCCAGTGTCCGAGCGGAACTTCCGCATAGGTATAGTGGCCGCCCACCATCAGCACAATCGCGTGCAGCAGGAGCACGACATAGACCAGAGTCGTAAACCGAAATCGCCCGTACACAGCGGCGAGCACGGCAAGTCCAACAATCGCGGGTACGACTTCGAGAAACCATGTGAAGTAGTCGTGAGGCCGAATAGCCGACCAGGCGAAAACCGCCACAAATACCGCCAGCAGAATCATCATCGCCTTGCGGTCGTCATACGCGGGTTGCGTCACGCCATCCATGGCTTCCTCCGACGTCGTTTGTCTCACGCGAACGCGATAATATTCGACACGCCAGTTGCCGTCAGCCAAAAACACACGAAGGTCGTTCCTCCGGTCGGAGGCGACTAGCTCGGCGTTCGATGTTTTGCTACCTTCTTAGCTCGTATGAATACGCAAGGTGTGGTGCTGTCACTGCCCGGAGAAGTCGCGCTCATCACTGGAGGCTCGCGAGGTATAGGAGCGGCAACCGTCAAAGCGTTCGTTCGGGCCGGTGCCAAGGTGATGTTCAACTATCACGAAGCACGTGAGGCAGCCGACTCGCTTGTGGCCGAGTGCGGTGAAGACAACTGCCGCGCCGTCCGCGCTGATCTCAGCTCGCTCGACGGAGTTAACGATCTGGTCGAAGCGACTGTGGCCCGCTGGGGCAGAATCGATCATCTTGTCGCGAATCATGGCATCTGGCCCGCAGAAAACATTCCTGTTGACCAGATGACGGAACTTCATTGGAGCCGCACCATCGGCACCAACCTGAATAGCGTGTTCGGTCTCCTGAAAAGTGCCGTGGCGCAGATGAAGTCGCAGCCGCGCCAACCCGGGCGCGCAGCCGGCCACATCGTGCTCGTCAGCTCCACAGCCGGACAGCGCGGAGAGGCGTATCACGTCGACTACGCCGCGAGCAAAGGAGCGCTCATCAGCATGGTTAAGGGCCTCTCAACCGAGTTAGCTCCCCATGGGATTTATGTAAACTGCATCGCCCCCGGTTGGGTTGAGACCGACATGGCACGACCGGTCCTCGAAAATGAGAAGTCCCGTGCCGCCGCCCTCAACAGCATCCCACTCGGACGAATGGCCAGGCCGGAGGAGATCGCCGTCCCCATATTGTTTCTGTGCACGCCTTACGCCGGTTTCGTCACCGGCGAAATCTTCAACGTAAACGGCGGAGCGGTATTGGTGGGATAATGTACGCATCGGGGCACCGACAAGCCCCATAACGGCGGCACTCCTCGGCTCCGTGGATATCGGCTCTGGATTTCACGCGGTGGAGGCCATCATGCCCTGCCGAAATCTTTGGCTGCTCCTTGTCGTTGTTCTCACTGCCTGCGACGCCGTCGCCCGCGACCGGGACGTCTGGCCGATGGAAAAAGGCACTTACTGGACGTACCGCGCCGAGGTCCAATCCGAACAGCCGGAAAACGGCATCCTTGCTGCCCAACTCTCCTGGCGCATGGAGGTGATCGACACCTACCGTCGCGGGCCGATCCGGGCCGTGCTTATGCGTGGACACCCGGCAGATCTCGCCTTCTATACGCCGAAAACACAGCCCAGTTTGTGGGTGATGGCGCGATCTGGCAACCACTACTACATCCTGCGCGACCCAAGTTCCTGGGCACGTCTCCACAACCCCTCCGACTTGCTAGAGGACCTCATCGTCCCTGCAAACGAGTTCTTCTTGTGGCTCATGAAACAGGGCGATCTTTTCGGCCAGGAACCCAGGCGCGATGACACTTTCTACGGCTGGTTCGTCGAGGAGCAGCGTCCAGCCGATCTGAGCACGATATTCAGCTCGCCAGCGGTTAGCGATGCGCAGGAGTACCGGCTGGCGTACCGAACCATCGGCGGGTCCGAAATCATCACGTTCGTGCCGGGAATCGGCATAACGCGCTACATTTATCATCACAATGGAACGACTTCCGATGTAGATGCCGTGTTGATAGACATGAATCGACAGGGACGGAAGGCGTCCAGGCACTAAGTGATCCGATGAAAACACTCGTAGCCGTAATCATCCTGACTATCGCTGCCGCGGCGCAGCAACCGGGCGATCCGCGCACGCAAATGCCACCCGATAAGCCGGCACCCCCTCCGGTGGAGAAGGCGCCACAAGACTTACCCAAGGCGACCTCCCCGACGTCGCCGCCTGCGACGCATTCAGCAGATGACCCGGGGGCGCAGAAGGCCCGCGCTCTGCTCGACAAGATGGTGCAGGCCCTCGGTGGCCAGGCGTATCTGAACATCGACACGATGGAGTACTCGGGTCGGACGTATGGCTTTCACCGCGGCGAACCTTCGGGAACCGGCGCGCCGTTCTGGACCTTCTGGAAGTGGCCCGATAAGGAACGAACCGAACTGTTGAAGAAGCGCGAGTGGAAGATCATCCACAACGGCGACAAGGGATGGGAAATCACCTTCCACGGGACCTCGCCAGAGGAGAAGGAAGCGCTCGCGGATCACTTGCGCCGGCGTTACTACTCGCTGCAGAACGTCCTGCGGGAGTGGCTTAAGGAACCCGGAATCGCCTATTTCTATGAAGGCATAGCGTCAGCGGAGCGCAAACCGGCCGAGCAGATCACCATCATGAACGCGCGCAACGAGGCGCTGACCATCTACATCGACCAGAATACGTTCTTGCCGATCAAGAAGACGTTCCAGTGGCGAGATCCCGAGACGCGCGACCGCAACGACGAAAGCGAGATCTACGACAACTATCGCAACGTCCAGGGCATTATGACGCCCTTCAGCGTCACGCGGCAGCGGAACGGCCTGAACACGAACCAGCGCTTCATCAATAACGTGGTTTACAACCGCCCGCTGGCCGACTCTCTATTTCAGGTGGACGTCGCGGCAAACGCGAAGTGACGTCCGATTGGATGCATTGCATATCGGATGATTGCATGATTGTATGATTGATGATCGGTCACAGTTGAAGGGCGTGAACAAGCGCAAACCACAACTACACCGACTCACTTCGATCACCAAATCATGCAATCATCAAATCATCAAATTCTTCACTCTCTCTACATCCGCTTCGGTGTCCACTCCGACGGTGTCGAACGGTGTCTCGGCAACATGGATCGCGATGCCGTTCTCAAGAAACCGTAGCTGCTCCAGCCTTTCGCTGCGTTCCAGTTCTGACTCTGGCAGCGAGCAGAAGCGGTCCAGGGCTTCCCGCGTATAGGCGTAGAAGCCTAGGTGCTTGAAATATCGTACCGTGCCCGAACGGTCGCGGTCGTGTGGGATGGTCGCACGTGAAAAGTAAAGTGCCCGGCCATCGGCAGCGGTTACGACCTTCACCGCGTTCGGGTTATTGACGTCTTCCGTCTTGCACGGCGTCTTGAGGGTGCCGACCTGAACGCCGGGAAGACTCATGACGCTCAGCAGCGCGGAAATGTGTTCGGGTCGCGTAAGCGGTTCATCGCCCTGCACGTTGACGTAGACGTCAGCCTCAACCCCGCAGGCGACTTCGTGCACGCGGTCCGTCCCGCTACGGTGCGCGGTGGAAGTCATCCGAGCGTGCCAGCCATGCCGGCGGCAGACTTCCATGATCTCCTCTGAATCCGTCGCAACAATGACGTCTTGAAGCAGGTCTGACGACCGTGCGGCCTCGTATACCCAACCCAGCATCGGACGCCCGTTGATCTCGCGTAGCGGCTTTCTCGGCAGCCGCGTCGAAGCCAGTCTCGCAGGAATGATTGCTATCGCGCGCATAGAAGAAGTTTCAAGCTTGTGGGCTGCGGAAGGCAAGGGAGAACAGGCGGGTAATCAGAAAGGAGTAATCAGTACGAGTCTCATACTTCCGTTACAGGTTCGTTAGGTGGCTCCCCCTCCCCCCGGGGATCGGTGAAATCCAGGGTTAAAAAGGAGTTAAATCTGAAATCTGATCTGACCCAAGGTGCCATCTGCGCCGTTACGTGTGATCTGCAAAGTTTACTGGAACCTCACCATGTTGCGGTCCAGCGCAAAGAGCTCAAGCAAAGGCACCGTTGCAGGATGAATGTAACAGCGAATATGCGCTAATCAACGGCGAACGCGGAAGATTTCTAGAATCGGAACAGGGTGTGCGTGGTGAACGAAAAAGACCCACATCTGCCAAAAATCGGGCAGATTTGAGGCACCATCCGCGCACGATCCAAGATCCCACATATGGGGAGTTAGTTGCACCATAGATACGGAACACATCCACTCCGCATCAGAGTTACCGAACCCGCGGCCCGGATGCGGTAAGCGTTGTATCGGGGTTGGTTATGGAATTTGTTAAAACGTTGCAAGATTCGGAAGTTCGCATTCTCACGCTGTCCAGAGGGAAGGCGAATGCGCTGAACCTCGTCATGGTGGAAGAGCTAATCGAGGCGGTGCGCGCAAGCGAGGAGGACGGCGATGTCCGCGCAGTGGTGTTCGCCAGCGCACATCCCGGGTTCTTCTCGGCCGGTTTCGACATCGAGGAGGTCTTCGCATACGGTCGCGACGACATGCGCCACTTCTTCGGCCGATTTATGGAGCTGTTTCAGCGCATCTTGCGGATGCCGAAGCCGGTTGTCGGTGCGCTTGCCGGTCATGCCTATGCAGGCGGAGCCTTCCTGGCGCTGGCGTGTGACGTGCGCGTGATGGCCGAGGGCGATTTTGGGTTCGCGTTGAACGAGATCAACTTTGGCGCTGTCCTGCCGCCTGCGCTGAGACGCGCACTGATCAACACGGTCGGCGCACGCGAAGCCACGCGCATGATCCTGACCGGCGACAGCGTGAAGCCGGGCCGTGCACTCGAGATCGGCCTGGCAGACGAGGTTGTTCCCATCGGTCAGGTACTCGATGCGGCACTGAAGCACGCTCATCGCCTGACGCAGAAGCCGCCACAAGCATTCGCATTCAGCAAACGCGCTCTGCAGATAGACCTGGGATATCCCGAGGCGGGCGAGACGCTCGACGATTTCGTCACTCAATGGTTCTCACCCGAATGCGAGGAGCGAAGGCGACAACTAACTGCTTCGGTGAAGACGAAGACTCAGGCGAGTGGGTGAGGCGGCGCGACTCTGGGAGTCAATCGACATTCGATACTCACGAATCAGGGGTGCCCTACCCTTCGCGCAGCGAAGGGTGGGGTAGTTGACGTTCATTCGCTCACCATCGCGTCTGTTCCGTTCTCGTAACAATCCGTTGCTCGACGAAGCGTTTCGCCTCGAACCAGATACACTCCCGGCATGCCCTGGAGTCTTCACCGTTTCCGATCCGGGCGCGACATGCACTTCGTTACGTCCAGTTGCTATCGTCGCCAGCCGCTGCTCGGCACACCGCAGGCGCGGAGAATAAGTTCGTCGCAAACACCGGTTCTTTGTCGGCGGCTATGTGATCATGCCCGCGAAGGGTAGGGCACCCCTCATCGCGGTTCAGCCGAGAGGGTGCTGCCACCCGCCGTCGAATATGCATTTGCATCCACTTGGTTACGCGCTTATTCCTTGCATTCTGCCTTATGCAGTATTTCGAGAGTGCGCTCGAATCGCGGCCTCTCAGTGCTGTTTTCATGCAACACCTTGAGGGATCGATTGATGTAGAACCTGGCATCGTGACCTTCGTGATCTGTTCGGCATGCGTCAGCACCGGCTGCTAACAATATCTGTACGACCTCGGGACTTCCTGCCCACGCTGCCCACATCAAGGCCGTCTCGCCGTTGTTGTTGGCCCGATCAACCGTCGCGCGTGCTGCGAGGAGTGCGGCTATAACTCTTGGCCTGGAATACTGGGCTGCGGCGCCAATGAGCGCCGTGTCGCCATTTCGATCTGCCAGATCTGCGGCGGCACCGCTTCGCAGGAGTGTTTCGACTGTCTCGGCACTGCCTCCGACAGCCGCATACATCAAGGCGGTCCATCCTGCTTCGTCAGCGATGTTCAGGTCTGATTCGGCAAGCGCCTGCTTAAGCCAATCGCTGTTAGTTGAAGTTGCCCGCTCCATCAAAGGCGTGACTCCCTGGTGATAGGCAACATCCATCAGTAAGGTCGGCTGGCTCTTAAGATCCTCGGGGAAGTTGTTTTCGTAGCGTCGCTGATCAGGCGACACTCGAATGTTCTGATTATGAATCCACTGATGCGTGTTGGTAGTTCGGTCGATGAAGCGTGCGAGGAGCACCAGTTCCGGCGGCGCAAATTCATTTAGGAACGCAATCGTTTTATCCGTTCCGTTCTGGCTGAGCGTAATCCTCGTCGAGGAAGCATCCACGACGGTAACGCAGATCCGTTCGCTGGAACACCGCTTCAGGTATGAATCGTTCAGACGAGAAAAACCGATGTCCTGAAAAGCCTGGATCAGCGTTGCGACCTGTTCGCGGGTCATGAATCCCACAGCTTGCCCACGCGTTGCAACCATGAAGGCCCCTTTCCATTCGACCCTGCCGTCGTCAAAGACCGACACCGTGTAGGCTGGGCAGGGGCCGTGGCACTCACTGCGCGACAAAACGATCACAGGGCGCGTGTCGCCGAGTGAATGCGCCGCGGTCAGGAAGATCGCGGTCAACGCGACAGCACGTAGGTAAGCTCCAAAATGAAGCATGCGGGAAGGCTAATCAGCTACTCGCTCATTGGCAATACTTGGTTGAGATGGCGGGTACCAGCAAGATCAAAAATCGGGATCAACCTCATTGAGATGGGCTGCTGCCCCACCTTCGCTGCGCGAAGGGTAGGGCACCCCAAATCGTGGTCACGTACGAGGGGCGCACCCGGCCGCCTTCACCTCTTTATAACGAAAGCAGTCGACGAGGTGGTCATTCACCATGCCCACGGCCTGCATGAAGGCGTAACAGATCGTCGGGCCAACGAAACGAAAGCCACGCTTGAGCAGGTCCTTGCTCATCTTTTGCGACTCTGGCGTTTGAACGGGTATGCGCTTCATCGACGTCCATGCATTTTGAATCGGACGACCGCCCACGAATTGCCACACGTAATTGTCGAACGTGCCGCACTCCTTTTGTATCGCGAGAAACAACTTCGCATTCTGCACGGCCGCGGCGATCTTGGCCCGATTGCGAACGATTCCCGGATCGGCGAGGAGGCGGGTCATCCTGGCCTCGCTGTAACGCGCGACGCGCACGGGATCGAAGCCGTCGAAGGCACTCCGATAATGCTCGCGCTTGTTGAGGATCGTCGTCCAGCTTAAACCGGCTTGCGCGCCCTCGAGGATGAGAAATTCAAACAGCACTCGATCATCGTGCTGGGGCACTCCCCATTCTTCGTCATGGTAGTGAATGTTCGGCTCGCTCTGAGCCCATCCGCAGCGCACGATGCTTTCGTTCGGATTCGCCACGGCTCGATTGTAGCGTGTGGGGCTGAACAGCACAT
>DASPIK010000069.1:0-49375 GCA_035629075.1 Terriglobales bacterium | reverse complement strand
GCCGACGCCGTCATCCCTGACTTCACCGGTTTGACGGTCTCCGGTCTGCAGCAACTGGTTCCGTTTGGCTCCTAGTTGAGCTGAGGGCATGATCCCGTCGCGAGTGGACTCAGGATTGTCCGTGTCCGTTGTTCCGGGAAGACCGCCCATTGCTGGACTGCGACGACTCTTGCTGCGCCAGGCGGAGCTTCCTCTCAACTTTCTTGGCTTCTTTCGGTGAATACATGGTTCCACGGCAAGTCTTTGCGCCGCAGTAGCAGGGAGCCTCGTCGTCACCGTCATAGAGCAGGTAGTCGTAGGTTAGTTCCTCGCCAGCCTCAATGTCGCGCAGGGCTATGATCCAGACGCGGTCGTCGATCTGTTCGGTTTCACAGTTCGGATCACAGGAATGATTAATGAACATGGCCGCGCCATGTCCGTCGATGACCGTCTTTCCATCATCCAGGCCGAAGAGGTAGGTCACTGGGCTGTTTTCGTATATGCGGTCGCCCTCTTCTTTCGAAATGCGGGGGCCGGTGTACTCGACGACAAGGCTACCTTTGCGTATCGGTGTGGTGGTGTAACAGCCAGCAGCGTGGATGTCTGATGAGCGGATAATCAGGCCCATGTGTAGCGGAGATTCTCCCGAGAACAAGTCTGTTGGATGCCGGATTGATGCTATTCCAGAATAGCATTCTGGACGAAGTGGTTAGATCATCTTTTCGTGCCTATGCCTGGCGTGATGAAATTACTCGCGTCGTGTTCCAAGGCAGCACAGCGATACTCTTGACCAATGAAGAGGAAAAAAGATGAGAAAGGGCATTTTGTTGTTGGTCTTGCTTGCCGCAGTCGGGGTTGCGGCCCAGGAAATGACCGTTGCTGCGGCGTCAGACTTGAACTACGCCCTTAAAGATATCGCAAGCAGCTTTGAGACGAGGACAGGGAAGAAGATCCGGCTGAGTTTTGGATCGTCGGGAAATCTGTCGGTGGCGATCCGGAACGGTGCTCCTTATGACGTGTTCTTTTCGGCTGACGCGGAGTATGCGAAGGGCCTGGTCGATGCAGGCCTGGTGCTGCCTGGTACGTTCTATACATACGCCGAAGGAGCCATCGTGCTGTGGGTTCCGAAAGCATCGAAACTAGACCTGAAGCAGGGGCTTGCGGTCTTGTCTGATCCCGCAATTCGAAAGATAGCTATCGCCAACCCGCGACATGCGCCATATGGACGCGCGGCGGTAGCGGCACTGCGCTCGGCGAATCTCTACGACAAGGTGTCGAGTAAGTTCGTGCTGGGCGAGAACATTGCTCAAACTGCGCAGTTTGTACAAACCGGAAACGCCGATGCCGGGATTGTTGCACTTTCACTGGCACTTTCGCCTGGAATGAGTGCGGCGGGACGATACTACGTCATTCCTCGTGATAGCTATCCGCGCATAGAACAGGCCGCCGTGATTCTGAAATCCGCTAAGGACAAAGCTGTTGCGAGAGAATTCATGGAATTCATCAAGAGTCCGGCCGCAACGGAGATCATGAAGCGGTATGGCTTTCGCCAGCCCACCGCAAAGGGAACCGGCGGTTAGTGGAAGTTATGCTTGGCTGCCTTGGTCGGGAATGCTGAAACTATGCGTCCGTGATAGCACCGATTGAAGCTTCTGTGAGTCCGAGGCGCTGCATCTTAGTGCGCAATCCTTCACGCGTGATTCCCAGTATCTCCGCAGTACGCGTACGGTTTCCCGCCGTACTCTGCAGTACTGCACAAATTAGCCGCTTCTCCATTTCAGCCAGTGACATGGGCACCAGTTGCGGTTCAGGCGAAGCCTGCGCCGGAGGGCGTCCTTGGCTACGAATCCGGTCGTTCAGTGCCATCTCAGATACGACAGAACCGGAAGGGCACACCGCGACCAGGCGCGCCATCTCGCCTTCTAGTTCACGGACGTTTCCAGGGAAGTGATAGGACGCGAGCGCCGACATAGCATCATCACTGAGGCGTAGCCGTTCACGACCGTATCGGCGTGCATATGCCTCAAGGAAATGGTTTGCAAGCAGATGCACGTCGTGCGGGCGCGCCCGCAGCGGTGGGGCTTTCAAGGTAATGGGTGAGAGCCGGAAATACAAATCACTGCGGAAACGACCTTCTTCCACCTCGCGTTCAAGATCCCGGTTCGTTGCCGCTATGACTCGAATGTCGGCCATTTCGCTCTGTATTGAGCCAAGGCGGGTAAATTCACCGGACTGTAGAACTCGCAACAGGCGAGACTGCAGATCCAGCGGAAATTCGCCTATCTCATCCAGGAAGAGCGTACCGCGATGAGCTGCGCCTATCATGCCCACTCGGTCACGGTTGGCGCCGGTGAACGCGCCACGAACATAGCCGAACAGTTCCGACTCGATCAGTGTGGCCGGCAACGCAGCGCAGTTCAGCACTACGAAGGCACCGTGAGGACGGGAACTCTGTCGATAGAGCGCGCGGGCTATGAGTTCCTTGCCTGTCCCTGTTTCGCCTTGGATGAGAACGGGCAGATCGGTCGGCGCGACGCGGCGAACAGTCTCGAGAAGTGCGGCCATGCCTTGATCAGCGGTGAGTATGCCATCACTGTCACCGAGCAGCGCTTGTACGTCCGCCGCTCGGCGTCTGCCTTCTTGCACCGCGATGGCCGTGCGAATACGTGGCGCCGCTAGCGAGCAAATCTCGTCGAGTAATTCACGTTTTCGCTCCGTGAAGAAACTCGCGATCTTGCGGTTTTCGAGATAAATCAGGGCGAAGACTTCGTCGCGGTGAACGAGAGGCGCGCAAAGGACAGAGCGAAGCGAAAGATGACGAACGCTCTTATAGCTGGCGAATTGTTCGGAGTTGAGAGCATCGGCGAGCAGCCGGGCGCGTCCGCTGCGAAGGACATCCGCCGCTATCGAACTGCTGAACTCCAACTCGGCCTGCTGAAGAACCTCACTGCGATAGTTCCTCGCGACTACGGCGCGGAAAGAGCCGTTCTCATGCAAGAGGACAAATCCGCGTTCGGCACCGAGCACCTCGATGGTGGCGTCGAGAATGGTGGCGAGTAGCTCGCCGTAATCGCAGTCCTCCAACAAACGCTGTGACAAACCATAAAGCAGTCGAAGCTCATCCTGGTTCCACTGCATGGCG
Source organism: Terriglobales bacterium (assembly GCA_035629075.1). Taxonomy (GTDB): domain Bacteria; phylum Acidobacteriota; class Terriglobia; order Terriglobales; family Acidobacteriaceae; genus JAEZPW01. The sequence goes on along the minus strand of DASPIK010000069.1, from coordinate 46,254 downwards.
ACCGTCCGTCCCTTTCTGAGTGAGCGGACTATAACATCCTGATGCTCCTCCGACAATTTGGAAATCCGCATGCACTTATCAATGCGAGCGAGCCAGTTAATTCAAGACGTGACATGCAGAATCAGGGACTTAGCGGCGTCTTTAGCGACCTCGCTGACAGAAAGACTGGCAGTGCCGTCAGATTTGTTGTTGCAAAGCTCGACCATTCGCGTCTGGGGGAGGCGCGAATGACGAGGACGGGCGCAGACTTCATGGCCGGATGCGGCACTCACGCATTCGGATTGGGGCTGCGCCCATGTTGAATGGACAATTTTGCTGGGCGACAAGGTGGAGTGTTTTCTATGCAATTAGCGAAGCCGATAATCATGGTCGTTGATGACGATGACGCAACGCTGCAAACAATGGTCATGTTGCTGCGCCATTTCGGTTTCGCTGTCATGTCGGAATGCGACTCGGCACAGGCATTGGCAGTTCTGAAGCAACATACAGAAATCGCCGTTTTGGTTTGCGACTTCGAGATGCCGGGCATGAATGGGGAAGAACTGGCGCGGGCAGCGAAAAGCTATCGGCCCACGTTACCTGTCTTCGTCTTTTCCGGCACACACCCTCCTGAGGCGAGCGAAGCGCCCTGGGACGCCTGGTTCATGAAGGGCGCTGCCATAAACGAACTCATTCAGAAACTGCAAACTTTCAAGCAGACCACAGGCGATGACGACGAGGCGCCCCGAGGCACCGATGCTTCATCTGCCGCACGTCGCAGTGGCATGCTTGCAGTCAACTGATCAACGCCGCTGCAATCAGTTTTCCTTGACAAGAGCGACGGCCTGCCCAAGCATGGTCATCACTTTTTGAGACAGACGTCTTGATTAGCGCTAATCGAGGGTAGCACCTGGGCTCCAAACACGCGTGGTTCTAAATGGGAGGGAATCGTGGCCGTGGTTGAGGTAAGCATCACTTTCAAAGACGGGCAATATATCGCATCGCAAGACCCCGTTGTCCTGAGCAAGACCAAGGGCGACACCATCCAGTGGCAAAACGAAACGAAGGAGAAGATCCGTATCACCTTCGTCGATGGGACGCCATTTCCGGGTTCGCGGAACCCATATGAGATCAATCCAGGCCGTCAGGTCAACTCAGGAAACATCGAAGTGGAGGAGGGGACCAACTGGGCCTACGCCATAGTCGCCGAATCAGGAGCCATGGCGGATCCACAGGTCATCATCCAGCGATGAACAGTCCTACCAAGGGCGGCGCGAGGTCAGCGCCGCTCAAGCTTATTCGCCGACCGGATGAGTTGCTGGAAGCGCGGGTCTGAGTGGAGCTTTTCAAAGTACGCAGCCGAGCTTATATACGACGAAGACAATCCTGCTGCCAAGGCCGACTGCAGCGCTGACAGGGTGTCATCTGGTCGGCCCAGTTGCGAATACACTACAGAAGCTTGCCACCATACGTCCGGGCCTCCGGGTTTGAGCGCCAGAGCCCGGCGCATATATCGCTCCGCGTCGGCCCGCCTTCCGAGCATGGCGTAGTACATCGAGATGCTACCAAGGGCGCCTGCATCGTTGCTGTTGACCTTCAGTTGGTCTTCCGCCAGGCGAATAGCTTCAGCGTAGCTCGCTGTCGATGAGGCCCGCTTTCCCGGTGCGAAGAACTGAGCATCTCCCAAATTGCCCCATGTCACATAATCACGATCGTTCAGTTTGAGAGCGCGCTCGTAAGCGGAGACAGCATCGCCGAAGCGCTTTTGAAAGAAGTATGCTGTGCCCAGATTTGAGTACCCGGCAAAACTAGGGCGAATCTGCACGGATCGCTCGAATTGTTCAATGGCTCGTGCGAAGTCGCCCTTCAGAATGTAAATTCCGCCCGTGTTGTTGTAGCCGCGGTAATTCTCGGGAGCGATGGCAATGACTCGAGCGAACATTGCAAGCGCCTTGTCGTATTGGCCACGGCTGGAGTAGTAACCACCCAGCCAGTTGTACCCGGCCCAATAGTGAGGGCGAAGGTCTATTGCGCGTCGATAGGTCGCTTCAGCTCGGGAGAAGTCACTGAGTTCCTCATAGGCAGAGGCCAGCGCGCGAACAGATTCGTCGTCGGTAGGTCGCTTCTTCAAGGCGCTTTCAAGCTGTTGCGCAGCTTCCGTGTATCTCCCGGTGCTTCCGAAGACACGTCCCAGACAGCGATGCCCTTCAACCAAATCTGGTTCGATCGACAAGGCTCTTTGGCAAGCTAGCGTTGCGTCCGATATTTCGGCAGTCTCCTTGAACTCGCGATACTTGTGCCAGTGAGCCTGGCCCAAGCCCGCATATGCCAATGCGTAGCTGCTGTCGTACTGCAAGGCCCGATTGAAAGCCGCAATCGCGAGATCAAGGTTTTCCTTCTTCTGATAGTCCTCGAGGTAGCCAAGGCCCTGAAGGTAGGCATTGTAAGCGGCCGGCAGCGTTGTTCCATGTGCCGCCACCTGATCGCGTTCAGCGGGCTTTATCCCTACTCCGAGGTTCTGCGCAATACTGTTTGCCAACTGGTCCTGCAAGCCAATCGGGTCGCCTAGTGGGACCGCGATCGTCCCTGCTCGGATCTGCCTCCCTGTACTTGCATCGACTACGCTATACGTTGCTCTAAACATGTTGGCGACCGGTTGAATGCTGCCTTCGATAACCATATCGACGCCAAACTGCTGTCTAGCTGCCTTCGCCGAAGCGACCCTTTCAGCACGCACCTCGGCAGCCGGCACTATCTGCAAAGCATAGCGGTCGCTGAGTTGGGCGAGTTCCGATGTGATCACGTCGCTGAGGCCCTCGGCGAATGCTTTGTCGGAGGACTGCCCGCCGATACTTTGAAACGGCAGCACCGCAATGTGCGGAGCTTTCGAAAAACCGAGTGCGCGGCCAATTTTGCGAGCGTGGCGTGCGGCAGGAACGATCGCGGCGATCACACCTATGACCAGTACGGCGATCAAAATCACCCGTCGGCCACGGTGTTTACGCGTTCGAAATGAGTTCGGTGGCGCCCCGTCGAGCGCGGGGTGGGGCAGCCTTATCCCAGAGTCAATGGTCTGCTCGAATGCCTGCAGATCGCTTAAGAGTTCGTCCGTGCTCTGGTAACGGTCCGTCACATCCTTGGCCATCATGCGAGCAACGATGTCGGACAGTGGGCGTGCGATTCCGCGAGTGTGCAGGGCTGGCGGTTCTGAATGCAGAACGCTGTCGGCTGTTTCAAAAACGGTACGTTTAACAAACGGATGACTGCCCGACAGCGCCTCGTAGAAAACAACACCCAGCGCAAAAATGTCGGATCGAGGGTCGGGAGCCTCCTCCAGCATGACTTCGGGAGCCATATAACCCGGGGTTCCCGACAACCCCACTCCACTGCCCATTACAGACGTCACATGTCGGTCCGCTCTGGACAACTGCCGTGCCAAGCCAAAATCGAGTACCTTCACCCGCCCGGATGAAGTGATCATGATGTTTTCCGGCTTGATGTCGCAGTGGACGATATTGCGGGCGTGGGCCGAGCGGAGTCCTTCGGCGGCCTGCATGATGATGGAAAGCAGTTCGCGGAGCCCAGTGTCGCGGGACAATCGTTCGCGAAGATTGCAGCCGTCCACGAACTCCATTACCAGGAAGATTTCGCCCTGTTCTTCAATGATGTCGTACAGCGCGGCGACGTGCGGATCGCTCAGTTGCGAGATACGCTCCGCTTCTTTGATGAAACGGCGCCTCTGAGCCGGATCGGCTCTCAAGGCGTCCGCCATACGCTTGATTGCGACCGACCTGTTGAGCCTCGTGTCCTCGGCTCGATAGACCTCTCCCATGGCTCCCGTTCCAAGTCGCTCGCGAATTGCGAAACGACCGACGACCGAGCCGGTTAGGGACACCGCATTGCCGGAATTGATTTTGGGCTGGTCTGACATGCAGTGGTTCGCGTTCGGCGGTATGGTAGCAGAGTTCTTCGGGGTTTCGTGATCCTTTGTGGCCGAGGGTCGCTCCGGAAGGCGTGACGTCAGTTTTGAAGCGCACAGCGGTGATTCGCGGTAAGATGCTTTGGGTGTGAAGTCATAACGGGAGCAAGAAGAATGCGCGGAAACGAGAAAGTCATCGAACAATTGAACGCGGCTCTGAGTTCTGAGTTAACCGCCATCGTCCAATATATGGTTCAGGCAGAGATGTGCGAGAACTGGGGTTACAAGCGCTTGGGGGAACGCACACGGTCGCGAGCGATTGAGGAGATGAGGCACGCCGAAGGGTTGATCGAGCGAATTCTGTTTCTGGATGGCACTCCGGGAGTCAACGTCGGGCTCGTTCCCAAAATCGGCACGAACGTCCAGGAGATGCTTCAGACTGATTTGGCAGATGAGAAGGAAGCCGTCGTGCAGTACAACAAGTCCGCGAAGGTGTGCGTCGCGGCCAACGACGAGGGCACGCGCGAGTTGTTCGAGAGGATGATCCGCGACGAGGAAACCCACGTGGACTACCTCGAGGCACAGTTGCATACGATCGAGGAAATCGGGATTGGGAACTACCTCTCGCAGCAGTTATACGAAGGAAAGTAACCAAACGGTTAGGTTAAACCGGCCCCAGGGGCAGGCCTGCAGTTTACGGCCTGCTTCTTCTTTTCGGCTCGGCTTGAGTGAGAGCGAAGTCCGAAGTGGGAATGGGGCGACCTGACGATCGCCCCATCCATTGCTAATCGAATGTGAAGTGAACGCTAGATACTCTCCAGAACAGCACGAAGATAGGTCCAGAAAGTCTCGACGGACGAAATCTTCACGCGCTCGTTCGGGCTGTGCGGATTCTCGATCTGTGGGCCGAAGGACACCATCTGCATGCCTGGATACTTCTCGCCGATGACTCCGCATTCCAGCCCTGCGTGCATGGCGACAAGCTTGGCCTCTCCGCCGAACACCTGCTTATAGACATCCTGGAGCTTGCGGACAATCTCGCTGTTCGGTTCCGGCTTCCAACCGGGGTATCCACCGCCGTATTCAACCTCGAAACTGGCTAGACGGCAGATCGTACCAACCATGCGAGCAGCGGCGAGTCTGCTGCTTTCGATGGCACTGCGCTGGCTGGTGACGATTTCGACGGTGTCTCCCTTCAGTGCAACAGTTGCGAGATTGGTCGAGGTCTGCACCAGGCCTGCGATATCAGGGCTCATCGCAAGCACTCCTGTGTGCAGTGTGGCCAGCAAATCCGTCACGCGCTTTGCATCGGCAGGATCCATGACCTGTGCAGGTCCTTCCGTCTTCTCGAGGGTGACCTGCACGTCCGGATCAAAGGCGCCGAGAGCGGTGCGCGCATCACTTTGCGCGGCGGCCACGAGGTTTCGAAGCTCCTGCTCGCGAGCGGTGTCGACCAGCACATTGGCGGACGCTTCGCGGGGGATCGCATTGTGTGCGCTTCCGCCCTTTACGTCTGCCACTTCTATTCCAACCCGGTCGATCGCTTCCTGAAGAACACGTCCGAGGAGACGCAGGGCGTTGCCGCGGCCGAGGTGAATGTCCACGCCGGAATGCCCGCCCTTGAGCCCGGAGACCTTGATTCGGAATGCCGAGCCGTTGCCAGGAGCGCGAAGAGCGACTTTGCGTCGAGCTTTAGTGTTCATTCCGCCCGAGCAGCCGATGCACAGCGTTCCCGTTTCCTCACCATCGAGGTTCAGGAAATACTTTGATTTGAGCACGCCCGCTGGAAATTCTGAGGCGCCGGTCAGACCGGTTTCTTCGTCAATGGTGAAAACAAACTCAAGCGGGCCGTGGGCGATATCTTCGCTTTCCATAACGGCCAACGCTGCTGCCACACCCACTCCGTTGTCGGAGCCAAGCGTAGTTCCGTCGGCCTTGAGCCAATCATCGTGGCGTACTATGCGGATTGGGTCGGTGTCGAAGTTGTGGGCTGTGCCCTCGTTCTTTTCGCACACCATGTCGAGGTGACCCTGTAACAGCGCTGGGGTAGCCTGTTCGCGGCCGGGCCGCGCGGGCTTTCGCACGACGACGTTGCCTACGGAATCCTGGATCGCTTCAAGGCCGAGCCGAGAGGCCTGGGATAGCACATATTCGCGCGCAGCGGCTTCCTTGCCGGATCCGCGCGGTATTGCAGACAGCGCGTCGAAATGCTTCCACAAAGCTTTAGGTTCAAGATCTACAAGTGCAGATGTCATGGCACGCTCCGTCGCGATGGCGACTAAGTATCCTACAGCTTGGCTTGCCATGAGGCGAGTGGGGAAAACTGATACGAGAGCTGACCACCCGTGTCAGTGACCGCACCTCTCGCCGGCAGTCTCGGTCTGTAAGCCCGGCGAATTGCTTCATTTCAGGCCCGGAAAATGCACTGCTTAGCAAGCTGCCCGCGCAGCAGCACTGGCGACCAGAGTTCTCGAATGTTAGAATCAAGGTTCCGCCAAAAGGGAGTAGCAGGACTGCCACGGTGCAGTTCCAGGCGTGTCAACAATCCCGAAGAGAAATCTCTTCTGGCTGCCTGGCCGGTTGTTTTGGGTGTGAGACTTTTGGCTGCGCGTTACCTGGATGGGCGCGTGGCCGATTCCTCGTCCGCGCCCGGGACTCAATGAAACGAAATTATTTTCTGGCATTTATTTCGGCGGCCCTTGTCACCATGCCGGGCCTCATTTTTCGTTTAGCCGGGGTGCAGGTGGCGCCCCCAATAGCTGCACTCGTCTCAGGAACGGCCATAATCGGAGCGTCGTTCCTTCTGCTGTGGGCTTGTGATGCTGCTCAGACCGAAGTCTCGCAAGCACTGGCCCTGGCCGGCGTCGCACTGATCGCCGTTCTCCCCGAGTACTCGGTCGACATGTACTTCACTTGGCAGGCAGGGAAGTTTCCAGACGGGAACTATGCCCACTACGCGATCGCCAACATGACGGGTGCCAACCGTCTGCTGATCGGCGTGGCTTGGGGCCTGATCGTGATGGTGTACTGGCTTCGATTCAGGCGCGACGTTCTCATCGAAGAGGAGCGTCGAACCGAGCTCTTCTTTCTTGGAATCACGACCGCATACGCGTTGTTCATCCCGCTCAAAGGTACGCTTGCGTGGTATGACGGAATTGTGTTCGGGGCGATATACGTTGCCTATGTATTGATCGCCAGTCGGAAGCCCTGCTCGGAATGCGAGGCGGAAGGGCCTGCTTCGCTCCTCTCCGCATTGCCGAAAGTGCAGCGCCGAATTTCTATCCTTGCGCTGTTTATGTTTGCCGGTGGTGTGATCCTGGCCAATGCCGAACCGTTTTGCGAGGGACTAGTCGGGACTGGCCGTGTATTTCACGTAAACGAGTTCCTGCTCGTTCAGTGGCTCGCTCCGATTGCTTCAGAGGCCCCGGAGTTCATCGTCGCATTGATGTTTGCGTGGAGAGGGCAGGCGGGACTGGCACTAGGAAGTCTGCTTTCAGCGAAGCTGAACCAGTGGACGTTGCTCGTGGGAATGATCCCGGGTGTATACGCCGTTGCGCGCGGGAGTCTGTCGCACGCAATCCCCATGGACCAGGTGCAACTGTCTGAGATTTTGCTGACCGCTGCTCAGTCGTTGCTTGGCGTAGTGCTTCTGGCTAGTTTGCGGCTATCGGTCGGAGGCGCGCTGCTGTTGTTCGGGCTTTTTGCTGGACAGTTTGTATTGCCGGTCTTTTCGAACTGGTTCCCAGGCTTGGCGTTCGGGCTCGGAGCCCAGCAGATCCATCCCGTGTTCTGCGTCCTTTACAGCGCGGTCGCACTAGCACTCCTTCTGCAAAACCCGCGAGTCGTTTGGCGATTGCGCGAGGGAATCGGTTGGAGGAATGGCGAACCGCCCAGCGGAGCGGATGCAGATCAGTTTGATACCCCGCGCTGCCGGACGTGCAAATGGAGGAGAGCAGCTCAGGGTTACGAAACCGACGAAGGTGAGCTTGTGGGGGCGGGCTCCGTCCGTTCTGACACTAGTTCCCGATGAGCGGCGCTAGGTCGCTGCGCTTCACGACAGTTGCGGCACCCTCCTGGCGGATCTCATCGAGAATTCTTTGCGCCTGTGCCTGATGGTTTTCAGAATCGCGTTGATTGCCACTTGCTGCGAGTAGTCGAGACATCAACAAGTGAGCGCGAGCCAGCACGGGCTTTAAGCCTAAGCGGTCACTACGCATAACCGACGCTTCAAGGGTTTGCCTAGCTCTCGTGTAGTCCTTTCGCTGCAGAAGCGCCTCGCCGAGATACGTGGAACAGTCGACGGCAAGATACTTCAGCCCGGCGGTGTCGGCTTTTTCGCAAAGGGAGCTCAAGCCGCCCAGTACTGATGAGGCGCGACTCTGGCGCACGGCCACTTTTGCCGCACCCAATCTGGACATAAGAACCAAACGATTGTCCTTCGCCTGCCTGGCCAGCGGAATCGCCTGTTCATACGTTTTTCGTGCCACGTCAAACGAACCAGAGTAGAAGGCGGCGTCAGCCTGATAGATCATTGTTTGCGCAATGAGCGCCTGGTTGTTCGACTCCCTGGAGAGCGCCATCGCTTCTTGCAAGATGTTAGTTGCTTCCTGCGTGCGGCCGACCAAAGCGAGGGTCCCGCCGTACCCACTCATCACTTCCGCCAGCCAATAATCGCGGTTGCCAAGCGAACGCAGATTGGTCAGCGAGTCGGCCATTGCAGCAGTCGCAGCCCCGTAACGGCCCTGCTGCTCGAATACCTTACCCATGCTGTAGGAATCGATAGCAGCGCCGCGGCGATCCCCGGAAGCTCGGCGGATATCAAGCGCGCGAAGGTAGTACTTCTGCGCCTTCTCGAAATCGCCTATGTTCGTGCTCGTCTCTGCGAGATTGTGCAACGTGTCGGCGATGTCTCCGGGGATCTTCAGCTTTTCTCTGAGCTGCAACGCCTGTTCGTAATAAGTTCGAGCATCCTCGTACTGTCCCTTAAAGAAGTAGCTTGTTCCAATGTTGTTCAGGTTGATGGCTTCGTAGTTCTGGTTCCCAACCGCACGCTCAATCTGGAGCGACTCTCTGAAGGCATTCAGGGCGTCATCGTAGCGCCCTGTATCGTTGTAAAGCACACCCAGATCGAGCAGCGTGTCCCCAACTCCCCGCGTGTTGCCGATTTCCCGCTGAATGCGCAGTGAAGCTTGGAAGTTCTTGAGAGCCTCTGCGGATTTTCCGAGGTCATTCTGAACTTGAGCAGTCGCATGCAAACTGGACGCGATTCCACGCTGATCGCTCAGACGTCGCTTGACCTCAAGTGATTCGTGAAAGTATCGCAGCGCATCCTGCGGCTTGTTCATAGAGCGATATGCCACGCCGATGGCTTGTAACGCTGAGGCACGTTGCTCGTCGTTCTCGTCTTGCATGGCACGGGTGAGGGCACGATTCAGGTTCTCAAGGCTGCCTTTTGTATCGCCGCTCAGCAGCGACACGCGCCCAGAACCCAAAAGAGCGTCGGTCGAATTTGGATCAATCTTTAGAATGTGGCTGTAGTATTCACCTGCTTTGTCGAATGCTCCTGTTTGCTCATGGAGCGTGCCGAGCGTATAGAGAACGCTGGTGTCGTCGGGCAACGCGTTCGCAAGCTGCTCATGCGAACCGATTGCCTTTGAGTACTCGCGTGTGACTATGGCATGAATCGCTGCGATTCGAAAACGTTCCGGTTCCGGAAGGCCCTCCGCCAGGGAAACAGCCTTTCTTACAGCCAGCTCGGCGTTGTTTTCGTATCCGAGCACCGAATACGCCTTGCCAAGATGGGCGTAGGCGGTTGCAAACTGCGGATCAGCTTTAGTAGCCGCCTCGAACGACTTTACCGCCTGCAGGCTTCTGCCGTCGTGAGCTAACTTCAGCCCCTCGTTGAAGGACCGAAGCGCCTCGACGGACTCGGAGGAAGGTTTGAACGCCTTCGCCTGCAATTCACGAAGGTCATCCGGCGAAAGAGCCAGATTCTCTCGAATCGTTTTGGCTAGCTGGCCTACCGCTCCTACGAGTTCCTTTTCGCTAGTTGCTTCTGCCTTAAGCGGCAGTACCCGATCCGTCTTCAGGTCGTGAAATGTCGCATCGAGCAGGATGCGTTCCCCGGCGATCGTATATTGGCCGGCAACAACGATATTGGCGTTTGCGAATTCTGCGAGGCGGCGCACGTCGGACGGCTGAAGAGAAGAACGTGAAGATATATGAAGATCAGCTAGCATCTGCTCGAGCCTGGCTGAAGGGACCGTGCGGAGCTGTGGCGAATGCCCGATGTCGCTTCGCAGCATCTCCGGCAAGCTGGTACTCAGCCAATCCATGCGCGGCTCGACTGATGCGTTACGGAAGGGAAGAATGGCGAGGGAGAGAGTTGGTCCGGCGACCTGCTTCTGTTCCTCGCCCGAAGCGGGCTTTCGTTGGAGCGCGATGCCACCAGCCCCAACCACCGCCAGAAGAAGGACCGCGATCATTGCATACAGTCGCCGCCGCGGTAAGACCTGCCGACGTGCCTGACGTGTGATGGCGACTGGGTCGTGGCCCTCCTTCCATGATTCGAGGTCGTTGAGAAGCTCTTGCGCGCTCTGGTAACGACAAGTGCGATCGCGCTCAAGGCACTTCGAAACGATGTTGCTTAGGACGAGGGGAATTGAGGCGTCAACGTCGCTAGCGGGTTTTGCTCGCTCCGTCGTGCGCTTCAACAGGCTGGCGACAGCGGAGTCGGCCTTGTACGGGACGTGGCCAGTCAGCAACTCGTAGAAGATCAGGCCTGCTGCGAAGAGATCTGAGCGTACGTCAACGTCTTGTCCCAGCGCCTGCTCCGGTGACATGTATTCCATCGTCCCGACCAGCGCACCCGTCTGCGTCATGCCGCTATCGGTAAGCGTTCGCGCCAGGCCGAAATCCATGACGACGATCCGCCCATCAGCGCCGCCCATCGCACTCGATCCGTTCACGCTGGCGCCACGATGTTCGCGCATAATGTTTTGCGGCTTCAGGTCGCGATGTATCACACCCTGAGCGTGCGCAGCGTCCAGCGCAAAGCAAACCTGCCGCATGATCGACACAGCTTCTTTCGCGGTACACTTGCCTTTCTGTTCAAGAATGGTCCGCAGGTCGTCGCCTTCGACGAACTCCATCGTGATGAACATCAGGCCATCTGATTCGCCAAGGTCATACAACCGCACAACATTCCGATGAGTGATCTGGCTGGCGACCAGCACTTCTTGCTTGAAGCGCGCCAACATCGAGGCGTGTCGGGCCAGTTCCGGGCGGATCGTTTTCAAAGCTACCGTGCGGTCGAGAGCGCGATCATGCGACTTGTAGACCGCTCCCATACCGCCTTCGCCAAGCAATTGAACAATTTCGTAACGACCACTGAGGACGGTGCCGGGTTGCAACGAGGGTCCCAGGTGTGCAAGACCAGGGGCTGTTCCGCCGATCCCGCTGGCGCTCGAACCGATCGATGACCCCGCAACAGAGACGCCGGCGATGGTCGCTCCATCGTCTTCGGCGCGAGACTTCGGGAACTGATTCATATCCGCCTCAAGTGCGCGAGTGGGCAGAAGGGGCAATGAACAGCCTTTTAGGGCCGCAAAATGTCCGCTCAGTATACGACGATTCCAGAGCTCACTCTGTTGCATCCGCAGACATCCTGCGCCACAGGTGCACGCATCGGAAACTCGAATTGCAAGTGGCGCGTGCGGTGCCGCTCCGCGCACTACTACGAGTGCGTCAGGTCGCCGAAGAACTCGCCCGGAGAGTGGGGCTCCGTTGGGCGAGAACAACTTACCTCGCAAATCGAACTGCTTTCCCTAGCGGCGCACGTACCTAAACAGAGGTCCACCACAAAGAGGTATGTCATGCGGTTGCGTTTTTCGCCCGTTCTCGCCGTTGTGTTCTCTTCTGCTCTGTTGCTTGCCCAGACATCAGAAATTGGAGACGTTGTTGTCGCGATTGGGAATGGCAAGTATTCCGTTTATCGCAACGGCACCCTGGTACGAACCATTCAAACAGATCCTGCGGGCGGTCAAACTGGCGGTTGTGCGTTCGACGGTTACTCCAACTTGTATGCAACGAACGTAACCGCGCAGCAGGTGGTCCAGATCAACCAGCAGGACCAATCGCAGCAGGTGATCTCGACGGGTACCGCGATTCCTGAGTCGATCTCTTTCGACGGTAACGGACGCTTCTACGTGGGAGGCCCTTTTCCCGGTGTGCTTCGATTCCAGCCTCAGGGGAACCCGAGTTTTCCGAACGGTGCCATTTCGTACACAAGCCCGACCTTGATCTCAACTGGCAGTTCCAACACGGACTGGATCGATATCGGAATAAACCGCAATTCGATCGGAGCCGGAAATCCATATGGATTGACTGCCTACTTCAGCGGAAATAGTACGCAGCTCAGCACCTCGATCGTTGGGTCAGGCACGGCTGCGACTTTGGGTGCGGCATTGCCGAACCCTGCCTTTGCCGTGAAGTTGTTGCCGCCCTTCGACGGCACAAGCGGTCTTCTCGTCGCGGATACTTCCGTGGTGTTGTGCAGGAATTGCGGGCAAGGCACGAGAAACTCTTACAACACCAGGTCACCCACTTTTCGAGACGTACGCTTTATCGCCCTCGCCCCGGATGCCAAATCGTTCTGGGCTGGCGATTGGCAGTCGGGGAATGTGGTGCAGTTCAGGCTGGCGGATGGCGCAGTTCTCAGAACTATCTCCACGGGTGCGAACAGAACCATGGGAGGCCTTTGTGTAAATGGCGAGCCGCAGCTCAACTTCGCCATGCTTCAGTTCTCAGCTACAAACTCCCCCGTCAAGAAGACGGCGGAGTTCGGAGTCGAAGGGACGCCTGGCTACAACACGTGGAGCGTGACTTTCAACAGGGTCGTGAGTCCGTTCGCGTTGTTGGTCAGCAATGTGACAGGAGTTAATTCTGGGCGTTTCGCGAGCCTGCAGACACAATATGGTGCGAACACGATTGAACCGATCGCTTACGACGACGGCTTCCCGCGCACGTATCACATCCAGAACCCGCCGGATCCAGCCGCATACGGCGGAGCGCTCAGTGTTTACGTCGCCTACAAGCCGCAGAATTTCGCATCATCGCTCGCGTGTTTGCCGCCTTCCTCCTACCCGTTTGGCAACCCGCGCATATTGCGAGGAAGCGAATCTCCGGGGGCGCAGTTTACGAATGATTTCACGGTCTTTGTCACGATTGATCCGCGGGCCGGCGATCCTATCAACGGTGGCGGTAAAACGTTCAGTGACGAAGTCGTCGTAAACCGTTGCGCTCAGGTGCGCCCGAGCGTGTTCGGAGGTGCTACCGCGACGTTTGCTAGTCCGCTGCCATCGTCTGGCCCGATCAAACTAGGTTCCGTCATTCCCATCAAACTCAACATCGTGGACAGCAGTGGCAACGCTGTAACGGACGCTAGGTCCTGCTCCGCAACGTCCTCGAACAACATGTCGATCACCGTGACTAACCTCGACCAGCATGTACTCGAGAGCCCGTTACTCAACCCCGGACAGTCATTCCCGTTCTGGGTTCTCAACGGCCAGTCGTGGGCTGCGAACCTGGACACCACAGGTCTGCTTCCGGGCAACACTCAGATATGTATTACCTCGGTTAGAGAAACGTATGATCCCGCGACAAATTCATGCTCCGTCGCAGGCGACCAGAGTGCGCCAGGACAGTTCCCAACCGCGTGCACGAGCATACTGCTGAGACGGTGAAGAGGTCAGCGGAACACTAGCTACAAGCCGGGCATGGGTGCCCGGCTTTTTCGTTTCAATGGGCTCGTTTCGTGACGACACACCGTTCACGATTCAACAATCTTCTTCGGGAGAGCCGAGCGCGGCATTCTTCTCCGGAGAGGAGAATAGTGTTGCGTTAAAGGGGAGTGGACGAGGGTTCCCACACGTGAAAGCACCATTCCGCGTGCCCAAGCATCGAACGAAAGAAGCTAAGTCAGATGTTGCAGTACTCGCGCTACCTTCGTCTAAGGGGAGGCTCATGAAAAAACTTACTGACCCAGTACTGCCCGATCAAGGTGGTCGTTCGATGCCAGTGGATCCGCTGAACCCCGTCAACGCCCCTCGAGAAGAACTGTTGCGGTTGAAAGCGTATGAGATCTATGAGCAGCGTGGCAGAGAACAGGGCCGCGAACTAGATCACTGGCTCGCGGCAGAACGCGAACTGTGACACCGTGCAGCAGTAAGCCCAGCACGCAATAGGAGGGCTCAATGTCGTTCGACAGTATTGCGAAGCTATAAGTTCTCAGAGGCGCAAGCCGAGGACATTCGTGGTTCCGCCGTTTATGGTGTAAACGACGAAAAATTGGGCAAGATCGATGACGTGATTTTTGAGCCCAACAGTGGCGACATCCGCTACGTGGTTGTGGACACAGGTGGTTGGCTGTCCAGCAAGCGGTTCATCGTACCTGCCGAAAAACTGTATGGCTCGGCAGCACACCCCGATGATTACGAGGTGAACCTGACCAAGTCGCAGATCGAGAGTTTTCCTCCCTATGACGAGAATGCCATTGAGTCGCAGGATCGCTGGGGAACTTACGAGACGCGCTACCGGTCCGCTTGGCCCACGACAACAGAAACGGCGCGCACTGGCGAACGCGGAGGACGCTGGTCAGCCTTCGAGCAGCGGTTGCGGAGTGACCGTGACCGGATCGTAGCCTACATACCCGGCAGGGAACGCAAGGTGAGCTAGCGTGGTCTACCGAGATTAATTTAGCCAGTGAGACGGTTGCGGTTCGTTCGCAAGAACGGGTTCGATCGCAACCGTTTTTCTGCGCCGGTCTCACTTGTACCGCCGCTATCTAGGTTGTGAGGAACGTATGGTGGAGGCGGCGGGAGTTGAACCCGCGTCCGAAAAAGTTGCCAGACAAGAGACTACATGTTTAGTCGCGTTCCGACGTCCCGAAGGACGCTTTCGCCGCTCGCGCTCAGAATGCGACAAGAAACGCGAGCCGCTAGCCTGAAGATCTCGCCTCCTCGCCCAGACGTAGCGAAGGAAGCCAGCCCACTGTGCGACGCTCTTTCACAGCCCGTGGACGAAGCCGTGGAGAGCGGCAACCTAGTTAATTAGGCTGCGTATGCCAGGTTGTTGTTGGCAATTATTGTTTTTGCCACGATTACGGGTGTGTGCACCCCGACATGCCTCTTGGCTGCAAGCATTTCCGTCGAAGCCGTGACGCCCCCTTTTGGAACGTGCGATCGGAAGAACCGACCGAAGCTGACGATCGTTTCGCCGGCAGCAGCAAAGAAGTTGCCACCGCGAACTATGCAGCTTTGTCAAAGAACTGTGTCCACTTTAGGCAGCTAGGTGGTGGAAGTCAATTGGCTGCCTTCCTAGCCGACTAAGTTTTAGATGACGCGGTGGCGAGCCGGGATTCGCAGCCGGTGTCACTGGAGCGCTTAACTTATTGCATCTCGCGTGCTTACGTCACATCCAAGTTGTGTCGCCTGCATGTAAAATCGGGGCCGCACCTTCCGGGCGCTGCATGGCGCGCCGGCACCAATTTTGAGGAGACTCGCTAGTGTATTCGGAGTGTCTGCCGTTTACCCGGATTCCGCATACGACGAAGCTGTTCCTGGATTTCCTCTACGACTTTCCCCGTGTGCAGCGCTTTTATGCTCATCCTCCACAATCGCTATCTTGGGTAAACGAGCAGGCGGCGCAAGTCGATTACGACAGCGCGCGTCGTGAGCGCGTTGCGGCCATTCTTGACCGGCAGAACCGTGCTTTCGGAGCTTCCCCCAAGACCTTGGAGAGCATTGAACGGTTTAGGCGGGGCGCATACGTTGCAGTTACTGGACAGCAAGTCGGCTTTTTGGGTGGTCCACTTTTTTCGGTTCTCAAGGCACTAACGGCCGTACGCATTGCTGTGCAGGCCACGCAATCGGGCGTACCGTGCGTTCCCGTATTCTGGCTCGCGACCGAAGACCACGATCTTGAAGAGGTAAAGCCAGCTGTCCTTCAGGACAGTGATGGCGCTCTGCACACTCTAGCTATCGACACTGAGGGCCCGCAAGGTGCTTCTATCGCCCACATCAGAGTTGCCGAAGCCTCGGCCGCCGTGGTGCAGGAAGCTGCTACCTTGTTGGCCGATCCCGAGGTCGCCCAGTGGGTGAAAGACGCCTACAAGCCCGGGATCCCCCTTGGACAAGCATTCGGGACTCTGTTTGCACGAATATTCAGCGATTCGGGAGTGGTCTTGCTCGACGCCGCTGATCCGGAGTTGCACGCGATTGCTGCCCCCGTATACATGAATGCAATCCGAGAGGCAGGGGAACTTGATTCTGCGCTGATCTCGCGTGGTCGCGAGTTACACGGCGCTGGATATCACGAACAAGTAAAAGTAACGGAATCGTCTACTCTACTTTTCGGGACTGCAGATCGTGCTCGCACGCCCATTCAGCGTGCGAATGGTGGGTTCGTCCTCGGGCGGGAGAAGCTCGAACTCCAAGAACTGCTGAGCCGCATAACAGCCAAACCGGAAGACTTCACTCCAAACGTGCTGTTGCGCCCCGTCGTACAGGATTATCTGTTGCCATCCATCGCATACAGTGGGGGACCAGCCGAAGTTGCGTACTTCGCCCAGGCGGGTGTGGTATTCGAGCGATTGCTTGGCCATTTGACTCCGGTACTGCCTAGATTCAGCGCGACAGTTGTGGATGCGCGCGCCAAACGGATCCTCCAGAGGTACGGCCTTGGTCTGGCTGACCTTTTTCACGGTCCCGACGTGCTACGGCAGGAGATAGCTTCCCGGAGTTTGCCCGACGAACTGCAGGCCAAGCTGGACGGTGCTAAGCGAGTGGTGAGCGAAGCCCTGGAGAATGTCGTAGCGCCTCTGACAAAGCTCGACCCCACATTGATCAGGTCCGCTGAACGGGCAAGCAATAAGATGCAGTACCAATTGGATCGTCTACGAAGGCGTGCGGCAAGTGCTGAACTGCGGAAAAATGAGATCATCGAGCGCCACGCCGAGCGACTCAGTACCGCGCTTTTCCCACACAAGGACCTTCAAGAGCGTGTAATCGCGGGCGTATCGCTGCTGGGACAACAGGGTGTGGGCGTACTCGAGACGCTGCAAGAGGCGGCACTGAGCGGTTGTCTCGATCACCAGATCATATACCTGACTTAGCTGAAACGTCTCCGCAGCGACGGCCTTGACTTCACGTGGGGAGGACGCGAACCGACTTGCCTAACAGAGGCGCACTCTTAGTGAAGATTTGAAGTATCATTCTCGGCATGGCGAAGCAGAAGAAGGCAGACGATTTCGAAATCACGTGTCCGTGTTGCGGAGCTGTCATCAAGGTTGACGCAGTCACCCACTCGGTGGTGGCGCATACCGCTCCAGTGACTCCAAAGACTTTCTCGGACTTTGAGGAAGCGGCTCGCGCCATGCGGGAGCAGGAAGGTCGTAAGGAGTCCATATTTCGACAATCGGTTGAAGCGCAAAAGCACGCCGCCGATTTGCTCGACAAGAAATTCCAGGAAGCCCTCAAACGAGCGAAAGAAGCGCCGGACACGCCGAAGATTCGCGACTTCGATTTGGACTAGAGAGAGGGCGGCTGCAACAGGTGCTAATGCGGCCTGAGTCTAACCTTGCTGTTGCTTGGCCATCGCGGCGCATTCCGGTACGCCGCTGAGAATACGCTAACCGCGTTCGATCTGGCTCTCGCCCACGGCTGTGATGGGTTCGAGTTCGACGTGCGCCGCACAGCAGACGGGCAAGCCGTGATCTGCCACGACGAGCGATACAGGGATCGGAAAATCGCATCCTCATCCTATGAGTCGCTTTCTCCGACCGGCGAATTGCTCTGCTTACAGCATGTGCTTGCCCGATACGCTAACAGATCATTTCTTTATATTGAATTGAAAGACAACGGGCTTGAAGGCGTAGTTCTGGATGCTCTCCGGGATTGTCCGCCGGAACGCGGCTATGTCGTCGCTTCATTCCTGCCTAACGTGCTTGAGCAGCTTCATGCGTTGAACTCGAAAGTTCCGCTGGGGCTGATCGCCCGCTACTCCCGGCAACTGGAACGGTGGCGGCAATCGCCTGTGCAGTACGTGATGCCAAAGTATTCGCTGGTTTCGCCTCAAACTTTGGAACTGCTTCACAGCGCCGGAAAGACTGTATTTGTCTGGACCGTTAATTCGCAGCGGCAGATGCGCGCTCTGTCAGCAGCAGGGGCCGATGGAATGTTGTCGGATGACACGGATCTGCTATGTCGTACCTTCGGCAGGCACGCTGGGCAGGGGGGCAGGATCTCTTCGTAATGCATTGAATCCGGAGCAAGGCGCATTTACCCTTGAACCAATGTCAATTGGAGAACGCTTCGAGCGTGCAGTTCAAATTATGGCCCGTCTGCGCGGACCGGGTGGATGCCCGTGGGACCGTGAACAGTCTTTCGACTCCATCAAGCCTTACACTCTCGAAGAGACCTACGAGGTTCTCGAAGCCATTGATGCTCGCGACTGGGATGAACTCGCTGGCGAACTAGGCGACCTTCTGCTTCAGGTGTTGTTCTACGCCGAGATGGCGCAGGAAGAGGGGCATTTCACAATTAACGACGTCCTCGATCGCCTTTCCAACAAGCTGGTGAATCGCCATCCGCACGTGTTTGGCGAGGTTGAGGCGAAGACCTCCGGCGATGTCCTGCGAAACTGGGAAGCGCTCAAGGCCGAAGAGAAGAAGAAACGGCTTGCGCAAGGCGGAGGCAAAGCGGCCAAGGACGAGGAACATCCGGAGTCGGTTCTGTCGGGCGTATCGGCAGCTATGCCGTCGCTGCTGGAAGCGTACAAAATCAGCTCGCGCGCTGCGCATGTCGGGTTTGAGTGGCCGGAAGTGGAAGGCCTCTTTGACAAGCTGCACGAGGAAACCGAGGA
The DNA here is from genome assembly GCA_035629075.1 of Terriglobales bacterium. GTDB lineage: Bacteria > Acidobacteriota > Terriglobia > Terriglobales > Acidobacteriaceae > JAEZPW01. The sequence goes on along the minus strand of DASPIK010000069.1, from coordinate 27,437 downwards.
ACTAAGGGTGGAGTTGAGGAAGTGGCCCGGTCCCGGTCCGACGCCGCCCGGACGCGGAGTGGCCAATTCGCGTGGGCAAGTGATACCTCAGGAACTTCGGGATCGGTTGGAGGATGAAGTCGGTGATTTGTTCTTTGTGCTTGTGAACATCGCGCGCTATCTTTCACTGGACCCGGAATCGGCGCTGAAGAAGACGAACAGGAAGTTCAAGCGGCGCTTTCAGTGGATGGAAGCGCAGTTGCGGGACAAGGGCCGTACGATTCACGACTCCAATCTGGAGGAGATGGAAGCCCTGTGGCAGGAATCCAAGAAGCTCGAAAAGGCACCTCAGAACGGGCAGTGATCGGCGACGTGGTGATCCGCCGCTGCGAAGGGATTGAGGAATCGCGCATGTGCCTCGATCTCCAGAAAGAAGTTTGGGGATTCAGCGATATCGAACTCGTCCCGTTGCGGCTGTTTGTAGTGGCTGAGAAGGTTGGCGGACAGGTTCTAGGGGCCTTCGACGGCAACGAGATGGTCGGCTTCGCGCTAGCAATTCCCGGCAACAGAAACGGTCACCTTTACTTCCATTCGCACATGCTCGCGGTGCGGGAATCGTACCGCGACCGAGGACTCGGACGTGCCATTAAGTTATTCCAGCGCGAGGATGCACTCGCGCGAGGTGTCGAACTGATCGAATGGACGTTCGATCCGCTGGAGATCAAGAACGCTTACCTGAACCTGCAGCGTCTCGGCGCTATTGCACGGCGATACAACATTAACCAGTACGGAGTTACAACTTCGCCGCTGCAAGGAGGACTGCCAACAGACCGCCTTGTTGCAGAGTGGTGGTTGCGTTCGGAGCGGGTGAACGCAGTGTTGAGCGGAGGGAAGCGACCGCCCGTGCACACACAGGTCTGCGTGTCGATTCCCGCCGAGGTCTACGATTGGAAAGCCCGGCCGGAAACCCGCACGCATGCGCTTAATGTTCAGACGCAGGCAAGGGAACTGATGTTGAAGGCCTTCGATGCAGGCATGGCTTGCCTTGGTTATGAACGCGACGTCGAAGGTAATGGAAAGTTTCTAATTGGACACTGGGACGAACACTGGTCGTATGCGAGATAGTGGATCTGCACACTGAGGATGACAGTTTCCGTTGTCATGAAGCTTGAAGCAATCACAATCCGCGAACTCCGAATGCCGCTGGTTCATTTCTTTGAAACTAGCTTCGGCCGAACCTACGAGCGGCAAGTCATGTTGGTGACGGTTCACTGCGCTGGAGGACTCGAAGGCTGGGGCGAATGTGTCGCGGGCGAGCAGCCGTTCTATAGCGAAGAGTCGGTCGAGACGGCTTGGCACATCATCACGCGTTACGTTGCGCCGATGGTGATTGGAAAGACGCTTTCCGGCGGACGTGACGTTCCCGCGCTGGTTGCGAGAGTTCGCGGTCACCGCATGGCAAAGGGCGCGGTTGAGAATGCGATCTGGGACGCCGAAGCGACTGAGAGGAATCAGCCGCTGTGGAGACTGCTTGGCGGAACTCGGCGAGAGATTCCGTGCGGCGTCAGCATTGGAATACAGGATTCTGTCGAACAATTGCTGGACAAGATCGCGATTGAACTTTCTGCTGGTTATCAGCGCATCAAGGTGAAGGTAAAGCCCGGTTGGGACATCGACGTTCTCAGCCGCATTCGCGCGCGCTGGCCGAAGATCATGCTGAGTTGCGATGCGAATTCGGCTTATACGCTTGAAGACATCGAGCACCTGAAGCGTATGGATGAATTCGGACTGCTGATGATCGAACAGCCGCTGTGGAACGACGACATCGTTCTACATGCGAAGCTCCAACAGCAGATCAAGACCGCGATTTGCCTGGATGAATCGATTCACCATGCACGCGATGCGCGAGTCGCAGCCGAAACAGGCGCTTGTCGCATCATCAACATAAAAGTCGGGCGAGTAGGCGGTTTCAGCAGCGCTCTCGACGTGCATGACACATGCAAGGCCCACAACATCGTGAACTGGTGTGGCGGCATGTTGGAGTCGGGTGTTGGCCGTTCGCACAACATAGCTCTTTCCACTCTGGAAAACGTCTCGCTGCCGGGCGACGTTTCGGCCTCCAAGCGGTATTGGAAGGAAGACATTATCGAACCGGAAGTCGAGGTCAGCAGCGAGGGCTTAATCTATGTTTCTGACAAGCCCGGACGCGGGTTTGCTCTTCGCAAAGACCTGATCGAAAAACTCACGGTGCGGAAAGAAACGGTTCGCAGCGGAGCAGTTTCGGCGTAGCTGGACCGCAATAGTGTGCCGCCCCTACGGGGCTCGCGTGTATGTAGCGCGCATTCACCCAGCCCTCCCGGGCTGCGATTAACGGGGCTTCTCCGTGCCGTCGGGCTTTGTCGGGGTGTGCGGGTTGGGCATGCCGCTGCGAGGCATAGCCATCGTCCCGCCGTGCGGGTTTTCGCCGGTCGCCGGAGGCATGGACATACCGCCGTGTGGATTGCCGCCCGCTGAGTTCATTCCGAACGAACCGGGGGCAAAGCAAGTGACTCTGCCGCTCTGGGCGACGCGCAGCTCGGATGGGCAAGCTTCGGTGCGGATTTCGGGAGCTGCGCCAGCCTGGGCGTTTTCCGGTTGCTGAGCGTTCAACGCGAAGTTCTTCCCTTCAGAGTTGCCTGCGACGGCAACGGTCAGGCCGGGCAGTTCATACGCTACGTAAAACGGTTGCTTTCTACCGGAAGCCTGCATGGCGCAGTCGCTTGCCTTCTTCATCTGCTCGGGTTCAAGGGACTTGAGGCGTCCGCAATCAGTAGCGTCGTTGCCTGATAGCTGTTGGAGCTTCTGCTGGAGCGCGTCGCCGGTGGGAGTGGAAGGTTTCTTGTTGCATCCGACCACGGCGGCTAGAGAGATCATGAGGATGACGAGCGTCTTCTGCATGGCGAGTTGATTGTAAATGAGCGTCAGGCAGTCGGGAGGTATACCCCAACCCTCCCCTACATTCAGGGTCTTTGAAAACAAAGTATCTTCCCAACTATGGCGGTACTTCCGAGGTTTTAGAGGAGTTAAGTGCAAAATCAAGAAAACAAAAAACAAATCGGCAGTCAGCCATAGCCAGCCGTCAAGCATTAGCCAGTGTGCCATCGCCGTCAGCCATCATGCCACGAGCCGTCGACCATCAGCCGTTAGCTGTCGCCGCTTTCCTACTCCAAGTGGGATGTGCTCGAATTGCCTACAATCAATTTTAGGTCAATCGATGGGGAAGAACCGACATACGAGAGAGAGTTGTTTTTACAATTGCGTCAAGCGGTTGAGGAGATTTGCACCGGCGGAGGGGGTTGACAATTCTTTCCTTGTTGACGTTCCGTGTTGACGGTGACCCGCGGAGCTGCCGCGTGCAGTAGTTACAGGGTGGGTGAAGGTGCAGCAACACCGGGCTCTCGGCCAGCTACCAGCTACACGTACCGGACTGAAGCAGTTAATGCGAAAAAAAGGAGGAAGGCTTTTGACCTTCCTCCCGAAGCAGTCGGCGAGTGCCGACCGATTTAGAAGCTGTACTTGATGAAGAAACGGCCCTGGAAACCCTGCTGATACAGGGCAGCCTTGCCGAATCGAGGATCGAGACCGCCGGCCGCAGCGACCATGGCTTTCCAGTCGAAACCCTGCCTCAGGTCGACGCCGGTAAGGTCGATGCCGATCGAGTCAGAAATTTCTTCACGGTTGTAACGGTCGAAGGTGAACATGTTCGTCTTCTGGTTGAAGAGGTTGATCATGTTGAACTCGAAGCGGAGCCGCTGAGTCTCACTCTTGCCGATCTTGAACTCGTGGGCAATCATGAGGTCAGTCTGGCTGTAAACCGGAGTCCGACCCAAATCACCGCGGCCCTCGACATAGATCGGGATGCCGTTGATCGAGTTCACCTGCGTTGTCACCGGCGTGCCGCTCGAGACGCGGAAGAACGTGCCGATTTCGGTACCGAACTTGAAGGTCTTGGCGCCGTAGAACTTCAATACGTGCGGACGGTCTGTTGGCAGCAAGCCGTACAGGCCGATATTGCCGTAAGCATCCACGAACGCTTCATCGAGGTCGAAGTACCGGTTGGCGTTGCCGCCCGGACGATAGTTCTGGGCCGCGAACACCTGGTTGCCACCGAAGCCGTAGCCGAGTGTCGGCGGACGAATTTCATCGGTGCTCTGCAGACCGGAGTAGTTGCCCCACAGACGGCTGTAGACGTAGCTAACGTTACCCAACCATCCGCCACCGAAGCGCTTGGACAGCGAAAGTTCCATGGCGTCGTACTGACGCTTTGCCTTCGCCATCGGAATAGCGCAGGTGGGTATGTAATGGCCGTCTACTACGTCGTAGCACGACGGAGCTTCCGTGTTCGCGCCTTCTCCAGGGTTGCCGTAGCGATAGGCTTCGTTGCCGTTCGCATCCAGCACGCCCATGTCTTCAATGGTCCGGTTCAGCTTGTTGCGGACCCACCGGCCAGTGAAGACCGTGCCCTTCGCGACTTCCCATTCCGCGCCGATGTTCATCGTATCCGAGCTCATCGGCTTCACATCCGGGTCGAGGTCCTCAAATCCAGGTACGCGGCGGTCACGGAATGCGGACCCGCGGCCGATCTGCCAGAGATCCTGTCCCGGCATATTGTTGAGGTTGAGGTTGAAGACGTCCAGCGTGTCCAGCGTGCGGTAGTAAACACGCCAGTAGTCACCACCGAAGGTGCCGCGAGGCAGGTCAAACTTGGTCCAGTCATAGAACCGTCCCCAGCCGCCGGAAACCTTCAGTTTGCCATTGCCGAATACGTCAAAGCTGGCGCCGATGCGAGGAGCCACCTTGTCGCCGAAGCCGAACTGGAAAGCGTACTTCTGGATGTCGGTCCGGAACGAGGGAATGGTTTCCTTCTCGAAGCGGATACCGGGGTTGATGGTCAAACGCGGATGAATCTTCCAGGAATCCTGGACATAGAGGTGAGTGATATTGGAGCCGGCCGTACCGCCCGTGCCCGACTCATGCACGGCGTAGTAGCCATACGTGCCGAGTACGCTGGTCCGGCAAACGGCGCATTCGTTGTTTTCTGGATCAGGATCGCTGGCCCAGTAAATGTCGACTCGGCCAAGTTTTCCGTTCCAGGAATCATCCACGTTATTGACGTTCTTCTGGGTGCCGACGCCGAACTTGAAGTTGTGCTGTCCGCCAAAATTCAAGGACTGGCTGAAATCAGCCTGTACGTAAGTACGGGTGGTCAGGTCGTGGAATACGCGAGCGGCGCTAGGGGTGAAGTATCCCAGGTCGTGCCAGAGATCCTCGGTAACGCCATCCATTCCTTGTGACGTTGTATTCCACTGCGCGGAGTACTGATACGGGATGCCACGTTCCTTGAAGTTCAAGTAATAACGGCCGCCCTTAACGCTGAGCAGGGAGCGGCTGGAAAGGGTGATATCCGCCTGGCCGGTGTAGCTATTCTCAGCCTGGTCGTAGCCACGGCTGGCCTGAGCGACCGCGGTAGAAATAGGAGCGGTGCTCCCGTTCTTCTCGTAGCCGTCGTAGGCAAACATCGAACCCGTGAGGTACTGCGGGGTGTAAAGGTAAGTAAAGTTGAGTCTGACCCGGTCAGTCGGATCGAAGGACAGTTTGGTGAACCAGTTCATCTGGCTGGCGCTGCGGTTCATTGTGCCGGGGCCATCGTCGAACTGGTAATCCTGCCTTTGCCGCAGCCACTTCGGCGAAGCTGCGGTGTAGAACCACAACTTATCTTTTACGATTGGTCCGCCTAACGAACCGCCGAATTCGTGGTTGTCAAGCTTTCCTTTGTCGTCAAAGAAATAGCTAACAGGCGGCAGGCCGGTGCCAGTATATCCATTGTCCAGGGTCAGACGCCCTGCCGGCGCAGCATTCAGTTTGTTGCCGTAGTAGTAGTAGTGGAGATCGCCATGGAAGGCGTTGCCGCCAGACTTGGTGACAGCGCTGACCACGCCGCCAAGGGCGCCGCCGTACTCGGCTTCGAGTCCGGTCGTCTTAACCTGAACTTCCTGAATGTAGTCGAAGGTTGCGCTCTGACGAGCCGAGCCGTCAACCACACTGTTGGTTGGGACGCCGTCAACGTAGTAAGCGTTCTCAGCGGCGCTGGCGCCGTTGATCTGATATCCGCCTTCGATCTCACCGGTGTTGACCGATGGGGAGAATACTGCAATGCCCTGGAAATCGCGGGTCTTCGGGAGGCGAGCGATTTCTTCCTCGGTCACGTTATGCGAGATCATGGTGCTGCTGACGTCGATGACCGGCGCGGCACCGGAAACCTCAACCACTTCCCTCGTAGAACCAACCTTCAAGGAAGCATCGATGTGGGCGGTCCTGCCGAGCATCACGAGAACGTCAGGCACTTCGTAACGATTAAAGCCTTCCTTCTCGAAGATGACGAGATAGCGACCCGGTTCGATATCAGGTGCGGCGAAAGTGCCGTCCGATCGGGTCTTCGTCGTGAATGTGCGGTTGGTGGACGTGTTCTTAACGGTGACCGCAACGTCGGGGACGACCGCCCCGCTCGGGTCTTTGACCATACCGGCCACGTTTCCGAAACGCTCTTGCGCTGACACCACGCCTGTCAAAAGGACGCATAGCATCAGTGACAGGAGCGCCGCCAATAAGATGGTACGCTTGTTCATTACTCCTCCAAACGTGATTTCCGTTCCCCACGGTAACGACGTGCGTTGAAAGGTTTGAGGGCAGGGAGCAGGCGGCATCCGATTGACAGCCCTTGCTTACCAGACCCTCAAGCGTTGAAAACACCTGTCGAAAAACAGCTTTGACCGCCAGCCTCCATGCCGGCTAGAGAACCCGTAGCCCCAACTACCTGGTTCCGCAATTCTGACTGACCAAGGAATCAGCAACACAGGTTCCACTTACCTGTGGAAAATGTAAGTATCTGGAGAGAGACTACTTAGAAGCCGCTGCGCAGAACTCTGCATCTGTGTTGTGGGCAGGAAGCTACTATTTTCAGTAGCTGTGCTATTGAAAGCGGAAGGTTATCGTGGGTGAGTCTTGAGGATAGGGTAGGAGAGCGGCTTAACTTTCACTCGAACTGCTTCTGAAAGGCAGCGAACTGCTGCTTCAGTTCGGAGAGATCGTTTCTGAGGGACTGCACTTCCTGTTCAAGCAGCACGATTCGGTCGTCGTCGGAGTCGGCTTGGCTTTCAACGGCAGTGGAACGAGCGGCGGTTGTCGCGACTACATCGCCTGAAAACAGATGGAGGTAGCGAGACTCCTTTGTTCCAGGCTGGCGGGGAAGAACCTTGACCAATGGCGGTACGCGCTGTTGGAGCCGTTGCAGCGTGGCCGTGACATCGGCGATCTCTTCAAACGGGTGCAGTCGTTCCGTACGTCCGCGAAGTTCGCCCGGGGTCTGTGGGCCGCGCAGGAGCAAAACGCAGATGACTGCTGTCTCGCCGCGCGTGAAGTTAAAAACCTCCTGAAGCCGGTGCTCATACTTGGTGACACGGCTCTCAGCGCCTCCGGTGGGTGCTGCCAAACCATACTCATAAAGTCCACGCAGGGCGGAACGGACTGCGTCTTCGTCCAAGTCCATGACAGGGTGGCGATTGGATTTTTGGTTACAGGCACTGATGAGCGAGTTCAGGGACAGAGGGTAGTATTCGGGTGTGGTTATGTCCTTTTCGATCAGGGCTCCGAGGACGCGCGCTTCGACTTCGGTCAGTACGATTTCCACGTATTGAGCTTAACGTCAAAATGCGCCAGATTGCCAGTTGTGACGTGACACACCCGAAATTTCAGCACACTTCAGCAGCATTGGCGCAACCCGGTACGTTCGAGAACAATCGAATGAGCATGCCTCCCGAAAATCCTGATGTCGAAGCTGTGCTATTCGACCTTTACGGCACCCTCATAGATATCGCTGTTGATACGGAGCCTAACACCGTTTGGCATCGGTTTTCAGAAGAACTCTCGGCCGTGGGACTATCGGTTCCTCCTGACGTGCTCAGGGCGCGCTACGACGATTTGGTCGCTGTCGAACGGCGGGAACACGGACACGCCTTCGTACTGGAACCGAAGTTCTTTCACAAGCTGCTGAGCGCCGCTGGCCGACCGTTGGCGGATCCCCTAGTACGTCACTTTGGGCGTCGTCTTCGCGAACTCACAACGCGAAAGATCGAGATGCGTCCCTACACGGTCCCGCTGCTTACGACCTTGCAGCGGAGCGGGTGCAGGGTCGGCTTAGTCTCAAACACCGAGGAGATCGTCACAGAGCACGATCTTGAAAAGCTCAGACTGAAGGACCACTTCGATACGGTCGTTTTGTCATCGAGTGTTGGAGTGAAAAAGCCGGATCCGGGGATATTCCAGATTGCATTGAGGCGGCTCGGCGTTTCGGCCCGCAATACTTTGTTTGTTGGAGACGACCACATAGCCGATTTTGAAGGCGCACGGAAGGCCGGGTTGACGCCTATCCTGCTGTGCCCGTGCGGGCATCAGCCGCCGGTCCGATGTACAAAGGCCAGTTTGAAGCGAATATTGGGCGCTCTGCGGCGATACGGATGGAGATCCGGGCAATTGGCACCAACGCTGCAGTGGGCGTGATCAGTCGGTCACCATGCGCGGGCACCAACAAGTGCCCGCGCAACAAAACCGTGCGCCCGAACAGCCCTGCTCGAGGCGGATGTCGATCTCACGCTCCGTGCGTCTGTTCGAATCCCGCCGCTGTAGTACCGGACTGCAACAGACGGGTGATCGGAACGATGTTCCCTCTTCTTTCCGACCGGACTTCCACATCAGTCAAAAGGTGCTCGAAGGCGAGACAGACTTCGGCAGCCGTGATCGGCCATCCCCATTCCTCATAGTTCATGACGCCGTCGTGTGGCGGCTTGGTGTAGTCGTACGCCCTTTGTTTGCGAAAGTACTCTACACGGGAGTGCACGAAGTCACCGAGGTCGGTCTGCGAGGCGTAGTTGGCAATCAGGGCGCTCCGGTTCAGGATTTCGTCTCGGGTGTACCTGATGGACACCTCAGTGCCGTCGAAATCCAGGAACCGCTGGCAGACGATTCGGCCTGAGGCGGCCCTGTGGTACAGCGGCATCTCCCATACCGGTATCGAATAGAGTTCGCCGAGCAGGTAGCCGATTAAGCTGCACGCGTCGTGGTCTGGATGGCCTCCCTCGTAAGCCGGGACCAGAATAGCTTCGGGACGATGGCCCCTAACGATTACTTCGGCCGCGTTCAGTGCGGCGGATAACTCTCGGTGAAGGTGCTGGTCCCTTAGCTGCGTGGGCGAATAGTCGTCCAGAAAATGAACCGCTCGGATCCCGATTTCCGAAAGGCCACGCAGAGCCTCCTGACGACGCACGCGGCCGTAGGATTCGCGCGAACCGAACGGGCCCCAGAAGAACTCGTCGTTCGGAGCGCCGTCGGTGGCAAAAACCACGATCGGGTCGCGCATGCGTTGTAACAAGGCTGCGCATCCACCGCTTTCGTCATCAGGATGCGCAACCAGCACCATGGTCCTGCCCAGCAATGGCGCGGCCTTGCGTCCGGGACGGGCGCGTCGATTCACCGGACGATAACGGCTCATTTGTTCCGGTTCAAGAACATAAGTTCCGTATTTCCCAAACCACCTCCAACGAAATTGGAACCCGGGCTTGGGCACCACGACAGCTACACGCACATTGGTCTGGTATTGCCCATTCAGTACTCTGCCAATCGCCTCGTAACGGTGATTCCCGTCGTGAACGTAGTAGGTGCCGCCTTCATTCGCGGACACGACCGGCGGCGGAACAGGCCAACCAGAACGCAAGCCGCGTTCGTAGTAGTCAACCACTTGTGGGTGTCTGCCGCTTGTTGCAGACAGCAGGCTCCTGAACGGAACATCGCGAAACTCCAGCTCAACTTTGCCACGCCAGCGGCATGGCGCTCCCGACCACAACCAAGCGCGCGATCCATGGTCGTTATATTTAATGCCGATATCTTCCTTCGCGCGTGCATGAGCCGCACCGTACATGTTCATCCCTCCGCAAAGACACTTCCCACGTAAGTACCTCACCTAATCAAACAATCGATCCGAGCAGGCAAATTCGAACTCAGATCAGCGCTTTCAAGAAACGGAAGAGATTTGAACGTCTAACAGCGCAGAGTGCAGATCAGTTCCAGCCGTGCCGAGGTAGACTGTCCGATCTCGGTAGCTGGCTGGCTGGAGGCGACCGGCCAGGTGAGCCGGAAAACAAGGCAGAAGGCCAGCAAAAGGACGGAGGCAAATAGATCAGCCGCCGGGGCCTGCTTGAACTGCGGCGCGGGCAGGATGTCTGTCAAGGGCGAAGCGAAGATCACCAGGACAGCGACGGTTGCCGCCGCAGCCAACACGAGATGCACTGGCCTTGCCATATTGGTAATCATGCTGCGTGAGGTTCAGGTTTTCAAACGAATTCGAGAGTAGCCGCGCATAATAAGAAACTCCCGGACTAAGGTGCGTCGCCTGAAAATTTTCTCAAGTTAAAACGCGTGCTACTCCGCTGGTATCGGAGAAAAACCGTATAATGAGTTTGCAAACCCTTGATCGAAAGACTAGGTGCGAACCTCAAGGAGGGCCGGGAGCGACTTTCACAAGTCACTGTGATGTTCGTCTCCACCTGGATGTGAGAGATTACACCGAGATGTGCGGCACATCACAGCCGCAGACTCGTGAAAGCATTTAAATCAATTGATGGATGCAGGCTATTCATAAAGCTGTAAACACGTTGGCGCCGATGGACATAAGGTCAAACTTAGTCCATCCGTTTGGGACGGCTAAGCGATTTGGTGCCGCGGCAACGTGCTTGTTACTCATATTTGTTGTGACAAAAACGCTATTCTCCATTCGCCTGCAACCATGGCACCCGCAAACTGGCTTCCCAGCCAGGAGACGCCGTCCCAATCAAAAAGTGAAACCGCTGCACGTTGAAGCTCGACCTCAACTCACGGGCAGGAAACGCCTGTGGGGAAATAGGCAGTGGGGTGACGACGATCTGCGATTCCTGATCAGCAAAAAGGGAAGGTTGCGTAATGGCGAAGAAGACTATCGAAGTAACCGATCTTATCCTCCGGGATGCCCATCAGAGCCTGATGGCCACCCGCATGGCCATGGAAGACATGATTCCGGCATGCGAGGACCTGGACAACGCCGGCTACTGGTCGCTTGAGTGCTGGGGCGGCGCCACCTTTGATTCGTGTATCCGTTTCCTGAACGAAGATCCGTGGGAACGTCTGCGCACATTCCGCAAGCTTCTACCGAAGACAAAGCTGCAGATGCTGCTTCGCGGTCAGAACTTGCTGGGATACCGCCACTACGAAGACAGCGTCGTTGAGCGTTTCGTGGCAAAGGCGGCCGAGAACGGCATGGATGTGTTCCGTTGCTTCGATGCACTGAACGACATCCGCAACCTGCGCACGTCCGTGCAGGCCGTGAAGAAGACCGGCAAGCACGCGCAGGGAACAATCTGCTACACGATCAGCCCGGTCCACACCATTCAGGCATTCGCTGATATGGCGAAGCAGCTTAAGGAATGGGGCTGCGATTCGATCTGCATCAAGGACATGGCGGGCCTGATCAAGCCTCAACCGGCTTACGAGCTCGTGAAGGCCATCAAGAAAGAGTGCGGCGAGGACACGCTGGTCCACCTGCACGTTCACTCGACCACGGGCGTCACGCTGGTCAGCATCATGAAAGCCGTTGAAGCCGGCTGCGACATCATCGACACGGCGATCAGTTCGATGAGCCTCGGGCCGGGTCACAACCCGACCGAGAGCTTCGTTGAGATGCTCGAGGGAACGCCGTTCACGACGCGCCTCGACATGGAACGCATTCTGAAGGTGAAGGACTACTTTGCCGGCGTTCGTCCTCGCTACGCGGAGTTCCTCAGCAACATCACCGGTGTTGAAACCGAGATATTCAAGAGCCAGATCCCGGGCGGCATGATCTCCAACATGGAGAGCCAGCTTAAAGGACAGGGCGCAGGGCACAAGATTAAGGAAGTGCTCGAGGAAGTGCCCAATGTCCGCAAGGATTCCGGCTATCCTCCGCTTGTAACTCCATCCAGCCAGATCGTCGGCACGCAGGCTGTATTCAACGTGCTGATGGGCAAGTACAAAGTCCTGACCGGTGAGTTCGCCGACCTTATGCTTGGCTACTACGGCAGCACACTGGGCGAGAAAAACCCAGACGTTCTGAAGCGCGCGAACGAACACGCAAAGAAGGAACCGATTACGTGTCGTCCGGCGGACCTGCTTAAGCCTGAATGGGAGAAGCTGCGCACCGATGCGCTCGCTCTGAAAGGCTGCAATGGGACCGACGAAGACGTGCTGACCTTTGCAATGTTCCCGCAGGTTGCTCCCAAATTCTTCGCGGCGCGCCACGAGGGTCCGAAGAACGTGAGCAAAAAGCCTGAGGATGCGAAGGCGAAGGCGGCGGCGGCTGCCCCGGCAAAACCAGCGACGGAGATGCCGGGCGCGGTGAACTACGTGATCACGGTCGGAGGCAAGACGCACACGGTCACTGTTGCCCCGAATAAGTAGGGACGCGACTGCAGGATTTCCTGAAATCCATTGAAACAGGGACCCGCCGGGCTGGGGCCCGGCGCTACCACTCACACGCGCCGAATGGAGGGCGCGCGAACATGGCGACACCACAAGCACAGATCAGCACAGCGGCAATCGACGAGAAGATTCGCCAGGTAAAAGAGAAACGCGAGAAGTTGCAGAAGGGCGGCGGCGAAGACCGTATCAAGAAGCAACACGAAGGCGGCAAGCTGACGGCGCGTGAGCGCGTTGACCGCCTGGTCGATCCCGGCTCATTCCAGGAGATCGGACTGTTCGCCCAGCATCGCTGCACGAATTTCGATATGGCCGGCAAAGAACTTCCGGCAGACGGCGTAGTAACGGGCGCAGGCAAAGTTGATGGCCGCCTGATTCACGTTGCGAGCCAGGACTTCACGGTTGCCGGCGGCTCGGCAGGCGAGATTCACAACGATAAAGCAGTCGAAATGATGAAGATGTCTTTGAAGACCGGCTCGCCGTTTGTCTTCATCAACGACTCGGGTGGCGCGCGCGTGCAGGAAGGCATCGACAGCCTGGCGGGTTACGCACGCGTGTTCTACAACAACACGATGCTGTCCGGCACAGTGCCCCAGATCTCGATCATCTCCGGGCCCTGCGCAGGTGGCGCGGTGTACAGCCCGGCGCTGACCGATTTCATCATCCAGACGAAGAAAGCGCACATGTTCATCACCGGCCCGGCGGTTATCAAGCAGGTCACGGGCGAAGTGGTGAGCAACGACGACCTTGGCGGCGCCATCGCGCACATGACCAAGTCGGGCAACGTTCACTTCGTTGCTGAGAACGACGAAGAGGCGCTCTACACCTGCCGTCGTCTGTTGAGCTTCCTGCCTTCGAACAATCTTGAAGATCCGCCGCGGCTTGACTATGACCCGAACCTCGCTCCGGATCCCGAGTTGAACTACGTTGTTCCGGCCGAGAATAAGGTCCCGTATGACGTTCGCAACGTCATCATGCGTGTAGTGGACAACGCCGACTTCCTGGAAGTGCAGTCCGGTTTCGCGCCGAATATCGTGATCGGCTTCGCGCGTGTGCAGGGCCGCACGGTGGGCATCATTGCCAACCAGCCTTGCGTTCTCGCCGGTGTGCTCGATATCGACGCCAGCGACAAGGGCGCGCGGTTTATCCGCTTCTGCAACGCCTTCAATATTCCGCTGGTCACGTTCGTAGACGTACCGGGATTTCTGCCCGGCGTACAGCAGGAATACGGCGGAATCATTCGACACGGCGCGAAGATGCTGTTCGCGTACTCGGCAGCGACGGTTCCAAAAGTCACGATCGTGCTGCGCAAGGCGTACGGCGGAGCGTACATCGCGATGTGCTGCAAGGACCTGGGGGCAGACCGCGTGCTCGCGTGGCCCACGGCCGAAATCGCCGTGATGGGCGCCGAAGGTGCGGTTGAAGTGGTGTTCCGCAAGGAAATCGAGAAGTCAGAGAACAAGGTCGAAAAGCGTCAGGAGATGATCAAACTGTACCGCGACACGTTCTCGAACCCAATGGTTGCCGCTGGCCGCAGGCTGGTGGACGACATCATCGAGCCTGCGGAGACGCGAATCTGCCTGGCACAGGCACTCGAAGCATTGCAGACCAAGCGCGAACTGCGTCCGCCGAAGAAACACGGCTTGATGCCGCTCTAATCAGGAGAAAGCGAGGGCAATATGCCAGCAAGCAAATTAACCTTGGCGAAGCGCGTCGAGGAACTGGAGCGGCAGCTTGAAGAACTGAAGGCAGCGGTCGCCGGGCAGGCAGCCAAGCCCGCGTCGGAGGTTGCCCCGAAAGCAGCGGCAGCCGCAGCTCCCGGCGGCACTGCGACTGCTAGTGCACCGAAGCCTGCAGCGCAGCCGGTAAAGCCAGCGGCAGACGAAGGTGTCGCGCCAGAGATCCTGGCAGTGATCGCTGCTGCAGTCACTCACTTCCTGGGCAAGACCGCTCGCATCCGCAGTGCGCGAATGGTGCAGCAACCAGTTGGAACAAGCCCATGGGCGCAGCAGGGCCGCGTGTACATTCAGGCGTCGCATAACCTGGCGCTTAACAGATAACCCAGAGCGGGACGGAGGAGGCTCCGTCCCACGCCGGGCCAGGAATCCGGCGCTACACGAGATCGCAGAGAGATCGCAAGGAGCCGAAAGTGAAACTACACATTTCCGTTGACGGTAAGGCTTACGAAGTAGAAGTCGAAATGCCAGCGGAGGAATACGGACCGCGTACGATGGGCGGGTACGTTCCGCCGTATGCTCCCACCACCGCAGTAACCCTGCCGTCCGCACCGGTTGCCGCCAGTGCGCCGAAAGCCAATGGCAAAGCCGCTGAAGGTCCGGTGGACGAGGCGAAGGTCTGCCGTAGCCCGATCGCGGGCATCGTGATCAAGGTGAACATTCAGGAAGGCCAGCAGATTCAGGCTGACGACCTGATGCTCGTTCTTGAAGCAATGAAAATGGAAACGAACGTGACCGCACCGGTCGCCGGCAAAGTGAAGAAGATCAACGTCGAGCCGGGCGAGGGCGTGCAGGTCGATCAGGTACTTGTCGAGTTCGAATAGTTCCTCCTGTAGGGACGCAGTGTGCTTGGACGGCGTTCTTGGAGGCGCGCTGACCATGCACACTGCCTGAATCGGGGTACGTACCCCAGAGGGATGGAGATGCACGAAGTTGCGAAGAAAGCTTTTGATGAAGAGCTGTTGAAGGTTCCAGGATTTCAGTTCGTCGATCACATCGCGATTGCCGTTCGGCAGGGCGAACTGGACCAGCAAGTGAAGGTTTATGAGATGCTCGGCTTCCGCGAGATTCATCGCGAGGAAGTCTATGGTGGCGACCAGGTTCGGGAGGCGTTGCTCCAGATCGGCAACGGCCCAAACCTAAT
Organism: Terriglobales bacterium; assembly: GCA_035629075.1. Classification (GTDB taxonomy): domain Bacteria; phylum Acidobacteriota; class Terriglobia; order Terriglobales; family Acidobacteriaceae; genus JAEZPW01. The sequence goes on along the minus strand of DASPIK010000069.1, from coordinate 12,005 downwards.
TCAGCTATTGGAGCCACTGAGCCCGGAGTCGCCTGTAGCCAAGGGGCTTGAGAAGCAGGGTGGCCGAAATTATCTGGCGCATGTGGGCTTCCGCGTCAAGAACGCACAGGCGGCGTTCGACTTCATGCAGAAGAATGGCTTCCGCATCATCGACAAGGCTCCCCGCAAAGGCTCGCGCGGAACGACGGTGTTCTTCGTTCATCCGAAATCACGGGAAGACGTACCCTTCGGGATCCTTCTGGAAGTGGTTGAAGATCCCGCGCAGCACTGAGGCGTTATGGACGAGACAAAGCGACTGAATTTACTCGAACAGTTCCCGCCGGTATCAACCGAGAAATGGGAAGAGGTCATCAACAAGGACCTCAAAGGCGCTGACTACGCTAAGAAACTGCTCTGGCAAACAGAGGACGGCATTACGGTTAAGCCGTACTACCGCTCGGCTGACCTGGAAGCGCTCAACGGGGTTCTCGACACAGTGCCGGGACAGTTCCCGTTTGTACGCGGATCGAAGGCAAAACCGGGCTGGAGTATTCGCGAGGAGATCGAGGAAGCGGATCCGGCGAACGCAAATGAACTCGCGCGTAAGGCATTGGAGTCGGGCGCAGACGAGATCTGCTTCGTAATCGAGTCAGGCGTGGACGGGGTTTCCGGTGTTCGTGCAACGACACCGCAGGACCTGAGTGTTCTGTTGAGCCGCATTCCGCTTGATCAGGTATCGGTTCATTTCCGCGCAGGCTCAAGAGCCAAGTTGGTGTATGACGCGCTCGTCGAAGGCATTGGTCCTCGCGCGCTGCACCTGATGGGCTCCATCGATTACGACCCGCTCGGCGATCTCGCGCGGACTGGAGCGAGTTCGGTTGAGAAGAAAGCATTGTTCGATGCTGCCGCGGAGTTGGTCGCATCGGCACGGAAGCGCACGCCGACGATGAAAGTGCTTGCTGTTCGCGGGTGGCAATTCCAAGAAGCTGGCGGAACGTCCGTTCAGGAACTCGGGGCCGCGCTGGCTCAGGCTATTGAGTATGTGTCGGAGTTGACCGCACGCGGATTGATGGCCGAACAGGTGGCGAACGCGATGTTCTTCTCGTTCGCGGTGAGTTCCAATTACTTCTTCGAAATCGCCAAGCTGCGCGCAGCAAGGATGCTGTGGGCGCAGGCGCAGGCGCAATTCGGTGTGCCCGCTGGCTCTGCGAACGCGACAATTCACACGCGAACGAGTGATTGGAACGCTACGATCTACGATCCTTACGTTAACGTGCTGCGCGGCACCACGGAGGCTATGTCGGCGGCAGTCGCCGGTGCGGATTCCGTGGCGGTGGCCCCGTTTGATGAGCCTTTTAAGACACCGGACGAGTTCAGTCGCAGACTCGCGCGCAATACGCAGATCATCCTGAAAAAGGAAGCTTATCTCGACAACGTTGTCGATCCGGCTGGCGGGTCGTACTACGTTGAGACCCTGACACAGTCGCTGGCGCACGAAGCCTGGAAGATCATGCAGCAAATCGAAGGCTGCGGAAGCTTCCTGAAGTGCATGGAAGACGGCTGGATCCAGAAGGGAATCGAGAAGTCGCGCCAAGCCAAAGAGGCTGCGATCATCGGCCGACGCAAGAACCTGCTGGGCACGAACCAGTATCCGAACGCTAAAGAGAGGGTGCTCGATAATTTGAAGCGCCTATCGCCGGCTCCGCAGCCGGTTAGCGGACCTGCGGCGATTCGCGTGGAAGCGTTGCGGCCCTACCGCGGTGCAGAGGTTTTCGAGGCGTTGAGGCTCCGCATGGAGCGTCATGCCGCTGCGGGCGGAAAGACACCGCGCGTGCTCCTGCTTGAAATCGGCGATCTGAAGATGCGGAAAGCGCGCTCTTCCTTCTGCGCAAATTTCTTCGGCTGCGGCGGGTTTGATATGACGGAAGCCGTTGCTGCGGACACAGATGCGGCGTACGAGTTAGCGGTAGCGAACGATGCCGACGTCGTGGTGCTGTGCAGTTCCGACGACGAGTACCCGAACGTTGCAGGGCCGATTATCCGCAAGCTGCGAGACAACGGTAAGGCAACGCCGGTCGTGATTGCCGGATATCCCAAGGACATGATTGACAAGCTGCACCAGGACGGAGTGGCCGGATTCGTCCACGTTAAGAGCAATGCCGTCGAGGTGCTGAAGGGCTGGCAAGACAGCCTGGGAGTGAGGGACTGACATGCGGCCTGATTTCACGAAAGTTGAGTTTAAGCCTGAATCCACCCTGTCGCTGGGCGACAAGGGTGGGGCACCCGCCACGAGTGAGTGGCTGACTGCCGAGCACATTCCGGTTCTGCCGTACTACACGCGTGAAGTGCTCGAAGGCATGGAGCACCTTGAGTACGCCGCCGGAATCCCGCCGTATCTTCGCGGGCCGTATTCGACCATGTACGCCATGCAGCCGTGGACGATCCGCCAGTACGCCGGATACTCCACGGCGGAAGAGTCGAATGCCTTTTACCGGCGCAATCTTGCCGCCGGCCAGAAAGGCTTGTCAGTTGCGTTCGACTTGGCGACGCACCGCGGCTACGACTCCGACCACGAGCGCGTGGTTGGCGACGTCGGCAAGGCAGGCGTGGCGATCGACTCGATCCTGGACATGAAGGTCCTGTTCGACCAGATTCCGCTGGACCAGATGTCGGTTTCGATGACCATGAACGGCGCTGTTCTGCCGATCATGGCGTTCTACATCGTGGCGGCGGAAGAGCAGGGAGTCGGGCCGGAGAAGTTGAGCGGCACCATTCAGAACGACATTTTGAAAGAGTTCATGGTGCGCAACACCTACATCTTCCCGCCTGCGGCCTCCATGCGCATCATCGGCGACATCTTCGCTTACTGTGCGCACAAGATGCCGAAGTTTAACTGCATCAGCGTGAGCGGCTATCACATGCAGGAAGCGGGTGCGACGGCCGACATCGAGTTGGCTTACACCCTGGCAGATGGCGTCGAGTACCTCCGTTGCGGGCAGAAGGCCGGGTTGAGCGTCGACGAGTTTGCTCCTCGCATTTCGTTCTTCTGGGACATCGGCATGAACCACTTCATGGAGATCGCCAAGATGCGCGCCGGACGCGCCCTCTGGGCAACACTGGTGAAGCAGTTCAACCCGAAGAACCCGAAGTCGATGGCGCTGCGCACGCACTCGCAGACATCAGGATGGAGCCTTACGGCGCAGGATCCGTTCAACAACGTCGTTCGCACCTGCGTGGAAGCGATGGCCGCGGCCATGGGGCACACTCAGTCGCTGCACACCAACGCACTCGACGAAGCGATCGCGCTGCCGACGGACTTCTCGGCTCGCATCGCCCGCAACACGCAGATCTACATTCAGCAAGAGACGGAGATCACGCGAGTGGTCGATCCGTGGGCCGGGTCGTACTACGTCGAGCATCTCACAAATAGCCTGATTCACCGCGCATGGGAACTCATTCAGGAAGTGGAGCAGATGGGCGGCATGGTGAAGGCGATCGAGAGCGGTTTGCCCAAGATGCGCATCGAGGAAGCGGCTGCACGCAAGCAAGCCCGCATCGATGCCGGACTGGAAACGATCGTTGGCGTCAACGCTTACAAGCTAGAGAAAGAGCCTCCGCTCGAAGTGCTCGAAGTCGATAACGCCGCCGTTCGCGAAGCGCAGTTGCGGCGCCTGGAACAGCTCAAACGCGAACGTGACAACGCCAAGGTACAGGATTCGCTGGCAGCCATCACGAAGTGCGCCGAGACGGGCGAGGGCAACCTGCTCGACCTGGCCGTGATCGCAACCCGAAACCGCGCTACACTGGGCGAGATCACGACGGCCATGGAGAAGGTCTACGGGAGGTATCAGGCGGTGATCCGGTCGATCTCTGGCGTCTACTCTGCTGAGAGCAAGGGCGATGCCGAATTCCAGAAAGCCCGCAAGATGGCTGACGAATTCGCTGCCGTTGAAGGACGTCGTCCCCGCATTCTGGTCGCGAAGATGGGGCAGGACGGCCACGACCGCGGAGCGAAGGTGATTTCGACCGCGTTTGCGGACCTTGGCTTCGACGTTGATATAGGCCCACTGTTCCAGACTCCGAAAGAGGTCGCGCGTCACGCCGTTGAAAGCGATGTTCACGTGCTGGGTGTTTCGACCTTGGCAGGCGGTCACAAGACGCTTGTACCGCAGGTGATTCAGGAACTCGAGAAGCTCGGACGCGAGGACATCATGGTTGTGGTCGGTGGAGTCATTCCGCCGCAAGACTACGATCAGTTGTATGCGGCCGGTGCCGTGGGCGTTTTCGGACCGGGTACGGTTATTGCTGAAGCAGCACAGAAGATCTTGAAGGTGCTGAAAGAAGCGGCCGAGCCGGCTGAAGCAACGAAAGCGGACTGAGCATACAAATGTAAGATGAGGGGCGGGAAGACCCGCTCCGTCGAATGAGACTAACTGGCCATCCTGAGCGAGCGAAGGGCCGTGCACTTGTTGCACGGTGCATAGATCCTTCGCTTCGGCTCAGGATGACTTGCATTGGGGAAAAGCGAGTTTGTGGATGGCGCGGCGCAAGGATGAACTCGGGGATCAAGACGGCACGCTAGTTGTTCAGCCTGGGGTTGAGCAGCCACCTTCGGTTTCGTCGGAGCAGGTGGAGCGCATTCGGCGTGCTCGGCGCCGGCGTTTTTCTGCGCGCGAATATATCGACGGCATTCTGAGTGGCGACCGCACGGTACTGGCACAGGCCATCACGCTCGTAGAAAGCTCCCGACCGGCAGACGCCGATATTGCACAGCAGATCGTGGAGGAATGCCTGCCGCATACGGGCGATTCCATTCGCGTCGGTATAACAGGCGTGCCGGGAGTGGGGAAGAGCACCTTCATCGAAGCGCTGGGTACCCACCTCACTCGCGAGCGGCAAGAGCGCGTGGCGGTGCTGGCCATTGATCCGTCAAGCCAGAAGTCGAAGGGAAGCATTCTCGGCGACAAGACGCGCATGGAGAAACTCGCGTCAGACGAGATGGCGTTTATTCGACCTTCGCCTTCGGGCGGATCGCTGGGCGGCATTACTCGCCGCACGCGCGAGACGATGCTGTTGTGCGAAGCCGCCGGATTTAAGAACGTCCTGATCGAAACGGTGGGCGTTGGCCAATCAGAAACGGCCGTCGCAGGGATGGTTGATTTCTTTTTATTGCTGATGCTAGCTGGTGCCGGTGACGAACTGCAGGGCATCAAGCGCGGCATCATGGAGATGAGTGACCTTATCGCGATCAATAAAGCGGACGGAAGCAATCGCCAGAAAGCGCAAGTGGCGCGGCGCGAATACGAGAATGCGCTGCATCTGTTTCCGCCTTCGGAGACTGGATGGGTGCCGCGAGTCGTTACGTGCTCGGCCGCGAACCGAGAAGGGATCGACGCGATCTGGAACGTGGTGCGAGAACATCGTGGTTTTCTCGACGACCATGGAATGCTCGAAGCACGCCGCCAGGACCAGGCGCGACAGTGGATGCACGAGATGATCGAGCAAGAGTTGCAGACGCGCTTCCGCAACGATCCGGCCGTGAAGAGCAGCCTGGAGAAATACGAAAAGGCCGTGAGCGAAGGCCGGATCAGTTCGTTCCGTGCGGCGAAGCTATTACTGGATCTACACCAGAATGGGACGAAGTAGGAAGGAAATACGCAGAGAACGCGAAGGTAACGCAGAGGTACGCAGAGAACAGGACGAGAATGCAGGGAAAGTGATAGATTCCTCGCTTCGCTCAGGGTGACAGATTCAGTAATGGCGCATGGCGCGGGGAGCGGCGGCTTGTGGCGCTGCTCTGTATGATCCGAGATGGTGCGGGCGAGCCCCCCGCACGGCCGCCGGCGGGCCGCCGGCGCTACTTCTCTCGCCCGCGCTACTTGCCGCGCCAGTTTCTCGCAGGGCTAATTTCTAGGTGCACATTCGCAGTTCTGACGCGATCCGCTCCATGGCGACAAGGTGCGCTGCCCGGCGCAAACTTATGTTGTGTTTGAGCGCCGCTGCCTTGACCTGTTGGCAGGCAGTTCCGATGCGTGACTCAAGCTCCTGCTCGACATCAGCAGGTGGAAGTTGAGCAAACCTGAGGCTCTGGTTCCATTCCACGAAAGCGGCAACGGTTTCGCCTGAACTGGCCAGGATGCTGGGAATGACTACGGTTCCGGCATTGCTGAGCAGAGCCTCCGCGCCGCTGGTAATCCCACCTGTCACAGCTTCCACAACCGCATGGGCCTGAATTTGTGCAACGTTCGTGTTTGTAATTTGCTTTCGCCCGGCAGCAGCAATTAGAACGTCGCATTGGCATCCGACCACGTCTGCGTTCGAGACCTGTTCTGCTTCGGGGAAGCCCAGGACGAATCTCTTTTCCGCCACATAAGACGAAAGAGCGTTCACGTCTATTCCGCTCGGGGCGAGGACGCCACCAGACGCGTCGGCAACGGCGACGAGACGAGTTCCAGATTTCTGCAGGCCCAGCGCCAATGATGTACCAAGCGGGCCAAAGCCTTGCACGGCAACCGTGATGTCCCGCAGCGACGGCTTACGTTCACGCAATACGTTCTGGAGCACGACCGCGAGCCCGCGACCTACGATTTCGCCGCGGTTTTCGACACCCCACATCTGTGCAGCGCGGCCAGCGACCACGCCGAGATCCATGTGCCCCTGAAGTTGTGCGTGGCTGTCGAGCATCCAGGCCATGATCTGCTCGTTGCATCCTTCTCCGGGACCAAGCACGTCGTTGAAGCGTCCCAGAATGCCGCGAAGGCCCCGGACGTATTCCTTGGCCAGACAGCGTAGATCGCTTTCAGACAAAGTATCGGGATCGCAAACTATCGCTCCTGCAGCGCCACCGAAAGGTGAATTGAGGAGTGCTGCCTGAAATGTCATTTCAATAGCAGCGGCCCGCAGATGTGATAGCTGCGCACCAGGGCAGATGCTCACGGGGCCATACATCGGTCCGCGGGCGGATAAATGCTGTGCGCGGAACCCAGTGATAGACAGCGCACGGCTACCATCACGAACCAGCGGAAGGTTAACCGTGACTTCTCGTTCGATGTGGCGGATGCGGTTGACTATCCAGTCCTCAAGGTCGAGATAGCGGGCGAGTTCTTCAACATCAGCAGCCAATTCGATGTAAGAATCGGGTGTTTCGGCGAGTTCGATTGTTACCGGAAGGAAATCTTTTGCATTCATGATTAATCCTCCGGGGCCCCGTTCCCGGACAGGGCCCCTTAGGACTCGCGAGTGCGCGGGAGGAGACCCGCTGGTGAGTTGCCGACCCGGCAGCTACCGTTTAGTAACTGCCGGGAAAGCACTAGAGTATTAGGCCGTAGCCGGCGTACTCAGCCAGCGCTCCCGTTTTTGCGCTCGCGGAAAGATGTCCAGGTAGAGCACGCAGAGGCGGAACACGATGCCGGCGACAACGAAGCACGCGAGCATCAGCACCATCTCGATCCAACTGGGAACGTAGTTGGCATGCGTGAACCACTCCAGACTTGTGATCGAAACATTGACGCGGTTGGTGATCACGCCCATGGCCAGCACTGCGGACGTCCAGTACAGGGCCTTGGGATTGTTGCGAACTCGCGGCATGCTGTAGCCGATAATCGGCAGCACAACCAAAAGCAGAATTTCGGTCCAGAAGTACGCGGTTTCCGACCGGAACTGGAACATGTACTTCAGGCCGTCGTGGTTGATCAGGTCGATGAAACGGAAGATGCCGTAGATGTACAGCATCGGAACGATGACCTTGGCCAGATCGGTGAGGATGCTGTAGTCGATCTTGGCGCCAAGCGAGCGCATCGACAGGTACATGACCATGATCACTACGGCCAGGCCGGCGGGAAGCGCCGACATGTAGAACATGGTGTGGATGTACTGGCTGTACCACAGCGGGTACATCTTGTCTTGCATGATCAGGAACAAGCCACCCAGGAACGACTGGTGCATGGACGAAAGCACCGTGCCGATGAGGGCAAGGGCGATCGCGAGTTTGTGCTCGTAATGCAGGATGCCTTCGCGCAGTCGAACCCACGGAAGCTTCGCGATGAGGTTTGGGCAGAACTCGAGGGTCAGCACGGTGGTGTAGAGGATGACGCAACCCGCGACCTCGAACAGGACCGAGTGGCGGTTCCAATTGATGAAGATGCGCCACATGTTCCAAGGCAGGCCCAGTTCGTAGAGATAGCCGACGCAAACGGTGCAGTAGCCGAGGAACGAGATGAGGACCGATGCCTTGACGACAGGGCGATAGCGCTCCATGCCGAGCAGATGCACGGCCGCGGAGATGGCGAAACCGCCGGCAGACAGTGCAACACCGCAAAGGGTTCCGACTCCAACCCAGACACCCCAGGGCTGTGCATCGCTCAAGTGCGTGCTAGCCTGCCAGCCGACAAAGAAACGTACGTACGCGCCGTAAATTCCTGCAATGATGATGGCCGCCGATAAGACGCGCCACAATGTGAGATGTTTCAACAGGCGGGACATGGCTAGCTCCTTTCCTCGTGAGATTCAGCCTTGAGTTTTCCTTCAGCGATCATGACCTCGCGACGGCGCTGGGTAATCCAGTACAGTCCGGCGAGGAGGGAGCCGCCAACGAAAGTCACCGTGGGTACGTCCGCAAGTGCCGCGGCGCTCAATGCGGGCAGTGGCTTCTCTGCCTTGGGTACGAGGAAGCCGAGCTTCTCGAAGGGCACGTCGGAGATGAACAGAACGGAGGTACCGCCGAATTCATCCTGACCGTAGATGTGCTGCACGTAATTTGGATCCGAATCCAGCCGCTTTCGGGCTTCCTTCAGCATCGCATCGCGGTCGCCGAAGATGGTGGCACCGACGGGGCAGGCCTCCGTGCAGTTGGTGGGCTGGCCGTTGCGGACGCGGTCGGCGCACATATCGCACTTGCGCATGTAGGGCGCCAGTTTGCTCCACTGATACTTGGGCACCTCGTTGGGGCAGGCGATCATGCAGTATCGGCAGCCGATACATTTCTTGCCGTTGTAAACTACCGGGCCTTCCGGCAGCTTTTCGATCGCTCCAACCGGGCACACAGACGCGCAAGCCGGTTCGTTGCAGTGCTGGCACATGCGGCGCACGAACTTGCCGCCGGCACGCTCGTCAACGAACGTGAAAGTCGTGTCGTTCAACTTCGTGGCGGGCTCCTCTGGGAACCCGTGTACTTCCTTGCATTTCAGTTCGCAGGCTTTGCAGCCGACGCACTGGGTGATGTCCACCAGCAACGCTTTTCGCTTCGTTGCTTCCATGACGCAGTTCTCCTCTCCCTCTTCTCGCTGATTTCGCTTTTTTGGTGGCCCGTACAAGCTTGTTCTGCTTGTGCGGGATCGCCTTCCACTACGTCAGGAAGAACTCCTTAACGAGTTGCTGGCGCACGCCGGGCTCAACGTGCGTGAGCAGGCCCGAGATCGGCACGCCGCCATCCTGTGCGGTGGCGCCAGCGGCCTGAGCCGTCATGGCGGTGACGCGACGGAGCGAGTTCTGCATCCATGGACCGACAAATGTTCCGCGGACCAGGTTGTTGACATTGGTGGAGAGGTCGGGCGACTTGATCACAGCGATCCAGCCGTCCTTGTAGGGGTCTTTGTTCAACAGGCTCGGGTCGCGAAGGACGTCGGAGTTGACGGCGATGATGACGCCTTCAACCGGCGAAACCATGTCAACGGTGGCACCGTCGATGGTTGCGGACCAGACCTTTTGACCCTGGCGGACCCAACGGTTCAGGCCGGCGACTTCGACGCGCTCGACCTTGCCGAGCAGGTTAGCGGCGAAGCTGTCCATGCCGATGCGGGCGTTCTGGCGGCCCTCGTCGAGCACCCATGTGTGTCCCGGATGGAAGCAATAGCCTTGCGGGACTTCAAAGCCGTAGTCGCGCGAAAGGCGCGGAGTTGCGGGGCTGGCATACGCGAGTGGCTGCGGCCGGACTTCGGGGGCATGCCCCTGTCGCGTGTAGTAGGTGATCGACATGATCACCAGGAACGTAAGCAGTACGAACAGGATCGTCATATAAGTGCTTGCCTCCTGGTCGCCGCCCTCTTCTTGCCTAGCAGGCGAACCTCGGACACATCTTCCGACCCTATGTAGTGCACGTCCGTGCCAAACCGTCGTGTGACGAGAATGGGTTGGAAATAAAGGAGTTACATCGGAAGGCGATGGTGCAGCAACACGCACATTCCGCGTCGCCACTGCAAAACGCAGTAGTGCAAAGTGCAACGGATGTGACGGGGGTCACGTCGGCAACCAGGCGTACTGCTCGTAATCCGAAAACTCTGGAATTCCGTCCATTGGCAGCGTAAGGTGAACCTGCCGAAAGCGAGGCTTAAATGCGAATTGTGATTGCAGGCGTTGGGTGATGGTATCAGTCGCAATACTCGTGTATAGCTTCCTTACTATTGCTTCCGTCGCTCAAGACAGGAAGCCTTGGCAGTTTCCATCAGAACTGAAGCCGGATTTGGATTCGCGGTTGAACTTGTTCTTGAATGCGCAAGCTGAAGGGCGATGGAACCACGTGTCAGTTCTGCTGGGGGACTATCGTCGGGGCAATATCGGCTATAAGCCGTTTACCAAAGCTCACAAGGACTGTTTGATCTCCCAAATGCAAGCGTTCCCAATGATCAGCTTCGACTATACGGTAGACGAGTCCTCATACAGCTCGGAGATTTTGTTTACTCCAGCAAGCAGGAGATGGTGGACGCTGGTCGGGGAGGGAACGTTTCGCGTTGGTTCGAAGATCGTTAGGAGCCAAACATGGCTTATAGCTTACCGGGATCGTGGGAAATGGTTTTTCACCCCGTCTAATTACGACGACGTCGCTTCTGCTAAAGCTAATCTCACCGAAATAGAGCTCTCGCGAGACCGAAAGGACGAAGTGGATCTGCCCGTTGCACCCGGTTGTCCTCTCGAGGTGACGGATTTGCATGTCTTCGCTGACCGAACAGACCTTAAGTATCGGCGTGTTCACTTCCGCCTTCGCAACACGACGAACAACCGTATAACCCGGTACGGATTTAAGATTAGCGACGATCGCCAGGACGGTTCAATTGAGTTCGGCACCGGGGCAGCCAGCGATGCAATTGAACCCGGCGGTGTATCGCGCACATTCGATGAGAACTACAGCGCATATTTGTACTGGTGTGAAGGAGAACACAGAATACGCATTGAGATCGACCATGCGTACTTCGAAGACGGTCGAGAATGGAATGCGCCGGAGCCCTCAAGGCAGGAGAAGAAGTCGAAATAGGATTGGACAGGGCGACTGCTTGATTCTTGGGGCCCCGCCGGGCTTGGAGCCCGGCGCTACATCATCCATCCGGCATCAACCATCATCCATATTCCTGCTTCTTCTGTCTGCGCAACAGCGACGTGGGATGGATGCCTAGAATCTTTGCAGCCTGGGTCTTGTTGTTGCCGGTGGCGGCGAGGACTTCGTCGATGTAGCGCTGCTCGAGTTCGCGGAGGGTGACGAACTTTCGGCCGGTGGCTGGGTCGGTTTCGAGGCTGTCGGAGCCGGCGTAAGTCGAGTCGGCGGGGGCACCAGCGGCAGAGGCTGCGGCGACGGCGTTTTCGGGCACGTGGTCGCGGATCTCTTCGGGGAGATACTCGGCGTCGATGGCGCCCTCGGGGGAGAGGATCATGGCGCGCTCGACGACGTTCTTCAGTTCGCGGATGTTGCCCGGCCACGGGTAGTTGACGATCAAGTCGGCGGCGGCGGGCGTGAATCCCGTGAAGTTCTTCTTTAGCTCTTTGTTGAAGTGGCTGACCAGATCGAGCGCGAGGGGCAGGATATCTTCCTTGCGGTCGCGCAAAGCTGGCAGGTAAACCGTCACGACGTTGAGGCGATAGAACAGGTCGTCGCGGAACTGGCCGCGGGCGACGGCCTCTTTCAGGTTGCTGTTGGTAGCGGCGATGATGCGAACATCCACTTTGATCGGGCGCGTCCCGCCGAGACGCATAAACACGCCTTCTTCGAGGACACGCAGCAGCTTGGCTTGCACGTTGGCGGACATGTTGCCGATTTCGTC
>DASPIK010000068.1:0-97071 GCA_035629075.1 Terriglobales bacterium | reverse complement strand
TAGCTACGATGTTCGTTGCTGACCTGATTTTAAGTAGAACGTTGAACATGCCCATGTGTCCGAATCCGGGCTTACCGGGATTCTTGCCGGTCGGATCGGCGTTTTCAACCACCCCGACCAAAGTGGCAGTAACCGAATACCGGCGGCACGCCTGGCATGGCTCCGGGGGGACTGGCTTGGCATCGACCAGGGCTATATATCGTTTGACGCTCTCGTTGTTCACATAAAACGGAATGCTAGAAGCGATTCGGCATCCACCGTGTGTAAGAAAGGAAATTTCGTCACCCACAACGTCGGTAGCACGGACGCGGACTAACCGTCCGTGATATCGGTTGGGATTCTTCATCAACTCGCAGACAGTAACGTCCTTGGGGCGCTCGCTAGACGCATTGGCCGCGCAAACCCCAAGCACGCATACGATCAAAGCACCTAGAACACGCAAAGTATTCTTGCCCCCGCTGCTTCAGCCATGCGCACACCACCTGGCCCTTTTGCTGTCCTCACTTGGGGTGCCGCACCCTTCCCCGTTTAGGGGAGGGTGCGTTCGCCGCCCTTCAAAACCTCTTCCACCGTGCAGATGTCCACGATGCCTTCACAGCCGTAGATAGCCGGCAGGACCTGCTTCGCCGCATACCTTCTGCGCAGTTCTGCAACCTTCTCCGTACCCGACCTGTACGCCGGCAGATACATTCTTCCCAGCAACGGGTGCCGGCCCCACGCGCCTGACAGCTTATCCGCACGTTCCTCGCTGACCAGGAATTCGCGCCTCAAAGTCTTCGCGACTTCCTCCCGTTCCCACCGCTCGCCCCAGGTCAGGAACGACGACTGGTTCTTCGCGTCATCCTGAAGGAGCGCCAGCAGAACGCCAATCTGCAAATCCTCATCCGGCAACTGCTCAACTTCGGTTACGCCGTGCGCAATCAGAATGGCGTTGTTTGCGATCCCCTCGAACAGCGTTGCCGCCCTCGTGTTCATCGTTAGCACTGTGGCTTCAAAACCAGCGAGTCCGCGAACGTACAGATTTTGAAGGTACGCGAATGTCGTTACGTGTCCCGGCACCACCTCATGGCTGACCAACTGGTAGAACTCCGGCACCGAGATCCTCAGCGACGCATTGATCTCATACGTCGCCTCATATTGAGGGCTGCCATCCGCATTTCGCGCCCGCCCTACGTAATTCATTGAACCCGAAAAATACGCGTCCTTGATGGGCAGGAATTGAATATTCGCCCGCGGCACGCGAGCAAGTTCTGCAGGCAGGTACGGCTCCATGTTTGTCGCGCTCAGATCGTCGAAGTACGCGATCACCGCCGCGCCCAGCGCACGCACAGAAGCCATCGGCACCGTCCGTTCGCGCCGCCACGCGTCGACCGCGTCCAGCAACGATTCTGGACCCGACGACTTAAATCCTGCCCGCGCCAACAGTTCCGCAACTCGCTCACGCTTCGCCTCGGGTTGCGACTGCTTTGGCGCATGCCCCGTCGAGGCCTCCACGCAACGCTCATACGGAACCGCGGGTCCTTTGCCCAGGACTTCCAATGCGAGGTCGTACATCACCTCGGTGCAGGTGGCCAGACCTGCCAAGTATTGGCCGCGGCTTCCACCGATGGCGTTCGCGGCGTCGCGCAACCCGCCGATTGCGGCTGGCAAATTCACCTGCTGCAGGTACTCTTCGATTGCCTCTCGATGAATCTCTTTCGCCGACAAACCGCCCGATTCTCGGACTCGAGCCGCCGTGGCAGACGTATACGCCGCCGGGAGTGGCTCATCAGAAAACCAGGAGTCCGCAATAAAACGTCCTGTACCCGAAGCGCACATGACGTCGCCGCCCCAGAGCGTATCGACGCCGAGCACGGCGTCAGCAACAAGCCTGCCGATTCCGTCCATCATTCCACTGTGCTGTCTCGCAGCCATTCCTACTTGCTCCATCGCATCTCCCTCGTTTTCTTCAGCGATCCGAACCAGACGTAAAGGCAAAGGCCCACGAACAGCAATGCAGACACACTCTGAGAAATCGGCTCGTTCGAGTAGAACGGGGTCTTGATCAGGTCTTCCCTATACTGTGGGAATAGCCTCAGTGCAGCACCCAAGACACCGCCCAGCGCACCGCCCGCCATCAGTCCAGACGCGATAATAACGCCACGCTCGCGAATGCTCTTGCCCTGTTCCCCGCCCTTCTTCTCCGAGCGCTTGTTCAGAAAGTGCGACAGGAATCCGCCCACTAGCGCCGGCGTATTCAGTTCAAGCGGAAGGTACATACCAAGTGCAAACAGTAACGAAGGCTGGCCGAGCATCTCCAGCATCAGCGCGATCATGGCCCCAACACCAAACAGCACGTACGCGACCGGCTGATGGCTCATGAACCCTTCCACCAGCGCCTTCATAATGGCCGCTTGTGGCGCTGCCAGCACAGGCAGCGTATTACCCGGGGCGGCCTCACCAAACTGGAACGCACGCGCCAACATCACGATTGTCAGGCCCGAAGCAATCGCCGCCGCCACCACGCCAAGGAACTTAACCTTTTCCTGCGCTGACGGCGTAGATCCCAGCCAATACCCAGTCTTAAGGTCCGTGATCGTCTGCCCTGAAACCGAAAGCGCGGTGCAGACCATCGCCGCTATCGCCATCACAAAGAACATGCCCGTCGTGCCCGAAATGCCAAACCGTAACAGCACCACCGAAGAAATGATGATGGTCAGCATGGTCATGCCGGAGATTGGGTTACGCGCGCAGGTCGCAATGGCGTTTGCGGCAACGGATGTAAAGAAAAAGGAGAAGACGAGTGTGAGAAGAATGCCAATGACGATCACTACCCACGCCGGCACCGCCCACACCGCGAAAGAGGGCGTTTCTTGTGGCAGCAGCGACAGAAAGATCGCCACACCAATTGCGCTCACGATCACCCCGAGCAAAATCGACATCATCGGGATATCGCGATCCGTTCGTTCGCTCGCCGCCGCCTCGCCGTGACGGAAGACCTTCAGCGCAATGCCAAACGATCCCGCCACGATCTTCAGCGACTTGATGATTCCGAAGATGCCCGCTGTCGCAATCGCGCCGACGCCGACGAATCGCACATAACTACGATAGATCTGAACAGCGCTCATGTCCGAGATCGGCACTGTACCCGGATACACCGCGGTATCGAAATGGCTCCCGACGAACCAGATCAGCGGTACCAGCACGAAGTTCGAGAGCACGCCTCCGGCGCACAGTATCATCGAACTCCGCAATCCCATGACGTATCCAAGACCCAGGATGAACGCAATTGCGTCGAAGCTGAACACCATGCGCGCCTTCTCGTTAAGGACGCGCACCACTGGAATGAACTGGAAATCCACGTACTCTTTCCAAACGTGGAAAGTGGTCACGAAGAAGTCGTACAGCCCCGAGATGGCGGTGGCTTGCAATAGCAGCTTCGCCTGCGATCCGCCCTTCTCGCCCGTCACCAGTACTTCCGTGATGGCCGTCGCCTCCGGGTAGGGCAGCACCCCGTGCATGTCACGCACGAAATAACGACGCAACGGAATCAGGAACAGAACGCCGAGACACCCGCCCGCCACGCAGATGAAAATCGTCTGAACCGGATGTGGATTGAGTTGCAGGATGTAAAGTGCGGGGAGCGTAAAGATCGCTCCGGCCACAACTGACCCCGAGACTCCGCCGATGCCGGTGACGATAACGTTCTCCAGCACCGTCGAACGCCTGCGATAAACACGCGCAAGGCCGATCGTCAGGATCGAGATCGGGATGGCTGCTTCCATCACCTGTCCGACCTTCAGTCCCGAATACGCAGAAGCGACAGTAAAGATGATGCAGAGCAAAATGCCCCAGCCAATTGATCGCGGTGTCAACTCGGCCAGCTTGGCTTGCGGTGGCACAACCGGCTGATATGTTTCAGTGGCTTCGAGCGGCGTGTAAGCGTTCGCGGGTAGCGACTTGGTCTCGACCTCGGTCGTCATCGCGGCACAGTTCTCCTGTTTTTCGGAGGTACCGCGGAATTGTATCCAGAGCTGAACCAGGAACTTGTGACAGAGTTAACCCGTCCGCGTGACAACGTGAGACACTGCCCAGAGCCCTCAATGAACGCGCTGTCATCCTGAGCGAAGCGAAGGATCTATGCATTCCCTCCCCCGCCCCAAAAGAAAAGCGCCCGCCCCAAATCGGGACAGGCACCTTTCTGCTGAAACCTGGTAGCTGACGACTGATGGCTGACAGCTGCTTTCGACTACTGCTTCGTATCCAGCGGACGCTTGATCTGCTCGAAGTACTCGTTCTGAAGCTTCAGGCTGTCCTCATCGGCTTTGGCTGCAGCGATTGCCTCAGCAATCTTCTTCGACCACAACTTCATGTCGTATTCACCCAGTTCTCGATTGGCCGCCGCAGGGTCGGCGGCATAGTGATTCGGAAACTTGGCGTACCACCAGATGCCGGTAAGAAGCGTCGACGGAAGCTTCAGCCGGTTCTGATCCGCTCCCGATTGCGTGCCGGCAGCCTCCATTCGAACCAGTTCCGGCCGCGAGTACATCATGTGTGCCGTCTCGGTCTCTCCAGCATGCATATCTCCGGGGCTTTTCACGGGAGGCCGGCCCGGTCCAGCAAGACTTGTCTGCCCGAACACATAAACCACGTAATCACGAGGTGAAGCCAGTTGAGACTGTGCGAACAACGGCAGCAGATAGTTGTTACCGCCGTGCCCGTTCACGATGATGATTTTCTTGCAGCCGTTCCGCGACATCTCGCTCACGGTCTCTTGTAGGAGTTGCAATTGGAGCGGCAGACTGTACGCCACCGTCCCGGGCTGGTGCTGCGCCTCGAATATCTGCGCGAAGTAATACTCCGGAAAAACGACCGCGTACTCCTGCTGTGCCGCGTCGATCGACGCCCGCCGCACATTTATAAGATCCGTGCCCAGGGGTAGCTGCGGCCCATGCTTCTCCATGACTCCGAACGGCAACAGGCACGTCCCGCGGGCCTGCTTAACTGCTTTGACGAAATCTACAGCAGTAAGTTCCTCCCATTTGACCGGCAGGTCTTGCGAAGAAGCAGGTACGGCACTCACACCGAATATGGCTGCAAGAAGTAAGACCGCGAACTTGAACCTCACCGATATGCCTCCTGACATGGCCGACACGTATCCCAACAACTGACGGTCAGCTCACATGAAACGACCAACAGCTCACGGCTGAAAAGTTACCAGCTAATCTCCAGTGTGCGAAGCCTGTCGCCGCTCATCTACGGCTGGTGAGCGCAGTGTGACTCGCGCAATTTCTCCGCGTCTCCACAGACGCATGCGCGGACCCCAAGTTCCAGTGCCACGGCAAACGACTACCGCCATGCCGTTGAGGTCATATCGCCCCGAAATGAATGGATATACGGCACGGACAACATAAGTGAATGGCCAAATCTGCCCGTTGTGGGTGTGGCCAGATACCATCAGCCCAGCGCCTGCCTTCGCGGCCACCTCGGCGTTCCACGGTGAGTGCGACACGAAGAGCGTTGCAGCACCATTGGGACGCCCAGCCAGTGCGCGTTCGACGAAGCCGTCCACACTCCCGGTCCTACGACGTCGCGCAGTCAAGTCGTCCACCCCTGCCACCAGCAAGCCCGGAGCCGCTTCTGCCCACTGATCCGTGAGCACATGAAAGCCGGAGTCCCGAAATGCGCGCACGCTGCTCTCGTAGCCGCCGTAGAACTCATGATTGCCCGTCACGGCCCACACGCCTAGCGGAGCACTGAATCGACGTAGCACAGGGATGAGATCGCGAACAGTCTCGCCGTCACCCTCCAGGATGTCGCCTGCCAAGATGAGCAGGTCCGGTTTCTGTGCCTCAATCTGCTCCACTCTCTCGGCCAACCACTGCTTGCCTTGTATCTCGCCAACGTGCAGATCAGACGCGACCACGACCACGGTGCCGTCGCGATCGGCAGGCAGACCCGGCATCCGCACCTCGTAACTCTCCACGACAGGTGCTCGCAACCCCTGCACGATGGCGAAAATGCAAAGTGCGCCGGCGGCTACAAGCGCCCATCCACGCAGACCAGGTGCAACGCGCGGCATCAGGTAGCCGAAGCCGGTAATGATGTCCACCACCAGCAATGCAACCAGAGAAAGGAACAGCAGTCCCATCCAGTTCGCGCCTACCTGCTCCAGGACGCGCCCGACCAACGGAACGCCGTAGTGCGCCAGCACCCGCCCAATGATGAAACTGGACCACAGGAACACCGCAATAGCAAGGAGCACTCCGCGGTTCACATGCTCCGATATGAGTGGTACCGATGCCGCACGCCAAAAAACGTACACGTGCATCAGCGTCCACACAGCAAGAATGAAGATGAAGAACAAGGGAACTCTCCGGCGGCTCACGCTATTGCGCGACCTCGCAATCTACCAGGTGCAGCTAACGATACACGAGTAAGTAGAGCAGACGCGAAAACGCATCTTCAACATCTTTGTGTCTTGTAGCAGACCGGCTATATATCGATGCTGGAACAGGCAGCTTCGTAGCAAACGGGGTGCGAGCGTCTCGACCGCATCTTTGACCAGTGGCGAACAACACGCGGTCAGGGCTCGGCCTGCTGTGGCCGGGTTTCAACCACTGCTCGCAAAAAAAGACCTGCCACTCTCGCAGCAGGTCCTTTCATTTCCTGGAGATCGAACTAGTACCGGCCGTATCCGCCGCGACCGCCGCCACCGCCGCCGCTCCGGCCTCTGCCGCCGCCGAAACCGCCGCGTCCGCCGCCGCCACCGCCCGCGCCTTCGCGCTTCGGGCGGGCTTCGTTGACGTTAATGGTCCGGCCGCCCAGCATCATACCGTTCGTCGCGGCAATCGCGCGCTCGGCCTCGCCGTCGTCCGTCATCTCCACGAATCCGAACCCGCGCGGCTGCCCGGTGTCGCGATCACGCACCACCGTCACCCGCTCAATCCTCCCATACCCTTCGAAAGCAGAACGTAGCTCGTCTTCCGTCGTGTTGAAGGACAGATTCCCCACGTAAATGTTCTTCATTGCCTGGCCTCTGTGTGAGCTATTTGAAGTAGCGGGCTTTCGGACTGGAAGGCAAGGAGAGATGAACTGATCTCAAACCAATGCCAGAGGCAGGTCTCGAAACCGACCGTTCAAACGCGCAGAGAGAGTATCACTGATTCAGCTCACAATCCAACTCCGCCCCACTCGCTGGCTATGCCGCCTGTTCAGAATAAGACTGCCGGTTTAGCCGCGCTCAGCAAGCTAGATCGAATATCGTATAAGGCGTTTTGCGGCGTCCCTCTTTGGCACTGCACTTTTCCTTCGCCGTCGCGTTCTCCTTGACCCTGCGTGCCTTTCCGGAGTACAACCTCGCACAAACCTCAGAGATGTGCGCCAGCAGACCGTTCGGCGCGCACACCCGGCTAGAACTCGTCAGCCAGCGAAACCGGCACGTAGAGAACAGGGCCCGTGTAGTCAGACCCGCAAGACTCAACGTCAAAAGGGGGAGACGATGAGACCCAGAGCCATTTTCATCGCCCTGCTATGCCTGCTCGCCCTCGTCGCCGTTTCTGTTGTCGCACAGACCGGCACCTCGCGTATCACCGGCACGGTCGTTGACAAGACAGGCGCTATGGTTAGCGGTGCCGCTGTCACTGCTACGAACCAAGGCACCAATGTCAGTTACACAACACGCACATCAACCGCCGGCGCATACTCATTCGAAAGCGTGCAACCCGGCGTTTACCAGATCAAAGTCGAGTCGGAAGGCTTCAGGACATTCATAACCGCTGGAAACCAATTGAGCATCGGCCAGCCGATGACCGTGAACGTCACACTCGAAGTCGGCGCCGCTGCTCAGACGGTGCAGGTCGAAGCCGCAGCAGAAATGGTCCAGACCAGCACCTCCGGCAACTTCGGCAACGTCGTTGATCAAAATGCTGTCACCGAATTGCCTATCATCACCACTCGAGGACGTAACCCGCTGGATCTCGTGAACTTTCAGCCCGGTGTGACGGTCGGATCGAACGCGGGTGGCGGAATCCACGTACACGGTTCTCGCGACCGCGCATGGGACTACACCCTCGACGGCATCGATGTGAACGAAACCAGCAGCGGCGGTGGAGGCACAACCCCGCTGAAAGTCAACCCTGACATGCTCTCCGAGTTCCGGGTGGTCACCGGAAATGCTAGCGCCGATATCGGCCGTGCCAGTGGCGGCCAGGTGCAGATGGTCACGAAGTCCGGCACCAACGAATTTCATGGCAGCGGGTTTTTCTTTTATCAAACGCCTGGACTCAATGCCAACGAAGTTGGCAACAAGATCTCCGATCCTCCGCTCGGCCGTCCTCAATTTATTCAGAAACTCGGAGGTTTCAGCCTCGGCGGCCCCATCTTCAAAAACAAGACTTTCTTCTTCTTCAACTACCAGTTCCTGCGCACTCTGGCGAATTCGAAATACACCAGCATTGTCTACACGCAAGCGGCACGCAACGGTACCTTCCGCTATGTAAAGCAGCCTATGGACGGATCAGGCAATTTACTATGCGGTGGCGATGGCCAACCCGACTGTCCCTCTAACAGCCCTGCCTTAGTGGACAGTAGTGGGAACGTGCTGCCCGGTGTTGATATCGGCTCTTATGTTCTTGCAGCGAATGACCCTCGTGGGCTCGGCCTTGATCCTCGTATGCAGCAGTTCATCGCCATGACGCCGCTTCCGAACGATTTCACTCGTGGTGACGGCCTCAACACTGCTGGGTTCAGCTGGAACTCGCCTGAGAACCACAAACAGGACGATTACGTCTTCAAGATCGACCACAATTTCAGTGATCGCAATTCAGTGTTCGTCCGTTACGCATGGGGACATCAAAACACTCTGGGTGATACGGCCAACGCGGGCCAGGCTCCGTTCCCAAATGCTCCACGCGTTGTCGACACTTACCGTAAACCGCGCAATCTTGCAATCAATTGGCGCTTCACTCCGAACGCTCGCATGACAAACGAGTTTGTCGTCGGCATGAACCGCTTCGGTTACGACTTTGCCAACCCCGACCCGGCCTACACGACGGTCATGCCATTCTGCTTCCAACCGATCTGCGGCTGGACGGACCTCACCGGTCCCGTCAACAATGAGGCGGGTAATATTCGCACGCTTACCACCATCCAGGCCAACGATAACCTGAGCATCACCCGCGGCAACCACACCATGCGGATGGGTTTCTCTATACGCTACCAGCGTCACATCGATAATCGCGGATCGATCGGCAGCTACAATGCCCTGCCGCACATGTGGTTCGACACTGACACGAACCCGGTCGATGTCGACTTGTTCAACCTGCCAGATGACATGAACATCGACATGGATCAGGCTCCACTGCAGAGTACGATCAATAACCTCTTGGGTCGTGTCGGCCAAATCAACGTAGGGTTCGTCTCTGATGGAAAGAATTGGTTTCCCGCTGGCTCATGGTTCAACTTCGACAGCCGTTTCCCCGAATACGACCTTTACTTCCAGGATAGTTGGAAAGTGAAGTCGAACCTCACAATCGATGGCGGCCTGCGTTGGGAGATGAAACTGTCGCCCCGAAATCCCCGTAACATGATCCTGCGGCCTAAAACTCCGCTCACTCTGGAGGGAACGCCTACAGACTCCGCCACTTGGGTTCCAGGAAAACTCTGGGACGACCAGATCGGCAACATCGGCCCTTCAATCGGCTTCGCTTGGGATCCATTTAAGAATGGCAAGACCTCGATCCGGGGCAACTATCGCCTCGCGTTCGACCGCATCAACACTTTTGTAATCTCTTCTTCCATCATCCAGTCCCTCCCGGGTTACACCTATTCCCTGAACAACACGGCTTTCGGTGAACACGGAGGGAATGCACAGGACCCAGGTGGTCGTCTTGCGGACTGCACCATCAATGGCCCGTCGATAGTTTGTGGCGGTCAGCCTCTCGCTCCTCCTCCGGGCGAAACACCAGAATCGATGCGCACACCTCCGCCATTCTCGACCAACTGGACGACGGTTATAGACCCGAAACTGAAAACCCCGCGCACCCATATGTGGGGCTTCAGTATCCAGCGCGAGCTACCGCGAAGCATGGTGCTCGAACTCAACTATCTTGGTCGCCACGGTACAAGCCTTTTCGGAGGCTACGACTCGAATGCGCACGAGATCTTCAAAAATGGATTCCTCGACGCGTTTAACACCGTCAAGAACGGCGGAGATAGTCCCCTGATCAACGCCCTCTTGGCTGGAAAAACAGCGAATGGATCCGCGTGGCTGCGCAGCCAGTATTCAACCCGTTTGAAGCGCAACGACGTCGCTTACATCGCTAAGGTCATCAACCAACTCACCACCTCAACTGGTCAGCAACTCATAGTAGCGAACGGCTTCAGCCCATACTTCTTCGTCAAGTACCCGCAGTTCGCTGACGAAGTAGACGTGCTCGATACCCATGACTTCGCCAACTATCATGCGTTCGAAGTCCAGCTGCAGCGGCGAATGACCGGCGGCTTACAGTTCCAGGTCAGCTACACGCTTTCCAAGTCGCTGGACACGCGTTCCTATGACCCAACGTTCACAACTATCCCAACCGGAAGCTATCAATCGTCGTCCAGCATTCCTTGGGACAACTCTAATCGCCGGAGGAACTACGCCTCGTCCGACTTCGACCGCCGCCATATGCTGCAGGGCAACTTCATCTACGAATTGCCTTTCGGCAGAGGCAAACTGTTAGGACGAAATGCTTCCGGCGTTTTGGACAAGATCATAGGAGGATTCCAGGTAGCCGGCATCGTCACCCTGCAATCGGGCCGACCATTCACCGCCTACAGCGGTGCCTACACTTTCAACCGCACTGTCATGACCCCGGCAAGCTGCGATGACTGCTCGCCGGACATGGGGAATCTCCACTGGACAGGCGATCCCTACACCTCCGACCTGCTGTACTTCACGCCGGAGCAGAAAAGTAAGTTCTACCAGCCCCCAGCGGGTCAACTCAGCAACGTTGGGCGTAACTACTTCCGGCTGCCCAACAACTACAACCTTGATATGGCCATCGCCAAGAAATTCAAGATAACCGAACACCACCAGTTGGAGCTTCGGCTAGATATGCAGAACGTGACCAACTCAGTAATGTACGACTTGCCTTACAGTTCGACGATCACTAGCAGCTATTTCGGCGACATGAAGGGCCAGACGTTCAACGCATCCCGCAAGATGCAGTTGGTGGCAAAATACACCTTCTAGCTGGCAGACTCGTAGCGCACTTCCGCAAAGGCGGATTTCGGGGGCGAGAAATCGCCCCCTTTATTGTTGCAGCCGTACTAGATTTTGCAGCCGGATTACACCCTGAAAGCTGATGGCTACGGCTCATGGCTGATTTACCCCCGAAAGATGTCAACCCCCGATCCCGGCTGCATTCCTTCTAAGTCATTCCATCCGTATGGGAACTAGTTCTCCGGGATATGGCGGGTTCACCCTTCCGATTTGTCATACTTAAACTGAGTATCTCGACAGAGATGCATGCACAATACGGCGCTTGAAAGCTCCAGAAGCCCGATCAGAATTCAACTCGTTTGTTTTCAGGAATTTGGCAGATCGCCCTCGCGCCAAGCCGCATAGATACTGGATTCCCGAGATCTAGGGGGAGGGAGGTAACTCTCGTGGCCAACAAAAAACCCGGTACGCATTGCGCGTACCGGGTACTCCAGAGGCAAACGAACAGAGGCAGAACAAACGCAACAGACTACCGTTTTAAGGAAGCTTCGTACTCCAGGTAAACTCGATCGTTGTTGTCCTTGGGAATGCCCGGGACATTCGGCGACACGAACACAGGCGGGTTTGCACCCTGCTTGCTCAGTTCAGCCGCGACCTGCGCCACCAGCGCCATCGCGATCGTCACCGTCGCCACGGTTGAACTTGCAGCGACAGGCGCCTTCCATCCCTCAACCTTAACCAGCGCGTCTTCCGGCGGGCAGCAATTGTCGATAACCACATCGGCGCAATCCGCCAGCTTCTTTCCGGTAGAGTGCGTCGCTTCGCGAACCTTGTAGTTGCACATCGAAGTGATTGCGACCACCTTAAGCCCGCGCTTCTTCGCTTCAAGCGCCACTTCGATTCCGGCCGCGTTCAACCCGCCGTGCGAGAAAATCAGCATGACGTCGCCAGCCTTGATCGGCTCGTTTTCGAAAAGCACCTGCGCGTAACCTTCGCGGCGCTCGAGCCACAGCAAACCCTTCGCTCCGCCTGAACCGATAACGTTCGTCCACATCAACCGCATGTCCATCAACGGCCTGAAACCAGGATAAGCTCCATATCGCGGAAACATATCTTGCACCGGCAGCACCGAATGTCCGCTGCCGAACATGTGCACCAATCCTTTGTTCGCGATCGCGTCAGCCATCAGTTTAGCGGCCTTCTCGATGTTCTCCGCCTGCGTCTGCCAAATGGCGTTCGTGACCTGCGTTATGCGTTCTTGATATTGATAAAGACTCACACTTCCTCCGAATGATTGCGCCGGCTGCTGAGCCGGAATGATCTTTATGAGAACTACATCAAAGCTATCGTCGTCTGAGCGAGGCGAAGGATCTATGCATTTCACATGACCAGCAAGGATCCTTCGCTTTCAGATCCAACTCAGTAATCCACTCTGTAAACGCGAACACTTTCGGCCGGGACTTCTCCGGAGAGCTTCAGCGATGTCCCGCTCGCCGCGACACTGTCGCCCGTCAGCAACTCGGTGACTTTCACGGCAGCTTTCGGCAACTCGACCGCGTAATCGACCTTCGCGGCCTTCTTGTCGTGATTGAAGAACATCACCAGCTTGCCATTCGCAGCCTCCATCGTTCGCAGTTCCACGAACGACGAAGCCTTCAACTCCGGCCTTGCTAAAGCCGCCCAGTTTGCGAGCAGGTCCAGCAAAGGATGGTTCGCAACCGGGTTCAGGTAGTTTGGCTCCCCCGCGAAGGTTCCGAGGACGATCACTTTGCCTTTCCCATACTGGTGCTCGTAAGCCGCCGGAACGCCGTTCTCGAACTTAGCCACGACCTTCGCGGCCGGATCGAGTTGCTCAAATTCTTCTAGGAAGCTCATGCCGGCAAACTTCGCGACGCCCCATTGAACGTCGAACTTGGTTCCAGGCAACACTTGCTTCTCGCGGACGCCGGCCATCTTGTGCCAGCCAAATCCAGGAAGAATGGGCTGACCGTGTCCCTTCTCGTCTTGCCAGCCGGCACGCGCTTCCACAAACAGGTTTCCGCCCTCGGCAACGTACTGCTCCAAGGTCTTGGCCATCTGCTCTGTCAGCAGCAGCGGATAAGGAACAATGATCAGCTTGTACTGGCGTAGCTTGTTCAATTCCAACTCACGCGCACTCGGGAAGTCCACAGGGATGTTCCTTTCAAAGAACATTCGGTGGTAACCCGCAACTGCGCGGTGAATCGACCGCCTGTCTCCGTAAGCCTGCTCGCCACCGAGCAGCGGCACCAGCGAGTTGAACACAACCGCCGCTTCCGCCTTCTGCGGTTTTGCTTTCAAGATCAGGTCGCTGTTACCGGCGATCTTCTGCGCCATCTGGCCAGCGTGTTTGCTGCGGTCCGTGAGCGTGCCGTCAAGGTTGATGAGACCGTAACCCAGCGCCTCGTAGCCGGTGCTCATCGGATAGAACGCATAAATATTGATCGCCCTGGCTCCGCGCGACACCATGCCCCACATGTACTGTTCCAGCTCTTTCGACGTGATCGGATTGCCGCTGATGATACCGTGCACGCCGTAACCGCCCTGCAACTCGCCGACGTAGAAACCACGGTCGTCCGTGATCGCGCGAGTCATGTCCATCACCAGCGCGCGACGCTCGAGGTTCATGTCGCGGTCCGGCGAGGTCAATTTCGGGTAGAAGCTGGTTCCGAAGAAATCGACTGAATCCTTCAGCAGGTAATCGTCAGACGCGTCCATCGCGTCCGCCATCGTACGGAACACAGGTGACGGATTCGGAGCGTGGCTCGTGGTCGGATGCACCTTGTCCACTTCCTTCACGGCCAGGCTGCGCATCTTCAGGTCGCCTGCAATCTTGTCGGCGATGAAGGTTCGCCAGTCCATGAAGTCCGTATAAGTAAGGATCGTGCCGAACCGCGGCGGCTGCACATCGTCCCACTGCAGGAACGTGCGATACCAGGCTTTATTCAGCGCGTCGAGCGTGCCGTACTTCGCTTTCAGCCACTCGCGGAATCGCGCCTGTGTGTACGGGCAGTAGCAGAACTGCGGGTTCGCCATATATTGCGGCAACGCCCAGTTCATGACGGCCGGTTCACTCCAAAGGTCGTACGCATGGAACGCGGGACTCGCAACCGTTCGCTTAGCCACTTGCTGGAAGTAATTCAACATCGCCTTGCGCACGCCGGGATGATCGAAGCAGTATCCAGGAGCGGCCTGCGACGGAACCTTGGTTCCGGCCTGGTTCTCGAACTCAGAGTGCGGGAACTTTTTCCCGACCCAATCCGGCGCGGAGTCGACATACACCTGCACGATGACCTTCAGCCCGACTTCTTGCGCGAGCTTCAGAATCATGTCCAAGTTTTCAAAGTGGTATTCACCCTCGCGCGGCTCGTTGGCTGTCCACTCCGTCCATGTACGGACAGTGTTGAACCCGAGGTTCTTGATTTTGAGGAGGTCTTCGCGCCATTCTTTTTCGCTCGCCGCCGTCATGGTCGAGAGCATGGGCGCGCGCGCTTTGCCGCCGCTGTACCACGCCGAAACCGGGAAGAACATCGGCTGCCAAAACGGATTCTGAGGCGCGGTTTCGACCATCGTCGCTGCCGTAACCGGCGCCTTCGACGGCTCAGCTTGCTTCTTCGAATCCTTCGCTTGCACGCCGATGGCCAGTGCAAGCGCGACTATCATTATTAAGGCTGTTTTGCCCTTCAAGGCTGTTGCGCCTTTCATCTCGGATTTTTACGACCGGTCTGCCCGAAGTTTACCCGTTGAACGTGCCCGGTGTGGACACCGTTTATTACCGGTGCCCACACCGAAGCATGGAGGCAAGCGTTAGAAGAACAGCTTCAACGACAGCTGCATCTGGCGTGGATCGCGCGCACCCGTAAACTTACCGGCGTTCGCGTTTACCATCTTGCCAGTGGCATCGAACCCCAGCGACGTGTCATACGTGCTGTACTGGGTGTGGTTGAACACGTTGAACATCTCGGCGCGGAACTGGATATATCGTCTTTCCGATCCGAGCGGGACATGTTTGGTCAGCGTGAAGTCCCAGTTGTTGATGCCGGGCAGACGTAGCGTGCCTGGACGCACATTCCCGAAGTTGACGTTGCCGTACGTACCCTTCGGGGTAGGAGCATACGCAGCCGGGTTGAACTGCAACCCTGTTGGTACGTTCTGATATGGGTTTCCAATCAATTGGCCAGTGGCGGTATCGGTCGACCCGGTGACGTCACGGGAATCCGTCCAATAGATATACGGAGTGGTCGGAGCGCCCGTCGAGAAAGTGTTGATTCCGCTGATGGCCCAGTTATCGGTTATCCAGCCGAGAG
Organism: Terriglobales bacterium; assembly: GCA_035629075.1. Classification (GTDB taxonomy): domain Bacteria; phylum Acidobacteriota; class Terriglobia; order Terriglobales; family Acidobacteriaceae; genus JAEZPW01. Next base: position 81,558 of record DASPIK010000068.1, on the reverse strand, counting down.
GCTTGATGCCGTACTTCTTACCAAGCTTAGGCAGGTCGTAGTAGTAGTTAATAACCAGCACGTGCGAGCGATCCTGAGCCAGCATGCCGTAGTTAATGTCACGCGGATTCAGGTATGAGCTCACGATGCCGTTTTCGTCGCTCTGCACGCCCAGCGCCTTCGACCATGTATACGAAGCTCCAAACTGCAGGCCGTTGGTGAAGCGGCGGTTCAGTGCAACCTGCATGGAGTTGTAATTGGCCGTGCCAGTGAACTCCTGCGCCTTGACGCTGTTCCAGCCGCGATAGATGCGCATGAAATTGTCAGGCAGCACGCCGCCCGTCGTCGAATCCACGTTCGCCGGGTTGAAGCGCGCGCCCACCGGGATCGGGTTGATGTAGCGGTTGACCCATAGATGACGCGACAGAGAACCCACATACGAGACATCAAGCACGAACTTGGCCGGCAGTTCCTGCTGAACGCCGAGGCTGAAGTTCGAGATCGTGGGCGTCTTGTACTCGCCGTAAAAAGCCGTGCCACCGGGCAGCCAGTCGCCGCCGGAAGGACCACGTGCACCGGCCGCGTTCGGCAACTGATCCAACGTGGTGTAGTACGCCGTGGTGCTGTATGCCACCGGCGGACCGCCGGCAGAGTAAACGCTGGGCAGAATGGAACCGCGGTCCTTGAAGATGCCGATGCCGCCGCGCAACGCAGTCTTGCCGTTGCCGAAGACGTCATAAGCAAAGCCAAAGCGCGGACCGACGTCGAGCCACGAACTGGTTACGTTGCCCTGCGGGTAGCCGTTTACGCCCGGTGCCATGCCACCATTGTTGGGATCTCCGCTGCCGGGAACCAGGAACCCGATCATCACTGCTGGCACCCAGGTGTTGGTCTGAGCGTCATACCCCATGCGTGCGCCACCGTTCATGGCAGGCTGATACAGGCGCGGCGCCTTTGCCGGATCGAAGTACCGCGGATCGAACGTTGCCATGGATCCGTTGTCGTCCGTCACGGGCGACATGTGGTAGAAACGGACGCCAAGATCAAGAGTCAGGCGGGAGGTGACTTTCCAATTGTCCTGGACGTACCACTCGTAGTTCCTGAACTTGTACGCGCCATCCACCCACTTCGAGCTTTCGGAGTAGCTCGTCACCACGCCCAGAAGCGCGTTGGCGAAGCCGTCGCCCGTTGTCAGCGGATTCAGCGTGCTATGACCGAAGTTGATGCTGCCGCGATAGCTGTTCCACACCGGAGCGTCCTTGCTGGTCGTCTCGACGTAAATGCCGGCGCGGAAATTGTGGTTCTTGTAGGTCTTGCTCAGGTTGTCGGTGAAGCTGAACAGGTCCGTAGTGTTCACGTATGGGAACTGTCCCGCAAGATTGATGTTAATGGGTGTGGAGTGCTGGCCGCCGAACGCCAGGTTCGGAACATAGTCGGAGTCGTCGAACCATTCGCCGATCCCGATTTTACTCCGCTGCCAGGGTGCATTGTCCTGGAACACCGCTGACAGGCGGTTGTGCGTATAGCCGAAGTTAAATTCGTTGATAAGGGTGGGCGAGAACACCTTCGTGACGTGAAACGCGAGTCCCCTGCCCGGCTGGTTATAAGTTACGGGCGATGGCATCCAGTTCATGCTGGTCAGCCAGTTGCCCCAGGGCGCTATCTGCTCGTCCGCGTCGTTGTTGAAGCGGAAGTACATCGAAAGCGTTGAGGTTGGGTTCGCGTCGATGCGCACCATGTCCGAACGCCGCGTGTAGTCACCGCTGTAGGTGGTGCGGTAGTTGCGCCGGTTCACCAGAAGCGGGTCGGGGTCGGTGTAGTTGGGCAGAGGGAAGAAGTTCAGGATGTTCTGTCCAGCCGCGCTTAACCGTTCCGTCGGAATTCTGTTCCCGGGGAAGCAAGCAGTCTGGTCGGTCGCATTGCAGGCGCCTGCAAGAAGCGGGTCCTTGATGTAGATTTGCTTACCGTTGCCGTCTTTGCTCTGTGAGAAATCCCCGGCACGTTCAAGCTGTGTCGGCGTGGTAGCGAAGTTGATGAAGTTCTGCTTCACCGCCCCGAACTCTTCCGACCAGAAGAAGAACAGTTTGTCCCTGTTGGTGTTCAGTTTGCCAGGAATGTAAATCGGTCCGCCAACCGTGAACCCTGTGTTGCGCAAGCGATATGGCTGCTTCTTGGTATTGGTGCGGTTGTTGCCCCAGCTGTTCGCATTCAGGCTCTCGTGCCGATAGTAATCATAGACGTTGCCGTGGAAGTCGCGCGTGCCGCCTTTGGTGATGACGTTGATCGTGCCCGCGGCATTGCGGCCGTACTCAGCCTGGTAGTTCGACGTAAGGATACGGATTTCCTGCACGGAGTCGGGGCTGGGAGTGAACGCAACCGTCTGGTTCGAGCCCACGTCCATGTTCGTGACACCGTCAACGGTGAAGTTTTTAGACGAGTCGCGACCGCCGTTGATCATCGTGCCCTGCAATTGCGTCGGACGGTTGAAGTCGCGCTTAGCGGTGCCGTTATCTACGACGCCAGGAATCGTGGTCAGCAGCGCGAATACGTCGCGGCCCTTGATCGCTAGTGTTTCGAGCTGATCGCTGGTTACCGTGCCGGCTTTTTCGGCGCTGGCTAGCTGGATGGCAGCTGCTTCAGCAGTAACGCTGACTTCCGTCGTCGAACCGCCGACTTCCATCCTGACGGAGCCGATCGTACGGATCTGGCTGGCTTCTACCACCAGGTCAGTTAACGTTTTTGTCGTGAACCCAGCCGCCTCAATCTTGAGGGAGTACTTGCCAGGTAAAACATTAAGGAACGTGAACGAACCGGTTTCATCAGACTTGGCGTTGAACGCCGTCGCCGTACCCTGGTTCGTCAGTGTCAAATTCGCCCCCGCCACAACGGCGCCGGTCGGGTCGGTGACTACGCCTTTCACCGAGCTCGACACGTTCTGGCCGAATGCGGCAGCGGCCATCAGCATGACCAGGCCGATGACCATCAATTTTCTGACCACAGGTGCCTCCTCCTGCTATCAGCTGCGTCTGCATCCCGGGCTGATCTGTTTCCACCGGAACATCAGGGTCGCAGCAGTTCATTAACAATCCTGTGGCAAGTTCGAAGCGAATCAGTCATCTGTCTGTGACGTACGTCACACCCAGATTATGGACGGGCCAAGCCCTTCGAAATTCAGCAGATATGCTGCCTTAGTGGCTTTCTCGTCTGCTCAAAAGTGGTGTTCGCGGAGGGTACTTTGCGTCGCAAAGTACGCCCAAACGCTCCCTCGCGCTCGACAATCCTCGCTTTCAGGCTCCAGGTCTCAGGTGAGCGCCTTAGTTTTTCTCAGGGTGGACAGCCCAGGACTCAAGAAGGGAAACGAAAGTGGACGTCGTGCTTCGACGCAATTGGACGGCCATCCATCAAGGCCGGACGAAATCGCCAGTTCTGAAGAGCGGCCAGCACCTTTTCGTCGATCCCATGTCCGATGCCGGCGAGCAGCTTGGTCTCGATGACGTGGCCCAGCTCGTCGATGGTGACCTCGACAATGACCTCGCCGGCGACACCCGACGGCAAGTCCGCGTTCGCGACCCGCGGGTCCGGGAACACGATCGGGTACGCTGGACGGACATCATGCCCGCTCGAAGGACCGTACAGAAGCGATCCGAAAGGCATGCCCGCCTTAACTGATCGATCCGCGACTTCGCCTTCCCTCGAAACGGACTTCTTCTCCTTGACGCTTTTCGGAGGCTTGGTGCGCGCCTGTTGAGTGGGAGCTTGAAGCGTCACGTCCCTGTGGTCGATTGGCTGTCCGGAATCGGCTCCCACAGGCGAGAAGTAGAGCAGGCGGTAAGACTTCAGCCCGTCTCCCCGCGCCACCGAGGACGGGGTCACGAAGATCGGCTCGGCCCCGGACCGCACCGCCAAGGCGAGTAGCACAAGGTGAAGCGCAATCGAGACCGTTACCGGGAGGTTCCATCTGTGACGAACCGCTTCCTCAGACCCAAAAGGCATCGCTCACCGCCACTGTTTCAGACGTTCGCCATTGCAAAAGGTAAGGCGTGTGGCTTACCTTTGCCCGAGCTGCCGGATACGACTCAACCTTTGTGCAATTGCGAGTCGCGCTACAATCATGCTAGTGACCCGAACAACAGAAGATACCTCGCCGAAAAATGTCTTCGCCGCGGATCTAGGCGGAACGAAGATTTCTGCTGCTGCCGTGAGCCGGCGCGGCAAGATAGTGGCCCGCGTAACCGAGCGCGTGGACACGGCCTCGAAGTCCGCCCCGGTGTTCCAGATCGCCAGGCTGGCGGAGCAACTCGCCCGCCCCAGGCGCGTCGATGAGGCTTTCGAAGCCGGAGCCGTGGCAGTTCCCGGCCTCGTCCGGCGCACGGGGACAGTTTGGGCGCCGAATCTTCCGGGCTGGGAATCCATGCCCCTGCGCACTCGGCTTGAGCGGGCGCTGAAAATTCCGTTTGCCATTGAAAGTGACCGCAATGCTGCCGCCGTCGGTGAGACCTGGCTGGGTGCTGCTCGCGGCAAGTCGGACGCCGTGATGCTCGTTTTGGGGACTGGCATTGGCGCCGGAATCATCAGCGGCGGCAAGGTCATCCGTGGTGCGCACGAGCTCTCCGGGTGCGCCGGCTGGATCGTCGTGAATGACTGGTATACGAACGAGGTGCGGCACGTCGGCCAGCTCGAAGCGTTTGCGGCCGGACCGGGAATTGCCCGCGCCGCTGCCGCACGCATCAAGGCTGGTACAAGTGGAGCCCTGGGCATGTATGGCGCCGAAGATGTAACGTCGCGCGATGTCGCAGAGGCAGCTCGTGACGGCGATCCGGAAGCACTAGCGATCTTTGAAGAAGCCGGCAAAATGCTCGGGCGCGCAGTGGCAAACATCATCTCGATGTTCGACCCTGAGGTAATCATCCTTGGCGGCGGAATGGCCGGAGCAGTCGACTTGTTCATGCCTTCGTTGAACGCCGTGGCCCGGGAATGGGCACAGCCTCTGGCCTCGAGACAAGTCAAAATCAAGCGCAGCCAGTTACTCGGAGATGCGAACCTGTTGGGTGCAGCGCGACTGGCGTGGGGACTTGTTACCGCCAAGGAGCGAGAAGAAAAGAGCGGACGCGCTGCGCGAGCCTGAAAAAGTCTCGCGCAGCCGTACGTGCTGGTGAGTCCGCGAACCTGCCTGTGTCTTTTGGCGATATCGCCTCCTTCCTACAACAGACAGTATTCGTCCTACGGAACTTTGTATATTTCTGGACTCCTTTGAAGTCTTCAACCGCAGCTCCGATGACGTAAGCTCTTGCTTTCCTTCCACTTGGGCCAGAGCACCTGGATTTGGCAGCGTTGTTGCTAATAGTAGTGGCGTGAGCACCGTTCAACGACGGCGCTCGGCGGTGATGTCCTCAGCGATTGCATTTGGCTTTGCGAACTCCCGCTTTGGATTTTTTCAATCGTCGTCTGGCTGACGACCGTGGCGGTCCACTTAGTGTGGGCCGCCTTTTTTCGTTTCGGAGATCAGCGCACAAACGCTGTTCTTACGCAGTTGTGACGGAGCAGCGATCTGGCGAACAATGCACGCCGGGCGCTATTTACACCCTATGCACCTTGGACGCCACATTCATTAGCAAATGTGACAAAAGCCCTAGGCTCTGCTATGCTGTCTATGCGTTTGAATAGATTCGGTTGCAACGCTGCAGATCTGCCAAAGAGCAAGCCCTGCCTCTCGTACTCCCGATTCCTTACGCGAAATCAACACCAGAAGAAAAGAGCAACACAATGGAACAAGGAACAGTTAAGTGGTTTAACGATGCCAAAGGCTTTGGTTTCATCAGCCGTGAGAACGGCGAAGACGTCTTCGTGCATCACACGTCGATTCAGGCGAACGGCTTCCGCAGTTTGCAGGAAGGCCAGCGCGTGGAATTCGAAGTGACCAAGGGCAAAAAGGGCTGGCAGGCAGAGAACGTGCGCGCTCTGTAATCGAAAATTCCAGAGTTCGTAAGGAGGGCGGCCGAAAGGTCGCCCTTTCTGTTTCTGCTCTGGAGACACTTGCCACGACGAATCTCGAGCGTTACGATTCGTTCGCAATTCTCCAGGAAAGCGAATGAAGATAATTCTCTCGGCAGTGATATGTCTGCTCGCAATTGTTAGTCCCCTGGGTGCGCAGGTTATCGATACTACAGTCTGCGACATTCTCGCCAATCCTCAGGCCTTCGATGGAAAAACGGTTCGGTTGAAGGGGGTCGTCACAGCTGGATTCGACGATTTCTCAATTAAGGATTCCAACTGCAAACGTCCTGTTAACGCGATTTGGCTTGCCTTCCCCGAAGGTACGAAGGCGAAAGCGGGCCCGGTAGCCGCTGTCCAAATTCAACTTGCCAAGAACAGCGCAAGCTCTCAAGTCGCCCCAAGCCGACCTCCGGTGAAACTCGACAAGAATAAAGATTTCAAACAGTTCGATTCCTTGCTTTCCGCCCCGTACAAAGGCCCTGGCATGTGTCTCGGCTGCGGGAAGTACAAAGTGACGGCGACGCTCACTGGAAGACTGGACGGCACGAAGGACCCGGGTGTGGTCCGGGATGCATCAGGGAAAGTGACGGGCCTAAATGGATTCGGCAACATGAGGCAGTACAGCACCCGTCTCGTTCTGCAATCGGTGACGGAGGTCGCCGGCCAGGAAATCGACTACTCGAAGTCGGCGGCTGAAGCGAATAACGATAATAAAGGCGAAAGCGGTGGCGGTGACCCCGTCGCAGCCGCACATCAGGCAGCTCGGGCTCTCGGTCAGGGTAGTCCTGCAGGCATTCAAGTGCAGCAAGCCGCAGCCGCGTTCGGAGAACCCGGCGAAAGTAACGGAGTCGTTATCGATTTCGGGACCCCGAACGAAGCGCTCACAGCAGACGAAAGCAAAGGCTCTAGTGACTCTCCGGACGGCTTGTTATTCCGATGCACGTTCAACATGGATCGATTGAAGGGGGACGCTCTTGCCAGGGCAATCTCGCATACCGGGACCCATATAGCCGATTTCAGGAGAACCGGACCGGTATACATGCCGTACGAATCAGAGTACCGTGCCTGGCAGACGACTATTCTAAGCGCTCTTGCCACCGGTCAGAAGAGTCTCACCGCGCCCGGCGGAGTAGTCATTTGGAACACGGCATGGTCGGCCGAAACTCGCAACAACCTTGTGCATCAGGCACTCTCTGATGTAATCACGAACTGGACGTCGTTCCAGAAGTAGCAATCGAACAAAAGAAGAAGAGCCGTCCGCGATGCGGACGGCTCTCTTCTTCTATCCTGCGATCCTTGACTGCGATCACCCCACGCTCTCTACCCAGTTCCTTCGCTCGATGAGTGTTGGCGGTTCATACGTTTTGCCCTTTGCCAATCGCTTGGACTCTCGCTTATCGAGCCACAGCATCACGGGACCGGCTAGGCGCGCCGCCCATTTTGTGAATGCGCCGAATTCGCTTTCGATGTCTTTGCGCAATTGCCGCACGCGCGCGCTGATCTCGGCGTTCTTCTTCTTGAGACGCTTCTCCATGGCCCAGAGGGCAACGTTGTAGGCGTTCTTGAGTGACTTCACTTCCCACTCGAAGCGCTGACGGATGCGCGGGTCGGGATGGTTTTTGTACTTTTTCCAGCCTTGAAGTGTCGTCTGGCAGATCCGGAACAGGCTCGGGCCGTTGCGCTCGAAGTCGCGCCAGAAAGCGAGATCGAGGAATTTCTTCGACTGGTCGCGGCTGATTGCTCCATGCTTGAAGTTGAACTTCCACTGCCCGTGAATGTCGGCCAGATCCACGTCGATTAACCGGCCCTCATCTTTCATCTGCTTATAAAGAGGCGTGCCTGGAACCGGCGTATAGAGCATGAACTGGTGGAAGTCGGTCTCATGCGCGATGGCGTACTCGATCTCTTGCTCAATGTTCTCCGGCGTGTGGTGCTCCATGCCGACGATCGTGGAACCGAGCAGCTTGATGCCGTTCTCGCGTAGTTCGCGCGTGAGCTTCAGCGTGTCTGAGCCCTGCAGCTTCTGGTATCCGGATTTCGGCGACTCAAGCCCCATCCACAACCACGAAACCCCGAGTTCGACGAGTTCTTCCATTGTGTACTTGCGAATGGCATTGGCGGAGGAGAACACGTAGAACGCCCAGCTCTTGTTGTGCTCTTTCATGAGCGCCAACAACTCCATCGCGCGCGGGCGATTGAGCAGGAAATTCTCGTCCATGATGAAGAACGACTGGACGCCCATGGTCTGCTCCATGTGGTCCATGACTTCAAACAGCTCCTTGCCCGTGTTGTAGAAATTCGTGTACTTGCCCTTGCCGCCAAAGAAAGCGGAGGTCGTGCAGAAGTTGCACCCCATTGGGCACCCGACAGAGGGGATCACGGTTGCGGCGGTCTGGCCCGGCTTCTCCGGGACCTTCAGGCCCATAACCCGCAGACCGAAACCGGACACGATCTCGGGATGGTGGATCGGAGCGTTTGGGTCTTCGCCCAGGTACTCGCGCATCCAGGCAATGCCTTCGCCCATGACGATGTGATCGGCATCAATCATGTGTTTCAGGCCGGGGATCGCGGCAACGTGACCGCCGATGACGATCTTGGCTTGCGGCGCAAGTTTCCGCACGATACGGCACATCTCGCGCACCTTGCCGACGTTCACGATAATCGACGAGATGCCCACGATGTCGTACGAGTTCTCGCGCAGTTCTTTCTCGAACGCCTCCCGGGTGGGAAAATCCAGCACCGTGCAGGGCGCCGAAATATTCTCCTGGATCATCATGATCCCCCAGGAACGATGGAACATGCGCAACGAGAACGTGCCTTGCGCGCGAGTAACCTGATTGTGGTAAAGCTCCATCGGGTTGATGGCGCGGCTGCCGAATTCGTCGTCGCGTGCGTAGGGGCCGAAAACCGAAGACAACAACACGCGAGCCTGCGTGCCTTTGGGGTGCTTTTCCATAATCTTGTCTGGGCTCCGGAGATCTTTCCGGCCGATGTCGGAGGGTTCTCGCCACAAGCCTTGAAGCTCCATGATAGAAGCCGTTGACACATTTGGGCTGTCATTTCGTCACAGTTGTTTGTGATTAGAATCCAGAGCTACAACAGCGCTCGACCAGCGCAAGATTCCTAAGAAGGCAAGATTGCGCCGCCGTTCAGCAGTTCCGGCTCGAGGCCCTCGATTCAACCCCAAAAAGAAATGCAGCAGTGTGCGGACTATCGTAACTTTCGACTCGTCTCGTGCCACGACCTCCCTTCCAATTGGCGGCCGTCGCAACACAACGTCCGCATGTTTGCAAACATCTTCGAATTTGTGCCGAAAACGACGAGAATCGCGGGAATTGGAATCACCAACCCCGAACGCCTCGTCTATCCGAACCACCGATTCACGAAGTTGCATCTGGTCGAGTACTACGATCGAGTAGCGCCCTACATTCTGCCGCACCTTCGGAATCGACCCGTGACGCTTAAGCGCTACACAGACACAACCACGGGCCCATGGTTTTACGAAAAAGACGCGCCCGCATTCACACCGCAGTGGGTCAGGACATTCCCCGTCTGGCGACGCACGGGTGAGTCCCAGATCAACTACATCATCATCAACGACGGGCGCACACTGGTCTGGGCCGCCAATATCGGCACGATCGAGATTCACCCGTTCCTCGCACGCGAACCGAAAATCGAATTGCCAGACTTCGTCGTCTTTGACCTCGACCCCGGTGAGGGCGCCAACATCTTGGCGTGTGCTCGTGTTTCGTTGCTATTACGCGATCTGCTGAACCAACTCGGTCTTCAGAGTTGCGCGAAAGTATCCGGATCAAAAGGACTGCAGGTTTATGTGCCTCTGAACACGCCAACGACATACGCCATCACTCAGACATTTGCGAAGACCGTCTCTGAATTGCTTCACGCCGAGCATCCCGACCTTATCGTCTCGGGGATGCAGAGGTCAGAACGGAGAGACCGCGTTTTCATCGACTGGAGCCAGAATGCCGATTTCAAGACCACCATTGGCGCGTATTCGCTACGCGCGAAGCGTCATCGGCCATTCGTCTCGCTTCCGGTTACGTGGGACGAGCTGACTGCCGCACTCAAGTCCGGGAGTTCCTCTGCGCTCTACTGGCTTGCCAATGCTGCGATCGACCGCTTGCAGAGCGTCGGCGATCTTTTCGCGCCGGTGCTCGGGCTCCAGCAGTCCTTGCCGGAATCATTCGTCGAAAAGCTACGCCCCGTCGGGCAGAAGATACCAAAGCTTTCGAAGCTTCCGAGATTGCGGAGCGCTCCAGCGAAACCTACACTCGAACTTCCCCGCGCCAGCGCCCAGGGCGGACGCAGGCGCTTTCTGCTGCGCCGGCGCAACGCCAAGCCCGAAAACGCGCACGGCGAGTTGTCCAGCAAAGATCGTGCGCTCGACCTCGCACTTGAGAGCGGTGATGATTGGCTGTGCTGGTCATTTCCAAAAGGTCTTCCCGACCGCGACGACGTGGCCAGCGCGAGCGAGTCGCCGTTCTGCATCTCGGATGAGCAGTTCGATTCGGTGTTGCGTGAAGCTCGAAGACAGGCGCCGACATCCAGTCTGTCATACGGCGTCTCCGACCTCGGCACGTACGAAGTCGTGGAAGGCGACCTGGCCCAAGGCTACGCCCACCTTTTCTTCAGCGGTCGCGAGTTGCACGGAGACTTCTTCCTTGTACGTTCGCAAGCCGAAACGGGACGTTGGACGGGGAGCCGCAAACCCCAACCATTTCCGATTGCAAAGACTACCAGTACAACGCACAAGCGGCGGGCTCTCGGCTGATGTCGGTCGCGGCCATCACTTCCAACGAAGACGGTGATCCCCTCGACACTTTTCGTCCGCCTGCTTTCGCGTTATCGTGAGCTGCTCATTGTTGGAGGTGGTTGCGTGCTTAAGAACGTATTCTGCACCTTGTTGCTGCTGGGCACGATGTGGGCACAGAGTTCTGCGCCCGCAAAGAAGTCGAGCGCTAACGAAGACGTGCTCTGGCAAAAACTATCTAACCGAATTACGCGCATCGCAAATCAGACGGACGGCGTTGTGGCCGTTTCCATCGTCGATCTGACCAGCGGACGCGAACTCGCACTCAACGCGGACCACGTGCTCGCAACCGCTAGTTCCATCAAGATCGCCGTGCTCGCGGAGCTTTACCGGCAATCACAGCAGGGCGGACCGGGGAAGGCAAAGCTCGATGACACCTACGTCGTGAATCAGGCCGACCTAGTGCCGGACAGCTACATCATGGGCGGACTCACGCCGGGAACGACGCGACTTACAAACCGCGACCTTGCCACCATGATGATTGCCGTTAGCGACAACTCGGCCACCAACATTCTTATTGACCACGTCGGCATGGCCAACGTCAACGCCATGCTCGACTCCTACGGGTTCAGCCACATTCGACTTCAGCGCAAAATGATGGATATTGCGGCGGCGAAGCAGGGCCGCGAAAACGTCGGCAGCCCGCGTGAGTTCACGCGAATGCTGGCAGCTCTCTACAACGGGAAGCTCTTGAACAAATCGCTCACCGACGACTTCTTCAAGGTATTGAGCACCCCGAAGGAAAGTTGGATCCCGCGACTGCTCCCTGCCGACCTGCAAATCGCCAACAAGCCAGGCTCACTCGATGGCCTCCGCAATGATGTTGGAATCGTCTTCGTGAAGAATCGGCCATTCGCGATCGCCATCATGACTGGTTATCTGAAGAACGGTACGAAGGGCGAAGCTGCAATCAGCCGTATAGCACGCGAGGCTTATGACCACTTCAACGCGCTGGCGATCAATTCGGAGTACGGGCGGCACTAGCGCATAGACTCGAACTCAGCGATCGCCGCGAAACTGGATGATCTTGCGGCGGTCGCGCTTGGATGGCCTGCCCTCAGGCGCCGGCGCGAAAGCTCTCATGGCCTTTCTCTCCTCTGCCGCCTTCAGTCGCAAATCACGGCTCACCTCCGTTTCGCGGTACAGAGTCTGAGCAACCGCTGCGGGGCCGCGCACCTCGCTGACGGCCAGCACCTCGACTTCAAACTCCCCGCCCTCGGTTTTGATGTCCAACATGTCACCGGCCTTGACCTCGCGGGCGGCTTTGGCTGCCTGTTTGTTCCATTGAACCCTGCCGAGTTCACAAGCCCGGGCAGCCATGGCACGCGTCTTGAAGAACCTGGCAGCCCACAACCACTTATCTATCCGGACGCTGGTCATGTTTCTATCTTCCTACAAGCGGCACCCGATTCACACGTTTTCGCAGGAACAGCGGGTGATTGACGCAAATCAAAATGCCGTGTTCCGATGAGACGTGGTGAACCGCAAACCAATTCTGCCGGTAGACGAGATCCTGCCGGACGTTATCGAAACGCTTCGGACGCACTCTAGCCTTGTAATTGAAGCTCCTCCGGGTGCGGGCAAGACGACCCGAGTACCGCCTGCGCTTCTTGGCATTACGACTGGAGATGTGGTGGTGCTCGAGCCACGTCGCATCGCGGCGCGCTTGGCCGCCCGGCGAGTCGCGTCGGAGATGGGCGAAAAGCTTGGCGAGACCGTCGGATACCAAGTTCGCTTCGAAGAGGCCGTAGGCCCGCGCACTCGGCTGCGCTTTGTAACCGAAGGCGTGTTGACGCGCCGCTTGCTTTCGGATCCAGACCTGAAGGGCGTCACCGCAGTCGTGCTCGACGAGTTCCACGAGCGTCATCTCGAAGGCGACCTGGCATTGGCGCTGCTGAGACGGCTCCAGCGAAAGCGCCCCGATCTGCGAATCATAGTGATGTCGGCAACTCTCGAGGCCGGTCCCGTCGCGAGCTACCTTGGCGGCTGCCCAATTTTGCGCTCCGAAGGTGCTTTGTTCGACCTGTCGATCAGGCACCTGCCCTACTCGCCCGAATCGCTAGAGGTTCAGGTGAAGAACGCGGTGGAGCTGCTGCTCGCCGACCACGCCTCCGGCAACATCCTGACCTTTCTGCCTGGTATTGCAGAGATCAGGCGAGCCATGCGCGAGTGCGAAACGGTCGCACGGCGGGCCGGTTTACTCATGCTGCCCCTGCATGGAAATCTGTCGCCCGAAGAACAAGATCGTGCACTCTTGCCCACCCCTGAGCGAAAGTTGATCCTTGCGACCAACGTTGCCGAGAGTTCTGTGACCGTTGAGGGCGTAACCGCCGTCGTTGACAGCGGCCTGGCTCGCGTTGCGACCTATTCGCCCTGGAGCGGATTGCCAACGCTGCACGTAGGCAGAATCAGCAAGGCTTCGGCCAAGCAACGCGCTGGACGCGCTGCACGGACCGCACCCGGCTGTGTGCTGCGCCTCTATTCGGAACAAGACTACTTGCAGAGGCCAGAGCAAGACACTCCGGAGATTTTGCGCGCTGAGCTCTCACAGCTTTGCCTGGATTTGCGGGCCATGGGGATCGCGCGCGCAAACCAGCTTGAGTGGCTCGACGCGCCACCCGCAACAGCGATCGAAGCTGCCGATTCACTGCTCGACCGCCTGGGAGCCAAAGGCGATATGGCGCATCGTCTTGCTCGCTACCCACTACCGCCTCGGCTCTCGCGAATCTTAGTCGAGGCGATCGAGCGGGGCGTAGGCGAGGACGCTTGCGTTGCCGCCGCGCTACTCGGGTCAGGTGTGCACGTTTCCAGCAATGATCTGCTCGCAGCCGTCGAGTCGGCCCATGATCGCCGCACGCTGCAACACATCGAACAACTCCGAAGGATTGCACGACCGCCGTGCCAGGCAAGGCACAACGACGACGCACTATTGCAATCGGTGCTCGCGGGTTTTCCCGATCGAGTCGCCCGGCGTCGAGCAAGTAAGCAGGTGCTGCTCTCGACTGGGGCATCGGCGGAAGTTGCTGGTGATGCTCCACGATATGAGTTCATGGTCGCCGTCGATGCCGAGGATCGAACGGACAAACCGCTGCCGCTGATTCGAATGACGGCACGCATTGAGCCGGAATGGCTGATCGACTTTTTCCCGGATCGCGTCCGTGAGAGGTCAGGCGTCGAATGGAATCGCTCGGCAGAGCGGGTGGATGCCGTGAGCGCGCTGTTATATGACGAGTTGCTCATACAGGAGTCGCGTGGTGCGGCTCCGGATACTGAGGCTGCGGCCGAGTTACTGGCTCAGAAAGCTTTGGAAGCTGGCATCGAGCGCTTCATCGATGTGACTGCTCTGGATGCGTTGATCGCACGCGCCGAGTTCGCCGGCTTTGATCCACCGGACGTGCCCGTGGCATTGCGTGAGCTGTGCTCGGGACTGCGAAGCTTTTCGGACTTGAAACGCGTAGCCCCGACTCTCATTTCCCTGCTTGAGCACAAAGTTGGTACGCGGCGACTGAACGAATTGGCCCCCGACCGCATTCGCCTGCAGCATGGCCGGCAGACGAAAGTACATTATGAGCGAGGCAAAGCACCCTGGATTGCGTCCCGCTTGCAAGACTTTTTCGGCATGCTCGACACGCCTCGCGTTGGTCCGGATCGCACGCCTGTAGTCGTGCACCTTCTGGCTCCGAACCAGAGGTCTGTTCAGACGACGACTGACCTCGCGGGCTTCTGGGAACGGCTGTATCCTCAGGTTCGGCGCGAGCTGATGCGACGCTATCCCAAACACTCCTGGCCAGAGCGTCCTTGAGTTGTCTTGCACCGAAGAGGATCCGATGACTTCCTCAAGCGCTGGAAGCGCTTCAAACACTATGCAGCGCAGCGCCGGCACGGCAGGAGAAGAAATGAAATACAGCATTGGCGTTGTAGGTCTCGGCGTGATGGGCGCGAACCTGGCGCTCAACATGGAGCGGAATGGCTTCCCTGTAGCAGGGTATGACCTGGACGCTGAAAAGAGGCGAAACTTCGTCGAACGTCGAGCCAAAGGCAAGAACGTCATCGCGGTCGACACGCCAACAGCGCTAATGCACGTGCTCGAGAAGCCCCGGCGCATTCTCATCATGGTGCCAGCGGGCACGGCAGTGGACAGCGCCGTCGATCACCTGAAGCCCTACGCTGAACCCGGCGACATTCTGATGGACGGCGGGAACTCGTACTTCCTCGATACGGAGCGGCGCAGCAGGGCGCTTGAAGCTGAAGGAATCAACTTCATGGGCACCGGCGTATCGGGTGGCGAAGAGGGAGCGTTGTGGGGACCGGCCATCATGCCCGGAGGCCAAAAGAAGGCTTGGGAGGCGGTCGCACCCATCCTGCGTGCTATTGCAGCCCGCGCGGAAGATGGCGAACCTTGCGTGACGTACATCGGGCCACGAGGTGCAGGGCACTACATCAAAATGGTCCACAACGGCATCGAGTATGCCGATATGCAGTTGATAGCCGAGTGCTACGACCTTATGCGCCGGGGTCTGGGTATTCCCGCAGACGAACTGCACGACATCTTCAGCGAGTGGAATCAGCGCGAGCTGAAGTCTTACCTGATCGAAATCACCGCGAACATTTTCGCAGTTCGCGATGACGCTACTGGTACGCCCACATTGGACGTGATACTCGATGAGGCACAGCAGAAGGGCACAGGCAAGTGGGCCAGCCAGAACTCGCTCGATATTGGGGCTCCCATTCCCACGATCAATGCGGCGGTGGAAAGCCGGATCCTGTCGGCGCTCAAGACGGAGCGCGTGGCGGCCAGCAAGGTTCTCCGCGGCCCAGTGCCGTCCTTCAGCGGAGATCGCAAGAAGCTGATCGCCGCAATTGAGCAGGCGCTGTACGCCAGCAAGATCACGTCCTACGCACAGGGCCTGGGACTTATGCGCATTGCATCCGCCGAATACAAATATAATTTGCAGCCCGGAGAGATCGCCGGGATTTGGCGAGCTGGTTGCATCATCCAAGCTAGATTGCTGTACGAGATCATGGCCGCTTACCGGCGCAATCCTGCGCTGACGAACCTTCTGTTGGACCCGGCGTTCCGTGACGCCGTTGAAAGCCGACAGGAAGCATGGCGAGTCGTCGTACAAACGGCTGTGGGCCTTGGAATTCCGGTGCTCGCTATGAGTTCGTCGTTAGCGTACTTCGACGCTTACCGCTGCGAGCTTCTTCCAGCGAATCTTACCCAGGCACAGCGGGATTACTTCGGTGCGCATACCTACCGCCGGATCGACCGTGAAGGAACATTTCACACGGATTGGACCACCGGACAGACCGGCTAGCATCGGAGCTCCGCATTAGACGCTAGCTGTAAGAATCACACGGCTGCCGCACGCTCGTGACCTGCGACTGGCTGCTCCAGAACGGGCGACGATAAACTAGTATTGTCGATCACATAATGCGTCGTTGAGGCTTTCGGGGCAGTGATCTCACCTTAGTCCTACTGAGCGGTTAGACCTCACATCTCGATTCGTCCTGTGATGTTACTCTTCAATCAACAGGTATTAACCTCAGATTTGGCTTGCCTTGGCTTTGCTGCGGCAAATACTGCGTGGGGTGGCTTGGCCTGTCCTTAGCATCGTTATGCCCACACGAGATAGCACGCCCTCAGACGATTCCCGTTGCTGTAGGACTCTCCGCGTTTTAATCGTTGAAGACTCACCGGCCGATGCCGAGCTTGTGGAACTCGAACTGACCAACGGCGGTTACCACCTCAGTTCGTCACGCGTGAACAATGCGGCCGAGTTCTCTGAAGCTCTTGCAAATCAGGATTGGGACTTGATCACGGCCGACTACAGTCTGCCGAGTTTCGGAGCTTTGGCTGCACTTGAGCTGCTAAAGCAAAGCGGCCGCGACATTCCCTTCATCATCGTGTCTGGGACCATAACGGACGAGATGGCCGTCGCCGCGATGCGGGCAGGCGCTCACGATTACGTGCTGAAGCACAACATCGCACGCCTATTACCGGCGATCGAACGCGAACAGAAGGAATCTGAAAGTGGCCAGCATAGGCGCGAGGCCGACTCCACGGTGCGCCACCTGAGTGCGATCGTTGAGTCCTCAGACGAAGCCATTATCGGTAAGACTCTGGAAGGCATCGTCACAAGCTGGAACCGTGGCGCGGAACGACTGTACCGCTACACGGCCGCCGAGATGGTCGGCAACCCCATGTCAGTCCTCATTCCAGAAGATCGCTCCACAGAGCTAAGCGATATTCTGCGGCGACTCGTTGCTGGCGAGCACATAGAGCAGTACGAAACGGTTCGACGACGCCGGGACGGCACTTTGGTTGATGTTAGTGTCAAGATCTCACCGATCCTGGACACGGCTGGAAAGATAGTCGGGGCTTCCAGCATTGCGCATGACATCACAACGCGCAAGCAAGCTGAGAGGGATCTTCAACACAGCCGCGCACTGCTCGCCGAAGCGGAACGCCTGTCGCACACGGGGGCGTGGGAGTGGAATGTCGAGACCGATCGCTGGCTGTTCTCCGATGAATGGCTCGCGATTCACGGCTGCAAGACAGCGCCGCTGAAAGCAGCGGATTTGTTGCCGATCGCGCACCCTGAAGACCGTGAAGTTATCGCGGGTGCTTTTGAAAATGCTCGCAACGGCATCGCGCCGTACGATGTGGAACATCGCATCGTTCGCCAGGACAACGGCGAGGTTCGCACGGTCCTAGCTCGCGGGCGTTATGTGCGTGCCGCTTCAGGCGAGGTGACCAAGTTATACGGTTTCGCGCAGGATATCACCGACCGTAAGCAGGCCGAAGACGCGTTGCGCAGTAGCGAGGAGCGCCTGCGAGCGTTCGTGACCGCCAGTTCAGATGTCATCTACTCCGTCAACGGGGACTGGAGCGAGATGCGTCGGCTGGATGGCCGAGGTTTCCTTTCCGATACGGAGAAGCCCAATAAGAATTGGTTGCAGGAATACATTCATCCACAAGATCAGGCTGAAGTTCTAGACGCCATCCAAACTGCTGTGCGAACCAAGTCTGTCTACGAACTTGAACATCGAGTGCGCCGAGCGGACGGAAGCCTGGGATGGACCCTTTCACGAGCGGTGCCACTGTTCGATGAGAAAGGCGAGATCACCGAATGGTTCGGGACGGCAAGCGACGTCACTCCTCGAAGACAAACAGAAGATGCACTACGAGAAAGCGAGGAACGCGTCCGCGTCAAGCTCAACAGCATTGTTTCGCCTGAAGGCGATCTTGGCACGCTGGAATTGGCTGACGTCATCGATGCGCCTGCATTGCAGGCACTCTTTGAGGACTTTTATAACCTGACGCACATCCCTGTGTCAGTCATTGATCTTCAAGGCAGAGTGTTGGTCGGCGCGGGCTGGCAGGATATCTGTACGAACTTCCACCGTGTCAACGCCGACTCGTGCAAACATTGCATCGATAGCGACCGCGAACTGTCAGCGGAGGTTCCCGCTGGCGAATACAAGCTATATCAATGCAAGAACCACATGTGGGATGTGGTGACACCGATCATCCTCGGCGACAAACACATCGGCAATGTATTCTCCGGCCAGTTCTTCTTCGAGGACGAAACGCCTAACCTCGAACTCTTCCGCGAACAGGCACGCATCTTCGGTTTTCCTGAACCCGAATATTTGGCCGCGCTTGCTCGCGTCCCACGACTTAGCCGGGAAACTCTGAACGTCGGCATGAATTACCTCATGAAGCTGGCCGAAATGATTTCGAAGCTGAGCTACAGCAATCTCACTCTGGCGCGATCACTGGCGGAGAGAGAACGGCTGACGGCAGCCCTGCAGCAAAGCGAGCAACGCTTCCGCGATATGGCTGAAAACGTGCCGCAAATGGTCTGGGTTGCTGACTCCAGGGCTAACTTCCATTACCTAAGTCCCAAGTGGCTGGACTACACGGCAACAACCGTTGAACAGAACACTGACGGCCGCTGGGCCGATTTCCTGCATCCCGAAGACCGCCCTGCAAGTGTTGAGTTGTGGAAGAAAGTCGTCGCAGAGCGCAGTGTGTACGAGGCGGAATACCGGGTACGCCGCTATGACGGGGAATACCGCTGGCATCTGGGCCGTGCGGTCCCGATAGTCGATCCCAAGAGCAATACAGAGCTATGGTTCGGAACAACCACCGACATTCACGAACGAAAGAAGGCCCAGGAAGCCCTGATTCGGAGTGAAAAGCTCGCCTCGGTTGGCCGCATGGCCGCCACAATAGCGCACGAGATTAACAATCCGCTCGCATCGGCGATTAACTCCATCTATCTCGCTTCAACGGCACCTGCCCAGTCCGAGTCCGTGCACAAGCACCTGAATCTTGCCGAACGAGAGCTGGAACGCGTTGCCCACATCACACGACAAACGCTCGGCTTCTATCGCGAAACCGGCCAACCCACGCCCGTCAACGTGCCGGAAGTCGTCAATGGCGTGTTGGACCTTTACGGACCGAAGCTAAAGAATAAGGCAATTTCGGTGCAGCGCAGGTATCGAACTCCTTCCTCTGTTCGCGCAATTGAGGGAGAGCTGCGGCAGATTGTTTCTAATCTCGTAAGCAACAGCATCGACGCTTTAGGAACTAACGGCATGCTGCATATTCGGACCAGTTGCCCCGGGCTCAACAATGGGCAGCGCCCCAAGGTCCGGGTGACCATCGCTGACAATGGCGCGGGTATCAACTCTCAGCACCTGAAGCGTATCTTCGAGCCGTTCTTCACCACGAAAGAAGCGATTGGCACCGGCCTGGGGCTTTGGGTGACAAAGGAACTGGTCAATAAACACGAAGGGCGAATCCGAGTGCGCAGTCGTGTCGGCAAGGGCACAGTCTTCTCGATTTGGTTGCCCGCAGATCCTCGGTCCACCTGAGAGCAGCAGAACCAAAACACCGACCTGCTTGCTCGCATCCTAGACGGTTATCAAGGAGTCGAACATGGCCGTCAATTGGAGCAAGGACATTGATCAGATGCTAGCCCAAGCCAAACAGGAAAATCGTCCAATTTTGCTGGATTTCAGTGCGGCTCCGGCGTGAGGAGCCTGTGCTCGGCTGGATGCCGAATCCTATGAGGATCAGAAAACCGGCGACTTCATTCATCAACATTTCCTGCCGGTCAAAGCCCACATTAAGGAACATCCAGCGTGGTTCCACCGTTTCGAAGCGGTCTGGACCCCAAGCGTGCTTCTTCTCGACAGCGAGGGCAAGGAGCGCGTACGCCTCGAAGGGTATCTACCCAATCACGATTTCATCGCTGCTTTGCAGAGCGGCCTCGGGCGAATCGCCTTTGTGCACAAGAAGTATGCGGATGCGGAACGCTGGTACGACGATGTGCTGACACGCTTCGGCGACTCTCATTCTGCACCTGGTGCGATGTACTGGCGAGCTGTGTCGCGTTACAAGGCGACGAACGATCACACAGTACTGAGCAAAGTCGCCGATGACCTTAGAAGCAGTTATTCGTCCAGCGTGTGGTCCAGCAAGGCTGTACCTTGGCTGACTAGTGGCTCCTAGTTGGCGCTTAGCAACATCATGGAGGAGGTTAGCTGTGGCAGGTCAATGCACGCATCTCGATCAGATCAAGTTCACGCATACTGACAAGCACGTCTGTGAGGACTGCGTCAGAACGGGCGACACTTGGGTGCATCTCCGGATGTGCTTGGGATGTGGTCACATGGGCTGCTTTGATTCGTCCAAGAACAAACATGCGACGAAGCATTTCCAGGAAACCAAGCATCCGCTGATGCGCTCCGCCGAGCCGCACGAGGACTGGATCTGGTGCTACGTCGACGAGGTCTCTCCCGGAGCGTTGCGGGCGAATGGCTTCGTCCCAATTCAAGAATGACACAGATGCTCAGAAACCTGGCGGCCTGACTGAGAGGGAGAGGTCTGTCTATGCCCAGCATCGAAGGAATTCATCACGTAACCGCAATCGCCGGAGAACCACAACCAAACATTAATTTCTATGCAGGCATTCTCGGATTGCGGCTGGTGAAGGTAACAGTTAACTTCGATGACCCAACCACCTACCACTTCTACTACGGAGATGGCCAAGGACATCCGGGAACCATAATGACTTTCTTCCCTTGGCCAGGTGCTTTCCCGGGGCGCATAGGCACTGGACAGTTGACGGTCACCTCCTTTGCCGTCCCCGAAAAGTCGCTACCGTACTGGCGAGAGCGTCTTCGCCACCGCAACATCGAATTCGCGGACGCGCGGTCGGATTTCGGGGAGGAGATGCTGTTCCTCAGAGATCCGGACGGTCTCCAACTCGAATTGATCAGCACGCCGAACGCAGAGCCAGACAGGATTTGGGAACGCGGCCCTGTGCCGACCGAACATGCGATTCGGGGATTTCACCATGCGACGCTTTCTGAAAACGGATACGAACGAACCGCCTCGCTGCTGACCAGCACCCTGGGTTTCAAAGAGGTTGACCAGCAGGGAAACCGTTTCCGCTACGCCGCTGGGAACGGTGCTCCCGGTACTATTGTGGATCTACTCTGCGCTCCCGAAGGACGCCCGGGAAGAGTTGCTGTTGGAACTGTTCATCACATCGCTTGGAGAACCCCAAGCGATGTCGAGCATGCGCAATGGCGCGATACGCTCAGCGCATCGGAGTATGACGTCACGCCAATCATCGATCGCCAGTACTTTCATTCCATCTATTTTCGAGAGCCGGGAGGAGTCCTGTTCGAGATTGCGACTGACCCTCCGGGCTTCGCCATCGATGAAAGCATCGAGCACCTCGGCTCATCTTTGAAGCTGCCGCCTCAGTTCGAGCACGCTCGTTCGGAATTAG
This sequence comes from Terriglobales bacterium, assembly GCA_035629075.1. Taxonomy (GTDB): domain Bacteria; phylum Acidobacteriota; class Terriglobia; order Terriglobales; family Acidobacteriaceae; genus JAEZPW01. The sequence goes on along the minus strand of DASPIK010000068.1, from coordinate 59,940 downwards.
AGCGTGTACTACCGCACATCGAACTTCCGACCATCGGTGGAGGTCAAGCCGATGAAGCCGCCTGACGACCTGGGGTTCGTGCACATCTATGTGCCTGCCGAGAAGGCTGTACCTGAGCCCGTTACTCTCTTGCTTCTGCACGGCACCGGCGGTGATGAGCGCGACCTTCTGCCACTTGGGAGAGAACTCTGGCCCGACGCCGCTCTATTGGGAGTTCGTGGAAAGGTGTTGGAGAATGGCATGCCCCGGTTCTTCCGCAGGTTCGCCGAGGGCGTCTTTGATGTTGATGATTTGAAGGCACGAACGAATGAATTAGCTCAGTTCATCGATGCGGCAGGTGAGCGGTACGCTTTCACTAAGCGGCATTTGATTGCGGTAGGCTACTCGAACGGGGCCAACATCGCTGCAAGCCTGATGTTGCTCTACCCGCAATATCTGGCGGCAGGCGTGCTCTTCCGAGCGATGGTTCCCTTTACGCCGGATCTCATCCCAAAGTTCAGCGACCTCTCGGTGTTCATCGCAGCAGGCGTGCGGGACGCAATCGTTCCACGCGATCAGACCGAACAGCTTGCAGGGATTCTTGAGAGCGGAGGAGCAGACGTTTCCATGTTCTGGCACCAAGGCGGGCACGAGCTGGGTGACGATGACGTAATCGCAGCGAAATCTTGGCTGTCGGCAAAAATAGCAAAAAGACTGGCTGCCTGACGGAATTCATCGCCGACAGTTTCCAGTATCATGAAATCACTTAGGGCGGGGATCATGGACCATTCTGCTACGAAGCCCGCCGTCGCCAGCGGTGGGGACATCATCTTGGAAGTCGTCCGCAACATGCGTGAAGGCGTTGAGCCGCTGCACTACACCACCTTGGCACCGGCCATCTATCGCGTTTATCTCCACCCGGATGACGCCGAGCGGCTGCGAGCCATCGAATCGCGCATAGTCGAAGAAGCCAAACGCGCGCTCGATGAAGAGGTCACAGCGCTGAATCGGACCTCATTTCTCGACCGGCTCGGTTCGCGCAAAAGCCTGCCGAAGGTCACTGCACCCGAGCACGGCTGGCACATCGAACTGCACGAGAACACTGATGATGACGCGCAGCCCGGCGATATTTTGATCGAATCTGAGCTGGCCTTGCCGCAGCGACCTGATTTCGGCGCCGGCAGCCTGACAAGGCGAATCGCGACCCGGCGCATTCAGGGCGTGGAAGGTCCGACTCGCAAGTTCGATGAACCGGTCTCGCCCGGCCAGCAGATCTACGCGATCATCCGGTTCGAGGACAACCGCGGGTCGCAGGTGTACAGGATGGCGAAGAACCAGATCGTCATCGGACGCGGAGGCCAGGCTTATTGGACCGATCTGCGCCTGGAAACCCTGCCCGACGTCTCCCGCGAGCATGTCCGGTTACGCCGCGACCCGGACACGGGAAAGTTCTTCATCAAGGATCTCAGCCGGCTGGGCAGCACCGTTGATGGCAGTCCGGTTGCCAGCAGCATCGAATATGTTGGTGGTGAAAAGCGAGACAAAAATCTCGAGGTCCCGCTGCCACCCAGGGCTCGCATCGGTCTTGCCGGTGTTGTGTTTCTGGACTTCGAAGCTGTGTGATGACCGCGCTATGGTGGGCACGAATAATTTACCTGTTACTACTGGTGCTTGCGACCAGCGCGTTCATCGCTGTGCGGCTTTTCCAAGATGATGAAACTGAGGTGCGCCGCCGCTAGCGATCCGGGGCGGGTCCGCACGAACAATGAAGATCGCGTGCATTGCGACCCCGAGCGCGGAATTTTCCTGGTCGTCGATGGAGTCGGAGGCCAGGCCGCGGGCGAACAGGCCGCCGAAATCGCTGTCAAGATGATCCGGTCAAGGCTGGAGCGCAAGACCGGCACGCCTGAAGAACGGCTCAGAGAAGCTATCGCAGTAGCCAACAATGAAATCGTGCGGCTGGCGGCAACCCGCCAGGAATGGAATGGGATGGCCTGCGTTCTCACGGCCGCCATCATTGAGGACGGTGTAGTCACTATCGGCCACGTTGGCGATTCGCGGCTATACAAGATACGCAAGAGCACGATCGACAAACTCACACACGACCACTCACCGGTAGGAGAGCGCGAGGACACCCGCGAACTTTCGGAACTCGAAGCCATGCGGCATCCACGCCGCAACGAAGTATTTCGAGATGTCGGGTCAGAGATGCACACTCCGGAGGACGCCGACTTCGTTGAGATCGCGCGCGCGCCGTTCGAACGCGACAGTGCCATCGTCTTGTGCAGCGATGGATTAAGCGATCAGGTTCCCTCGGCTGAAATCCGTCACATCGTCGAACGCAATGCCGGCGACCCTCGAACTGCAGTCCGTGAACTCATCGCCGCAGCCAATCTCGCCGGAGGTAAGGACAACGTGACGGCGTTGCTGGTGGAAGGCGAACGGTTCGCCCAACGTGGTGCGAACCAGTCGCCGGTGACTTCGGCGCTGCTTAGCCGCCCCGCCATGTTTGTGTATGGCGCAATCCTGGCGGCAGCGCTGGTCTGGTTCCTGCGCCCAACCCCGAAGCCTGTGACCGAAGGGCCGCGAACGCTGACCGTCGGTGCAGGGGCGCCGTTTTCCAGCATCTCCAGTGCCCTTGCACAGGCAGAAGCAGGCGACACTGTCGAGGTGCTTCCGGGTGAGTATTCCGAGCAGGTAAGACTCAAAGATGGTGTCCTGCTGAAAAGCGTTCGGCCGCGTGAGGCGGTACTGCGCGCTAGTCCCGGTGTTCGCCCGGCCATCGCCGTCATAGCCGAACGCCTGCAATCGGGCGGGTTGAAGGGTTTCCGAATCGTTCCCAGCTCGGAAGCTCCCGCCACGCTGGGGCTGCTCATCGCAGACTCGAGCATCGATGTGGAGGACAACGAGATCGCCTCGGCGCAGGCCGGAATTGAGATTCGCGGCGCCAGCCGTCCGCTCGTGCGAGCCAACTCCATTCACGATTGCATTTACCAGGGAATCATCGTCGAGGCTCCTGCGGAACCGCGCATCGAGCACAACGTGATCACCAGGAACGGACGCGGCTCTGGGCAGCCTCGACCCGGCATTTCGGTAATGAGCGACGCTGCACCGATATTGCGGGGCAATGTCTTCGCAGGCAATGGCGCCGGTGCGGTCTCTCTGCCCGCCAGCGGGAATATGCATGCCATCGGAAACGACAACCTGTTCCTGGAGAAACGAACCGTGACGCAATCGCCGGAAGTCTCTAACGGGAGGCCGCGCCGGTAGCTGTGGAACCGCTCAATCGGAGACTCGGATTTTTCGAGATCGTGCGCAAACTCGGGCGCGGCGGCATGGCAGACGTGTATCTGGCACGCGATACCGCTAGGGGAGAAGCTGTCGCTCTCAAACTCATCGAGCACGGAACCGACATCGACACGCAGGAGTCGATCGCGGCAGAGAGGCGTGGGTCACTGCTGCAGAAATACCTGGCGGAAAAAGATCCGCACGTCGTACGCATCCACAACTGGGGCGACCTGGACGGCTACTTCTACATTTCCATGGAGTACATCGCAGGCGAGGATTTGGCCGAGGTGATGCAGCGTGGGCCGATCCCACCGGAGCAGGCCGCCAGCATCGCCGCCGATATATGTCTCACGCTGGAGAACGCGCACACTCTGGACGTAAGCATCGATGGCAAGGAGTTCCACGGGATCGTGCACGGCGACGTGAAGCCGCGCAACATCCGCATCGATTCGGAACGCCGCGTGCGCGTCATCGATTTCGGCATTGCGAAGGCGCTTTCGCTTTCCCGACGCCTGACCCGCAATGAATTCGGGAGTGTTCCGTACGCATCTCCCGAACGGTTGGATACGGGCGATGTGGACGCTCACTCGGATTTGTGGTCGATCGGAGTGCTGCTGTACGAGATGGTTTCGGGTCGCCAGCCGTACCAGGCAGAAAACACACACCGGCTGGAACACCTGATCCGTTCACACGCGCCGTTCACGCCACTGCCGGAATCCTGTCCGCTGCCTTTACGAGAGATCATCGCGAAGGCGCTCGCGCCCGACGCGAAGCGCCGCTACTCCTCCGCACACGAACTTAGGCAGGACCTTATTTCGTTTCAGAACGGCGGCCCCGTGAAAGCGATGCTCGAAGCTGATGCCGACGCCACAAGGCGAACGGTCCGGCCTGCCGAAGCTAGCGACGAGACACGCCGAACGGTCAAGCCCAAGGCTCGCGGTACTGCCGCTCCTCCAGCACGAGAGACACGAGTTGCCCCACACCGCCCAAGGTTGAACATCGGCATGGGGCGCTTGTTTCTCGGGGTTGTTTTGCTCTTCGCTGTTTACATGCTGTACGAGGTCACAACCGGCTACTTGAAATGGAGCCGTGGGCGCGATCTTGTGCAGCGAATCAATGCGGAGAGCGTTGCCGATCCGGACCAGATCTGGAGGGAATGGCAGAAAGTCGCAAAAGGCACTCCGGGGTCGATCCTGCTCTACGACGCCCGTCGAAAGGTGCGGAACGAATTGGAAGCTGCGGCTGAACGAGTCATCATGGCTTACCGAAACAATGATGCGCAGCCGGTCTATGAAAGGGACTGGGACCGCGCACGCCGAGCGCTCGCACACGCGCTCGAGCTCGACCCGGATAACGACAAAATTCGCGGTGAACTTCGGCTTTGCGAAGGCCATTTGGCGCGCATCAGAGGAGTGTCACGCCGCAATACCGCGCAGTTGACCGAAGCCGTTGAAAAGTTCCGGCAAGCAGCGCAATTGCTGCGCAAGTCTCCAGATCCCGACCTTGGACTCGCGCGCACCTATATTTACGGATTGAAAGATGTCGAGAAGGCCGATGTAGCTTTGCGCAACGCCGAGAAACACGGCTACGAATTGGGAAGTCGGGAGAAAAGCCAACTGGCCGATGGCTATCGCGACCGTGCTGATCGCCTGTGGTCCGACTCCCGCAGCCTGACCGGACTTCCGCAAGAGAAGGACATGCTCGAGAAAAGTGCGGAAGATTACGAGCGCGCCCTGGAACTTTACCAAGGCATCGCTCCGTATGCTAATGCGAGCGCGAACGTCGTTCGTGTCCAGGAAAAGCTGGATCGGGTGAAGCAACGGATTGACAAGCTCGACGGGGGATTTCCATGGTTCTGACCCGCAGCCGGGCAGCGGAGCGCGTCACGGCTCCGCGCTATCACAAGCCCGCCCGCCGCGGCGCTGAACTGCTGTGGCTCACCATCTTCTCGGCGGTGATCGCCGTCGGCTTGGTGCTCGTCTATAGAGCGAAAGCCAACAGCTTCGCGGAGACCGGTCTTCAACTCGAAGCGAAGCGACTGCTCAACCTCAACGATCTCGCGTCACGCAACGACCTTTTGCCCTTCTTGACGGTCTTGCCGGATGGCGCTAGCCGGGAACTTGCCGCGCGCAAGATATATGCGTCCGCGGGTTCACTTCCTAATACCGGGGCGATCGCAACCATAGAAGTGACGCGAACCGAAGTACGCCGATTACGTGGCGCTGCCGAGTTACGAAAAAGGTTCGAGGCGACGCAGCGCGATTCACTCCCCATATTGACACGCGACGAGTTCCGCGTGTTGAAGCCTTTTTTTGTGGTGCGCCGTCCAGCGGTATTCACCCGCAACCTTTTGCTCTGGTCGATCGTTTTCTTCGTCGGCTTTGTTTTGGTCCACATCTGGTGGAGGCTCCGTGGGTTCACGGGTGATCGTTCGCTGCTCCCGGCTGTTCTGCTGCTGTCCGGAATCGGTCTCATCCTGATGGTGAGCTTGCGAGACCCGCTACGCGACACGATGATCTTCATCTATTTCGCCCAGGGCGTTTTCGGCGGGTGCGTGCTGTTGGCACTGGCAAGCGTGCTGGACTACGATCGCCTGTTCTCTCGATTCAGCTTCGTTCCGCTGCTCGGCAGTTTCGCGCTTTCCGTGCTGCTGATCGTATTCGGATACGGGCCGGGTACGAGCGATGCCAAGGTAAACCTCTTCGGCTTTCAGCCGGTAGAACTCATCCGTTTGCTGCTGATTTTCTTCCTGGCTGGCTACTTCGCGCGAAATTGGGAGATCCTTCGGAATGTTCAAGAGACGCGACCCGCACTTGCACGAATCACGCGATTCGTGAACCTGCCGCGTTTGGAATACGCGCTTCCGGCCTTTGTGTGCGTGGCACTTTCATTGATCTTCTTCTTCCTACAAAAGGACTTGGGACCGGCGCTCGTCTTCGCGTGCCTGTTCTTTGCGCTATACGCGATTGCACGAAACGGCGCTTTCGCAACTGTCGCCGGGCTTGCCACTATCGTCGCAGGCTTCGCGGCCGGATACGCAATAGGCTTTCCGGACAGGGTTGCCGAGCGCGTGCGCATGTGGGTTTCGCCGTGGGACAACGTGGCGCGCGGCGGCGATCAACTCGCGCAATCCTTGTGGGCGTTCGCTACCGGCGGAGTTTTCGGAAGCGGCCTGGGTCTTGGAGATCCGCAACTCGTACCAGCGGCGCACACTGATCTCGTTTTCTCTGCGCTGGGCGAAGAGTTTGGATTGTTGGGGTTCCTGGTCGTTGCTGGTCTGTTCGTTGCGCTTGTTCACCGTGGTCTGCGCATCGCCGAGCGAGCGCGCACCGATTATGAATTCTTCCTCGCCACCGGACTGACGCTCTCGCTTGCGCTCCAGGTGTTGTTCATCGCCGCGGGCGCGTTGGGAGTACTGCCTCTTGCCGGCATCGTCACTCCCTTCCTGAGTTATGGCCGCACCGCACTGTTGGCGAATTTCGTTGCTGTCGGCATACTACTCGCCATTTCCGCGCGTGGCGGCCCCAGTGGGCGCACTCAGCCTTTCCGATTGCCAATTCGGGCAATCGGCATCGTGTTGGCTTGCGTTGGCACGTTGGTGGTGGCGAAAGCAATGTACGTGCAACTATTCGTGAGCACGCCCATGATGGGTAGGGGAGCGCTGGTGGTGCAAGCCGATGGCGTACGACGGTTCCAGTACAATCCGCGCTTTCAGCAGATCATGCGCGAAATTCCTATGGGGGACATATACGATCGCAATGGAATCCCGCTCGCGACCAGCAACCGGGACCTGCTCCAGAAGCACCGCCCCGATTACGAAAAGCTCGGGATCAACATCGATCAGGCCTGCCCAAAAACCGACACTCGCTGTTATCCGTTCGGAGGCCTGATGTTCACTTTGCTTGGCGACGTACGCACGCGAATGCGGTGGGGAGCGACCAACAGCTCACTGCAGGAGCGCGACTCGGCCACTCGTCTGCGCGGCTACGACGACCGTGCCTTAATCGTGGAAGCGCAGGACCCGCGCACCGGGAAAACGGAGCGGATTGTACGCTACGACTATCGGGAACTGGTTCCCCTGCTGCGCCATCGAAATCAGCCCAACCACCCCGCGGTACGCCGCGTTCTCGACCGTCCGCGCGATGTCCACATGTCGATCGACGCCCGACTTCAGATCCGCACGGCAGCGATACTGCTGCAGCAGTTGCAACAAGCCGGGAAGACGAAGGGCGCAGCCGTCGTACTCGACTCAGAGACGGGCGACCTGTTGGCCTCAGTCAGTCTTCCCTTGCCGCCCTCAGACGTGGCAGGCGAAATTGCGGCTGACCAGGCGCCCGACAACCCGTTACTCGACCGCGCACGGTATGGCCTCTATCCTCCCGGATCGACGTTCAAGATCGTGACGGCGATGGCTTCACTGCGTGGAAATCCGGAATCGTATCGCAACACCTATGCCTGCATACGTCTTCCGGGAGGCAGAGTTGGGAATTTCGTTCGCGGTCACGGTCGACCCATTCGCGACGACGTTCGTGATCACACTCCGCACGGGACCATAGAGATGGAGCGGGCCGTCACCGTTTCCTGCAACGCATGGTTCGCGCAGTTGGGCACATATCAGGTCGGTGCCGAGAATCTGTTCGCCACTGCTTCTCAACTGGGCATTTCTGTGGCCGCGCCTAACACTGCCGCACAACTCGGAAGATCACTGCCGCAGTCCTCTTATGGTCAGGGGCAGGTAGTCGCTACACCTTTCCAGATGGCGCGAGTTGCGGCCACAGTCGCAAACGGGGGCACGATGCCGTTCGGCCGCTGGGTGACGGACGAATCCAACGCACGAACGAACGCTCCGCAGCCTGTACTGCCGGAAGCAAGCGCGGCAATGATCGGGCGATTCATGCGCGAGGTGGTCACCCAAGGCACTGGACGTCGCGCCTCCGGTGCACCGGTGCCGATCGCCGGCAAAACCGGGACTGCCGAGTTGGCGAACGCACCATCTCACGCTTGGTTCATCGGCTACGCCCCTTATGGCGGCACAGGGGTTCGCGGCAAAATCGCCTTTGCTGTGCTGATCGAAAACGGCCAGTACGGTGGCGACTTCGCGGCTCCCGCCGCAGCCGCGATCGTTTCAGCCGCTCAGGATCTCGGCTTGCTGTCCGGCGGCACACAACTTTCCACGGAGACCCACGAGTGAGTTTTTTCTCCGAGATTGAGAGGGCCGTCGAGCGAGGCTTCCGCCGCTGGACGGAAAAGATGTTCGGCGAGGCTGAAGCGGATGATCTGCTGCTTGTGCACCGCGCCATTCTGGCCGACGTTGGGAGCAAGATTCAAACAGCACAGCGTGGCAAGCCGATATTCCCGTACAGCCGGTTGAAAGTACGGTTAAGCGCGGCTGACGAGCACCGGCGTGCAACGTATGCCGCTGCATTCGTACAGGATGCGCGGCTCCAGAGCGACGTCCGCGATTTTCTGACCGGAGCTGGTTGTGAAGTACCGCGCAGCTTCATCGTGGATGTCGAGGTAGTTGACGAGCAAGAATCCGGCTTTCAAATCCGATACGAAGTCAGCCCTCCCGCTCCTGCGAAGCAGGCACCGACAGCCGCGCGTTTGGTTGTGATTACAGGCACAACAGCAGAGAAGTTTTACAGTCTCACTAAAACGCGCACGAACATCGGCCGACTCGCGCTACTGCTGGATCGTGACCAGCGACCGTTTCGCTCTAACGACGTCGCGTTTGAAGAAGACGGCGACGACGTCAACACAACCGTGTCAAGAAGTCACGCACACGTACGGCACGATCCTGTATCGGGCGAATACCGAATCTGCGACGACGGCAGTCAGCATGGCACTCGTATCTTTCGCGGAGGCCGTGCGATTGAGGTTCCTACCGGAAGCCAACGTGGCGAGCGATTAATGCCCGGAGATGAAATATACCTGGGGCGGGCGTGCGTTAGGTTTGAGCTCGACTGGTAGAACTCTCGCATCGATCTTTCGCCTGCATACCCGATTGATGTCGGCAGTCGACTTGAGGCGCCCGCGCGGCATTGCTACTCAAACAAGACCTGCATTTCGCAACGCACACAGTCGAACCGCAATCGCAAGCGAGTACCCTGCCCGTCTGCGAGCGTGAGTGGTTCGCTGTGTCTCTGTCCTGCATTCTGCTTCGGACAAACTCCGAGTTCGAACTTCAGGCAGTATCGCGTCGTCATGACAACCCGGCCCCGCATGTCCAGTCCGGACTCGGCCGCGGGCTCTATGTCCGTGACACCATGCCTGCGATAGAACGCAGCCGCGTCGTCATTCAGCACGTTGCCTGAGTAGCCCAGCCTCTGCTGCGGAAAAACGGCACCACAAGTTTTCTTCCATGCCGGCAATCGCGGGCGATTCACGCTGCGCACTCGCCGCAGTTGTTCGAGCAGCTCACGTCGTGCGCCATTGATCGCCGAAACTGGAACGAAAGGCACGGGATCAGCTTCAACCTCGACCCGTGTTGCCGCAAATTCCGTGTCTCCGGTCTTTCGTAACTGTCTTTGCAGGGTTGCCGCCGCCGCGTCCCGATTGTTCGCGGGCTGGGCCTCACCCAGAAAGATGGTGGCTGCGTTTCCATCCTCATCACGAGTTTCGATCTCAGCGTTGGAGCGGACCGTGAACCCCACTTCAATTCGCCTCGCGTTGCGGCTTTGATCAATCTGCGCCATGAATTGGTGATCGTGATTGCGGTACACGTCCGCACCCGCGCACAGGCCCTCGACCTTTGCCGGAGTGATGAATCCGTTCTCGATGCTGTTGACTAACGTGCCTGTTAACTCGCCATCGGCGCCGAAGAAGCAGAGCCCATCTCCTGGATGGACGACCGACGACGAATCCAGCGCAAAAGCGTTGCCACGAAGAGCTCGAACCCGACCAAGGTGTTCGCCAACCATTTTCGGTGTGAAGTGCGAGCCGATACTCCCGCAACGGCCTTGGAAGAAATACGTCGTAAAGCCGCGATTGAATGTCTTCGTGACATCCGGCGCGAACTCGATTCTGCTTCGTCCTGACGACACACGGTTCACGCCAAGCTCGTCCAGCCGCGCCGAATAGTGCGCCACGACGTTCGAAACGAAGCGCGCATCCTTCAACCGCCCTTCAACCTTGAACGACGTCACGCCCGCATCGAGCAGTTCGCCAAGATGCTCTGAAAGATTGAGGTCACGAACGGACAGCAGATGACGCCCCTGGACCAGCGTCTTACCTTCCGCATCAACCAGATCGTAGCGCTTACGACATGGCTGCGCACATTCGCCGCGGTTACCGCTGCGACCGCCTATCGCATAACTCAAATAGCACTGGCCGCTGTAGCACACACAGAGTGCTCCGTGTACAAAGCACTCCAACTCGATTTTCGGTGCAGCCGAGCGGATCGCCTTGATCTCCGCGAGACTCAGCTCTCGTGCAAGAATCGCCCGACAGAATCCGACCTTTTCAAGGAAAGCCACACGGTCCGCCGTGTAATTGTGCGTTTGCGTACTCGCGATCAGCGGCAGCGGCGGCAGATCGCACTCAAGCAGGCCCATGTCTTGAATGATGAGACCGTCAATCCCTAGTGCGTGAAGTCGCCAGGCAAGATCGACTGCTTCCGGCACCTCGTCATCTCTGAGGAGAGTATTAAGCGTTACGTATACACGCGCCCAATAGCGATGCGCACTCTCCACAAGAGCGGCGATGTCGTCAGTGGTATTGCCTGCTGCTGCACGAGCGCCGAAGCGAGGAGCGCCGATATAGACGGCGTCAGCGCCACAGTTGATCGCAGCCAGCCCACATTCAAGGTCGCGGGCAGGCGCAAGTAGTTCGACAGGCCTGTCCAGAGCAGATTGGGGAGTCACTTACGTCATCGTAGCACGACAGTGCGGCACCCGCAGGAACTGGGCGTCTTGGTTCTCGAAGCGGGGCGAGAGTGCCGGGGCTCAGGAAATTTCTGTTGGCCGGAGTTGGTCACTCCGCCGCCAGTGGCACCCTCACCAGAATCGCGTCGTCCACGCGCACGATGAGCGCAGAGCGGCGTTCTACGCCGAGATTGCGCATGCTCACATACTTTGGGTTCAGCGCGACGATAGCGGCCTTCAACTTGGCTTTGGGGTCGCGGGGAGCGTCGAATGTAACGTGCACATCCGGCTGATTATCGCCGTCGATGTCGACAACCTCATCTACTCGCGCCGGTAGTGTGGCCACGGGACGCCAATCCAGCTGCACGAATGACGTTTCACTTTGTAGTAGGTGCGGGTCAACCTGCCGATGAACATCAATGGTGTAGCCGGCCCTGGGTATGCTGCGCACCCTCGGACCACCGCTGTACATTTCATCTACATGCAGCCCAAGGCTCGCGAAAACTTGACTGAAGCGGCCTATGAGCACGAAAGGCACGAGAACAGCCAGTAAGACCGTTGCGACGGCAGCCGTGTATCCAACAATCGCCTTCAGTCTCTTCATCGGATCGCTCCTATACGAAAACGTGCAGAATGGTGGCGAGGCCCTGTGCAATGATGCTGCCGCCGAACATCACCGCCATTGCCCATGTCGCGTAGAGGAACATTAACCGAGCGCGCTCCGGCTTCGTACCCACTTCCGTGCCCCGGATGTGGAACGAGACGGCATCGCGCGGACATGCATCTACGCACGCGCCGCACTTCATGCAACTCATCAGCGCGTTGCCCTCGGCAATCGACTCCTTGGTGAGTGCCATCGTAGGGCATGCATTCTGGCAAAGGTTGCACGGCGTACATTTCGATTGCTCGATCTTAAGGCTGAAGATGTTCACTTTATTGAACAACGACTGGAACGCGCCAAAGGGGCAGAAGAACGCGCATTGCGTGCGCTTCTTCGTGAGTACCGGCAGAACCAGCACCAGCGCGGCGAACAACACGACGAAGATTCCGTTCTGCACCATGCCAATGGTGTTGCGCGCAGCCACATACTCCGAAACAGCTTTGAATGGACAGAGCCACATGCAATACACCGAGTCGAATACCGCCAAGCTGAGAAGCACCATCGAAAGGAGCACGGCCCACGGTCCATACCGCCAGCGCCCGTCAATGTTGCGCAGTTTAGCTTTCTTCGGGATTGCCGCCATTCCCTCCTCAATACCTCCAAAGAAGCAGGCGTAACTGCACCAACCCTTACCAATCACGATGGTTAGTGCCAGCCAGAGACCTACCATGGCAGCTATTCCAGCACCAGACATGCCGCCGTTCGGCAGGATCGATCCGGGAAACGCGACAGTCTTATACAGCGCCGCCGGCAGGATGAGCATGGGGATCGGCAGGAAGCAGAATGGCGTGCGTCCGGCGATCATCTCCTCGATAGGAATGCCCATCGTCCCACGCATCTCCAACACGTTGTGGATGAAGCCGATCGGGAACAGCACACCTAAAGAGACGAAGAAGATCCTGCGCCAGCGATACGTCTCAAAACGGCGCATCATCAGGAAAAAGAGCGTGGTCATGAACAGCGCCGTCGTTACGGCTGCAATCTTGTTTGCGGTGCTTCCCTGGCGAAAACCTGGCGTGGCCATGAGGAATGCCCAGATCAGCATCGGGAACGTCAGCAGCAGAGATCTGCTGATCCCTCGCACTGCATGCTTATTCGCAACAGCAAGTGCTTTAGTACCCATGAACGCTTCTCCCTATTAGCAGGGCGAACCCGACATACGCGTAGTAACAGGCGATGAGAACCATGGCCATTCGTGCGACGGTCAATATGCCTTCGTTACGACGAACCCAACCTATTCCACAAAACGGAATGAACCACAAAGAGGTCCCAACGAAGAATGCCGCGAAAAAAGCTATGGCGCCGATCAGACTGCCCAGTTGCGCGGCTCGCAAACCGGCGGCTACGAAGGGCGGACAAAGGCTCACTCCAGTGAGCAGCCCCAGCAGTGCCGCGTTGGGCACCGCGCGTCGCGGGTCAACGCCGATGTTGACCAACTGCGGTTTGCGGCACGCCCCTGCACAGGCGCGTCCAGCGGCACGAGCGTACACAACAAGCGCAACCGCAAGCAGCAGGTGTACGATCCCAAACACCAGCGCGCGCGTTGAGACCGAAACTGTCGCTAACTGACCGACAGCACTTGCGATCGCGGCGAACAGCATATATCCCACGAACCTCAGGCTGAGGAAGGTGCCAAGGCAGAGTGTGTTCGCGCGCCATCCTGAACGTTCAACCAGAAGAGTGGGTACGAGCACCGGCCCGCACGACGCTACGCATGCCGGCCCGGACGCAAGTCCAAGCGCCACAGCCTCGCCAATGATCGCCAACCCGGTCATCGGCGGAACTGTAGCACCCACCAGAGAAGGGGTCTATAGCCAGCCTCACATCCGGAAGTGACTACACGACTGCCGAGATGACTTTGCGAATAGACACGGACAACGTTAATGTGCCGATGGAAATGCCGGGCGGTGGCGGGGTGATCAGCGCAATTTTCTGTAGAGGCGCTCGCTGAATCCGGCGGGGACTTCGAAGGGCTCACCGTCCGCGATGAGTTTCACGACATTACCGGTGCCATCGAGGATGGCCTTGCAGTGGCGACACACGTCGAAATGAGCTTCCATGCGCTGACGCAGCTCGGGGTTGATGACTTCATCGAGATAGTTGGAGATCTCGCGCCAAACCTCGATACAGCTTATCTCTATAACCTTCATCGCAGTGCTCTAGCTGGATTTCACTACCATGGTCTTACTCGTTCCCAATCGCGCCCCCTGATCCATGCCCCATCGATGCCGGGCGCCAGGGCATCGCGCATCTGCAGCCGTGCGCGGTGTAGTCGCGTACGGACGTTCGCCTCGCTCAGTCCGAGTACAGTCGCCGTTTCCGCAACGCTCATCTGCTGTATGTCCCGGAGCACCAGCACCTCTCGATATTTCGGCTCCAGAGAGTTCAAGGCCTTATTCAGTGCTTCTCGCAACTGCTTGAGTTGCAGTGCCTCAGAAGGAATTTCACGCCAGTCGGCGTAGTCCCTGGGCCAGTAGTCGCCCTGCTCATCCGAAGTCGGCTCATCCAGCGAATCGTAAAGTTGCCGATGCTGTTTGCGCAGCTTCATGCGGGCTTCGTTGATTGTGATCTGGATGAGCCACGTACTGAACTTGCTCTCGGCGCGAAAATTTCTGATATGGGTGAACGCCTTCAGCACCGCCTCTTGCGCCGCTTCCTCTGCGTCTGCCTCGTTCCCCAGAACCGATTTCGCCGCCAGGTAGATAGCGCGTTCGTAGGGCCGGACCAGTTCGTAGAAAGCTTCCTTGTCGCCGTCGCAAACCCGTTGGATGAGCACGGACTCCGCACTCGAATCGAACTGGTGCTGGGGCAATACGGACATACGCACTGGAGCAACCGCTTAGTCTGCGCTGGACGCGGTTGCCACAGTATGATGCAGATTCAGTCCCGACACGGCTCACCCCGAACGTTCTGCCCCGCGTCATTGCTTGTCACTGGAGCACGGGTTCACCTGACTTGCGACGGTCCGGGTAAGCCGCGCCCCGCGTGCGTGCCGATAATGATCACGTGGTAGTGCCCGATCGTTGCCGTCGCCGATACCTCCTCGAGGTGAGATTGCCGAGCGGGCGTTCTGTGACAACTGGTTTGTAGCTACGTCCAAAGCCCCTCCTGCTCCGATCTGCTCACGAGTCACTCGCTCGCCATGAGCTCGCGTTTTGCCGATTTCCCGTAGCGATTCATGCGGGTCAGATCCTCGTCTATCGCTGTTTCGGGTGGTTTGCCCAAGATGCTGGCCAGCACGTGCCCGAGCGAGCCGCCGGGTGGGTTGTACGACGTCCTGATTTGCGAACGTGTGCCTCCTGCAGCTGGGGCTGTGGCAACCCCATCGAGGCCATTTGGCGACCTATGCGAATAATATGCCATCAACAGTTAGGCCGTGACTTGTTGCTCAGTGTGATGATCGGAGCAATAGATGAAGAACCAGCGACCTTCGGAGAAGTTATATCCGGACGTGGTTCCAGGACAGGTTATCGGGGTCCGGATTCCGGCTGATCGCGTGACGCTCGATGGAGATTTCGCTGTTCCGGCGGATTCACGGGGGGTTGTAATGTTTGCCCACGGCAGCGGAAGTAGCCGGCATAGCCCTCGGAACCGTTACGTAGCACAGTTTCTCAATCAGGCCGGACTGGCAACGCTGCTCATTGACCTCTTCACGCGTGAGGAAGAAGCAGTGGACATCAGAACCGCTGAGCTGCGATTTGATATCGCTTTTCTGGCCAGGCGTTTGGTCCGTGCGACTGATTGGTTGATCCGGCAGCCACGGGCGGAGAAACTCAAGATCGGCTACTTCGGCGCCAGCACCGGGGCTGCTGCCGCGCTGGTGGCTGCTGCCGAATCCCCAGGTAACATGGCCGCCGTCGTTTCCCGCGGAGGCCGACCGGACTTGGCCGGAGCCACTCTACGTAAGGTGAAGGCTCCGACATTGCTGATCGTTGGCGGCGACGATACTCCGGTGATCCCTTTGAATCGTAAAGCACTGGATGAGCTTCAATGCGAAAAGCGGCTTGAGATCGTCCCGGGAGCAACACACCTGTTCGAAGAATCAGGAGCGCTGGAACAGGTAGCGCGACTGGCTCGAGAATGGTTCGAGCTTCATCTTGGAGGACAATCGGCAACTCGCGTCGCCTGAATCCAACGGTTTACGGAAGGACTCGCCAGATCGGGGAACGTCTCTCGAATGAACTCAGCACCAATCGGGCCGAGTCGGTTTGTGATCTCCTGCCATCAAAGAATCATTCGTATTGCGGAGGCTCAGTCCCGATGAACGCTTCGTCTATGGCGGCTCCAGCCTATTCTGTGGCGCAACAGGTTGCCAGAAGTATCAAGCCTCACTTCACTCGTCATCTGGCCGCGACTGGTTATTCGGTAAAGGAGCCAGCTCCTTTGCCCGATGATGAGGTGATGGCCGCCATCATTGATGCAGCATTTTGGGCAAGTCTACGCCGTGAAGAAGGATTCAGTCCGAAGATATCTCTGGCATTCGTGCCGCCGGAGAGATCCGCGCATCCGTTGCTTCTCGCCCACGCTCTTCCTCTCGTACCTGAAGCTTTGGCGCGACTTGCCCCGGCAGTGGAGCGAGCCGGCATTCATCTCGGAGTTTGGGGCGGGCAACGCGAACTCGTGGTCTGGGGAACTACTCGCAGCTTGCCTCCATATTGTTTTGTGCTGGAGGTGATTTCACCAGGATTGTTGGTGCTTAAACATAGCCCGGGCGAGAATTCGGGAAAGTTCGGCAACATTGCCGTGTTAGAAGGAGACAAGGTCAAGATCTTGGCGGTGCATGGCAATGGTCAGCGCAACCGCACTGCTCAGTTGCGATCACTCCTGGAACTCGCTTCCATCGGTGAGCCCGGGTCGGATACAAACATTCTGCCCCGGCTCGCGATTTCCATGCGCGCACACGGTCGCGGAGGAACCCTTCTGTTTGTGCCTGGTGACTCGACTGAGTGGCGCGAGTCTATTCGTTCAGTCTCGTACAATGTGGACCCGCCATTTACACAACTTGCAGAACTGATGAGAACAAGCAGCACCGAACAGAACCGGTCCCTTTGGAGGGCAAGCATTCGGGATTGCGTCGAAGCAATCGCTGGGCTGACAGCAGTCGACGGCGCCACAGTGATCACGCATGACTATCGGGTCCTCGCATTCGGGGCCAAGATTAGGCGCCGCGGCAACTCCCCCGCAGTTGAGAAGGTTCTGCTCATCGAACCGGTGGAAGATTCCGCGGTTGAAATCATTGACCCTACACAGCTTGGTGGCACCCGCCATCTCTCGGCTACTCAGTTCGCCCAGGATCAGCATCAGGCTATTGCGCTCGTAGCTTCGCAGGACGGTCGCTTCACTCTGCTGGCATGGTCGGAAGACGACAACATGGTGCAGGCGCACCGAATGGAAACTGTGTTGGTGTAGCTTGGTCGCGCTGTTGCGAGCAAGCGTCCGAGAACACTCGGCGATCCGTAAGGGAAAGCACAGCGACATACTCGCGCCTAAGTAATTCCCTTTTGGATACTCGGTCCAATCCCTAACCTTGGCCGTGCTGTCGCGGCGCTATGATCAGCGAATTGTGAGAAAACTGATCGCACTGCTTTTGCTCATCATCGGCGCCGTAGGCGGCGTAGTGTACCTGTTCTCCACCTCCCCTAAGCCGACAATTCAAGTTGTTGATGCGCCAGCCGCGATTGGCCAGTCCACAAGGATCAACGTCCACATCGCCTCCAAGCATGGTCTGGAGAAAGCTTCCGCGTACCTCTTCCAACATGGCCAGAAGTATCCCGTCTGGACGGCGAACCCAGGGACGCAACCTGACCTCACGGACAATTTTGTCGCCGGGGTAAAAACCGTGCCGCAGCTTAAGGACGGCACCGCGCAGCTCGTAGTCGAAGCGACGGCCAAAGGCTTCCTGCACAGGAGTACCGAGTGGAAGCGGGAATTAAATGTCTTCACGAATCCTCCTACCATCAGTGCCGACCCGGAAACGCACTACCTGTATCGCGGAATGGCGGAGGTGACAAGATTCCAGGTCAGCGGGAAGTTTACGGATGCTGGCGTTCGCGTCGGAAACCAGACCTTCCGCGCATGGCCCATGCCCAACGGGCAGCCCGGGATGTTCTCTTTATTCGCGTTTGCATGGAACACTCCCGCCGACGCGATGCCACTTCTGTACGCGGCGAATGGTGCGGGCAATGAGGTGACCACGCCGCTCGTTGTGCAATTCCCGAAGAAGGAACAGCCACGTTACACGATCCACCCGTTACAGCTCGATGATCGATTCATGCAGAAGGTGGTCGGCGAACTTGATCCCAACGGTTCTGGTGACCTGGTAACGCGATTCATTCGGATCAACAGCGAAATGCGCAAGGAGAACAATCAGACGCTGAGCGACCTTCGGCTAAAAACGGTCGACCGGTTCCTGTGGTCGCAACCCTTCCTGCGTCAGGCCGGTTCAACGGAAGCGTCGTTTGCGGACCAGCGGAAGTACATGTATCAGGGTAAACAGATCGACGAGCAGGTCCACACAGGTTACGATCTCGCCGGCACGCAGCGCATGGGCGTTCTCGCTTCGAACGATGGGCGCGTTGTTTTCGCAGCGCCGCTCGGCATTTACGGAAACTGTATCGTTGTCGACCACGGCTATGGACTGCAGACCATCTATGGCCATCTGAGCGAGATACATGTCAAGGAAGGCGACACGGTAAAGCGCGGCCAGACAATGGGCCTGAGCGGAATGACGGGCATGGCCGGAGGGGACCACATCCACTTCACTATGCAACTGGACGGGGTGCAGATCGACCCGAAAGCCTTTTGGGATCCCCACTGGATTCAGGATCACATCAAAAGGCGTATCCCCGGGTTCGGCATGTAAACACCGCGTTCGACCGCATCTCGTGGTCGCGCCGAACTTGATACATAGCGTATATGCATTTTGCTCCTCCAAGGGCCACTCCAAGAGTGGCCCTTGTTTGCTTATCATAGGATCATTGTGCTACGGCTGCGCCGGTCACGACGAATACCTGCCCTTTCGCTTCGCCTGTCAGCGTCACTCGCTTACCCGCCAATTCCTTCAAGGACTCTTCGCTTCCGCGTAACTCGAGCACCTTCCCTTTGGAAACGAGCACTAACTTTGCGCCGTGCTTCAGGCATTCGCGGACACAATCGGCGTTCGTCTTGCCGGGCATCATGTGCTTCTTCGTGCACATGTCATCCGTGAGAACGCCGGTAACCGTGGTCTGTGCAGCGAATGCCGAGATGCCCGTGGCCAGCATAAGCGAGAGAACGAAAGATGAAGTCTTCTTCATTTGATTAGCTCCTATTGAATTCTTCAGTAATCAGCATGTACGAGTTCGCGGGAATCCACCTTGCGCGCGAGCGCCGGTTTCACTTCCCAGTTCCACTTCCAGATCGCGAAAATCGGGGGATAAACGATCAACTCCATGATGAAGCTGGTCAAAATGCCTCCGATCATGGGAGCCGCGATGCGTTTCATCACGTCCGCGCCCGCTCCGGTGGACCACATGATCGGCAGCAGGCCAAACAGCATGCAGGCCACGGTCATGACTTTAGGCCGCAGCCGCTTCACCGCGCCGTGCACGATGGCTTCGCGCAGGTCGTGCCAACTGTTCAGGCGGCCTTTGTCACGGGCCTCGTTATAAGCGAGATCGAGATACAGCAGCATGAACACCGCGGTCTCGGCGTCAACACCCAGCAGCGCGATCAATCCCACCCAGACCGCCACACTCATGTTGTATCCAAGCCAGTACATCAGCCAGACTGCGCCGATAGCCGAGAATGGCACCGCCAGCAGGATGATGCTGGTCTTCACGGTCGATCCGGTGTTCGCATAGAGCAGCAGAAAGACGATGAACAGCGTTATAGGCAATACCAGCTTGAGCCGCTCTTTCACCCGTTGCATGGACTCGAACTGTCCGCTCCACACAAGCTGATATCCGGTCGGAACGCTGACCTTGCTCGCAACCACACGGCGCGCCTCGTCCACATAGCTGCCAACATCGCGTCCGGATACGTCAACGTAAACGTAGCCGCTGAGCCGTCCGTTCTCGTCGCGGATCATGCCCGGCCCGGTCCTCATCGCGATTGTCGCGATCTGGCCCAGCGGAATCTGCGCGCCCGAAGGCGTGGTGACGAGCACGCGCTCCAGCGTCTGGATGTCGCTGCGAAAATCCCGGAGATAGCGGACGTTGACGGGATAACGTTCGCGTCCTTCGATCGTGGTCGTGATCGGGTCGCCCCCGACAGCCGACATCAGCACCATCTGCGCGTCATCGACCGACAGTCCGTACCGCGCCAGTTGGTCGCGTTTCAGGTCGAAGTCGAGAAAGTACCCGCCGGTTGTGCGTTCGGCAAATGCCGTCGTTGTGCCCGGCACATCTTTCAGTGCCTGCTCGATGTCGCGCCCGATGCGCTCGATCTCGCCCAGGTCCGAGCCGAGAACTTTGATCCCGACGGGTGTACGAATGCCTGTCGTGAGCATATCGATTCGCGCCTTGATCGGCATCGTCCAGGCATTCGCCACACCAGGAAAGGTGAGTGCTTCGTTCAGGCCGCCGGGGCCGTAAACCAATTCTTCCGTTGTTTTGTGGTCCGGCCAGAAGCGGCGAAAGATCCCCTGCGCCCACTCGGGGGCGTGGTCGGAGTACCAGCGCTTGCGCTTCAGCCACTGGTCGTGCGGCTTCAGCACAATCGTCGTTTCCATCATCGAATACGGCGCCGGATCGGTTGCACTCTCCGCGCGCCCCGCCTTGCCGAAGACCCGTTCCACTTCCGGGAAGCTCTTCAGCACTTTGTCCTGTTCCTGTAGAATCCGCGTCGCTTCGCTGACCGAAACGCCTGGCAGCGTGGTCGGCATGTAGAGCAGCGTGCCTTCGTCAAGAGGAGGCATGAACTCGGAGCCGAGTTTTTGGTATACCGGGATTGTGGCGACCATCAGCAGCACTGCGGCCGCAATCGTGAACCAGCGGTACTCGAGCACCCACTCCACAACCGGTTGGTACAGTTTCATCAACGGACGGCTGATGGGGTGCTTTTCTTCGCTGTGAATCTTGCCCACGAGCAGCGAATTCGTGATGCGCGACAGCAAGCGCGGCCGGAAGTTGTACTCCTTTACGTGTGTGAACAGGAGTCTCATGGCCGGGTCGAGCGTGATGGCCAGCACAGCCGCAATGGCCATGGCAAAGTTTTTCGTGAACGCCAGCGGCTTGAAGAGGCGACCTTCCTGAGCTTCAAGTGCAAACACCGGAAGGAACGACACGGCGATGACAAGCAAGGCAAAGAAGCTCGGCCCTCCCACTTCCTTCACGGCCGAGATGATCACCTCTTTGTAATCCCCTTTGCGGCCTTCGGCTTCCCAGTGCTCTAGCTTCTTGTGCGTCTGCTCGACAACGACGACCGCTGCGTCTACCATCGCGCCGATCGCAACAGCGATACCGCCCAGCGACATGATGTTCGCCGTCATGCCCGACATCTGCATCGGGATAAACGCAAGCACGACCGTGATCGGGATGGTAATGATCGGGATTGCGGCACTCGGGAAGTGCCACAGGAAAATCAGGATCACCAAGCTGACGATGATCAGTTCTTCAATCAGCGTGTGCTTCAGGTTGTCGATAGATCGGTCGATCAGGTCCGAGCGGTCGTAGGTCGGAACAAGTTTTAGTCCCTTCGGCAGACTCGGCTGAACCTCGGTGATCTTCGCCTTGACCCGCTCGATCACTTTCTGTGCGTTCTCACCGAAGCGCATAATGACCACGCCGCCGACCACTTCGCCCTGTCCATCGAGGTCGGCAACACCGCGCCGCATTTCAGGACCGAACGTCACATTCGCAACGTCCTTCACGCGCACGGGGGTACCCGACTGCGGGTTCGTCATCACCACCACGTTGCGGATGTCGTCCAGCGACTTGATATATCCCTTGCCGCGCACCATGTATTCTCGGCCCGAGAACTCGACCAGGCGCGCGCCGACTTCGTTGTTCGACTTCTGAATCGCCTCGGCCACCATGTTGATGGGGATCTTGTAGGCGAGCAGGCGGTTCGGATCGATGTTGACCTGGTACTCGCGCACAAAGCCGCCGACCGGCACGACTTCCGCCACGCCCGGCACGGCCTGCAACGCGTAACGCAGATACCAGTCCTGGTAACTCCGCATCTGCTCCAGGCTGTACTGGCCGGACTCGTCGACCAGCGCGTACTGGTAAACCCAGCCCACGGCCGTTGCGTCCTTCGCGAGTTCTACGTTCACCCCTTTTGGAAGCCGCGGCGTCACGGAGTTCAGGTATTCGAGCGTGCGCGAGCGCGCCCAGTAGATGTCCGTGCCTTCCTCAAAGACGATGTAGATATACGAGAATCCGAAATCCGAGAACCCCCGGATGTCCTTCACCTTCGGCATGCCGAGCAGCGCCGACGTGATCGGATATGTGACCTGATCTTCGATGATGTCGGGACTGCGATCCCACTTCGCATACACGATCACCTGTGTATCGCTCAAGTCGGGGATCGCATCCAGCTTCGTGTTCTGCATCGAGTGCCAACCGAATACGGTCGCCACCGCGACTAGCATCAGCACCATGTATTTGTGATTGGCGCTGAATTCAATGATTCTGTTGATCATGACAGCGCTCCTCAGTGCTGATGTCCCGTGGCCGGTTGCGACGCCGGCGCACTTTGTTCGTTGCCACTGCCGCCCGAGGCGAACTTCATTCGGCTTTCGGAGTCGAGCAGGAAGTTGCCGCTACTAACGACCGTTTCCCCCTTCTCAAGGCCGAACTCGATGATCGTCTGCCCATCCACGGTCGGACCAACGGTGACCTCACGCGGCTCAAACTTGCCGTCCTCGTGAACGACAAAGACGGTCTGCATGGTGCCGCTGTTCAGCACAGCGCCTTCGGGTACGACCATGTGCTTGCCGTACGTGATCTGGAGTTCCACGTCGGCAAACATATTGGGCTTGAGCACCAGGCCGTTGTTCGGCACGTCGATGCGCACCTTGGCCGTGTGCGTCTGGGGGTCGAGCATCGGGTAGTTGTAGGTGACACGCCCCTTGAATGTCTTTCCGGGAACATAGCTCAGCTTGATCGTCGCTGGCTGGCCCACTTTCACGTAAGGCAGTTCTGACTCATAGACGTCTGCCGTAACCCACACTCGAGAGAGATCGGTCAGCGTGTAGATGTCGGAATCCCCCGTCACCGAAATGTGCGGGAATGCCTTTCGATCCGTAACATACCCGGTCACAGGTGAGTAGACCGTAATCGTGCGATTCACCTTGCCCGTTTCGTCGAGTTGTCGAATCTGCGCTTCACTCAGGTCCCACAGGCGCAAACGTTCGCGCGCGGATTCCAGCAGCGCCTGAGAGTTGTGCGCCACATCTCTATAAGACGAGCTACCAAGCTCCTGCTGCCCGCGTTTCGCTATCAGGTACTCTTCCTGCGTTGCGACCAGATCGGGGCTGTAGATAGTGAACAGCGGCTGGCCCTTTTTCACCATCTGTCCGACGAAATCCACGTAGACGTTTTCGATCCACCCAGGCGTCTTCACGTGGACGTGCGCCGTACGCGTTTCGTCTGGCACAACCTGGCCTGAGGTGCGCAAAGTGCGCGAGATGACTTTCTCCTCCACTTGCGCCGTGCGGATCCCGAGTATGCGTTGACGCTCAGGCGTGACTTTGATCATGCCGTTTTCCACGCCGCCCTGTCCCTCATACATTGGGACCAGGTCCATGCCGCAATCGGGCGCGATTCCCGCCTTCTCCGACTTGTAGTTCGGGTGCATCGGGTCATACCAGTAGAGGACCTTGCGGCCGCTCGGTTCGCCTGAAGCAGCGTGCGCCGAGTGATCTTCATGGGCAGGCTGCGCGCCGGACTTCAGTAGTCCGCGTCCGAAGAGCAGCAGGGCCGCTGCGGCCACAACTGTGATCACCGCAGCCGCGCGGAGGATAGTTTGTGTGTGTCCCTTCATTGCCTTGCCTCCATGCTGACCTGGTTGAGGTCTCCGGTGATTGCCTCGATACGCGCGAGGGCTGTTTCGTAATCAGCGAGCTGCCGGTAGTAGTCGATCTGGTATCCGTGAATCGTCGAAAAGTTGGCGAGCACCGTGAGGAAGTCGGAGGTGCCTACACTGTACGAAGACTGTGCCGATGCGAGCGCCAACTGCGCCTGCGGGATGATTGCCTTGTCGTACAGATCGAGCATCTTGTCGGCGTTCGCGGCCATAGCGTGCATTTGTTTCAGCTCGTATTGCAGTTCGAGCTTCCGCGACTCTCGGCTCTTTTCCGACGAAAGCAGATCCAGCTTCGCGGCCTCGACGGCCTCGCGCTGTTTCGACTTGTAGAAGACGGGTATGTTGACCTGGAACTGCATGCCATACATATCAGGCATCATGGTTCGCTGCTGATACATGTAGCCGACGGAAAGATCGGGAATGTACTCTTTCCGCGCCATGGCCACAGCCACCTTGTTGCGCTCGATCATGCTCTGTTCTTTCTGGAGCATCGGATCGTTCGCCTCCGCAACCGTGGTGAGCGCGGCCATTGAGGGCAGCGGCTCTTTCCGAAATTCGGCTGCAGGGGGCAGCGGAGCGTCGGGGGCGCGGCCCATCAACGTGTTTAGCCTTGCGGCTGCTGTTTCGCGCTGCTGTTCGAGCGTGATCGCCCGCTGCACCAGCATCGTGACTTCCACGTGCATGCGCAGCACGTCGGATTGCATCGTCTTGCCGACTTTGTAGCGCGCCTCTGAAATGTCGGCGATCTGCTCCAGGCGGGCTTTGTTGCGGTTCGTGATTTGCAGGGCTTTGTCGTAATAAAAGTAGTCGTAAAAGGCCGCTTTGGCGTCCGCGGTAAGACGGCGGCTCACGGCGAGTCTATCGGCCTCACTCGCACTGACCTCTTTCGAAGCCATTTCGCGCTGCAAGCCGCGCTTGCCGCCGAGCGGAATCATCTGCATGGCGCTCACGCCACGGTAGCTGGAAGGATCGTCAGCCATCGTCTTGAATGGCGTGGCCGAACCCATATAGGAGACTGAAACACTTGGGTCTGGCAACGCACCGCTCTGCACTACGCGGCGGCGCTGCGCTTCGACAGTTCTCTGCGCACTCGTGATCGCTGGGTTCTGCGCCTGGACCTCGCGGATGACGTCTTCAAGCGTCAGGACCTGCGCGCTGGCAGGGACCTGTGTCGCCTGGGACGCCGAGGGCGCTGACACAGTAGGCTGCGATTGCTGCGCCATGGCTGTAGCCGCGGCGAGCAGCAACAACAACATAGATTTTCGGAACATGACCTTTCTCTTCTCGTTGCGGGTGGACGTCGACGCACAGGCACAAGAAGCCTGTGCACGTCAGAGCACGAGAAGAGCGATCAGATCAGGAACGTACAGAGCTGTGCTTGAGAGTTGGCGAATGGCGGTGGAGAACTGTCGGTCACTGGCCGTGGGTGGCCGTGACTTGTCGCCACTGCTACAACCGAGGTGGTGGCCCGTTCGATTGAGACAACCGGCACAACTACCGTTGCCGCTTTTTCCGGAACCGGCTTAGAACTTTCAATCGTGCAGCACGCCCCGGAGTGATCCGCCCTTATTTGAGTCACCCGAAGTTCGCCGGCATTCGTGACCATCATCGGACAACCGGGCGGGCAGTTCATTTTTTTGTCGGCAGACTCGGGCGGGCAAACCGCCGATAACGACAAGAGCGGCAGCAAGACGAGAATCGCCAGCATGCCGATCGAGACGTGTTTATGCCGGAGTTGCACAGGTCTTTTATACAGTTATTTAGTTAGTTCCTGCCGTGACCATGGTCACAGAAGCGAATTTTGAGCACTGCCGCCGGGCCGGGATGACCCGGGATCCGGACAGACCAGAGGGCGCCCCTTCCTTCACCCTGTTGGACTAGCCCTCTCAAAACAAAACGCGATGAAAGCTATTGGCAGCCGGACCTGTAAGCCGAATTTTGTACGCCTGCTTGCGCAGGCGTGACGGTCATTCCTCTAGGCCGCACATTACTGTGCGGCTCAAGCGACCTACCCGGGCGTTGTGACGTACCGAGCCAGCGCGCACGCGACCGAAGCCGCGTTCCGCCCCTATTTGGTCTTGCTCCGCGTGGGGTTTACCCTGCCCCGCCCATTGCTGGACGGGCGGTGCGCTCTTACCGCACCTTTTCACCCTTACCGTCCGTGGGCTTGCGCCCGACGTCCGGCGGTATGTTTTCTGTGGCACTTTCCGTTGACTTGCCTTGAGGCAAGCCCCCCGGGCGTTACCCGGCACACTGCTCTGCGGAGTTCGGACTTTCCTCCCCGACGATCACGCAGCCTGGCTTACGCCAGCGTTCGCGACCGCAGCGGCGACCGTCCGGTCCGACTGCCAATCATTCGTATTATAAGGGATTGTTCCGCTGCATTTAGCTCCTGCGGACCTGCAGCGGATTCGTGCATACCTTCCCGATTACCGGATTACGCCGCAAGGGGTGTACTACCGCACTCGCACCAACGTCACCCACTCGCCATTGCCCACGCGTTTCAACAGGCGTACATTTTCAGAGACACTGGATTTCGAAAAAGTGGCCCTCGGTGGGAGGGCGGCGCTCGTATCCCCTGTTCCGGACAGGGTCTCTTGTTTCCAGTCAAAAACTTCATTTACCACCAGCAGATGCCGCTGCCAAATAGCCGTGTCTACGGCCTCCGCGCGTGAGTCGAATCAGCGGCCTTAGAGAGATACACAGGAAGAATGTTGAACGTAGAAAACTGGCTACCGAAGTCTCTTCAGTCCCTCCGCACGTATACACGTAAAGATCTGTTGGCCGATTTCACTGCCGGGGTGACCGTCGGTCTCGTTGCCCTTCCGCTCGCCATGGCCTTCGCCATCGCCTCTGGCATGTCGCCGCAATCTGGGATTTACTGCGCCGTCGTTACCGGACTTCTGATTTCGTTGCTGGGCGGCTCAAAAGTGCAGATCGGCGGCCCCACCGGAGCGTTCGTCGTAGTCGTCGCTGGCATCATCGCCAGGCACGGCATTGACGGTCTCTTTATGTGCACCATGATGGCGGGCGTGCTGCTCATCGTTATGGGTGCCACTGGTCTCGGCGCCGCCATCAAGTTCATCCCGCGCCCCGTCGTCCTCGGATTCACCAACGGCATCGCCATCCTGATCGCCAGCACTCAGATCCGCGACTTCTTAGGCTTGACTATGGAGAAAGTTCCGGGCGACTTCCTCGGCCGCATACGCGAGATCGGAGTCCACTTCGGCACCATCTCTCCGCATGCCACTATCATCGCTGCGGCATCGATCACCATCATCCTGCTGACGCCTCGGCTCACGAAGCGCGTGCCCGGCTACATCGTAGCCATGGTTCTGGCCACTGCGGCAGTAGTTATTCTCAAGCTTCCCGTCGAAACCATCGGCAGCCGCTTCGGCGGAATCCCTTCCGGCTTGCCGCATCTGAAAGCCCCGCAATTCAGGTTCGACCTGATGCTTCCCCTCATCTCTCCCGCGATCACCGTGGCCATGCTGGGCGCGATCGAATCGCTCATGTCGGCCGTTGTTGCTGACGAGATGAGCGGCGACAAGCACAACCCCAACGTCGAACTCGTCGCACAAGGTGTCGCCAACGTCGCCTCACCCTTCTTCGGCGGACTCCCCGCCACCGGCGCAATCGCCCGCACCGCCACCAACATTCGCTCCGGCGCGCGCACCCCGGTCGCAGGCATCGTCCACGCCCTAACGCTGGTTGCCGTGCTGCTCTTCGCCGCGCCGCTCGCCCGATTCGTCCCGCTCGCTGTGCTGGCCGCTATCCTCGCCGTCGTCGCCTACAACATGGGACAATGGGCACAACTCGCCCGCTTCCTTAAGCTCGGCAAATACGACATCCTGGTCTGGCTCGTCACTTTCAGCCTCACCATCGTGGCCGACCTCACCGTAGCCGTCGAATTCGGCATGATCCTCGCCGCGCTCCTGTTCATTCGCAGCGTAACCGCAACGACCACGGTATCCGCCGTTACGGACAGCTACATCAAACAGGGCTGGGCTCACATCCTTCAGGACAAGAGCATCCCTGATTACGTCGCGGTTTTCCGCATCCACGGACCGTTCCTCTTTGGAGCCACTGAGAAGCTTTCGGTCATCACAGACCAAATCGAAGACTTGCCGCCCGTAGTCATCCTGCGCCTGCGAAACATGACAGCACTGGACGCCACGGGCGTTCGTGAACTCGAATCCCTGGCCGACAAAGTACACGCGTCAGGCAAGGCGCTGATCTTCTGCGGCGCACGCGAACAGCCCGCAACGGTCCTGCGCCAGGCAAATTTTGAACAACGTGTTGGCGAAGAGAACATCTGCGCAAACATCCGCGAAGCGATCGAGCGTGCGAAGACTATCGGACCAAAAATACGGCCACACGGGGCGGGAACAGCAAAGTACAGCCAGTTCGTCGCAACATCAGCCGTTTAGTATACGTAAGGACGGGTCTCTGACCCGTCCTCGCAAATACGACTATCGTCGGCTGCTCATCCCTAATCCGATCATCCGTTCATCCGCGGGCAACACAGCTCTGATAAACTTTCATCGGAGTCCAGTCCCTACTGATGAACACCACGGAAGCAATCCGCATTGCCCTTCTGTCGCTGTGGGCCAACAAGTTACGCTCGGTGCTCACGCTCCTTGGCGTGGTCATTGGCGTTGCGGCCGTTATCGCCGTGGTGACTTTCGTGAACGGCATACAGGCCTACGTTGCCGAGCGCATCTTCCGCCTGGGCGCCGATGTTTTTGTCATCAGCAAAACGTCCCCGGTAATCACGAATCCCGAGCAACTGATCGAACAGGAACGGCGCAAGAACATCGAGTTCGAGCATTACGAGGCGGTGGCTGAAGGCTGCAAGCAGTGCCAGTATGTAGCGGCTTCCGTGACCACCTTTGGCGGCAAGATCAAGTACGCCGAACAGTCCAGCAAAGACAGCTTTGTACGCGGCTGGACGCCCAACATGGGGCCGATCTATGACCTCGACCTCGTCGCGGGCCGCGGCATCAACGATTCCGATATGCGGAACGCCGCCAACGTCGTGATCATCGGCTACGACATCTTCGAGAAGCTGCTGCTCGGAGTCGACCCGATTAACAAGGAAATCCGTGTTGATGGCCGCCTGCATCGTGTGATTGGCGTGGGCAAGCGGGAAGGCAAGACCATGGGCCAGAGTCGCGACAACTGGGTGGTCATGCCGCTGAGCACATGGCTGCGCCAGTACGGTGCACGCCGCAGTATCACCGTTCTTGGTAAAGCCAACGGTTTAGGCCCCAGTCTTGATGCAGCGATGGACGAAGCTCGAGTGATCATGCGTGCCCGCCGTCACGACTTGCCCGGCAAGCCGGACAGTTTCTCGCTCGAGGCAAACCAGAGCTTTGTCGGCATCCTTAACTCGCTGATGAGTAGCTTCTTCATCGCGATGATCGCCATCGCTTCGATCTCGCTGGTGGTAGGCGGCATCGTGATCATGAACATCATGCTGGTTTCGGTCACGGAACGCACGCGCGAGATTGGCATTCGCAAGGCAATGGGTGCTCGCAGCGGCGACGTCATGCGGCAATTCCTGATCGAGTCCAGCACAATGGCGATCGTCGGCGGAATTTTGGGGATATTGTTTGGCGTGGGTATTGCCAAGGGCGTCACGGCGTTGATCGGCATGCCGTCGGTGATCAAGTTGTGGGCGGTCTTCGCTGGATTGCTCGTTTCCGCAAGCGTGGGAATCTTCTTCGGCGTGTACCCCGCTCGCCGCGCGGCCAAGCTTGATCCGATCGCGGCGTTGAGATTTGAGGTCTAGTGAGTCGTTAGTTGTTGGTCGTTAGTCGTTGGTCAGCACGGACTGGTTTCTTATGCGTAAACACGATTTCGGCGAAGTTGTCCGCATGGCGCTGGACACGATCTGGAAGAACAAGCTGCGGTCCGGCTTGACCATCCTTGGTATCGTGATCGGCGTCTCGGTTGTGATCGGCATTTCGTCGGTCGTGCGCGGCCTGAACTCCAACGTGTCCAGCGTCATCAGCAGCATGGGGTCAGACCTCATCTTCGCGTTCCACATTGACGTGTTCACCTTCGGGCACATGCCTGAAGAAATGCGCACGCGAAAAGAACTCACGTTCGAAGACGCGGAAGCAATGAAAGACCTGCCGCACGTCAAGGCCGTAACGGCGGGTGTGCGCTACTTCCGGCCCGAACTCGGTGTCGGCACTTACGCCGTCAAGTACCAGGGCAAGAAAGCCAAGAACACTATCCTCGAAGGCGATACAGCTTCCGCGAAGGATGTGTATGATATGGCGCTGCTGCCCGGGGGGCGGTGGTTTACCGAGATCGATGATGAGCGGCGGTCGAATGTCATCATCCTGGGCTCGGAAACCGCGGAAACGCTGTTCGAGAAGACCGATCCGCTGGGCAAGGAACTGAACATCGAAGGCCAGATGTTCACGATCATCGGCGTGGCGGAGCCAACCAAGCAGGTCTTCGGCGGAGGCGGTTCCAACCCCGAGGACAACAAGATCTTCATGCCCCTGCGTACGTTCCGGAAGCTTCATCCGGAACAGAAGGCGCACTGGATCACCGCGAAAGCCACCTCGCACGACGACATGGCCAAGGCGCAGGACGAAATCCGTGAACTGCTGCGTCGGCGCCGCAAAGTGCCGCCCAGCGATCCGGACAACTTCTCTGTCTTCACTCAGGATTCCATGTCGGAAGTTTGGAACCAGGTGACTGGCGGCATATTCATCTTCATGTTCGCAGTGTCGAGCGTCGCGCTTATTGTTGGCGGCGTCGGCGTCATGAACATCATGTTGGTCAGCGTCACCGAGCGCACCCGCGAGATAGGTGTACGCAAAGCGATTGGCGCACGCAAACGCGACGTCCTGCTCCAGTTCACGCTGGAAGCGATGACGCTATGTTGTGTCGGCGGACTGATCGGAATCGTCGCCGGCGCTGTCCTGACCTATTCCATACGCTTCATCTGGTCGTCGCTGCCAGCCAGCATGTCCGTGTTCTGGACGTTCCTCAGCTTCGGTGCATCGGCAGGAATCGGCCTGCTCTTCGGCATCTATCCTGCATGGAAGGCCGCCAACCTGGATCCGATCGAGGCGCTCAGGTACGAGTAAGCGAGCGCGATCACACATACCAGCCTGCTGTTTCGATGGGGGCTGAACGTAACCTAGTGGTTACGGCGACACCCCCATCCTCGAATCAGCCAAATCTGAATTTCTAAAGGACTTAAATCCGAAAATCTGATTCTGTTTTCGGCCTGATCGACGGATACCGGCGCTTTACTCCGGAGTCACTGGGTTTTCGAAGTTGAAACAACATGAAACCGAATATCAAAGAACTGGGGGGAGAAGATACCCGCTATTGTTCTACGCCAAGTTTAGCTATGAATCGCCGCGAGCGAACAACGGCGCTCAACAATTTCTACATTCGGAACAAGGGAGCGCTTGAGCGCAAGATCCGCGACGGCGAGCCTCCAATTGCGATGTCGCTGCTCTGGGAAGTGGACAGGGGCCGATTTATGTTCGACTATCCGTTTCTTTCTTTCTTCCAGCCCAAATCCACAAAGGAAGAATCACAAAGCCGACTACAAGGACCGCTTGGTAATACCACGGGACAGAAAACTCCGAAGCGATCGACCTAACGACGATCGCCCCGATTATGGTCAACCAAAGACCCTTCTTAATCCTCGGCGCGTTCCTAATGCTTTCAAAGCCCGACTTGAATCCCTGTCTTGCGGCAGTGTATGTTTCGCGCGTCAGGCGGATGTTCTCTTTGAATGGCTCGAATATGGCGTGTGGCCCTCAAACGGCCTAAGGTTACGTCCATAGTTGCCCCGAGTGCATGATTGTTGACGATAGCAGGTTCCAGAACCCCCATCTCAAAGACGCAGGCGAACTATTCCGTCCCTGTGTAGGAGAAAGCATAGAACCAGAAGGACGCAAGCGTCAGGTTTTGGTTTGGATCATCTGCTCGATATAGCACCGGAACAGTATCACCCTGGTGCGGAAGTTCACGGCTACAAGCGCCCGATGATCCGACGTAGACAGTGCCATCTGGAACTAGAAACCTATATCTGATCTCGTAAAGATAGCCGCCATCTACTCCCTCTGTTCGTCTCCACTCCGACACAGTTGCGACAGCCGTCTTGTAGTTGTGCAGCAGGAGTCGTTCTCGCCTTAATCTCGCCCCCGCGACTACCAAAGTAATTAACGTCAAGCACCCCGCCACCACCGCAGTGACTCCCTGCGAGAACATACTTGCACAGGCGCCGGCGATGATCGCCGCGAAGAACGCAACGGCGACCCACACACGGAACTCCGCTGTGCTGTACTTCGCAAGACGTGCCGTCACGTCATCAGATTTCAATTCTTTTCTAATGAGCGGCATTTTCGGCCATCGACCACGGTCAGCACTTTACCCCGATTCTCAGGCAAGTACCACAATTGTTGGACCGGGAGAGCAACAGCCATCCGCAGCGGAACCACCCCACCCTAAGCGCAAACGAGCGCTGAGGTGGGGCGTTCGGCGCGATGTTACCGGCAACAAAGCGTGGGAAACGTTTGGAATTTTTTTTTGAGAATCACAGACAAATTTCGTTCGCCCGATTGTCTTACTATTCGGGAACATGCACATTCTTGGCGCCAACGTCGACGAGGTCGAGCGTTTGTATTCCGAGCATGGCCCGGCCCTCGTGCTCTTTGCTGCGGCCATTACGGGCGAACATAGCTGGGCCCAAGATGCTGTTCATCAAGTCTTTTTGAAACTGATCGAGTACGGGAGCCTCCAACAAGTTGTTGACGTCAAAGCATATCTGTTCGCATGCGTACGGAACGCCGTTCTGAACGAAGCAAAGGCGCGCCAGCGCAACATTGAACTGGACCCGGAGTCTGCCTGGTTCAATCCACTGAATCATAACAAGGCTGCGGAGATGGATCTGCTTCGCAAACTGTGATTGGGGAGTGGAGTACGCACAGGGCCTCGACGTGCCGCTGTCTTATCCGGCGAAAGCTGTCGCTCTTGCCCGCCTAAACATCCTTTACGCCTTTCATCTGCAAAGTATTGGTGACAAGGAAGGAAGTGTGCGAGCACTAGTCGCGGGGTTGCGATTCTCGCATGACATCGCAAATGGAGCGCCCATGTTAATTGCAACGCTCCTCGCAAAAGATTCTCTGGCAAAACATCTTGTTGCAATTGTGTCCATACTGCACACGAATGGGTTTTCCCCACAACAGCGATTGATACTGCGAAAAGCGCTCGTGCAGTTTGGGCCGGACCCGTTGGATTGGAAATCGCCCCTAAGGCGAGAAATTGAGGCACTTAGGAAGGGTTATGAGATCCATTCCAGACCCTGGCCCTGTTTTATCCCGCCGACGCGTATCGCCCAATACTGGATGCGCACCATCGACGATTCCTCCACGTTGCCGGAATTCGAGAGGATCATTGCGTCGCAGCCACGAGAATGCCGCGATTTTTTCCCAAATACAAAGAGAATATTGACCGAGAGGCAGGATTTGAACGGGAAGCTTCGGGAGGCGCTTTCCGTATTAAAGTGATTTTTGCGCCATCGGCTCAAGCGTTAACTACCCCACCCTAAGCGCAAAACAGGCGCTTAGGATGGGGCACCCGGCCAATCAGTGGTGAACTATGTGCCCAATCCCAGTGTTTGTATGGCGCTTCCCTCGACTTCCCAATGCCCTTTGAAATGGGTGAATTGCTCAAAGACGAAATTCCAGAGGACGAATGCGCACAGAAGATAGCCCCACAACTTAAACACGGTGAACGCGACAAAGTCGGTGACCGAGGCGCGCCACATATCATTCCATGCGCACACGTACGCGAGAACGATGCAAGAGATGACTCGAATTACGCCATAACGTCTGCTGTACCTCCAGTAAAGGGCAACGCCGCACTCTGGGCAGTTCACAGCGACGGTTGTGTTCGACGGCAGAGGAGCGTGACAGTTCGGGCAAGAGCTGCTAGTTTTTGCATCACTCGACATGTCATTCGCTCTGCTCAATGCGTAAGTCGCCTTTACTTGGCTTCACGCTTGCTTTCCGAGTAACTTTACCCTAATGCACGGCCAAGTTCCACGATTGTCCGGGATACAGCGCTTCGCTCCAACCTTTCGGTTTGTACGCACACATAAACGATGCTGAGTTAGCCGACTGGCCCACACTGGCGCCAAACACTACGGCGCGAGGATGGGCACGATCGGGCGATTCCGGGTCGCTCACTTTGAGCCCAGCACGAACGTGTTGCCGTCCACGTCTTTGAACATGGCGGCCGTACCCCAGTCGTGCCTTTGCGGTTCCATGACGATCTCGACGCCCTTGCGCTTGAGTTCCTCGACCGTGCCCTCGACGTCGTCCGTCCAGAACGTCACGTTCATCCACATGCCGGGCTGCAGTCCCTTGTCGAATCGAAACAATACAACGCGCGTGTCGGCACCTGGGATACCGAGTTCAATCCAGCGCTGCTTGTCATCAAACGGCTGGTCTGTGAGCAGGCGGAAGCCGAGCTTCTCGGTGTAAAACGCCAGTGCGCGGTTCTGATCTGTAACAGGAATGCTTGCGAATTTGATGCCTCGTATCATCCAAACCCTCCAACGCGATTGTCTGAGGCTGAGAGTCGACTTGCAATCCCTTATGTTGTAGTGCACTATAGTGGCGTGAACCACATCCCGATTGACGAATACGTCATCGACGTTCTTTTGCCCGACCTGACCGGCCACGATCGTGCTCCGACCGCGTTTCTCGTCTATGTTGCTCTGTGGACTGCGCTTTACCGACAGGAGGAGCGTCGAGTGGCTCTGAGCCTGCAGCAACTCTCGCAAAGCACGGGGCTCTCGAAGAGCGGCGTGCAGAGCGCCATCCGGATTCTAAAGCGGCGCGGCCTTATCACCATTACGAAGGCCGCTCCAACGGCTGTGCCTCAATACGAACTGGTGCGGCATTGGGTTCGGCGGCGGGCGAAAAGTTAGGAGTAGCGCTTCCGAACGATGCCGCAACGCTGAACGCATCGGCAACCATCGTCTGACAAGTAGCAAACCGGTTATTACCGCTTCGTCACATGAGATTTCGCGTGCATTTCCACAATTCTGTGGAAAGCCATGTGAGTATCGCGATGCGGTGCGCTGTTTGTGCGCCTTCGTCGGCACTGCCCAATCCCCGGTGCATGTTTCCAGATCGGTCATCCGGCATGTCGAGCACGGTCCGCGCAACCACAAAATGTTTCCACTGCTGTGAATAACAGCACTCTGAATCGGCTAACGACAGCAAAGAGGCGCGCCGAAGCGCGCCTTGAAGCGTGAATTTTATGATGAAAGAGTTTCACTCGATCTTCTGCCCGCTAAAGTGAGTTACGACGCGTTGCAGCGACGCCTCGTCCTCAACGTTGAGGCAAAGCTTGGCGCGATCGATCTGGCGCATTAGCCCGCATAGAACTTTGCCGGGGCCAATCTCGACGAAGCTCTCGACCCCCGTTGCAATCAGCGCGCGCATCGACCGCTCCCACTGTACGGCGCCCGTAACTTGTCGAACGAGACGTTCGCGTGCGCCATCGGCAGAAGTGACCAATTCGCAATCAACGTTAGCGACGACCGGGAAAGCGGGGTTGTTGAACTTCAGCGCGCGAAGGTCCTGTTCGAGGCGGTCTTGCGCGGGCTGCATGAGCGCGCAATGGAACGGTGCGCTGACGGGAAGCATGACGGCGCGTTTCGCCCCACGTGACGTGGCCAGGTCGGCGGCTCGCTGAACGGCTCCGGCCGCGCCCGAGATGACAATCTGGCCGGGCGAGTTGATGTTTGCCGGCTCGCAGACTTCTCCTTGCGCCGCCTCATCGCAGATTTGCTTCAGTGCGTCGATTTCCATGCCGAGGATGGCGGCCATAGCGCCTTGGCCCACAGGCACGGCTTCCTGCATGTAGCGGCCGCGATTGCGCACAGTGCGAACAGCATCGGCGAAGTCGAGAGTCCCGGCAGCAACGTGGGCTGAATACTCACCCAGGCTATGGCCCGCAGCGTAGTCTGCGCTAATGCCCTTTTCGGCCAGCACGCGCGCCGCAGCAATCGACATGGTCAGGATGGCCGGCTGGGTATTCTGTGTCAGCTTCAGCTGATCTTCCGGTCCCTCGAAGCACAGTTGCGAGAGCTTGAAGCCAAGCGCCTCGTCGGCCTCGTCAAAAGTATGCTGGGCAACCGGATACATGGCGGCCAACTCTTTGCCCATGCCGACCACTTGCGAGCCTTGTCCTGGAAAGAGAAACGCTACGGTACCGCGAGGAAGAGCTTCCATGTCTTTGCTCCTTCAGAGGAGTAGCGCGGCTGAGTGGCGCGATTATGGGGCAGTAGGCGAGCAGGCGCGGGACTGGCATCAAGCGCCAGCCATCGCCGACTGGGTGCTACGCGCCTGCGCCCTTGCCGTTAATGGCCGCGATCTCTTCTGCGATGGTTTCGATGATGTGGCCCTCGGCCATTTCCGCCGCTACGCGAATGGCGTTCTTGACGGCGTTGGCGTTGGACGAACCGTGGCCCACGATACAGATGCCCTTGACGCCGAGTAACGGCGCACCGCCGTACTCGCTGTAGTCCATGCGCTTCTTGAAGTCCTCGAACGCCCTGCGCGAAAGCAGGTAACCCATCTGACGGGTTAATGTGGCCTTGAGTGATTCTTTGAGAAGCGAGGCGACCGCCCGCACCAGGCCTTCGGAAACCTTTAGCGCAACGTTGCCGATGAAGCCATCGCAGACAATCACTTCAACGGTACCGTTGTAAAGGTCGCGGCCTTCGACGTTGCCGACGAAATTTAGCGACAGGTTGCGAAGAAGCGGGGCGGTCTCTTTGGTGAGTTGGTTGCCTTTGACGTCTTCCTCGCCAATGGAGAGAAGTCCTACGCGAGGCTTTCGGGTATTAAAGATGGTGCGGTAATAGATGTCGCCCATCACCGCAAACTGCTCAAGGTTGTAAGGCTTGCAATCGACGTTAGCGCCCACGTCGAGCATGACCGAAACCGTCCCAGAAGAGGTCGGGAACGCTCCGGCGAGCGCTGGACGATCGACGCCGGGCACCGCGCCAAGAACCATCTTGGCCGTTGCCATCACCGCTCCGGTGTTGCCGGCACTGACGAAGCCGGCGGCATCGCCGTCGCGCACGCAACGCAATCCCACACGAATGGAGGAGTCGCGCTTTGTGCGAACCGCATTAGCGACGCTGTGCTCATCCATGCCTATAACTTCGCTGGCTGGGACTACGTGGATGGGCAAGTTACGTGCGGCGGGGTGCTCACGGAGTTCAGAGCGAATCGCGTGCTCTTTGCCGACGAGCATTACCTCGACGTCATAATTGCGAGCAGCAAGGATCGCGCCCTCCACCTCTGGCTTGGGGGCGCGGTCTGAACCCATCGCATCAACAGCGATAACTATAGGCATGATCTCTGGATAAAGCCTACACACCACCACTGCGTCCGTGAACGATCCGAACCTAGGCTGGACGGGCAAGAACCCGGCGCTTGCCATCGGTCACGTTCTGCGCTTGGGAGTCAGTGGGAATCGGGCAACGCCCAGCGCTGCCCGCTAAGAAATCAACCGTGGATACTACTTGGCTTCTTTGACTTCCAGCACTTCGCGCTCTTTGTAGAACCCGCATTTCGGGCAGGCACGGTGCGGCATCTTGTGCTCGTGACAGTTCGGGCACTCGGACATTGCAGGTGCCGAAATGTGGTCATGCGCACGACGGATTGCAGTGCGCCGCTTCGAATGTCTCCGCTTCGGATTTGCCATGAAAACCTCTGACCTCGGGCCGCCGCACCCTCAGGCGCAGGCACAGCCGATGATTTCTTAAACTGAATGTCGGGGGTCGCGGGACTCGAGTCAGCGTTCGCAGCTAAGGCAACGATCAAAGACTTTCCGCAACAACCAAACACTAGATCTTTATGTTCTTCAGTGCGTCCCAGCGTGGATCGCTCTGTTGGGACTCGCACGAACAAGCTTCCACGTTCAGGTTCTTACCGCATTGCGGGCAGAGCCCCTTGCACGCTTCACCGCATAGTACCCTGAGAGGAACCGCCAGAAGTACCTGCTCGCGCAAGACATCCTCCAACTGGAGTCCGTCTCCCGAATAGTAGCCAATCTCCGCTTCGGCCTGAGTTACCGATAACTCTTCCTGGCCGGCGTCAGCGCCTTGCGGACGATAGAGCAAGTCGAAGTCACGGCTGAGGTCGGTCCGTACCGGCTCAAGGCATCGGGCGCAGGCAGTCTCGATGGAGGTCGCCAGGCTACCTACCAGCCGAATGTCTTCAATAACCTCGCCCTTCGATCCGCCGTGATGCTCCTTGAGCAATTCGGCGTGGCCATTCGCCACCAGCGGCGTGCGTTGCCGAACATCCGCACCGAAGTCAATTACTTCGGGCTGGAACGTCTCATCGAAGTCAAGCCGGTGAAGTTCCAGTTCGCGTATATCTATGAACATCTTAGTGCCGCTCGGGTCGCTGCAGTATGGTGACGGCTGCACACACCCACCCAGACAGAAATATCCGCTCAGGGTAAAAAACAAGAATAAGGGCTGGAATACGCACTGTCAACAAAACAGGACGCTAACAGAGGTTGGGGACCGGGGAGGCTGCAATGGGGTTGACGGCCGAGGCACCGGTTAAGGCGGAAAAAGGCAGCCCTTAACGCTGGCTGCCTTACTCTCGGGCTTGCCGATGCGGCGAGTGCTAGATGCCAGGAGTTTCCGTGCCCGTCGCCCGCGTTTCGCCACCCATGTTGCGAACCGCGCCCATGCCCCTCTGTACTCGCTCGCGACCCTGCTCGAAAGTCTCGCGCGCAGAGTCTTTCAGATCCGTCGCCCGCTGTGCCAGATTCTCCCGCGTCTGCTCGCCGCTCATAGGCGCGAACAGCACGCCCAATCCGATGCCAATACCCAGTCCGAACAGAAATGCCTTCATGACTATCTCCTTGTGTTTTCCGATGCTCGCTTCACCAACGTTCGTCGCTGGCCAGAACTCTGGGCGCGCGACACACGCACGCCTTCAGCCTTCAAAGATGCGCGAACGCACTCAGGGTTTGCCGAGTCCTCCCGAAGGTCAAACGCGAGTACCGGAATGGGACTGCCGGGACATGGCTTTGTCTGCGAAAGCAAAATCCCCGCGGGAGTCCGCGGGGATTCGAGAAGCAAAGAGGATTGATTACTTACTTGAGCGTGCTCATGTTCCGCGCCGCGATCTCAGCCGCGACACTCTGCGGATCGTCTTTTCGGATCTGCTCATACAGCTTTGCTGCTTCCTGCGGCTGCTTGGTCTGATATAGCTCAGCTAATTGAAGCTGGGCCATACTCTTCGAGACAGCCTGCGTCGGACGATCAACAAGCTGCTTGTAGAGCTCAATAGCTTGTGACTCTTTGTTCGCATCGCGGTAGACGCCCGCTAACGCGAGTTTAGCGAGCGAAGCCAGGTCCTGCTTTCCGGAATCAGCCACCTGCTTAAGGTCTTTTTCCGCACCAGCGACATCACCCATGTCCTTAGCGGTAAGACCGGAGAAATAACGGGCGATCTTACCGGAATTCACCCAGGAGTACTGGTCGGCGATCTTGGCGAACTCAGCGTGCGCTGCCTTGGCGCGTTCGGCGGAAGAGGTGAAAGTCACCAAGCCGGGCTGCTCTGGCATGCCTGTCTGGCGCAACGGTGCGTCGTAGATCTCCATGGCCTTGCTCAAAGCGCTGCTGGCCTGCCGCTCGCGCCGGTTCATAAATGCCAGGCTGCCCAAAACGACTAGCAGCACGACACCAGCGATGATGCCGCCATAAACGATTTTGTTGCGGTGCTCAACTGCCCACGAATACGTGTCCGCTGCAGTCTCGGCAAACTTGTCATGCTTCAGTTGCTGACGTTCCGTTGTACGCACAGGTGATCCTTCGGAAGAACTTATGAGGAAAGTCTGAGTCTAGCAGTCTGAAAAATGAGCGTCAAACGGCGTTTCAGTTTCGCCCTGACGAACGTCGCCTTTGAGCTGCCGCAAGTGACACGTCTGCATCGATTTTTGTGCAAACTCACCCGACAGACCTCCATCTAAGAATTAATAGGTGGTGGCGGACATGTACGTTCTGATCTTCTTTGTTTTGCTGGTGCTGTGGATATTGGGATTCACCTTGTTCCACGTCGCGAACGCGCTCATCCACCTGTTGCTTATCGCTGCTGTAGTCGCGCTAGTTGTGCACTTGGTTCGCGGCCGTAGAGCGCCAGTGTAGCCAGGAGGCGAACGAAAGACCGGTTGCGTCAGTGCGGAACAAAGATCGTTTCCCGAAATGCAACGGTCTGACGCCGCCCGTCCTGCGAATAAGTGAGCCACTCTGTCCACTTCGTTTGATAATCAAAACCCGCGCCGCGTGACCGCTTCGATCGTCAACACGCCGCGCCTATAAGGCACCGTCATGCGAAAGCTAGCTATCGGCATCGGCATTGTCCTGGTCCTTGTGGTCCTGTTGGTACTTATCGTGCCGCAGTTCATCGATGTGAACCAGTACCGGGGCACGATCCAGGCACAGCTCGAAAAACGACTGAACCGCCCGGTAACACTGGGGGAAATGCGACTCAGCCTCTTCCCGCCTTCGGTTAAGGTGAACAGCTTCACTATTGGTGATGACCCGTCGTTCGGAAAGCAGAAGTTCGCAGCCGCGCAGGAGCTGTACGTCCGGCCGAAAATTTGGCCTTTACTTAAGCAGCAGATTGAAATCAGCGCGCTGGAATTGCGCCAACCGCAGATTGAGCTGATCCGGAATGCACAGGGGGTGTGGAACTTCTCGACGATCGGATCTACACAGGCGCAGCAGCAACAACTGCAGCAGCCGGCCGGTCCGGAACAGCAGCCTACATCGGAGCAGCAGACTGAATTCTCTTTGGACAGCCTGAAGATATCGAACGGCAGAGTCGCCGTGACAGACCATCAGGAAGGCGAACCCCGCGCCGTTTATGACAACATCGACGTCACCCTGAGCGATTTCGCGCCGGATAAGCGGTTCTCGATGAGGGCTGCGGCCCATTTGCCCGGCGAAGGGAAACAGACGGTCGAGCTTAGGGGCAGCGCCGGCCCCATTAACCAGTCCAACCTGATCCAGACACCCATGACGGGTACGCTGCGGCTGAATAACGTACGGCTCTCCGGGGTGCAAAAGTATCTCGATTCGCCTGCGCTGTCTGGAATCGACGCAATTGTCACGGGAACAACTGACATCAACAATGACGGCGGAAAGTTATCGTCCCGCGGATCTATCACTATTAGCGAGGCTCGGGTGCGAGGAGTCGAGATCGGCTATCCAATCACGGCCGATTTCCGAATTCTCAACGATCTCGCGAACAACGTGATTAACGTCGAGAAGGGTGATCTTAGGCTCGGTTCTACGCCGCTGTCCGTAACGGGCACAATGAACACGAAGCCCACACCCGCCCAGATGGACATGCAGATGCGCGCCTCGGACGTGTCCGTAGCTGAGGCCGCGCGGCTCGCGTCAGCATTTGGCGTAGCGTTCAATCCAGATACCAAGGTCGCCGGCCAGGTTAAAGCAGACATCCAGGCAAAGGGAGCCGCGAACCAGCCCGCATTGAACGGGTCCCTTTCGGCAAGAGATGTCGTAGTGAGCGGAGGCGACCTGCCACAACCAGTGAAGGTGCAGGCCGTCGAGTTGGCGCTGACTCCGCAACAAATACGGTCAAATCCGTTCACGGCAGTATCAGGCTCAACGAACGTGGCCGTGCAATTCACAATGTCTGGGTACACCTCACCTTCGCCAAACCTTGACGCGACACTGCGTACGGCAAACGCCCAGGTGTCTGAACTGCTCAGCATGGCGAAGGCGTCCGGCGTGAAGTCCGCCGAGGGGATGAGCGGCTCTGGCACGCTGAACCTGGATGTACGCGCGACGGGTCCAGTGAAGAACACCGATGCGATGACGTTCAATGGCACGGGAGCGTTGCGTAATGCATCGCTGAAGTCACCGACGCTGACCCAACCCCTTCAGATCCGCAACACAGACATCCGGTTCACCAGCAACTCGGCGGTGCTGTCCAATATCGCCGCATCACTTGGATCCACGAACGCTACGGGCAATATGACCGTACGGAATTTCGCAGCGCCAAATCTTCAGTTCACTTTGAACGCCGACAAGGTCAATGTTGCCGAACTGCAGCAGATCACGGGCGGAGCATCAGGCAGTTCACCGCAGCAGCGCGCAGGCGACACCTGGAGCATTGTGCCGTTCGCACATGCGCAAGATGCGCGGGGAGGTGCCGGAAAAGCTGAACCCAGCATGCTTCCGAAGATGACGGGCAAGGGTAACTTGACTGTCGGAACGCTGCAATACGATCAGCTCGTGATGAACAATGTGCGATCGGGCGTTACTCTGAATCGCGGACTCCTCACTCTGGCTCCGGTCACAGCACAGCTTTACGGCGGTCAGCAGACGGGCCAGATCACCGCGAACCTGCTCGCAACACCGATGCTCGTCACCGTTGCTACAAAACTGAACAACGTGCAGGCAAACGAGCTACTTTCAGCAGTTAGCTCCATCAAGAACACGCTTTATGGCCTGCTCGTAGCCAACGGCGACCTACGTTTCGGGGCAGACTCATCGAGCAACGTAGCGCGATCGCTCAACGGCACGCTGGCTCTAAACCTGACCAATGGAAGGATCGCCGGGATCGACCTGCTCAACCAATTGGCTGCAATCGGCAAGTTCGCCGGTCTTCGCAAGAGTGAACAGGCGATGACCAACGTGGCGAAGCTCAGCGGAAATTTCAAGATCGCCGACGGCGTGGCGCACACGAACAACCTGCAGGCCGTCATCGATGGCGGTACGCTGGCTGCCGTGGGTAGCGTGGACT
The DNA here is from genome assembly GCA_035629075.1 of Terriglobales bacterium. Taxonomy (GTDB): domain Bacteria; phylum Acidobacteriota; class Terriglobia; order Terriglobales; family Acidobacteriaceae; genus JAEZPW01. Next base: position 17,275 of record DASPIK010000068.1, on the reverse strand, counting down.
TGGCAAAACAGGCTCTCGACATGCAGATGACCGCCGTGCTCAGCAGGAATGTGACCCAGCAGGCCGGATCGATCGGAGGCCTGATGACCACGGCCCTGCAGAATAACCGTGGCGAAACGGTCATTCCTGTACTCGTATCCGGCACGTTCGACAACCCGAAGTTTGCGCCCGACCTTCAAGCCGTAGCCCAGATGAAGCTCAACAACCTGCTGCCCAGCGTCACCAATCCTGGCGCGGGCGGTGTTGTGGGGTCAATTTTGAAGGGTGGTGCGGGTGCTCAAGGCGGTCAGCAAGGTCTGGGCGGCATCATCGGAGCGATCACTGGAGGGCAGCAGAGCCCGAAGCAGCAGCAGCAAGGTCAGCCTGCTCAGCAACAGCAGCAACAACAGAACCAGCAGCAGAACCAGGCTGGACGACAGCAGCAAGAACCTGCAAACGCCATTGGGGATCTGGTCAATTCCATTATCGGCGGGAAGAAGAAGAACCAGCAGCAGCAACAACAGCAGCAAACGCCGCCGCCGCGATAAAAACGATAAGTTTTGTCGCTTGAGGAGCGTGCAGTGTGGTTCGTCACACTACACGCTCTGCGACCTTGTATGAAGAACGTACTACGTCGCCAGAACACGTGGCTGTTTTCAGCTCTAGTTGTTGCCGCGTTGTCCGGCACCGCTATTCTCGCTTTTCGAGCGTTCCGCATGCCGCTGCTATCGTTCAGAGGCACCCCTCGACCGCTTAGTACGGAAGAAGCTGACATCCGAGGTCGACTAACCAAACACGTCCACGTTCTTTCCGTGGAGATCGGCGAGCGCAACCTGAACCACTTCGCCGAGTTGCAGGCTGCGTCTGCGTACATTGAACGCAGGCTCCGGGAATTTGGCTATGACGTAACGGAACACCCATACGTGGTTGCTGGCAGGCAAGTGCGCAACTTAGAGGCGATTGTGCCCGGTGTGCGTGCTGGTGAGAGTGTCGTCGTCGGCGCACACTACGACTCCGTCATAGGGACGCCCGGAGCAAACGACAATGCGAGCGGAGTTGCTGCCGTTCTTGAGATTGCACGGTTACTGAGAGATACTCACCCAGACCGCACGCTACGGTTTGTGTTCTTCGTGAACGAAGAGCCGCCTTACTTCCAAACTCCTGACATGGGCAGCTTTGTTTACGCGCGTCGGCTGCGCGAGGCCGGCGTGAAAGTCCGAGGCATGCTCTCGATCGAGACGATCGGGTCGTACTACGATGCTCCCGGAACCCAGCAATACCCCGCAGGGATCGGTTCGCTTTTCCCGGACACCGGTAACTTCCTGGGTTTCGTCGGCAACCTCGAATCTAGACGATTGCTGCAGGACGCAATCGAGGCTTTTCGCCGCATCGCCGAATTGCCTTCTGAGGGCATGGCAGCGCCCGCATCGATTCCAGGCGTTGGCTGGTCCGACCAGTGGGCATTCTGGGAACATGGATACCCCGCCATCATGGTCACAGACACGGCCCCGTTCCGCTACCCTCACTACCACACGATGCAAGACACACCCGACAAACTCGACTTCATGCGCCTGACTCACGCCGTGATCGGCTGCGGCAAGTGGCTCATGAACTTTGCAGGCTCTAGCGTCGCTTGAGACTCTAACGTCAGACATGCAAAAGCCGCCCGAAGTAGGGCGGCTCCTGCTGCATATCTCGTGCTGCGTTTAATCGCCGGCGGCTTCCTCGAGCAAACCCTGCTCGAGTTTCTCCTGACACTCGATGCAGTGTCGTGTCCAGGGAACGGCTTCGAGACGCTTCGGATTGATCTCTCTGCCGCAGGAGATGCACTCCCCGAAACTTCCCTCGCGTATGCGTTCCAGCGCGCCCTCTACCATAGCCAGCAACTGGCGCTCGCTGTTGCTCTGGTGGAAAAGGAATTCCTTGTTGTACGAAGTAGCCGCGCGGTCTGCGATGTCCTGCGCTGTACCTTCTTCAGCATTGCGGCCGTCGAGCTCGGTGCGTGAGACGTTGCGTCGCAGCGCCTGTTGTCGTTCTTCGAGCAGCTTTTTAAAGTTGTCGAGCTTTTTTTTATCCATCACTGCCTTATTAGCCTCTCCAGATACGCTCGCCTGCGTTCACGGGGTATCCCCAGGGGCCCTCGGACTAAAGCGCACATCATAAGCGTGCCCCGGAGATAGCGTCAACTGCCCGGAGTACGCCCGAACCCTTGCTCTCCCGGAAATACCTTGGATGCGGTCAACAGACCCAAAGTAGCAGCACAGTATGAACGTCAACTCCGAGAAAAAGACGCTTACAAAAAGAGACCCCGCTTTCGCGGGGTCTCTAAAAGAGGCAAGGGAGGGAGGGAAAGTCAGGGAAGGCGATGCAAGAACTTGTTCCGCCTCACGACGGAACGTCGTTGGTAAGTCGAGAATCTTGGAAGAGGGTCAAACTCATTGTGTATATGGCCTCTTTTCGTTGCCCACCTAAGTAGCACGTGGGACTCCAAAGTAGGTTGTTGGCGGCATTTTGGGCGTAACCACATCAACCCCTTGCGTACACGCTACTTAGCGAATGGAGGGCAATAGTTTTGCACAACCTTAAGGAACCCACACGCATCGCCTGCACGGCCAAATGTGGTACGTTAATACACACTCTAAGCAGAATGGTGCTTACTTTGGAGGGAGGTATTCTCTTCCATCGCCTTTAGCTTATTCAGTAGCGCTTTATAGCTGATCTTGAGAATTTTCGCTGCCTGGCGACGGTTCCAGCGTGTTTGCGCCAGTACACGCTCGATCGCTTCCCGCTCAGCCTGCATCGCCGCCCTTTTTCCGATTTCCAGCAGAGATGGCATTTCCATCTCTCCATTCGGTCCGGGCTTGGCGAACGAAGAAGGCGGTGGCGCCTGCGGCGGTGGCGGTTGCGGGTTCGCGGGCTGGTCCTTTAGTCCCCAGATCGGGCTGGCCCCGGTCATTGACGAGATGATGGGCTTGTGGGTCGAGAGTTCGCGTATGATCTGCGGCTCGTTCCCTACAATCACGTATCTCTTCGCCAGGTTCTCCAACTCGCGAATGTTCCCCGGCCACGAATACTCCATCATGCGGTTGATGGCGTAGTCACTGAAAGGCGGTGGCTGCTTGCCGTAGTACTCACTGTACTTGCGAAGAAAGAAATCGATAAAGAGCGGAATTTCTTCGCGACGTTCCCGCAGGGGCGGGATGTGAATTGTCACGACGTTCAGGCGATAGAACAAGTCCTCGCGGAACATGCCTTCTTCTACCGCTCGCTCCAGGGGCTTGTTCGTGGCCGCGAGCACACGCACATCTACGGCGATGTCACGCTTGCCGCCGAGTCGGGCGAACTCCCCGTCCTGCAGGACGTGCAGCAATTTCGCCTGCAGCGCGGGGTGCATCTCGCTGATTTCGTCTAAGAATATGGTGCCGTTATTAGCCTGATCGAACTTGCCCAGCTTTTGGCGGTTAGCACCGGTGAATGCGCCCGGCTCATAGCCGAACAACTCGCTTTCGAGAAGTTCATGCGGAATAGCCGCACAATTGACCTTCACGAAGGGTTTCTCTCGACGGGAGGACTGCGCGTAAACCATTCGCGCTACAACTTCCTTGCCGGTTCCGCTTTCACCGCGAATGAGCACGGTGGCCGTCGTGTCCGCCACTTGCTCAATCGTCATCTTCACCTCTTCCATCTTCGGACTGGTTCCGAAGAGCATGGTGAAGTCGTTCTGCTTCCTGACCTGTTCGCGTAACTGCGTCACTTCTGTGACCAACTGTTGTTTTTCCAGCACCTTTGTGATGCGAATATCCAATTCTTTTGGCTCGAAAGGCTTAGCGATGTAGTCATCGGCACCGAGCTTCGAGGCTTTGAAAATCAATTCGGGGCTGCTTTGTGCGGACAGCATGATGACCGAGACGTCGGGCTTGATCTGCTTCATGCGCTCCAGCGTCTCGATTCCATTCATCCCCGGCATCGCCAAATCCAGCAGGACCAGCGTGGGATCATACACGCGGAACATCCGGATGGCCTCTTCGCCGCTCACCGCCGTGCTCACGTCGAAGTTGCGACGCGCCAAATAAGACTGAAGATACTTGGCCATACTTCCGTCGTCGTCGACGATCAGCACGCGTGTTTTCTGGGTTGGCAACATCACGGAACCCTCCGCTGAAGAAAAGCACCCCACTCTAACCGGCCGACAGGTTGACTGCTGAGAGTCGCTCCGGAGGAGCCCTTGTTCTTGGGACCCAGACACCTGCTGGCGCGCGTAGCGCCTGCAACAAAAGGATGGTATGCGAGTCCACGCCATCGCTCGCGCCCCCAACAAGCTCGGCGGAGTGCAGTTTTCTGAGATGCGGAAAACGATCGCACGGATTGTACTACAGTTCCATTTTGTAGAACGAAGATACCTTAGGGGCCTGGTCCGGGCGCCAGCTTCAGCGCCCCGTCGGGCCTGGTCCAGGCCGCAGCTCGCGAAATCGGGTTGCAAGTAAGTTTCCTGCGCATCTGAAACAAACTGGAAATCCAAAACGAAGGGTTGTGTCATGGAAGAGGTGTACGCGGACGCAGTTGCAGACCGGAATGCTCCGGCTGCGCTCAAGAGAGTCTCGTGGGGCGCAATCATTGCTGGCGTCGTCGCGGTTCTAGCTATACAGATCCTGCTGTCCTTGCTCGGGATCGGCATTGGAGCTGTTGCTTTCGATCCGACGCAGGATAGGCCGTCGTCGTTCGGAATCGGTGCTGCGATCTGGTGGGTGATTAGTGGCTTGATTGCGCTTTTCGTTGGTGGCTACATCGCCGGGCGCCTGGCTGGCATACCTCGGAGAGGCGATGGCATGGTGCACGGATTTCTAACTTGGAGTCTCGCCACGCTGGTCACCTTCTACCTCCTGACGACAACGGTCGGTGCGCTGGTGGGCGGCACCGCCTCAAGTTTGAAGCAGACTGTCGCCGGCGCAGCGCAAGGAGCCATCCAAACCGGCCAGGGCCAGCAACAGCCATCGGTAGTCGAATTGGCTACAGATCCCGAGGTACAGCAGCTTGCCCAAACGGCATTCGATGACGGCAGGCTGGATGACAACGAACGCACACAGATCGCCAACCTTATCGCCCAGAAAAACAACATCAGCCAAGAGCAGGCTAGAGAGCAAGTTGCGAACTACGAGCAGACGTACATGAAGGCACAGCAGCAGTACCAAGCCGCAAAAGCCAAGGTACAGCAGACTGTGCAGCAGCGCGGAGACCAAGCACAAGCCGGCATCACTGGTGCAGCGCTTGGTACGTTCGTAATGCTGTTACTCGGAGCAGGTGCTGCAACGTTCGGCGGCGGAACCGGGGCGCCCAAGCGTGGCGTTGCTGGTGCGCGCGAAATTCGAAAAGCTGCCTAACCCACGGTAGCGTGAAGGGCCAGCACCATCCAGGTGCCGGCCTACGCGCTTCAGCTTTCACGCCGTCATGGCCGTGATAGTCGCGGGCGTTCGGGCACTGGGCACCGTGACCGTGAAGGTGCTTCCCCTGCCAAGCTCGCTCTCGACCTGAATCACACCGTGGTGTGCCTCGACGATGCGCTTGGCTATCGCAAGCCCCAAGCCCGATCCCTCTCGGTGCCGCAGACTGTTGTGTAGACGGATCTGGGCGAACTCGTCAAAAATGCGATGCCGGTCTGCGGATGCAATGCCGATCCCCGTATCTGCGACCGACAAGCACACGACATCACGCTGAGAATCGAAGGTTGCTCGAAGCGTGATCGCGCCACCTGCATCAGTAAACTTCAGTGCATTACTGACGAGGTTGATGAGCACCTGCTGCATGCGCTCGGAATCCATGGTGACCTGAGGCAATTTCGGCGGCAGGTCAACCCGAAGTCTGACCTTCCTCTTGTGAGCCTCGTAGTAGAAGAGCGAGGCCACCCCGGTGACGAGGCCTTTCAGGTCGGCCGGCGCGAAGTCCATTCTCATTTTGCCGGATTCGATCTGGGTTACGTCGAGCATCGAGTTCACCAGTCGAATCAGCCGTTTGCATGCGATCACAGACTCTCGCAGGGTCTCACTTTCGTCGGGGCTGAGCCGGTCCTGAAGGGCCTCAGCCAGCATCGCGTTATAGCCGAGGATGACGCTCAGGGGTGTCCGAAGTTCGTGCGTCGCAACGCTCAAGAACTGTGACTTAAGCGTGTCCAACTCGCGCAGCTTGCTGTTGGCGGTGGCAAGTTCGTCGTTGTTTCTCTTCAACTCGTCTACCAGCGATGCGTTTTCCAGCGCCAGAGCAGCTTGGCTGGCGAGCGCCTGCAAGAACCGCAGGACCGACGCATGGAATTCGTACGGCTGAGAGCCGTTGTCTGCACATAGCACGCAGGCCAACCGGCCGCCTGCAATACCCGGCAGCAACGCAAATGATCTCGATTTGAGTAGTGCGCCGCACAAGTTTGTTAACAAACTGGGATCGTCGGAACTAATGATCGCTCCCTGTCTGAGCGTTTCGACGGCAGCTTGCAATCCGGCTTCGCACAACAACTTGCGATAGCAGCCATCCGCTGCCGTCCTTGCCATCTGAAACAGGGCGCCGTTTCGTTCGAAGATCACGAGGTCAGCGCTGTTGACCCCAAGCACTCGTTTGGTCGCGTTGCAGACTTCGGCAGCTATGGCCTCCCGATCGAGCGAACTCGTGAGCGTCCTGGTGATTCTGTAAAGCGTGTCAATTTCTGAAAAGCGCTTCCGCTCAAGAGCGCGACGTACTGCGGCCTTAAGTTCCGCCACGTCGGTGGGTTTCAGCAGGTATTCATACGCTCCGAGTTGTAGAGCGCCGATCGCACTGTCGAGCGATGCGAAACCCGTCATGACCACGGTGACAGTATTCGGTGAGCGCTTGCGGACCTCCGCCAGAACTGCAAGGCCGTCCACGTGAGGCATCTTCAGATCCGTCAATACGAGGTCGTAGTGACGCTCGCGTATGGCGGCGATCGCCGCTGCGCCATCGCCGCAAGCATCCACTTCATACGCTTCCTGCTTCAGGATCGCTTTCACGGTCAGGAGAACGTTGGGTTCATCATCGACGACGAGGATCCGAGGGGAATTGGTAATGTGCATCACAGGACGCCAGGGGGCCGGATTTCTTGCTTGCGGCTATATGCGTTGGATGCAGCTTTACCGGGCAGAGTCTATGGCTGCGTGCGAGTTTCGCATGCTAACAACAGGATTAGCGATGCATAGCGAAATGAGCGGGCTGGAGCGCAGATCTTTACCAACCTAGCGATACCGAGAAAGTAATCGCGACCCTTCTTTGTTCCAAAAACAGAACAGCCCGAGACATGGTCTCGAGCTGTTGGGTGTCGCCGAGTGCTATTAGCTGTTTCCGTTCACCAGGCGCAGTTTATCAGGCATGAAGTGATACGGAGGCCATGGGCCGCTGATAGCAATCTCGCAATCTTTCAACTGCTTCGTGGCTGTGCTAAGCCGATTCTGATACTTTTCAACCATCTTCGAGTCAATCAGGTGAGCTATATCAATAAGTAAGGCTCCCGAGTCCGCCTGTTTGCAGGTGATTTCCTCGTCGATTGGATTGAAGAGCTTGTGAACCTGAAGCGAAAGCGCGCGAGCTTTTGTCTGGCGCTCGCGATCGCGAGTAGCCTTTAAGCGCAACTTCGTAAGATATTCTGAGCCGACCGCTGCCGGAACTTCCAGATCATCTCCCGGGCCCGCGGCAAGAACGGCTTTGGGCACTACCACCTTGACGTGCATTTCCGACTTCCCGCGCAGGTGGGCAACACTTTCCAGGAACGTTTTGCGGTTGTTGCGTACGGCCTGGCGCATGGCTTCGTCGGTATCGAATACCGTGCCGAACTTGAAAGGAAGGACCGTGCCGCTACGAAAACACTCGCCAATCACACGCGCGTGTTCCACTGCGCACTTCTGATCGAGCGTGCCTGTTCTAACGTACTCACTCGCTATTACGGCAAAGTCGCCGCTGGGGTAACCAATTACCTGAGCCCCTCCCACGCCCCGGAGTCCTTCTATAGGGAACGGCCGACGTGCACGATAGTTACCTTGGAAATTGCGTTGTTCAGTGATGCAGTATGCGTACCACGCCATAAGAGGTCTCCGAGTCAGGGTGAGCCCTGGTCAGTGGACGTACGATAGGTTCGGCCTAGTACTGGTACGACGTCGGCGCGGGGGACGCCTACCTGGTTTGGCTGGCCGTTCGGAAGAACGGTCAGCACGTGTATTTTTCAGTACTTCAGAGCCGGGTCGTGCAACTTCAAAAGCATCGTATTCCGAAGTCAATCACAAAAGCCGACTTTCGTTCTTTTGTTACGAATTCAGAACACCATTACCGATTCAGAACAGCGGCCCGGCGAGCAGATTACGGCTATTTCAGTATCTCTCAATCCATCATGCGACAGCGATGAACTCTGGATGAACTTTTCAGCCGAACGACCCGCAAATTTTGTATCGTTTCGGACCATATTGGGAAGACGGTTGTGCCCCGGTCGAGTCCCGTGCGCATCGGCGCCCTAAGAGCCGGGCTTCCCCAGCTCAGCTCTGGCGGTTGAGTGCGGCATCGCGGGGCTCCGGCGTACGGGGACGCAGTGCCCCGTTTGCCCAGGCCGATCGTGAACATCACCGGAACGGCGACAGGTTTTATCTGCATCTCATTCCGATAGCGGAGTTTCCTCCGCATGCAATCGGGGGCTTGCCGCCTATGCGCCGGGCGCAGCTCCGACCAGCACACCACTTCGTCTATGTCCGTCGACTACACAGCCCTCGACCCGCATCCGCCGGAAAGCTTTGTAGTTGAGGTGTTTTCAGATCTGGACGAAGCGACGGTTCGGGAGCGCTGGCACGCGGTAAACGTCATTCTGCGCCTGAGCATGCTGGCAGGGCTGCACATGCAGCTCGACGCAACCCTCAACATGCTTTGCGATTTCGCGCTCGAGATCACGCCACACGAGCGGTCACTGACGTATTTCTGGGACGAGAACCAGGAGCAGGCCCAACTTCGTACGGTCCGAGGACTCGACGAGATCTCATCCGACATCGTTACGCGCGGAAACCTGCTGAACTTCTGGGCGGCGAAATACAGCCGACCATTGCTTGTACAACGCGGGCACAACCCTCGGGCAGACTCGTTTCTGGACGCGGTTCATTCACGATCGGCGCTGGTTATTCCGCTGTTCGTCAGTAACCGCGTTATGGGTTCGCTGCAGCTCTTTTCTGCGCAGCAGAAAGCGTTCTCGCGCGAAGACGCGCAACTGCTCTGGGTGTTGTCGCTCGTTGCCGAGTCGCTCCTGACCAGGGACTACGCTAATGACGGCCTCATTCGGTTCGCCTTCACGGATTATCTGACCGGCCTTAAGACTCGTGGCTACTTCGAACAGCAACTCGAACTGGAGATCAAGCGCTCTGAACGTAAGAAGAGCCACTTCTCGCTGCTGATGATCGACATAGACTTCTTCAAGAGGTTGAACGATCACTTCGGACATCATGCCGGAGATCAGGTACTCCGAGACGTCGCCTCTATCCTGATGAAGGACATGCGCGAGGTAGACACGGTGGCCCGATACGGCGGTGAGGAGTTCGTCATCATTCTTCCCGAAACCACAGGACCCGGTGCTCGCCTCGTTGCCGAACGTCTGCGCCGGGCAGTCGAGCAGGCGAAGTTCTTCGCCGGGTCGCCAACTGCGGTAGAGCGGCTCACGATCAGCATCGGAATTGCTGTCTTTGACCAGGACGCGCAGTTCCGCCGCGACCTGATCGAATTCGCCGACGCTGCCCTGTACTACGCTAAGTCGCACGGGCGGAATAGCGTCGTACTCTATTCAGATCTGTCCAAAATCCAGAGAAAAGAGGCGGGGTGAAAGCAGATCGCGGCGGAAACTTCGTCGGGCGATCTGAATTTCCGGTAGGTGATCGCGCCTGTTTGTCGGCGCTAAACTGCGACCTAAGACTTACGCACTTTCGCGTGTGTGTCGTTGCCGTTTTTGGACGCAGCCTTCCGTGCGGCACGGGCCGCGAGCTCGGTATCCACCACATTCTGCATCTCAACGGCCGGAGCCGGTTTCCCGGTCCAGATCTCGAATTGCCGCGCGCCTTGCTGCACGAACATCTCGCCACCGGAGATGACTGTTGCTCCGGCGGAAGCTGCGGCTTTGCCGAACGGAGTCTCCGGTGAGCTATAAACAAGGTCGAACGCGTACTTCGTTCGGATCTCCTTTTCGCTCAACGGCGACTGTTTCGGCGCACCCTCCATGCCAAGCGGCGTGGCATTGATGATGCAGTCAAAGGTGTACTTCTTCAGGTCAGTACGTTTCAGGTACTTGGCCTTGGCCAGCTTCGCCAGCTTCTGCCCGTTTGCCGGCGTTCGATTGATGATGTAAACGTCGGCACCCCGTTCCTTCAGCCCGAACACGGCTGCCCGAGCAGCGCCCCCTGCGCCGATTACAAGAATTTTCGAACTTGCCAGGGTAAGACGGCGTTCCAGCGGACGCACAACCCCCGCCACATCCGTATTGAAGCCGAAGATGCGTCCGTCAGCCCCACGAACCACGGTGTTGCAGGCCCCAACCTTGGCGGTAAGGGGATCTGTGTTGTCGAGGTGCGGCACGATCTCCTGCTTGTACGGCATGGTTACGCTCACGCCGCTGATGGGGATGTTGCGAATGCAGGCAAGCAGGTCATCCAGCTTCTTGGCATGCAGCGCCAGATAAACGGCGTTGACATTCTCCCGGCGAAAAGCGGTGTTCATCATCACCGGCGAGAGGGAATGCGCCACGGGGTCACCGGCTACGCCGTAGACGCGGGTAGCGGCGTCAACTTGGAAGATTCGATAGGTGTCGCGCAACGTCCGAAGAGATACCTGTCCAGGGGCAGTCTCCTCGCCGGGATTAGCGGCGGCAAAGGTGAAGACGCTGCCGGCCCGCAGAGCCAGCACGCGGCTGATGATGCCCTGCTCTCCCATGCACAACCCAATCACGGAATGCGTGTAACTTTTCTGTTCCAGGAACTTCATCATCGTCACGTTGTCGGACAGGCTCGTTGCGGTAGTGACGATCTTGTAGAAGTCGGCCGGGAATTCTCGCATGCGCGCGAAGGTCTCTTCCAGCTTCTTTGTTGACCGGAAATCGTGATACGACAACACGATGGCGGCACGAGAATGCAGTCTCTGGAACTCAGAAGCTTTCAGAGCCTCAGCCGTTTCGAGCTCAATATCGACCAGTTGGCAGCCGATCGCCGCAGCCTTAGACAGCACCTCAATCTGTGCAGCGACAGATCCCTTGAACCTGCCGCCATTGGGAGCACGCCGGCAGGTGCCAATCGCAATGACCTCAGGATGCAGATCGAAAAATTTCTTAAGCTTCGAAAGTGCTGCGGCAGGCTGCTTGAGGTAATCGAGGCGGAACTCAAAAAACGGGTTCTCGCGCACTACGGCTTCCGCTTTTTCGATCATCTCGACTGCGTCGTCGCCCACGATGGCGACACATACTCGCGGAAGCCTAAGCGGCAGCAACCGCGTCGTCGTAGTGATGGATGTGAGTGCGCTCATGCTCTAGCGGCGCCTTCATGGTACAGTTGCACCATTCCAGATGCAATAACACAATTTTGTCAAAACTGTTCAAGTAATTGGACTTTCGTACCTCGGGGGTAAATAGCTGGATATTGACCCGCCCGGTGCCCTTTGCTACGTTCAGCCGTGCCGGACTCCGCTCCGAATTGCGGCAACATACATCTAAAGCGGAGCATTTGCCGCCCATATGGATCCAAGTTGGCGGTTATCAACAACTTAGGGCGGCACGCAAAGAAAAAGCGGTGGCCGTGGAGGCGCAATGATCAACAGGCTTGTCGTTACTGCAGTGCTACTTAGTTCATTCGGGCTGGCACAGCAGCCTGCAACAACGCCTTCGCCCTTCGGATTGGATCCGAGTGCGGCCAGCGCCAATGTCACCGAGCAGCGCGTCCCGGTTTCGAAGTCCGACATCTACTGTGCCGGCTACATCTCGAAGCAGACAGTAAACCGCGAAAACTTCGTAGCCGGGGGGCTGCAGTCGCCCCATACGACGCGCTTCGTGGATCGGGACATCGTGTTCCTCAGAGGCTCAGGCTACCAGCCCGGCACTTTGGTGAGCATCGTACGTGAGTGGAAGAATCCTGACAGGTTCGATCTCTACAAGGGCGCTTCGAAGTTGCTGAAGGAAACTGGTCAGCCTTATCAGGACATCGCCTACGCACGGGTCATTGAACTCCGCGGGACCGATACCGCAGTTGCCCAGATGGAGTTCGGCTGTGAGTCGGTCGTGCCCGGCGACCTCGTCGTTCCGTTCGTCGAGCGGTCGAGCGTGACAGTGCGCCAAAGCACCACACTTGATCGCTTCCCCGGTGAGAAGCCCTCGGTAGAGGGCAAGATCGTGCTGGCTCGCGACGGAGACCAGCTAATCACTACCGGGCGCAAGGTCTATCTAAATGTTGGCTTGGACAAGGGGGTAAAGGTGGGTGACTACTTGCGCGTGACACGCGGGTACACGCCGGACGAAACCGACGAGGCCGACGCGGCCACCTTGAAATCGACCGTAATGGACGACACTCAGAAGAATGCGCCGAAATTCCCGAACAACAAGCTGAAGGAGTTGCCGCGCAGAGTTCTTGGAGAAGTAGTCGTAATCGGCGCCACGCCCGATAGTTCCACCGCCATGGTGACCTTCATGCTCGAGGAAATGCACGTTGGCGACGCCGTTGAACTCGAGGCTCCTCAGCAGGAACCGCAGACACCCGGAACGCACTGATATATCTCTGGAAACAATTCACCAGGGCGCGACGGTCGCGCCCTTTTTCTTTGCAGAGCTATCCGTCCCGACCGTTTGATGACTTACTTCAACTGTAAGCAATGCAGCAACTTGCAGGTTTACCTTAGGGCGACGAGCATTTGATTCGCAGTGCATTGCGCTTTCAACAAATCGCGACTACAACGACAGCCTTGGAGGCGAAACATGCGGACACTTATCAAAACAGTCGCATTGTTAGTATCAATAACTCTAGTTCTGAACTCAGGAGTCCTCGCTCAAACCGCCGAGGAAAAACAGGCAGCGAAAGTTCGGGGGAAACTCGAATCGATATTCAAGGACGGAGATCGCGCAAAAGTCGATCTCAAAGACGGTCGCAAAGTACAGGGATACATTTCCGAACTGAACGCCGATGACTTTGTGCTGAGCAACTACGGCCACACCAACACGTTCAGGTATGCAGATGTGAAGAAAGTTGGACGGTTTGGTCCCTCTCGCAGTGCAAAGGTGTGGGTTCCCATCGCAATCACAGGCGGACTGCTGGCCCTGCTGATCGGGATAGCATCGCAGACGCGCTGAACGTTCCGCCAGTAAACACGTATCCTTTTTTGAACGCTGCTGCGGATCATTGCCAGAACAGATTTTCAGGTTTAGCATTGCGGCGCATTCTGGAGGCGTTCCGAATGAGACGTATCGCCGCACTCATAGCGTTTTCCAGTCTTTTCACTTCGCCGCTTTACTGCCAATGCAACTCGGCCCGGGATCACCGCTCCGCAAAGAACGGCGGAATCGTTATCGAGCAGATGATTCTGAACGGCACTCAGGCGATCGATTCATCCACAATGGCGGGGATCACGAGCCAGTTCGTCGGGGCGTGCTATGACGACAATGCTGAAGGACTCAGTATGCAAGTGCTCGACCAGCTTCAGCAACGTGGGTATTTCAGGGCGAAGGTGAGCAATCTCAGTATCAAGATGCTCGACCCGCTGGCAAGTGTGAAGCCCACGAAAGTCGAAGCCGAAGTGAATGAGGGTCCGCTCTACAAGTTGGGAGAGCTTAATTTCATCGGCAATCATGCTTTTACGACCGAGGAGTTGAGAGCCAAGTTCCCGTTCAAGGCCGGCCAGTCGTTCAACTCCAATAAGGTCCGTAGCGGACTGGAAGCACTCAGGGAGCTTTATGGGAGTCAGGGGTACGTTGACGTCACGCCGATTCCCGGTGCTCCGGTTCCGGATTCAGGCGGGACACTGGCGCTGATGATTTCCATCGATGAAGGCAAGCAGTACCGGATGGGCAAGCTGGACATCATTGGACAGTCTCAAACGGCTGATCTTCTGAAAACTCGGTGGTCAATGGCCGAGGGCGCTGTCTTCGATATGACTTACGTAGACAAGTTCATCGAGGAGAACAAGTCGCTGTTGCCGGAAGACTTTCAGCCATACAAGTCCGTTCTTTACACCCGGAATTGCAAAGAGCAGACGTTGTCGGTTGTGTTTCTTCTGGAATCTCGGCCCGGCTTTCAGCAGCCTCCATCGGAAGTTGGCTGTGAGGCACCAGCCCGACAAAACAGAAGCAGTAATCGCCTCATAACTTTTGAAAAGGCGGGACAGATGTTCCTGCCAACATAGGGGTGCCGCACCCTTCCCCTTAGGGGAGGGTGCGGCGATTCAAGTCGACAGCACCCGCGCTCATTCCACCGTTACCGGCGCGATGACGGAGCCGGTTCGTCCACTGAAGTTGTCGTGTACTACTACCCTCAATGTATGCTGGCCCGGTGGCAGGTCGAACTTGTGCCGGAAGTTCAGCCCGCCCTGCCCCGGCGAAAGCTTGGAATTTACTTCGTTTGCAACGTTCGCAATGACGTTCCCGGATTTGTCTTGTGCAACCCCGACCAAGGACAGTGAAACCACCTGTTCGGAGCCGTTCTTGTCGAGTGTGTCCACCGGGATGTCCAGTTCGAACGCGACCGGTTTCTTGCCTGGCATTGCGACTTCGGACGGGCTTGCCGTGACAAGTCGGAGTCGGAGTGACACGGCGCTGAACTGCATTGGCGAGTGCAGCGCCAAGCTAACGTCCATCTTCCGCAACTCTGCCTCTTGGGCCGGTAATACATCTTTCGCTACCAGGTAGCCAGAACGTGCGCGAACATTCGCATTTTTTTGCCGCACCTGCACCTTCAGCCTGTGCCATCCAGGTTTCTTCTGCGCCGAATAATAGCCAATAAGGTAATACGCCGACGTGTCATCCACCGCCGCACGGAACCCTCGAGTCAGGTCGTTGTTGTTTACGAACGCCCTTCCACCCGTCATGTTCGCAAATGAGCGAAACGTCGAAATACTCTCCGGTTGCATCACGAGCGCCAAGTTCGTTCTCAAGCGCTGCGTCACCAAGGTGCGTGAAAACTCAGCCTGTTCAACGGGGCGCCAGAAATACGTGTTGACCAGTCCCCTTGCGTCCACCGGATAGATGGAGAAGTTGGCATTGTTCAGCACCTTCCACGTCCTATCGTAATCGGCCGAGATATTCACCAGTCCTTCTGACACGACCTGCCGGTCGGGCAATTGCATCTCCGCTGTATTCGTGAGCGAGAACGGGAAACCGCCGCTAACCCACACGAGTGCCTTGCGCCCGGAGATGCCCCCATACACCTGCGCGATCTGCTTCAGGCAGTCCAGGGTCTGCAACACGCTATTCCGAACCTGGGACCTGAAGGCGTTCGGGTCGGTCAGCGGCGACTCCTCCCCAGTGCCAAGAATGGACAAACCCGCCATCTGGCGGTACACCTCGCGCCGTTCCTCATCTTCAGCGACCAGTTCAACAGGATCCGGGGCCTCTGCCGGCCCAAGTTGAATTCGGCGCAGTGCCTCAATGAGCACCTTCGGGTCGGTCGTAAAGTCGTGAATAATGCGGACGCCGCTGCGCTTCATCTCTACGAGCGCAACCATTTTGTCGTCGTCTAGCGACTCCTGGAGATACTTGAATAGCTGTTGCCGGGCATAAACTTTGTCCGCAAACGCCGTGTTTATGGTGTCGAGTGCCAACACCACCAGAGCCTTCGGTGCGCGGTTCTCCGGTTCGTTGGTGAAAGTTCCCGGCGGCAGCTTCGATGGCTCCGGCTTGGTGTATTTCGGGGAGGCAATGACCTCTTCGAATACCTCAACTTTGACCGGCTTGCCATCTTCGCGCACGATGAAATCTTCGGTCTTCAGCCCACCTATGTGCTGGCCGTCCTTGTTCCTTACTATGGTGGGCACGAGCACGAGATGTGTGCTCGATTTGAACGTCGGTGCAGGGGTGCTTGCTGCGGGTTGCTGTGACTGCGGTGACGCGAACAGCGCGCCGTGTAGCATCAGAATCACTAAGAACATCACACTGCAACCGCTCAGTCCCGGGTTCATCTTTCCTCCCGACAGAGTCATGTTGCGCTCGCCTTGCGCAATTTCAAGCACTGTACGTCGTTCAGCCAGTTTCGTCCAGCAATGCTGATGGGATAGTCACACCGTCCTGCCGTTTGCTGCCCGACAACTTACGTTCGGCGCTCTCCATCCAACCACCGAACGAATTCAGCGAGGCGTGGGCCCTTTTTGTGTCGGACCAAGAAATAGGCAGACTCCTTCTCCTCCTCGTAGCCATCCTGGCGTGTGCGCATTTTTTCGGACACGTTTTCGCGCGCCTGCGGCAACCCCGGGTCATAGGTGAAATTCTGGCTGGAGTCGTGCTCGGCCCGTCGCTCCTTGGCCGTGTCGCACCGGAGTTCTCGCGTTCGTTGTTTTCCGGTTCCGGCCACAAGAGTGAGATCGTGTTGGCCTTCCTCTACACGCTTGGACTGTTGCTGCTGATGTTCGTTTCCGGCACGGAGACAAGGCGGCTTTTCGCGCGCAAAGACCGGCGGCAAACCGCGTGGCTGGCGGTCGTCGGAACGGGCCTGCCATTCCTGTTCGTGCTGGCCTTCTCGCCATGGCTGCCCTTTGAGACGCTGGTGGGCGAGGCCAAAGCACGTGTACCGCTGCTGCTCATCGTCGGGATCGCCGTGGCCGTGACCTCGATCCCGGTGATATCGCGAATTTTCCACGATCTCGGAATCCTGCATACACGGTTCGCGAGCCTGGTGCTCGGCGTGGCCGTAGTGGAGGACATCGCACTGTGGGGTGTGCTGGGGGTAGCAACGGCGCTGGCGACGTCCCTGGCTCTGCCGCAGACGAAGATCGCCATGCACGTAGGGGCGACATTGGCGTACTTCTGCATAGGCCTCACGCTTGCTCCCATGTTATTGAGGCGAATGCACAAGGCACGGTGGAACGTGCTCGCCGCAGCGTCGCCGGCCGGATATTTGATCGGACTGCTGTTTGCTTACACCGCACTGGCAACAGCTTTCGATGTAAGCCCTATCTTCGCGGCGTTTCTAGCCGGTTTCGCACTCACTTCCGATGCCGACCGCTTCCGCGACGCGCTGGATTCAATCAGTAGTTTCTCGTTTGCAGTCTTCATTCCGATCTACTTCGCCGTCGTTGGGTACAGGCTCGATCTGAGCAGGAGCTT
>DASPIK010000067.1:0-64130 GCA_035629075.1 Terriglobales bacterium | reverse complement strand
GCAATTAGTGATTACTGGCCGGCGCCTGTGTGACTGCAGCAGCACCCTTATGCTGTGGTCGAGTGCGAAGGCGAGCTTGGCTCCAATCGCACCTCATGCCAAGTCCGAACGTTTTCTTGCGCTATCAACAGGAGTTCGGACTCTTTTCAACCGCGGGTGGCGCACCCTTACCGACTGCCAATTCCGGAGTCGGGGCGGCGCACCCTTTTCCGACTGCTAACGCCGGAGTCGGGGTGCCGCACCCTTCCCCTTTAGGGGAGGGTGCGTCTGGAGGACTCGTCGAACTTCACAGTCAGGTGAAGCCCCATGCCGTCGCGCTTTCTGGCTGTCCACTGCGACTCGATCTCTACGACGCTTTCCTCTCCTGTTGCCCAGTGCCGAAAGCTGCTCCATGCCCAGTCTTCGGGCCGCGAAACCAGTCCACGAGTAACCGGGTTCCGATGAATATACTTCAGTTTTTCCAGCCGTTTCTCTTCCGTCCACACGTTGAAGTCGTAGTAACGGCGCTGCCAGAATCGCGATTGTTGGCCGGCATGACCGAGTTCGCGCGCTACGTTCTGCTTCAGCATCTGCAGCGCTATGGCGAGTGTGCTGCGCTCCGGTTCGCCGACGAGCAGATGAACGTGCTCCGGCATGACGACGTATCCGGTGATGAACATTCCGTACCACTGACGAACACGCTCCAGGACCTGCTCGAATGTGCTACGGGCTTGCGGTGTGCCGAGTAAGGGGAGTCTGTGGCAGCAACTGAACGTGATGAAGTGCAGGTCGCGTGTTCCGTGAAATCGCGGTGGTGCGGGAGACATGAGAAGAGAGTAGAGGGAGTAGTGGGTCTCGTGCGTGTGATTGGGTGATTTGTTCCGAAAGTGGAACTGCAGGCCGGGTCGTAACGCACCCTCCCCTAAAGGGGAAGGGTGCGGCACCCCAAGGTGACTTAGGGTACTGCACCCACAAATCAGATCGTCAGATTGTTAATTGTCAGGACGTGAGTCGTCAGATCGCTAGATCGTTAGATCGTCAATCGGGTTACGAGATGATGCCCAGCTTCTTGCCTACGCGGGCCAGCGTCTCGAGCGCCTGTTCCAGTTCTTCCTGGGTGTGGGTGGCGGTGACGATGGTGCGGATGCGAGCTTTGCCTTCCTGAACGGTCGGGTAGGCGATGCCGGTGGCCATGACGCCTTCCTTGAAGAGTTCGCGGGAGAACTCCATGGCGAGGCGGCCTTCGCCGGTGATGATGGGGGTGATGGGGGTTTCGGATTTGGGCGTGTTGCGGCCGCCGATGTCGAAGCCGAGGGTTCCCAATTCTTTCTTGAAGAAGTCGGTGTTGTCCCACATGCGCTTGATGCGCTCGGGCTCTTCCTGAAGGACCTCAAACGCCGCGATGCAGGAGGCCGCGACTGACGGCGGATGCGAGGTGGAGAACAGGAAGGGGCGTCCGCGATGGTAGAGGAACTCGACGAGGTCGCGGGTGCCGCAGACGTAGCCGCCGAGCGCGCCGATGGCCTTGGAGAGCGTGCCGACCTGGATGTCGACGCGGCCGTGCATGCCGAAGTGATCGACCGATCCCTTGCCGCTGTAGTTGCGGCCGAGGACGCCGGAGGCGTGCGCGTCGTCGACCATCATGATGGCG
This sequence comes from Terriglobales bacterium, assembly GCA_035629075.1. Classification (GTDB taxonomy): domain Bacteria; phylum Acidobacteriota; class Terriglobia; order Terriglobales; family Acidobacteriaceae; genus JAEZPW01. The sequence goes on along the minus strand of DASPIK010000067.1, from coordinate 62,500 downwards.
CCGTATTTTTCGGCGAGGTCGCAGAGCGCGGGCAGCGGGGCGATGTCGCCGTCCATGGAGAAGACGCCGTCGGTGATGATGAGCTTGCGGCCGGGCTCGTTCTGGATTTCCTTGAGGAGCTCTTCGGCGTGGGCGACGTCTTTGTGGCGGAAGACCTTGATCTTGGCGCGGGAGAGGCGCGCTCCGTCGATGATGGAGGCGTGGTTGAGCTCGTCGCTGATGATGAAGTCTTCTTTGCCGAGTACGGCGGAGACGGTTCCGGAGTTGGCCGTGAATCCGGACTGGAAGACCACGCTGGCTTCGACGTGCTTGAAGCCCGCGATCTTCTCTTCGAGCTCCATGTGGAGGGACATGGTTCCGGCGATGGTGCGTACGGCGCCGGAGCCGACACCGAATTTCTTCGTGGCTTCGAGAGCGCGCTCGCGGAGCTTGGGGTGCGTGGTCAGGCCGAGGTAGTTGTTCGAGGCCAGGTTGATGACGCGCCGGCCGTCGAAGGTGCAGACCGGAGCCTGCTCGTCTTCGAGTACGCGGAGCTTGAAGTAGGTGCCGCGCTGCTTGAGGTCGTTAAGCTGATCGCCGAGATAGGAAAGAGGATTTGTGCGAGTTGTGGTGGACATGAATGTCTCCGTTATTGCCAGCGGCCCGAGATACGTTTCGAAGCCGGACATCATACAAGCGCCGTAGGCGCGATATTCGGTCAGCCCGGCACTTCAGTGCCGGGTAACGTGCGTACGAAAATCACGAGTCCCGTAGGGACGGAATATTAGCCGAACACAAATTTTGGGTCGTAATCGACCTCGCACTTCTTCAACAACGCTATGAATTCTTCTTCGAAATTGCGTTTCTTGTGATGCTCGGGCTGGTTCGCGATATAGGCCTTCAAGTCGGGCAATTGGGACGGGCTCACGCTGAAGGCGCCGTAACCTTCTTGCCAGGCGAAGCGGGGGCCCATCCAGCGGGATGAGTTGCTTTTGAGGTTCTTGACCGCGTCAGACGATGAGATCGAGGCCGGCAGCAGAATCAGCGCGTGAACGTGGTTGGCGGTGCCGCAGGCGGCCAAGACCGAGAAGCCCTCGTTTTTTGCGACGCCCACCAGATACGCCCAGAGTTGTTCGCGACGGGCTTCCGGGATGGTGTTGGCGCGCTCCTTCGTGGAGAAAACACAATGCACGAAGTTGTTTGCGTATGTGTGGGCCATTGTGTCGTCCCTACGGGACTCGTATTTTTCTGGGTCCAACACCCGGCACTAAAGTGCCGGGCTGACCGAATGCCGCCCCTACGGGGCTTGCGTCGTGCGTGACTCCACGTCGAGTTCGCACATTGCGTTCATCCAGTTACGAACATGTGTCTACTGCTACTTGGTCCCGTTCGGGTACACCAAGATTTTGCTGGCTTCGCCGGTTTTGAGGCGGTCCATGCCGCTGGCGAAGTCTTTGAGGGCGATGCGGTCGGTGATGACCGGGTGAAGGTCGAGTTTGCCGGCCTTGAGCAGCGCCTGCATCTGGTACCAGGTCTGGTACATGCGGCGACCGTTGATGCCGAGGACCGTGGCGCCCTTGAAGATGATGTCTTCGGCGAAGTTCATCTCGATCGGCTTGGACGGGATGCCGAGGAGAGAGACGCGTCCGCCGAGGCGCAGGATCGAGAAGCCGAGCTTGATGGCGTCGGGGTGGCCGGCCATTTCGAGCAGGACGTCAACTCCGACGCCGCCGGTCTGGTCCATGATGATGGATTTGACGTCATCTTTGGTCGGGTCGATGACGAAGTCGGCCTTCATCTGGGCAGCAACTTTGCGGCGGTACTCGTTGACTTCGATGGCGAAGACCTGGGTGGCTCCGCAGGCCTTGGCGACGGCGATGGCGAACAGGCCGATGGGGCCGCATCCGGTGATCGCAACGGATTTCGCGGCGACGTCGCCGGAGAGCACGGTGTGAACGGCGTTGCCGAGGGGGTCGAAGATGCTGGCGTAGTCGGCAGGGATGGCGGGATCGATTTTCCAGATGTTGGTTTCAGGGATGGTGACGTACTCGGCAAAGGCGCCGTCGCCGTCCACGCCGAGGATTTTGACGTGCTGGCAGATGTGGGCTTCGCCCGTACGGCACTGGAGGCACTTGCCACAGGCTACGTGCATCTCGGCCGAAACGAAGTCGCCTTCCTTCACGCTGGTGACTTCGTCACCGACGGCGGCAACTTCGCCGCAGAACTCGTGGCCGGGGATGAGCGGCGGGTGGATGCGGCGCTGCGCCCAGGCGTCCCAGTTGTAGATGTGGAGGTCGGTGCCGCAAACAGAGGCGACTTTGACCTTGACCAGAACGTCCTGCCGGCCGAATGCCGGGATTTTGACTTCGCGAACCTCTGTCCCAGGGGCGGACTGGGCTTTCACCACCGCCATCATTGTGTCTGCCATGTTCAGGATCTCTCTCTCCAGCACTGGTGGCGCAGGTCAGGCGAACGGCCGCGCGGCTCCGGCTGATGATGTCGTTCAGGAAAACCCGACATTCTAGCACGCAGAGGAAGGCAAGATAAGCCACGGATTTGCACGGATTTGCACGTATTCACGGAAAAACCAGCGAGAAAGGTTAAAACAGCGGTAAGCGATCAGCTATAAGCCGTAAGTTCTGGTCGCCGCTATAGGGGCTTCTCTGATGCCCCGATCGTTCCGTCGCGGCACCCGATATCGGAGCACGTTCCGCAGCCCTGTCCTATAATTCCCCTCTTGCTTACCCTTTTGCTTTCTGTCCGTCCAAGTCGTTGTAGTGATTAGGTCCGGCGGCGGGGTGACCGAAGTTGGGCAGCCGGAGTGACAGGAAGCGAACATGCCGACTGGAGTAGTGGCAATTACGGTTGGCGTGGTTCCCGTTGATCGGAGCAGGCGCGTGGGAATCGATGGCGCGTTGAAGCCTTCGCCGGACGGCGCAAGGCGGCGCACGACGGGGCAGGGCGGCGGTCCTGAAATCCAGACCATACGGGGGCGCATGGCCGGGCATATTTCTAGCCGCGTGGACGACACGGTCCTGATTCGTGAAGCGCAGAACGGGAACCGGGCCGCCTTCGAGGAACTCGTCAGGCAATACGACAAGGCGGTACTCCGCCTTGCACTGCACATGACCGGTTCCGAGCAGGACGCACAGGACATTTACCAGGACGCGTTCCTGAAGGCGTACCGCAACCTCGGCAGTTTCCGCTTCGAGTGTTCCTTCTATACATGGGTGTATCGCATCGTCAGCAACCTGTGTCTTGATCATCTTCGCAAGAAACAGGTGCGCAAAGAAGATTCACCGGTGGTAACCGACGAGGACGGCGGCGAGCACAGCATGCTGGACAACGTCGCGGACGGCCGTCCGGGTGCGAATCCTGAGCGCGACCTGATGCGGCGTGAGTTGGGCGCTTACATCGCCAAGTCGCTGCAGAAGCTGACGCCGCGCGAACGCCTCGTGTTCGAACTGAAGCACTACCACGGCCTGAAGCTGAAAACCGTGGGCGAGATTTTGAACACAACGGAAGAGACCGCCAAGAACACACTCTTCCGCGCCACGCAGAAATTGCGGGCGGAGTTGGCGGGAATGAGATGAAGCGGTGGCCGGTGGCCAGCTGCTAAAAACAACTTCGGCGAGGGCTGGGTGGAGAGATGGTGAGTCGCCACTCGCAACTACCCACTCGCCATTCCCCCAAAGGGGGTACGGATTATGAACTGCGACTGGGTCAAATCGAACGTCACGCTTTACGTCTACGACGAACTCGCTGATGACGCGCGTTACGAGTTAGAGCAGCATCTCGACCGCTGCACGGTCTGCGCGGGTGAGATCAAGTCGGCGCTGGCGTTCAAGGCGGCAATGTCGGCGCTGCCGCAGTTGGAGCCAACGCCGAACCTGCTGGCGTCATGCCGCATGCAATTGCAGGAACGGCTCGAAGAAACCGAGCAGGCGCGGGGATGGCGGCGATGGGTTTTCGATCCGATGGCGACGCTGCGCCGCTTGAACTTCTCGCCCGCACTCGCAGCGGTGTTGCTGATGGTTGGATTCGGCGCAGGCGCCGGAACAGCGTACAAGATCACCTCGACAAACAACGCGGCTGGCCCGATAGCGAACGCAGTACAGCCCAATGGGCAGGGAGAACTTGCCGAAGCCAGCGTGGTGGGGATTCGCGGGATCAGCCAGGATCCCAGTTCAAACCAGGTTGAGATCAAGTACGACACGATGGTGCCGCAGCAGGTTCAGGGCACGCTCGATGACCCGCGTATTCAGCAGCTGCTGCTGTATGCCGCTCGGACGCAGAACAACACCGGTGTGCGAATGGATTCGGTCGATTTGCTGACCAGGAAGCCGGAAGACGAAGGAGTCCGAGAGGCGCTGATGTACGCGCTGCGTTACGACAACAATCCGGGCGTTCGGCTTAAGGCCATGGAAGGGTTGGGGCCGTACGTGAAAGACGACATTCGCATACGAAACGCCGTACTCGAAGCGCTGGTTAACGACAGCAATCCAGGAGTGCGTACGGGAGCTATCAACCTGCTGAAGCCGGTTCGCGCTGACGGCAGCGTGCGTCAGGTCCTGCAACATCTGGCGACCGAGGACCAGAACCAGAACATCCGGACATTATCTAGGTCGGTGCTGGCGTCGATGCCGCAGATCGAATAGGTCAATTGATGGTTGGATGATTTGACGATTGGATGATTGACGTTTTGGGGCAGAAGAGAGGCGATCGAAAGTGAGCGGCGCAAGGCAAAATACGAGAAGCAAGCGTGCCTGGCGAAACTTCGGCTGGCGAGTTGTGGCTATAGCCGCCGTAGCGCTCGCGATGACCGCACCGGCCCTGGCACAGCAGTCGCGGGTGTTCCGCGAGGGCAATGCCTGGATCGAGGAAACCACCGGTACTCTGCCGGCTGCTCGGAACGTCGCCGTGAAGCTCGACTTAGGCAATCTGACGATTAAAGGTGGAGCCGCGCAGGCGATCACGTATTCGATTCGCAAGCGAGCGTTCGCGCCTAGCGAAGCGGCAGCTCGGAAGCAGTTTGAAATGTACCGGGTGAACGCCGGGCGGCAAGGTGATTTCGCTGTTCTTCGCGGTTCGCTGGAAGGCAATGTTCGGCGCATGAATGCTGACGTTCTTGTGCAGGCTCCCCGATCCACTGAACTAGTGAAGGTCAGCACCGAGGGCGGAAACGAGACCATCTCTGGGTTCAACGGCCGTGTGGATGCCCAGACTGGGGGCGGCAATATCAACCTGGATGACATCGCCGGCGCCGTTAGCGCTTCCAGCGGAGGCGGCAATGTAACTGTCGGCAACGTGGGTTCCGACGTGGTGCTGAGGACCGGCGGTGGCAACATCGTAGTGGGTGCGGCGAAAGGACGAATCGTCACCTCCAGCGGCGGCGGAAATATAAGGATCGGCTCCGGTGCGCAGGCCATGACAGTGGAGACAGGTGGCGGCACCATAAATGTGGAGCACTGCGGCGGCGAACTCAAGGCAGAGACCGGGGGTGGCAGTCTGGACCTTGGTCGGATTGTTGGAGGCGCCGAGTTGCAGACAGGCGGCGGCAGCATACGGCTCGCGTCTGCGAACGGCCCGGTAGTCGCTCAAAGCGGCGGTGGCAGAGTTGAACTGTTCAACCTCGCTGAAGGCGCACACGTTGAGACTGGAAGCGGGCCGATAACGGCGGAATTCGTCAGTGGGCGCCCATTTACCGGGGCTAACCTCGAGACGCCCGTCGGCGACATCGTTGTCTACCTGGGCAGCGACCTGCGAGCGACCGTCAAGGCCTCCGTGGACGTGGCAACTGGACACGGTATTCGATCGGAGTTCCCTGAAATTCGTGTCAACAGCGAAGGCGGCCAGTGGGGCCCAAAAACATTCTTCGCTGATGGCAACCTGAATGGCGGTGGTCCCGTGCTGCGGCTGCATACGTCTACGGGCGACATCGTTATTAAGAGAGCGAAGAAGTAGGAAGGCAGTAGAGAGTAATCAGTGATCGTCGGGATCGCACCCTCCCCTGCCCGGCAGCGATTAGTAAGTAAGTCGTCAATAACTACGAATACGATTTGTTGCGGTAATTGGGGCCCTTCCCCGGGGTCGCGTCCGGGGCGGGAATCATGCGGTAGAGGAACTTATCATGCGGAACGAACTAGTGCGTTTGTTGGCCATCATGCTGATGGCGGGTGCCAGCTACGCGCAGCAAACACCCACACCCGCCGCTCCTTCGGCACCGGCGGCGCCAGCGACTCCTACTGCGGCACAGGCGGAAGAAATGCCTGACGCAAAAGAGATCCAGAAGGAAGTCGAGGAAGCGCGGAAGGAAGCGGAACAGGCAAAGCGCGAGGCTGATCGCGCAAGACGTGAAGCCGTTCGTGAGGCCAGCAAAGCGAAGGCGGCTGCTCGCAAAGCAGCCCGCGCGCATGTCGTCAGCACGAACAGGTCTTATCTTGGAATCGGCGGTCAGGACCTGACACCGGAACGCGCAAATGCTCTCAAGGCGAAGGAAGCCCGTGGCATCGAGGTTATTGCCGTCGATCAGGACTCACCCGCAGGCAAGGCCGGCATCAGGGATGGCGACGTCATCGTCAGCTTCGATGGCAAACGAACGGACGATTACGATCACCTGCGCCGCCTGATGCACGACACGGCACCGGGAAAGGTAGTCAAAGTCGGCGTTCTGCGCAACGGATCGCCGATGACGTTCAACGTCACGATCGCCAAGCGCGATGCGACAGCGTGGGCTTGGGCGCCGGGTACCAAGATTGAAATACCGCGAGTGCCGATGCCGGACATCCCGCGCATGGATTTCGACGTGCCATCGTTTACGGTACTGCAGTTTTCGGCTCGCAACGGTGTAGTGGTGGAAGACCTCACTCCCCAGCTCGGCGAGTTCTTCGGAGTGAAGGACGGAGAGGGCGTGCTGGTTCGCTCCGTAAACCGGGGCAGCGCAGCCGAGTCGGCCGGACTTAAGGCTGGCGATGTGATCGTTCGCGCCGGCAAGGATCGCATCACCTCTGCTTCCGATTGGCGTCGCGTTATGCGCGAACACAAGGAAGGAGCTTTGACGCTCGGCATCGTGCGAGACAAGCGTGAACAGAACCTGACCGTGAAGCTGCCGAGCACCAGTTCCGACGCGTCCGTGCACGGCTGGCCGGGCTTTAGCGACAAGGACTTCGAGCATTTCCGACTCGAACTTCAGAAGCTGGAGCCGAAACTCCGGAACGATCTGAAGATGGCCCAGGCACAGTTTGAGCGCGAAATGAAGCTGCATGGCAAAGACATCGAACGTGCCATGAACCTGCGGCACGAGGATTTCGAGCGGGTTCGCGCTGACGCCGAGAAGGCAGTTGAAGAAGCTACCGAGCAGCTCCGGAAGTTGCAGGAATAAGCAGTAGTCACTTCGTTGGAAGTGGGTCAGGGAGCCGTCGCCAGGCGGCTCCTTTTTTAGTGCCATATAACCCGCGCTTATCCCTGATCGACTAATGCTTAGTTCTTCCGAACTCGTCCAGCGCCGCTGCCAGTCGCTCGAGCGCAGTCTGCGTCATCTGCGGATCGCCTCCGATGCCGATGCGAAAGTACTCGGGCATCTCGAAGAAACGTCCGGGCACGACACTCATTTCGTACTTGTTGAGCAGAAGCTCGCAGAACTCCTGAACGCTGCCATTTTTTAGCCGTGGGGCGGCCATCGTACCTGCCTCCGGAATATCACATTCGAGATCGCTTCTCTCGCGCAAGAACGCGTTCATCACCGAGCGATTTGCGTTCAGGATGTTCTGCGCTCGCGCGCGGATGCTATCCAGGTTACCCAGTGCCGCCATGCTCAGGGATTCGGCCGGAAACGGGTTCTGACCCGCAAAGACGTCGTAGATGCGCCACATACGCTGCGCCAAGTCCGGCTGCGCCAGTATCCAGCCGCAGCGCAGGCCGCCAAGACCGTAGCCTTTCGTGAGGCTGCTGGTCACCACGAAGTTGTCGCCCAGGTGAAACGAAGTGCGCGGTCGCGGATAGATGGCCTCAAGATAGACTTCATCGACAAGCACGCGTGCACGAACTGAACGTGCCAGATCACCGATCTGCACCAGCGTGGCGTCATCCAGCGCGGCGCTCGTTGGGTTGTGCAGATTGCAGAGCACAACCAACCGCGTTTTCACCGTTAGCTTCTTCCGGAGATCTTCGAGGTCAACTCCAAACCCGGCCTCTGCCGGACGCTGGAAACGGACAATGTTCGCCCCTAGAAACTGTGCTGTGCTCAGTAACGGTTCGTACGTCGGGTGCTCGATCAGCACCTCGTCACCGGGTTCGAAGCAGGCCGCCATGGCGAGATGGTTCGCCATCGATGTCCCGATCGCGGAGACAATGCACTCCGGTGCTACACCACAATACGCACTCAACTTGTTCAGCAGTTCTGGATGGCCGTACGGCCCGCCACCGTTGATGCCCAGGTGGTCGATGTTTGCTCCAAGTTCATGGAACGGCAGTGGTTCGATACCACTGGTGGCGAGCGTGTACTTTGTCCGGGGCTGAAGCTTCGCATACTCCATGTAGGTAGAGAAAACTTGAGTGCGCGAGTAGATCATGGTGTCCTGTTCCACTGCCGACAAACGCGTGTTCGGCAAAAAAGCATATCAAAGCGGAGCGTTCTTTCCGCAGGTGTCGTCTAAGGGAAAGCAGAGCAGGACATGATCGAAGTGAAGAAAATCGTCGATGAAGCACCGGGGATGGAACGAGTCAGCGGCTTTCTACACGTTGCACCAAATACAACCGACGGCCTGGTGCTGACTCACGGCGCGGGAGGGAACTGCGGCAGCCCGTTGCTGGTAGCTCTCGCCGAGCAGTTCTGCGCAAGCGGCATCACCGTGCTCCGTTGCGATCTGCCATTTCGCCAAAAGCGGCCCAAAGGTCCGCCTTCGGCAGGCAGCGGCCGTGCCGACCAGCAGGGACTCCGACGCGCTCTCGACGTTCTGCGCTCACACGTCGCAGGACGTGTGTTTCTGGGCGGGGCGTCTTACGGGGGGCGTCAGGCGAGTCACCTTGCTGCTGCGGACCCTTGTGCCGAGGGCTTGCTGCTCCTGAGCTATCCACTACATCCGCCGGGCAGAGCCGCGCAAGTGCGTACGGCCCATTTTCCGAACCTGCACGTCCCAGCATTGTTCGTCAGCGGAACTCGCGATCCTTTTGGATCGCCGGAAGAGTTGGAGAAAGCCGGTAAAATCTTGCCGGAACAGCGTCGACTGCTCTTAATCGAAGGGGCGGGTCATGATCTTTGGCCGAAGGCGCGCCGGTTTGAGATTCCCTTGTTGATTCTGAAAGCTTTCCAGGAGTTCTTCGGTAGCGGGCGCAAATGAAAAGGCGCGCCTTTCGACGCGCCTTCCTGCTGCCTTATATGTTTGGTTGTTGCTACGCCTCCGCCACGCGGCACGCGGGCAACAGAGACTGGTTAGAGTTCGACATGCAACATGGTGGAGGTGGTATGAGGATCTGTGCCGCAATCGGCACATTCGGCTAAAGCCATCAACCTCCTTGCACGAATTTCGTTCTTAATTCTCCAGATGGTTACAGTTGTTCAAATGGTTGGCCACGCAAACTTTTTGTCAGATTACGTTGGTACTACGCGGGTCAAGCTGGGTTGGTGAGTTCACGCAAGTTACTGATAGGTTAAATGATCGCTCAACGATTGCTGTGCAGTTGGGCGTGGAGTTCATCCCCAAAAAGGGAATTTAGGCTACAGCCCAGGCGCACCCCGCGATTTAAATTCCAGGGGTGTTAGCTGCTGGTTTCGGATTGCCAACCGTGATAGCGGACTGTTCCAAGCCGCCCGTTTGTGACTCTCGTCACCCGGTGTTCTGCCGTTTACAATCGTGGGCAGCGTGAGTAATTCCCAAGTAACTGATAAATCGGGCGTTCAGCAACCGAGGCGGTCGGGCACGCGGGCGGCAGCCGTTATGGTTGCAGCAGGCATGCTGCTGAGCCGCATCGCCGGGCTGATACGCGAGCGTGCTTTCGCGCATTACCTTGGCACGTCTGACGCTGCCGACGCATTTCGTGCGGCGTTTCGCATTCCCAATTTCCTGCAAAACCTTTTCGGCGAGGGTGTGCTCTCGGCGTCGTTCATCCCCGTTTATGCGCGGCTCGACGCCGAAGGACGTCACGAGGAAGCGTCCGAGCTGGCCGAGGCCATCTTCAGCCTGCTGTTCGTCACAACGACTGCGATCGTCGCTCTGGGCATTTTCTTTACTCCCTGGCTGATCGACGCGGTTGCTCCTGGATTCGGGGGCGAGAAGCGGCTGCTGACCATCAACCTGGTGCAGATCCTCTTTCCTGGAGCGGGGCTGCTGGTGTTTTCCGCCTGGTGCCTGGGAATCCTGAACAGTCACCGCAAGTTCTTCCTGTCCTACGCGGCGCCGGTTGCATGGAATGCCATTCTGGTGGCGGTCTTCATCTGGAAGGGAGCGCACCTACCCGACGGCACGCTCGTGGTGTGGGTGGCCTGGGCTTCCGTCGCGGGCAGCGGATTGCAGTTCCTGGTACAACTTCCGGTTGTGTTGCGGTTCCTATGGCCCCTGCGCGCACACATGCGACTTGGTTCTGAGAACGTACGCACGGTGGTCAGGAACTTCTTCCCGGTATTCACGAGCCGTGGCGTCGTGCAGATCAGCGCGTACGTGGACCAGTTGCTGGCCAGCTATCTTCCGATCGGTGCTGTCGCCGTACTTGGATACGCGCAGACGCTGAGTACGCTACCAGTGAGTCTGTTTGGCATGGCCGTTTCTGCGGCGGAACTGCCGGCGATGTCCAGCGCGCTGGGCACCGCGGATGAGATAGCCGCAACATTGCGGCGTCGTGTGTCGCAAGGACTCGAGCAGATCTCGTACTTCGTCGTGCCGTCGGCGGTGGCCTTCCTGCTGCTTGGTGACGTTGTAGCCGCGACGATTTACCGGTCAGGGCAGTTTGGCGCAACGGACGTGAACTGGGCGTGGGGCGTGCTGGCCGGATCCGGCGTGGGCCTGCTGGCATCGACGTCAGGACGACTCTACTCCTCGGCCTTCTATGCGTTGCGCGATACGCGCACACCGCTGAACTTCGCCATCATCCGCATTGCGCTTACCATCAGCCTGGGGTACCTGTTCGCGTTGCCGCTGCCACCAACGCTCGGGATCGACCGGCGCTGGGGTGTAGCCGGATTGACATTGTCGGCAGGTATCGCCGGATGGGTTGAGTTCGTGCTTCTGCGCCGATCACTGCACAAGCGCGTCGGGGTCGTGCCCTACTCGGTGATGCGGATTTTTAAGTTGTGGGCAGCGGCGGTGGTCGCGGCGGCAGCAGGATATGCAATCAAGGTGATTATTCCGAGCGAGCACCCAGTGGTTGTAGGCGCGTGCGTGCTTGTGCCGTATGGAATGGCGTACCTGTTGCTGACGAGCCTGATGGGAATCTCGACGATAGGCGGCGCACTGAGGGCGCTGCGACGGAGATAAAGCAAAGGTTGTCAGTCTTCAGTTCGGAGCAACGGCAAAACCGTCGTCACTGACAACTGAGAACTGCCAACCTTCACCGACAGTTCGCGCTTGGTCACAGTCGGATGCTTCGTCATCCGATCATGAAATGCACCAACAACTTTGCTCTATTTGACGACTTTCATGTTGGCCCAGTCGTAGTTGAATTTTCTGCCGCAATCGAGACAGACGACGTAGTGGCCGCTGCCGCCTGCGGAACCCACGGTCTCCCAGTCGCTCTTTACAGTCGTTTGCGACCTCGAAGCGGCGGCGAAGGGGTGGGACATGTTCTTGTGCGGACAGGCCATCCGCAGCATCTGCAAAATCTTTTCCAGCATTCCAGTCCTCTGTTGCCCGAACCGCCCGGGCTCAGGATGAAAGGCACACCTGCACGGTTTGCGTGCCGGGCGCAATTGGTCGATATCGCCTGTTCTTCCGTGGTGGAACTAAACAGGTTCTCAGTTGTCAGACACCAGCCAGCCGTCGCCCCGGTGAACTGACAACTGACAACCTTTGCCTCGAGCGTCGCTATGCTTTCGCCGCGGTAGAAGCCGCGTCTTCCTTCGCTTCGCCGTTAACCTTCTGGCCTGGCTTGCGAATGTCGATGCCACCCTTGAAGTAGGCGCCGTCTTCGATCGAAATCCGCTGCGCCACGACGTCGCCAGTCAGCGAGCCTTCATTGCGGATGTCCACACGGTCGGTGGCGTTCAGGTTTCCGCGCACTTTTCCCAACACTACGATCTCCCGCGCCGTGATGTTCGCCGCCACTACCCCGTTTCGTCCCACGGTGACACGATTTCCGGAAAGGTTGATCGAACCTTCCACGCGCCCGTCGATATACAGCGATTCAGAACCGGTGACTTCACCCTTGATGACCAGAGATTTGCCGATGGTGGCCTGATCGCCGCTGTTGATGGTGGCATTGCGCGGCGCCATGGCCGGCGATGGCTCGGGCATGGATGTCGGCGCGTAGGTGGTTGCGGGGCGCTGCGGCGGCTCTGGCGCTGCAGGGGTATTAGGTGTCGGCTGATTCGTAGGCTTCCACATGATTACGGATGCTTCCTCCGGAGAATTTCACTGGCTTAAAAAGCTGTGGCATTCAGGTGGCCAAACTTCATCTCCACCGGCACGAAATTCGCCGTGATCGAGTCCCGTTGAAAGGAGAGAAGATGCTGATCTGAGCCGTTACGAATGTACCTGGGACACATACCGCCCGGCTCGTTCGTTCAACGCCAGTGCTGGGTAAATAATCCCACGTATTGGCATGTCTTACATCAGGCAATCGCCTTATGAGTACAATGCAATCGAACCCGAGTGTGTACTAGGGAATTCGAGCAGAGAAGGCTGGGACAGGTAACAACGAACTTGGCGATTGGATGATCGACCCGATCTTCAATCATCCAACCATCGATCATTCGAATCTTTATGATTTCCGAATCAGCAGTCTTGCGGCACTTGTCTCGCCAGCCGAAGCAATCGGCCGGGTACAAGCAGTTAGTGCGCGAACTTGGGTTGCGCGGAGACGACCGCCAGCGCCTTTCCGAACTGCTGGCTGGAATGGTGGGTCGGGGTCAGTTGCTGGCTGACTCCGAGCGCTTCTCGCTTCCCAAGGCCGCTGCCAGCCGAAACCAGATCACCGGACGCCTTTCCATGCACCGCGATGGTTATGGGTTCGTCATCCCTGATCGCGGTCAGGGCACGCAGTTCCACGGCGACGTCTTCATCAATCCGCAAGCGATCGGAAATGCAATGCATGGCGACCGCGTGCTCGTCGAACTCGGCTCGATCCGCGACGAGGGCCGAGCGGAGGGGCGTATTGTCCGCGTGGTCGGGAGGGCGCACCCGACCGTGGTCGGAACGTTCCATTACGGTCGCCGCTACGACTATGTCGTGCCGATTGACGAACGAATCACGCAAGACGTCATCATTCCGCAGGGGGCAGAATTTCCCAATGCAAAGGACGCGGACGACGCAAAGGAACCAAGAAGGAGGAAAACCGATTCGCCCCATCGGGTGCTTGGAGAGGAGGCGAAGAAAAGACTGCGTGAATGGACCGATCTGGACGGCGTTGTGGTTGACGTGGAGATCACGGACTGGCCTTCGCCCACGCAGAACCCGAAAGGCCGTGTAGTCGAAATACTCGGTTACGAGGACGATTTCGGCGTCGACGTCGAAATCATCATTCGAAAGCACCACTTGCCCCACCGTTTCCCGGCTGAGGTGCTCGAAGAGGCCCAGGACGTCCCCGACATCATCCCGGCTCGCGAACTGAAGCATCGCCGCGACTACCGTGACCTGCCCATCGTCACTATTGACGGGGAAAGCGCGCACGACTTCGACGACGCCGTGTACGTCGAACAGCTGGCGAACGGCAATTATCAACTCCAGGTACACATCGCCGATGTCGCCCATTATGTGACGCAGAGTTCAGCGCTTGACGATGAGGCCCGCCTCCGCGGCAATTCGGTGTACTTCCCGGACCGAGCGGTGCCCATGCTTCCCGTTGAGCTTTCGACAAACATTTGCTCGCTGCGGCCAAACGTCGATCGGCTAGTCATGTCGTGCACCATGGAGATCGATCATCAGGGTGAGATCATCAGCTACGAACTAAACCCCGGCGTTATTCGTTCGGCTGCCCGCATGACCTATACCGACGTGAATGCAATTCTCGAAGGCGACGTCGGCCTGCGCCAGCGCTACGCTTACCTGGTCGAGAACTTCGAACGAATGCGCGACTTGGCCAAGATTCTCAACCGAAAACGAGTTAAGCGCGGGGCCATCGACTTCGACATGCCTGAGCCGGAGATCGAATTCGACGAGTTCGGTCTCATGCGCTCGATTACCCGCTCAGAGCGCAACTTCGCCCATCGCCTGATCGAAGAGTTCATGCTCTCGGCCAACGAGTGCGTCGCGAGCTATTTGGAGGAGAAAGGCGTCGCCTCGCTTTACCGCATTCATGAGAAACCCGATCCGCGCAAGGTGAGTGACTTCGAGAACATAGCCGCAACTTTCGGATATTCGCTGGGCGTGGGCGCTCTGCCCGTCAAGCGTTTCAGTTACACCGACGACCGGCGTCCCCGCAGAAGGGAGGGCGGACGCGGACGCGGCGGCCAGCAGCGCAGAGGAGTCGAGATCCCCGAGGATGTGCACATAACCCCGCGGATGTACCAGAAGCTGACGCAGAAACTTGCAGGCAAGCCCGAGGAGCGCATCCTGAGCTACCTGATGCTGCGTTCACTGAAGCAAGCTCGGTATTCGGAGCATAACGAAGGGCACTTCGCGCTGGCCGCACCGACGTACACGCACTTCACGTCGCCTATCCGGCGGTATCCAGACCTGATCATCCATCGCATTCTGAAAGAGGTACTGCGGGAGGAGTTGGAAACAGTGCGCTCGACAGGGGCGAGTGTTGGGGGTGGATTGCGCGCCGTTAGGCTGGGGCAGAGACCTGGTCCTGCATCATCGAGTGCCGTTCCAACCGCCCATGGCAAGCCCGCAGCATCGGAAATGCCCTCGCCATGGTCCAAGCGCTCCGAAGAGCTGCGCACCCGCAAGTCGCATGATGACGGCGGCCAACGTATGGGACGAGGGGTGAAGAAAGGCGCCAAGCACGCTGACGCCGAGATTTACGAGCCGCTGCCCGGCCCCATTTCGGAAGACGTGCTGCACGAGATTGCCGAAGAGTGCAGCAACAGCGAGCGCCGCGCCGACGAAGCCGAACGCGAATTGATGGAATGGAAGAAAGTGAAGTTCATGGCCGACCGAGTGGGCGAGGACTTTGAGGGCCTCATCATCAGCGTCACCAAATTCGGCTTCTTCGTCGAGCTGACGGATATGTTCATCGAAGGCCTGGTGCCGCTGAGCACGCTCCGTGACGATCGCTACTTCTACAACGACGATACCAAGCAGATCATCGGCAGCCGCTCGAAGAAGACGTATGGACTGGGCGACAAATTACGGGTACTGGTGGACCGTATCGATCCAGTCGAGAGAAAGATCAACTTCGCCGTGGTTGAAGACGAACCGTCGCGGGCGCAGAAGAAACATCGCAAGCGAGGATAAGCGGGGGAGCAGGGCTCCCTCCGTGGCATAATCGTCCCGTGACCACCGCGGCCAATTCCGCCTTGTTTCGTAAGCTGCCTTCGATTGACGAACTGCTGCGAACGCCGCAAACCGCACGGCTAATAGAACGGGATGGGCACACAGCTGTTACCCAGGCCGCAAGGGCCGTGCTTGACCGGCTGCGTGGTGACATTGCGTCCGGCACACTGGACGAGACGGGTGTTGACCTCACGCTTAACGGTCTGCCCGAGGCTATCGATCGCGAACTTCGTCGTGCTCTCGGGTATTCGCTGCGTCCGGTCATCAACGCCACGGGCGTGATCCTCCATACGAACCTAGGGCGCGCTCCGCTCGCGGATTTCGCGCTCGATCACGTGCGAGAGGCTGCTTCGACCTATTCCAATCTCGAGTTCGACGTTGCCAGCGGTGAACGCGGCAAGCGAGATGTGCACGTGGACCGGCTTTTTCAAAAGCTGATTGAAACTGCAGCACAGGACGGAATACAGCCTCGTCCCCACACCACGTCCACCATCGTTGTTAATAACAACGCCGCGGCGGTTTTGATTGCGCTCAATACGCTCGGCGAAGGTGGCGAAGTTATCGTTTCGCGCGGCGAACTGGTCGAGATCGGCGGGTCATTCCGCATTCCAGACGTGATGGGGAAGTCAGGTGCTGTGCTGCGCGAGGTGGGCACAACGAACCGGACGCGCATTTCCGACTACGAGCGCGCCATCAATGAGCGAACGCGGTTGTTGCTGCGAGTGCATCGCTCGAACTTCGCCATTGTCGGCTTCACGGAACAGCCGTCATTAGCTGAACTGGTTGCACTTGGCCGAGAGCGCGGCATTCCCGTGATGGAAGACCTCGGTAGCGGCGCGCTGTTCGATCTGCGGGCTGTAGGTGTGAATAGCGAGCCGGGGCCGATTGAAAGCCTTCGTGAGGGCGTCGATGTCGTAACTTACTCTGGTGACAAACTCCTTGGCGGCCCCCAGGCTGGCATCATCAGCGGTCGGCGCGAGTTGGTTGCGAGAATTCGCTCCAATCCGCTTTTCCGCGCGCTTCGCGTAGACAAGCTCACCTACGCCGCGCTCGAAGCGACACTGCTGGCCTACATAAAGCAGAACCACGACTCGATTCCGTCGTTACGCATGATGCGCGTTCCTGTAGAGCAAATCGAGTGCCGCGCCAGAGCCGTGATTGCCCAAGTCGGGGGATCGCTTACGCTGGAAGTCATAGAAGGCGAGTCGTTGATTGGAGGCGGTTCTGCGCCGGGAGCAACGCTTGCAACGAAGCTGCTCGCGGTGAGCAGCGAGTCAAGTTCAGCCGGATTGATCGCCGAGCGCCTCCGGACCTTCGACCCGCCCGTGATTGCGCGCGTGGAGGACGGACGGGTTCTACTGGACCTGCGTACCGTTTTTCCGGAGCAGGATGAAGCAATCGTGCGTGCGTTGCGCACCATCCCAGCCTAGATGCCGGCCCCTCCGCGTCTGAATATCTGGTCGAACGTCTGGCGCTCTCTCGCTGCGATCCTGATCGGTAACGCGCTGTATTTCCTGCTGATTGCACCTCGACTGCCACCCAGCGGCCAGCACCGGCCGTTCGCCATAGACTGGGGTCTGGTGATCGATTTTTGGGTGTGCCTGGTCGTATACGGCTTAATTGACTTGATACTGAAGCGACGGAAAAAACGGCGCAAAATCGCGGAATAGTGCTACATTGCGTTGCATAGCTGTCCGCACAATCGCATGCAGAAGATTGCAATCCTTTACGATGCCAGCCAAGCGGTGCTGTCGACGTTCGATCTGGACGAAGTCCTGCAGCAGATTCTGCGCATTGTGCGTGACTACTTCCAGCTTCAGAACGGCGCAATCCTTCTGCTCGACCCGGAGACCAATCACCTCGTAATGCGCTGCCAGGCCGGCTGGGATGAAGAACATAGCAACATGAGCATTCCCCTGGGCGAAGGCCTGATTGGAACGGCAGCCAAACTGAAGCGGCCCACCTATTCGCCGGATGTACTGAACGATCCGCGATACATCTGCTCGCGGCAGGAGACCCGCTCGGAACTCGCCATTCCACTGATGCTTCAGGATCAGGTGGTAGGCGTGCTCGACTGCCAAAGCGACGAGACGGCTTTCTTCGACAGGGACATGCTCGATTTGCTGACGCTTTTCTCGACCCAGGCGTCAATCGCGATTCAAAACGCGCAGCTTTATGCTCTGGAACGTCGGAGAGCCGCCCAGTTGGAGGCCATCAACCTCATAGCCCGGCAGACTACCGCAGTTACAGACATACGGGAATTGCTCGGCAAGGCGTGTGATTTGATCCTGCAATCATTTTCGGCCGACCACGTTGCCGTATTACTGAGGGAGGGTGACGATCTAGTATTTCGCTCACATGCTGGGCGGCTCACTCCAAAGCTTGGGGTTGGCGATCGCCTGCCATCTACGCCCGGAGTCTGCACGCAGGCCCTTGCTGCAAACGCCCCGGTAGTTGTGGATGATGTCACGGCTACGGCGAACTACGTCCCCGGGTTTACGGAGACGCGCTCGGAGTTGGTGCTCCCACTGATCTCGTTTGGACACGCAATCGGAGTGCTAACGCTTGAGAGCGCCGAACCTCATCACTTTCGCAAGGCCGACGTGGGGCCGATGGAGTCGGTAGCGGACATTTGCGCCGCCGCCATTCAGAACGCGAACTATTTCGACCAGGTTCGCCAACTCGCGTATCGCGATGGCCTTACTGGCGTGTTCAACCGCCGCCACTTCGAGGCGCGAATCCTGGACGAAGTGGAACGAGCCCGGCGCTACAATCTTGTGCTCTCAGTGCTGATGGTGGACATCGACGGGTTCAAGAAACTTAACGACGAATTCGGACACCTGCTCGGAGACGAGGTGCTCAAGCAGGTCTCGACGATGTTCCTGCATCAAACGCGAAAGTCAGACGTTGTTTGCCGGTACGGTGGCGACGAGTTTGCAGTGCTGCTGCCGGAAACGAGTGGTCGGAAAGCCGCCGCGGTGGCAGAAAAACTGCGCGCCAAAGTGTCGGCCTGGGAGTTCCCGGGCGTTCCGCGTCCGGTCACAATAAGTACGGGGATTGCCGAATTCCCAAGACAAGGTTCCAACCGCGACGAACTGATGAAAGCCGCTGACCTCGCGCTCTACTCCGCAAAGCAGTCGGGCAGGAACCAGGTAGTCTTCTGCGATTCGCAGGACTGATCCAAGATATATCCGCTCAGCGCATTTCGTGAGTTCCCGAACGACCGATCAGGTCCAGACCTCATCTCTACAAAATAGTATTAGCCATTAGCTGATAGCTATTGGCTCTTAGCTGTTAGTTGGCTGGCCCTCGGTCGAGTGCTCGGTCTCGAGAACTGAACCATTTGGCTCGTTGCATCGTATTGAGCTATGGGAGAGGGCTTCGTGCGCCCATCCAGCGGTGGAAAGGAATTACATGCAGTTTAAAGGCGTCCTGATCAGTTTCTGGGTATTAGCGCTCATCGCAACCGTTATGGCCCAACAGAAACCTAACGACCAGTCGAGTGTCGATGCACGGCGGCAGCAACTCAAGGAACTGCTGCATGAGCACTGGGAATACACGCTGCGAACGAACCCGGAGTTCGCGTCAATCCTGGGCGACAAGCGTTACAACGACAAGCTCAGTGATGCTTCGTACGAGGCCGTTCAGAAGGACTTGGCAGCGAAGAAGGAGTTCCTGACGCGTTTTGAAAATATCGATACGACTGGATTCCCGGAACAGGAAACGCTGAACAAGACGCTGATGATTCGCAACCTGCGCGAGGATCTAGACGAAGCGAAGTTCCGGCCATGGGAGATGCCGGTGAATCAGTTCACGGGATTGCAGGTACAAATCCCGTCGACCGTGAGCATGCTGCCGTTCACGAACGTGAAGGATTATGAGGACTACATCACCCGGTTGAAAGGGCTGCCGAAGGTATTCGATGACGTCACCGACCTGATGCGACGCGGATTGACTTCGGGGCGCGTGCCGCCAGGGATTCTGCTGAACCAGGTGACAGCGCAGTGCTCCAGAATCGCGGAGATGAAGCCCGAGGAAAGCCCGTTTGCGGCGCCGGTGACGAAGTTCCCTGCGGGGATCTCCGAAGCGGACCAGAAGCGATTGCGGGCGGCCGTGATCGAGGCAGTGCGAGGCTCGGTGCAACCGATGTATGCGAAGTTTGCGAAGTTCGTGGACGAGGAATACGCGCCGAAGGGTCGCACTGAAGTTGGAATGTGGGCACTGCCGCAGGGCGAAGCATGGTACGCGTTCCGAGTGCAGCAGAGCACCACGACGAACCTGAGTCCAGAACAGATACACCAGATTGGGTTGCAGCAGGTCGCGGCGAATCACGCCGAAATGCTGAAGATCGCCAATAAGTTTGGCTACAAAGACTTGAAGTCGTTCGATGCAGCGATAAAGCAGAATCCTGAGTTGCGTCCCAAGTCGGGCGAACAGATGCTGGAACTGTATCGAAACTATATCGACGCAATGTGGGCGAAGCTGCCGCAGTTGTTCGGACACATGCCGAAGGCGAAGATGGAAGTGGATGCCGTAGAAAAGTTTCGCGAGAAGGAGGCAGCAGGCGCGGAATACAGGCGGCCAGCACCGGACGGCAGCAGACCGGGGCGGGTCATGGTGAATACCAGCGATCTGGAAAAACGGACCACGGTAGATGTTGAGACAACGGCGTACCACGAGGGCGTCCCCGGGCATCACCTGCAGCTTGCGATCTCACAGGAGTTGCCGGCGCTGCCACCGTTCCGGCAACAGGGCTACTACACTGCGTATATCGAGGGCTGGGCACTTTACTCCGAGCGACTGGGCAAGGAGGTCGGTTTCTTCAAGGACCCCTACAGCGATTATGGACGTTTGCAAGCGGATTTGATGAGAGCGATTCGCCTGGTGGTCGATACCGGGCTTCATCACAAGCGTTGGACGCGCCAGCAGGTAGTCGACTATTTCCACAACAACTCAGGGATCGACGAGCCGACAGTTCAGAGCGAGACAGACCGTTACATAGCATGGCCAGCGCAGGCGCTGGGGTACAAGGTCGGACAGTTGAGATTACTCGAATTGCGAGCAAGGGCCGAGAAAGAGTTGGGTCCTCAGTTCGACATTCGGGCGTTCCACGACACGCTCCTGGGAGCGGGCGCATTGCCGCTCGATGTGGTCGAGCGACGTGTGAACGAGTGGATAGAGCGGAAGAAGGAAGTGGCGCGGGCGCAGTGATTGTGATTAGTGAGTTCGGCCGTGCCTACGGCACTTGATCGTCTCCCTGCGCACACCTCGCACTTCGTGCGGGGCTAAGTTTCGTGGCGTGCCTCCGGCACCCATGGAAGCATGCCGCGCATGATCTATACACCCCGTTCTACCGGATCAGAGGCAGTGCGATACGGGTGCAGAGGCTGCCATAGTCAGAGGCCTTTATCGCTTACCTGGGGGATAGAGCCGTAAGCTTTCTGCACCAACTTACCGGCCCGACTGAGGAAGCCGGGCCCTTCCCAAGAGTTGATCCTTACGTCGTTCTGCTCAAAACGTCGTCTCATCGGCTGACGGCCCGTACAGCGCCGGAACGGGCACATCGTTGAGGCGCAGATAGACTGTGAGCTGTGCGCGATGATGGATCAGGTGATTCATAACGAAGCTGCGCAGCACGGCGACGCGCGGCATGGAAAAGATTTGTTTCCCACCGGCAGACAGCGTCCATTTAGCCATCAACTGCTCGTCAGTCGCCGAGGCTATTGCCTGACGGGCGGCGGCAACATGGCGATCGAACTGGTCAAGCAGTTCGGTGCGGCTTTGTAGTTCCTTGCTGAAGGGGCCAGATCCCGATACGTCAATCGCATCCTTCTCAATCGTCATCGTCGCCCAGAAAGGTATGACGGTGAGGTGAGTGGCCAGCCAACTCATGTTGGGCGACTTCTGGTGCGGCTTCCAACCGAACTTCGCTTCGGGGACGCGCTCGAGGGTTCTGCGGGTATTCGCCATCTCGTGATCAAACTCAGGCAGCAGTGAGGCGCTGATGGACATTTGAACGGTTCTTCCTTCCTTTCCGCTTCAGAGCGGTGCTGAGTATTGTATCGAGAGTGACCGGAGGCGTGCTTGCGGACATGCAAAGGATGGACGGGGCACAGCCCCGTCCTCGTGGATACCCTACCTGCGATTAACGCTGACGACCTTCGATTGCGATCAGTAGTACGCCGGCAGCGATGCCGAGGCGGCGGTCGAGACGATCTACGAAGTCGGTGCTGAAATCGAGAGACAGCTTGGGCGCAAAGGGGTTCCAATTCTGCTTTGCGTGACCGACTTTGTCGCCGCCGAAGGTGATGTTGTAGCTCTGCGGAATGAGGTTTGTGAGCAGTCGCCGCACGGTGGCAAGCAGCGGCGAATCTTCATGGATTCGGCCGATTTCGTTATCGAGCGGGTCCATCAAAATCCATTCGTCTTTCACTAAAGACTTCCACCCGCGTCGCTTGATTCCGCCGATGCGCTCACCGGTTCCGGAGTCGATGACATCGAAGGCAACCGAGAAGTCGAGTATGGATCGCGCCTTTATCTGGAGCAGTTCGCGCGTCATGGTGTCGTCGGCAAAGACGCGGATGTCGTCTTTCAGCTTGAGCAGTTTGTGGGCGAAGAAGCCTACCGTGTTTCCCGTGCCATCTTCGATGTAGTACTTCAGTGAGGCGAGGGTGAACCCGAAGACCTTCTGGCGAATGAGGAACTGCTTGCCGGCGAAAACTGCCGGGCGGGTAGTGGTTGTAACCACGGCGTTGCTCCGGTTGTGAGGTGCAAAGAGCATATACATGAGAGGAAACTGCCGCGAGGGAAAAGGGGCTCGGTCCGGTTACCAAAGGGTGATATCGGGGCATCGGGTGATCGGGGCATCGGGTGACTGGACAGGCAGGACTGATTAGGCTGCTAGGCGAGATGGTTGGGGACGGCCATGGCCGTCCCCGTTTTGCTTGACTACGACTACTGCACTTCGATGGCCTTGCCGATCACGTCCGCTTTCTGCTTACCGTGGAGCAACTGGCGCACGACATAGTTCAGAATGCCTCCGTGCTTGTAATAGAGGGCTTCCTGCGGGGTGTCGATTCGGAGGCGGGCATCGAACTCGACGGCGGTGCCGTCAGTACGCGTGGCTTTCACATGGATGATGCCAGTCGAGCCGTAGTTCTCGACAGCCTGGGACAAGCCGGCGATTTCGAACACTTCCTCGCCGGTCAGTCCGAGGGAATCGGCGTTCTGACCTTCGGGGAACTGCAACGGGAGAATACCCATACCAACCAGATTCGAGCGGTGGATGCGCTCGAAACTCTCGGCAATGACGGCACGCACGCCAAGCAGTTTAGGGCCCTTGGCGGCCCAGTCGCGCGAAGAACCGGAACCGTATTCCTTGCCAGCCAGAATGAGGAGCGGAACGTTCGCGGCGGCGTATCTCTCCGAGGCCTCGAAAACGGTCGTCTGCTCACCATCGGGGAGGTAACGGGTGAAACCGCCTTCGACGCCGGGCACGAGTTTGTTGCGAAGGCGTACGTTGGCGAAGGTGCCGCGCACCATTACTTCGTGATTGCCGCGACGCGAGCCGTAGGAGTTGAAGTCCTTGTGATCGACGCCGTGGGCGATGAGGTATTTGCCAGCGGGTGAATCTTTCTTGATCGAACCGGCGGGCGAGATATGGTCGGTGGTGACGCTGTCGCCGAGTTTGAGCAAAACGCGCGCGCCGGTGATGTCTTCAACCGCAGGCGGCTCGGTCGGCATGTTCTCGAAATAAGGCGGATGCTTGACGTATGTGGAATTCGGATCCCAGGCGAAGGTGTCGCCCTGCGGGACCTTGAGCGCCTTCCAGTTCTCGTCACCCGCATAGACATCTTTGTAGGCGTTGCGGAACATGCTGCCATCAATGGAGCGCATGACCTCGTTCACTTCGTCTTGCGAAGGCCAAAGTTCGGCGAGATAGACGGGGCGTCCGTCGCGGTCGCGTGTGAGCGGCTCGGAGTAAGGATCGAAATCGATGCGGCCAGCGATGGCGAATGCCACGACAAGCGGCGGCGACATAAGGTAGTTGGCGCGGACTTCGGAGTTGATACGACCCTCGAAGTTTCGATTGCCGGAGAGGACCGAAACGGCAACGAGGTCGCGCTCGTTGATGGCGTCGGAAACTGCCTGCGGCAACGGACCAGAATTGCCGATGCATGTGGTGCATCCGTAGCCGACGATGTTGAAGCGCAGCTTTTCTAGATACGGCAGCAATCCGGACTTTTCGTAGTAGTCCTTTACGACTTTCGAGCCGGGTGCCAGTGAGGTTTTCACGTACGCCGGCACCTGTATGCCGCGCTCGACGGCTTTTTTCGCCAACAGCCCTGCGGCAATCATCACACTTGGGTTTGAAGTGTTGGTGCAACTTGTGATGGCCGAAATGACCACGCTGCCATGGCGTAGATGACGGCTTGCTTCTTCTAGTCCTGCATCGGATGCCAGTGCTTCGTCAAGGGCCACGGCGGTAGCTGTTTGAGCCGTCTGGCCAGGCTTGAGGAGAGTTGGGAGTGCTTTCTCGAACGAAATTCCTGCTTGCGAAAGCGGGACACGATCCTGGGGGCGCTTGGGGCCGGAGATGCTGGGTTCGACACTGGCGAGGTCGAGGTGCAAGTTGGTGGAGTAGGTCGCTTCCGGCGTGTTCTCAGTGTGGAAAAGGCCTTGCTCTTTGCAGTAGGCCTCGACGAGAGCGATGTGCTCTTCGGAGCGTCCGCTGAGGCGCAGGTAGGCGAGCGTTTCCTTGTCTATGGGGAAGATGCCGCAGGTCGCACCGTATTCGGGCGACATGTTGCCGATCGTGGCGCGGTCGGCGAGCGGCAGGTTCGCAAGGCCCGGGCCGTAATATTCGACGAACTTACCGACAACGCCTTCCTTGCGCAGCATCTCGGTAATGGTCAGGACGAGGTCAGTTGCCGTGGCTCCCTCGCGCAATTGCCCAGTGAGCTTCACACCTACGACTTGAGGAATCAGCATCGACACTGGCTGGCCCAACATGGCGGCCTCGGCCTCGATTCCACCGACGCCCCATCCGAGGACGCCAAGACCGTTGATCATTGTCGTGTGGGAGTCGGTGCCAACCAGCGTGTCGGGATACGCAGTCAATTTTCCGGAGCCGTTGCCTGCCGCATTCTGCTGCACGAAGACGACGCGCGCGAGATATTCGAGGTTGACCTGGTGAACGATACCGGTGTCGGGCGGGACAATCTCGAAGTTCTTGAACGCGCCTTGTCCCCAGCGCAGAAAAGCGTAGCGCTCCTGGTTGCGCTGGAACTCGAGATCGGCATTGATCTTGAACGCCCAAGGCGTTCCAAACTCGTCGACCTGCACGGAGTGGTCGATGACCAACTCGGCTGGCTGGAGCGGGTTGATGCGGCTCGGATCGCCGCCGAGCGCACGCATGGCGTCGCGCATGGCCGCCAAATCCACCACGGCGGGAACACCGGTGAAGTCCTGCAACAGCACGCGAGCAGGAGTGAATGCGATTTCTTCTGTCGGAACTTTCTTGCCGTCCCACGCGGCGAGTGTGCGGATGTCTTCCGGCGTTACAGAACGGCCCTCTTCGGTACGGAGCAGGTTTTCAAGAAGTATGCGAAGAGAATAAGGCAAATGGGTTATCTTAATGCCTTGCTTATCGAGCGAGTCGAGGCGGTAGATTTCGTAATCACGGTTTCCGACGCGCAGAACGGAACGGCTGCCAAAAGAGTTCGAGCTCATCACACACTCTCTTCCGTTATGGATTGCGCCCACGACGGACGGCACGCGGGCATGCGCTGCGATCCCCACAACCGCAGCAACAGGGGCCTTAAGAGTAACGCACTAGTTTAAATCAAGTGGCCGAAGAAGTGAGGGCATTGGGTCATCGGGTTATCTTCAGGTCGCCATCGCGGCGTTCTGTGCGGGCGAGCCGGCCGCACGACAGCCGGCGGGCCGGCGGCGCTACGAATCTCTAGGCTGCTACCCGGTGCTGGCGAACGAACGTGCGGGCGCGGTCGATCGGGGTTGGTTGAGCGACGGGAACACTGGCCGCCCAAGGTTCCTCGACACCCATAAGGGCGACTGCGGCGCCGAGCAGGGCCATGTTCTTGGTGAAGTTGATCATCTCCGACTGCCGCTGATTGGCATCTTCGACACGCCAAAAGTCGTGCATCATGGGAGAAACTCCGGCCAGGAATGCAACCACGGCTGTTGCTCCGTACTTCGGCTTGATGCCGAGCAGGAGGCTGGCTGCACCGAAGAGCAGTAGCGCACCACTGACGGGGACGGCGATGTTCGCGAGAGGTACGTTCTTGGACGCGGCATACTGCGTGAGCGCATTGCGATTTTTGAAGTGGTTGATCCCGTTGTACAGAAAGTACCCGCCGAACACGATTCGACCGAGAAGAAACGGCAATGTCATCGCAATCCTCCGCAGGTTGGTGGTATGGATTGATTCGCCTCGGCCACCGAACGTGGCCTCGATGTTTGAATTCGGGGCGGGACAGCGCTGCTTTGTTGACACTGTTTCCCTCTGGCTCCTACTCTTAGCTGTCCCGTGTTGTCGCAGATCGCAGAACGGGGAGGAATCGGCATGAAAGTACTAGTAATTGGCAGTGGCGGTCGCGAGCACGCGCTGGTGTGGAAGTTGAGGCAGTCGCGCCGGGTAGAGAAGATTTATTGCGCGCCGGGAAACGCTGGAATCTGTGATGTCGGAGAATGCTTTCCGTGCGACGTAAAGAGCGTCGACTCGATGGTGGAAGCCGCACTGCGCACGCAGGCCGACCTGACTGTAGTCGGACCGGAAGTGCCGCTCTCAATGGGCGTTGTGGACGAGTTCAATCGCCGAGGAATGAAGATTTTCGGGCCGACGCGAGCGGCTGCGCAACTGGAGTCGAGCAAGAGCTTCGCTAAAGCATTCATGCAGCGGCACCGCATTCCGACTGCGCATTACGCGATCTGCACGAGCGCCCAGGAGGTAAAGGATGCGCTTGGCCACTTCTCTACTCCGATCGTTGTGAAGGCGGATGGACTGGCCGCAGGCAAGGGCGTGGTGATCGCCAGAACCAAAGACGAAGCCGCAAGTGTCGCCAACGAGATGCTTAGCGGCAAGATGGTGGGCGCCGCCGGAGCGCGAGTGGTGCTGGAAGAATTCGTGAAGGGCGAAGAGCTTTCGTTCCTTGTGATGAGCGACGGCGAGCGCGTGGCGCCGCTGGTAGGAGCGCAGGACCACAAGCGCGTGGGCGATAACGACACCGGGCCGAACACCGGCGGCATGGGCGCTTATTCCACGAAAGAGATTGTTGACGCGCAGATGCGTGACTGGCTGCTGACGCACATCGCGCGGCCAACAGTTCAGGGCATGGCGGAAGAGGGCATGCCGTACAAGGGCATACTTTACTGCGGCCTGATGATGACGGCAAAGGGACCGATCGTTCTGGAGTTCAATTGCCGCTTCGGAGACCCCGAAACCCAGCCTATTCTCATGAGGCTCGAGAGCGACCTTGTGGAGGCGATGGAAGCCTCGATTGAGGGACGCGTGTCGGATGGTGACTTCAGGTGGACTGACGATGCCAGCGTATGCGTAGTGCTGGCCTCGGGCGGTTATCCCGGAGCCTATGAACAGGGTAAACGGATCACCGGACTGGAAGAGGCGGCCAAAGTACCGGGAGTGGAGATCTTTCACGCTGGCACGTCGAAACAGGGTGATGCTTACTACACGGCGGGCGGAAGAGTGCTCGGCGTGACGTCGCGCGGCTCCGACCTGAACGATGCGCGGCTTCGAGCCTATAAGGCGGCGGCGAAGATTCGCTTCGACGGAATGCATATGCGGAATGACATCGGAGCAAAGCCGCTGAAGCTGACAAAGTAGAAAAGATGGCGGATGGGTATTGGGTTGTCAGGTATTGGGTTAAGGCATGCGGCGCGCTGCATGCTGCCCAATGCCTGACACCTGACCGAGATCGCCAGACGACCCGACGGCGGATAGGACTAGCCACGTTCCCTCCCGCACTTGTATCATTTCAGCCATGACGACCGAGGCCTCGACTAAGCCCAACGTGCGCCTGAAGGCGCAGTTGATGTCCGCTTCCGAGATTGAACGCACTCTAGTGCGCCTGGCGCACCAGATCATCGAGAAGAACAACGGCACCGACCACCTCGCGCTGGTCGGCATCAAGCGCCGCGGCATTCCGTTGGCGCAGCGCCTTGCGCGCATTATCGAGCGCATCGAAAGCAAGCCAGTTCCTGTCGGCGTGCTGGACATCACACTCTACCGCGACGATCTTTCCACGGTCGGCGCCAAGCCTATTGTGCAGAAGCAGGACATCGGCACTCCGATCGAGGACATGAACGTTATCCTCATCGACGACGTCCTTTACACGGGCCGCACCACTCGTGCCGCCATGGACGCGCTGTTTGAGCATGGCCGGCCACGCCGCGTGCAACTGCTGACCCTCATTGATCGTGGCCGCCGCGAGTTGCCGATCGAGGCTGCGTTCGTCGGCCGGCACGTGCAGACCACGGCCAAAGAGATCGTAGAGGTGAAGTTGCAGGAGATCGACAACACGGAAAAGGTGCTGCTGGTCGAACAAGAATAAAGTTCGGACGTTTCGGAGGTTTCGACGCAAAGGCCGAAGCCTCGCGAAACTCCGCCTTGATCCTCTGAAACCTGCGAAACCTTTGAAACCTCCGAAACCTTGTTTTCACGAGGGCGTACGTTGAATCCAGGTAGCCTGCTCGATATTGCCAGCCTTTCCGCCCAGGACATCCGTTCTTATCTCGATCTGGCCGACAAGATGGATCCGCTGCAGCCACAGACGCTGCTCGCTGGGAAGCGCGTGATCCTTCTGTTCTACGAGGCATCAACCCGCACACGAATCTCGTTTGAATTGGCGGCCAAAGCGCTCGGCGCCACCACGATCCTGATCACTGCCGCCGCCTCATCCATTGAAAAAGGCGAATCGCTGCTCGATACCGGATACACATTGCGCGCGCTCAACGCGGACGCAATCGTCATGCGACATCCATCGTCAGGCGCGCCGCACACGCTCTCGCAGCACATCGACATTCCCGTCATCAACGCCGGAGACGGCATGCACGAGCACCCGTCGCAGGGACTGCTCGACGCGCGCACCATCCTGCAGCACAAGAAGAAGCTTGACGGCCTCAGGTTGACGATTGTCGGGGACATCTTTCATTCGCGGGTCGCTCGCTCCAATGCTCACTTGCTGACCAAGATGGGCGCGCACGTCACATTCTGCGGGCCGCCAGAGTTGTGCCCGTCGGTGGCGGCAAAGCTTGTACCGAACGGAAGCGTCCGTGTAACGCACGACCTTGAAGACGGTATCCGAGATGCCGACGTCGTCATGCTGCTGCGGATACAAAAAGAGCGGCTCGAAGGAATGGAACTGCGCGTTCAGGACTACATCGACCGGTTCCAGATGACACGCGAACGCCTGGGCTGGATCAAGCCGGACGCAATTGTCATGCATCCCGGCCCCATCGTGCGCGGCTTGGAGTTGACCAGCGAGGTCGCCGACCACGAACGCGCTGTCATTCTCAACCAGGTACACAATGGCGTGCCGACGAGAATGGCCATTCTGGCAAGGGCGCTGGGTAAAGCGTAGTCACGAATCGGGAAGACAAGACAGAGTTCCGTAGGGACGGCACGACACGGCGGAGGCGAAGCGGAAACGACATGGCTAACCATTCTGAAAACCAATCCGTTGAAATCGGGGGATCGCTGCTGATCCGCAACGGCCGAGTGATCGATCCCGCGCAGAACCTCGACGCTGAACGAGACGTGCTTCTTCGTGATGGATTGGTCGCCGAAATCGCCGAGCCCGGGAAAATCACCGCCGTTGGCGCGGAAGTTTATGATGCGCGCGGATTGGTCGTCTCCCCTGGATTCATCGACCTTCATGTACACCTGCGTGAACCCGGCCAGACCTACAAAGAGTCGATCATGTCCGGCACAGCCGCTGCTGCCGCAGGTGGATTCACGGCTGTTTGCGCCATGCCCAATACCACTCCGGTGAACGACTCTCCCGAGTGGACTGAGTTCATGCAGGCGCCGGCGCGCCAGGCCATGGTTCAGGTTTATCCGATTGCGGCTGCGACGCTGGGCAGCAATGGACATCAGCTTACTAACTACGCCGAACTCAAGCGCGCGGGAGCTGTGGGCGTCACCGATGATGGCCACCCCATCCTGGACGACGGCGTCATGCAGAAGGCACTGAAACTCGCGGCGGAAGTCGGGTTCCCGGTGATTCAGCACGCGGAAGACACCGGTATGACGGCCAAAGCGCAGATGAACGCTGGCCCCCTAGCTTTCCGGCTAGGCTTGCGCGGCATGCCGACCGATGCCGAAGCACGGGTAGTTGAGCGCGATATTCGTCTCGTTGAAAAAACCGGCGGGCACCTCCATGTCGCGCATCTGTCGGCCCGCCGCTCGCTGGAAGCCGTGCGCGAGGCGAAGAAGCGTGGTCTGCACGTGACCTGCGAGGTCACGCCGCACCATTTCACGTTGATCGACGAGGACCTCGAAAAGGATGGCATCGGGACTTATGACACGCGGCTTAAGATGAACCCGCCGCTGCGGTCCCGTGAGGATCGTGACGCGCTGATCGCCGGTATTCTCGACGGTACCGTGGACGCAATCGCAACCGATCACGCGCCGCACGCAGCTCATGAAAAGTCCCTGGAGTTTGATCGTGCGCCATTTGGAATCATTGGGCTGGAGACTTCGCTCGCGCTGGCGATAACCGAGCTTCACAACAAACACAACGTCCCGCTCCTGCGGATCGTCGAACTGCTCTCGACAGGACCGGCGCGGGTCATCGGCCTTGGGCCTGTATCGGCGGACAAAAGGAAGGGCTCGCGCGAAAGCGCTACGGGAGTTCGCGGCACGCTCGCACAGGGAGCCATTGCCGACGTGACGATCTTCCACCCCACTGCCAAGTGGAACTACCACGCGGAACAATCGCGCTCCAAGTCACGCAATACTCCGTTTGACGGCTGGCAACTCACAGGTAAGCCAGTGGCGACGATCATCGGCGGGCAGGTAGTGTACGGGGGAAGGCACTAACGAGCAATGAGTATGGGCTGAGTCCCAGCCACTGTGAGCAGAAAACAGCAGCTTGCTGCCGGCCTAATGGGCGTTCCCCAGTCACTGTTCGCCTTAAGTTTAGGCTTACTACTTCCTACCTTCGCCTGAAGGTGATTGCTCCATCGCCCTTGCGCGATGCGGGTGCCTTCGCATTCTTGGGTGCCACGACCACATAACGGTGCGACCCCATGCCCTGGCTTTCCGTCTTGAGGTCCAGTTCGTCGCGCAGCGCCAGATGAATGATGCGACGCTCGCGGGAGGTCATGGGCGAAAACTGGTAGGGTACGCCGGACTTTCGCACGCGCTCGGCAGCAACGCCAGCCGCCATCTTCAGTTCCTGAACGCGGGATTCGCGATGTCCCATGCAGTCGAACACAACCTGCTCGTGTTCATGCGGGCCAAGGCGCAGCATCTCTTGCGAAACATTCTCGAATGCGCGCAGCAATTCGCCGCCGTGTTCCAGGACGAGGTCGCTGTCGGGACCAGAGAGATCCACGAGTATGACGGGGCGCTCCCACTCGCGTTCGTCGCGAACGGGAGGGTCTACCATGATTCGATAACGCAGGCGGAAACCACCGGTTGCAATCAGACTCTTCAACAGCGCATCGATCTTCTTTGCTGCGGCAATCTTGTCGGCAATGGGCATAACTAGCACTCAGCAATTAGCGGTCAGCTATCAGCCTTCGAAAAGAAGTATCAGCTTACAACATCTGTCGATCGCTGACTGCTGAATGCTGACCGCTCGTTTTCTTAAACGCCCTTTCCCTGCTGCTTGCGGGCGCGTTTTTCCACCTGAGCGCGCATCTCGCGCCCGAGTTCCGTGCGATTCATGATCATCTGCTGGATAACGGCGATCACGGTACCGACGATCCAGTACACGCCCAATCCGGCGGCCAGCGTGTAGCTGATCCAGCCGAGAAACACGGGCATGAAGATGTTCATGATCTTCTGCTGGGCAGGATCCATGCCGGTGTTCGGCGTCATCTTCTGCATGTAGTAGGTGGAGACGACGATCAGGATCGGCAGAATGTAATACGGATCCGGCGCAGAGAGGTCCTTAATCCATAACCAGTTCGCATGGCGCAGTTCGGTCGCGACGCCAAGCATCGTGTAGAAGGCGAACAGGAATGGCATCTGGATGATCATGGGCAGGCAGCCGCCAGCGGGATTCGCGCCGTGCTGTTTGTACAGGGCAGCGAGTTCCTGGTTCATCTCGGCGCGGCGCGGGTCGTTCATCTTATAACCCTTGTACTTCGCCTGGATGGCCTTCATCTGCGGCTGCAGCCTCTGCATTTTCAGCATGGATTTCATGCTGGCGATGCGAAGGGGCAGCAGAGCCAGGTTGATGATGACGGTCAGGACGACAATCGCCCATCCCCAGTTTGACACCCAGTGTGATTGCGTCCACTTGAGCCAGGCGAACAGCGGCTTGGCGATGATGCCGAAGAAACCGTAGTCGATGATGCCGCCAACGTCCGGCGCGCTGGTCTGGCCCGGCACTGGTGTCGCCTGAACAGATTCCAATACATCCGTGACTTTGGGACCGACGAACACGCGCGTTGAAGTTGGAGCGCTGAGATTCCCCACAGCGGCGCCGAGCACCTCGGCTTTGATCGTATTCTTGGGATCGGGCTTGTTCAGGTTGGCCGGAACCTCGATCACGTTCCGGTACTGCACCATTGCGGCCTGCTGCGGATTATCGGGGAGGAAAACCGCGGCGAAGTATTGGTCGAGCACGCCAGCCCAGTAGAACGGGCCGTTGATGGTGCGGCCTTGGCCGACTTTCTCGCCCTTACGGTCGGACGACAACCGCTGTACCTTGTCGGTATTTGTGGGCAGATAATCGATGCGCGAGGTGGCGTACGACTGCGCTACTGTCTGGTCCCCGAAGCCGGCAGGCCATGCCACAAAAGCGGCGACGTGCTGGCCGTTACGCGTAAGGCTGACATCGGCGTCCACTACATAGGAGTGATCGAATCGAAATCTCTTCCGGACGGATACGTCACCGTCGGCATACTCGAAAACCAGTTCAGCAGGCGACCCGAGTTTTCCCGTTGCGCTGGGCACGTACAGTGCCGAGTTCACCTTATTGCGTACGGCTTCGTCATAGGTGTAGAGCGAAAGCGGGTATCCGTAAGTCTGTGCCGCGATCTGATGTACAAGATCAAGCGGAGTTCCCTTATCGTCGCTGAACTTCTTCAGCACCCACGATTTCACCTGCCCGCCTTTGTTGGTGAAGGTGACGCGATAGAGCTCATTCTCCACAACGATTTCTTCTTCGGTTGTGGCGGTCCTGTTTACGGCCGGCGCGGGCACCGGAGTTGCCGTCGGCTGCGCAGCGACAGCAGCGCTCGCGCCAGCGGCGACGGGCTGCTGGGTTTGCTGCTGCGCCTGCTGTTGCGCCTGCTGCGTTTGCTGCGGGGCAGACGTTTCCTTCTTCCCCGCAAACTTCATGAGCAGCGGCTGGGCGACGATCAGGATGATGAAAGTAATGGCGAAGACAAGGAGCAGACGGCGCTCCATGCCGGGGTCTTGATTAGGATTCTGGAACTCAGTCAATTTAGCTCTCAGCTTTTTAAGCAGTCAGCGATCAGAACTCTTCTGCACTCGGCCGCAGCGCTCAGCCCCAACGATGAGGCCAGACGCATCCGCATCCGCGACTACGGCCTACAGTGCCTTACAACAACTTCGTGCGTACCCGGAACCGGGTCATATCCGCCCCTCGCGAACGGGTTGCACCGCAGAAGCCGCCAGGCAGACATCAGCCCGCCGCGCAACACCCCGTGCCGCTCCACGGCCTCCATGGCGTACTCCGAGCAGGTTGGGGTGTACTTGCACGATGGCGGCAACATCGGCGAGACAAGACGTTTATACAAGCGTAACGCGAATTGGACCGCGAACCTCACGCGCTCTTGCTCCGAGGTGCGCGCTTGCGGCTGCCTCCTCGTTCCCTTGTGCGGGGACGGGGCTGTGGCTCGTCCTTCCATCCCTCTTCCATACGTCTGCCGATTGCCTCGAACGCTTTCTGCACTTCTTCTGCGATTCGAGTGAACTCCGCCGTCAACACAGCCTTCTTCGGATTGATGACCACGTCAACGGGGTCCATCAGCCGATGCAGGTTCAACCGAACGGCTTCGCGCATACGCCGTCGAATGCGGTTGCGCTCGACCGAGGGCCCGAGCACCCGGCCAACGGTCAGGCCGATGCGGGGACCACCAGGAGCTGTTCCGGCTCGAGACACCTCTGCGCCGTCGCGTTTCAGGAAGAATACCGTCACCAGTCCGGAGAAATGTCGCTGGCCGCGCTGGTACACCTGATCGAACAGGGCATGCTTCAACAGCTTGTTCGTGCGTGGAAAGCGATAGCTGGGAGGCGCAGAGGCGATCTGCGCGCCAGACCCGTCGTTGTGCACGGTGCCGCTCACTTCTGACTTTCCTGCCGAAAACACGTCTAGGGCCGGGTCACCGCCCCACTGAGCGCGACTTCCGCGCGCCTCGGAGGCCCCAGGGACCCGGCCCGGTGGAAACGTATCGATATAACTAGTCGCGGTAGCCCGCAGAAACGGATACCCGTTTGCGCCCCTTGGCGCGCCGGCGCGAGAGCACTGCCGCTCCGCTCTTCGTCTTCATGCGACTGCGGAATCCGTGCGTCTTCGAGCGGCGACGCCGGTTAGGTTGAAAAGTACGCTTGGGCATGGAAAACCTAAAGCTCCTAACTCAAAAATGGCCCCACGATTACTGCGAAGGGAAAAATGCCTTGGGCAAACATTGAGTATAAATGAGCTTGCGGTTTGCGGCAATTGGGGGATGGAGGAAGGTAATTAGGAACCAGTAATTAGCAGCGAGTAGCCAGTAACGAGTAAGTCTTCGTCTAATGGTTACGGTTTCTGATCACCCGTTTACCCTTTACTCATTACTACTCACAACCGCCTTACTCGCCAACCTCGGATCCGCCACCTCGGCGTGCTTGTAATACAGGTCCTCCACTGCCTTCTGCACCCGCATTGCAAGCGCGTCCATGTCGCGCAGGCCGTAACCTGCCGTTGCGATCGGTTCTCCTACGACGACCTTGATCCGGTTCGGACGTATGTGGAAGGTGTTCATGGGCAGAATTTCGTACGTTCCAACGAGCGCAATGGGGACGATGTCCACCTTCGCCTTGATCGCGATGTAGAAAGCGCCAGTCAGGAACGGCTGGACTTGGCCGGTTGCCGAGCGCCCGCCTTCCGGAAAGATGACCAACGGCATGCCCTGGCAGAGAGTCTCGATCGCTCGTTTCAGGCTGCGGACGGACGAGCCGGGGTTCTGCTGGTCGATCGCGAGTTGCCCGGAGCGCCGCAGGTGCCAGCCAAGAAACGGATAGCTGAACAGCTCCTTCTTCGCCATGATCCGGAACTGAAATGGCACGTGGATGTAGAGTGTCGGGATATCGAATGCCGAAATGTGATTTACGGCCAGGACGCTCGACCGATGCTCCAGCAGACGCTCGCGGCCTATGACCTCGACTGGGCAGAGCGAGGTATGCAGGATCATCCACGACCAAGCCCGCGCGAACCAATGTTGCACGCGACCACTCCGGTCGAACAGCGATGAAACCAGCGACAGGGTGCCGAAAACGATCGTGTAGAGGTAAATGAGCGGATCAAAGATAAATATCGAGCGAAGCCAACTGAGCGTGTCGCGGAATTTGGATCTGCTCTTCTTCACCGGGCGGGGTTTCCCTCTGCGTCAAGTGTTGTTCGGAGTGGCTGCGCGCCGACTTTCGAGGAGCGCGATTGCCTCTCCCACAATGTAAATCGAGCCGGTAATCACGACTAGAGTCTTTCGCACCGGCGCACCTGCCGGCGTGGCAACATCAGCGTGCACCGCGCGTTCCAGCGCAGCCGCGACATTTGGTTCCGCGTGAACGTTCGTACTGATGCTTTCAGCTAACGAGCGGATTTCCAAAGGCTCGGCCGACCGCGGATTATTGGCCCTGGTCAGAATCACCTGCTTCGCCATTGGAAACAGGATCTGCACGACTTCCGACACTGCCTTGTCGCGCATAATGCCGAAAACGATCGTAATGTCGCGGTCAGGATAGCGTTCGCTCAAAGCAGAGCGCAAAGCCCATGCTCCGGCGGGATTGTGTGCCACATCGAGCAGGATTTCAGGGCTGACGTCTGTAGCCTGGATAGTCTGGAATCTTCCAGGCCAGCGCGTTTCGCGGATGCCACGTTCTATGTCGCGAGGCTTGACGCTGATGCCACCGCCATTCAGTTGTTCGGCCGTTGCAATGGCTAGCGCGACGTTCCGGAGTTGATGCCGGCCCACAAGCGGCGAGTCCACCATAATCTGCTCGCCCATAAGTTCGAGGGTATAGCGGTTGCGGGTAGCGGCGCCCGTGCTTTCGGCTCCCGGCGATACCGGCGGCACGTAGGGCACGGCGCTTGTGGCGTGTGCTCCGAGCTCCAGCACTGTGTTGCCGATGACGGCATTCGCTTCGGGATGTTGCGGCAGCGTTACGACCACTCCGTTCGGGCGAATGATGCCCGCCTTCTCCCTCGCGATCTCGCCGATTGTGTTGCCCAGGAATTTCTGGTGGTCGAGCGAAATGTCCGTGATTACCGAGATCACAGGATTAACGATGTTGGTCGCGTCCAATCGGCCACCCATGCCCACTTCGAGCACTGCAATCTCGACCCCGGATTCCGCAAAGTGCAGGAAGGCCATGGCCGTGAGCATCTCGAAAAAGCTCGGATGCCACGGCAGGTCGCCCGCGGCCACGAGTTTCTGCGCAGCCGATTCCACCCGCTCGTAGACGGCTGCAAAATCCTCATCAGAAATGAGCTTGCCGTTTACGGAGATGCGCTCATTGACCCGCACAAGGTGCGGCGACGTGAACAACCCGGTGCGGTGCCCCGCCGCAATAAGAATCGAGGCCAGCGTCGCGGCTGTCGATCCTTTGCCATTCGTGCCGGCAATGAGAACGCTCTTGAAGCGCGACTGCGGATCCCCTAACGCCGCAACCAGCGTGCGTACATATTGAAGATCAAACTTGTGCTGCGTGCCATGGAGTTCGTGGCCAAGCGCGAGCAGTTGCGAAATGGCGGTTTCGTAGGACAAGGGCAGTCTCAGATCGGAATTCGAAAGTCTTAGGTTACAACGAAAGATAGTTGAACGTGGAACTTCGGTTTGCTGTGCGGGGTCTATGACAAGGAGCTTACTTCGGCCGTAGTATGGCAGCGCAGCTATGGTTCTCAATTCAGGCACTGATTTTAGATAGGTGCTAACGCTCATGGGCATCTTCCCAAGTTTGTTGCTATACGCAGTGCTCGGGTACTTGGCGTGGCTGGGTGTTAAGCGTTTATCAGGCTTCGAACATGCTCCCGAACGCCGACCAAGGGCGAGTATCTTTTGCGTACTAGTCGCCGTATTGCTTTGGGTGGTCTGGTTCTGCCTGGGACTCTATGTTCGCCCATTCAGTATCGTCGGACGAGGTAGCATGGCGTTGGTTTGCTTCGCTGGGCTGGTCAGCACAATCTTCGGGATAATCGTTATAGCGCCGCGCGAGTTCGATTGGATCAAAACCGTTGTGATTCTGTTCTCAGTGCTTGCCATTCCCGTCTTCTTGGTTTGCATGGTCGCATCGATCCCCTTCTCCTGAGAATCGCGCATGGTAATGCCTGCACCGCCAACATCACATGCCACGAGAGAGACTTTTTCCGGGGGAGGCTAGCCAGATTTCGCGAAAAGTGAGGGCGGCCTTGCCGCCCCCAAGTCGAAACTTAGAAAGTGGCTGCCCTAGCTCACCGCTTCGAACTTCTCGTCTGGCGCGTTGCAGACCGGGCAGCGCTCGAATTCTTTCTTCTCGACCGTGTAGCCGCAGATTGCACATACGAAGTATTCGGTTTTCGTCTTGTAGCTTTCGAGATTGTTCAGCGCCAGCGTATATAGACGGGCGTGCTCCTTCTCGGCTTCAAGGGCGTTGGTGAAGGTGCGGACGGCAGCCGTGTTCTTGGCCGCTTCGGCTTCGGCGATGAACTCCGGATACATCACGTCGCGCTCGTATTCCTCTCCGGCGATGGCGGCCTTCAGGTTCTCGCTCGTGGCCCCGACGTGCGGCGTTTCGATGTTCGCGACAGGCTCTGCGCCCATGCGGCGAATCACCCGTGCGTGTGCCTCGGCGTGGATCTGCTCGGCTCGCGCGGCGGCGCGGAACAGGCTCGCTACCTGGTGGTAGCCGTCTTCGTCCGCCTTCTTCGCGAAGGCAGTGTACTTCGCATTGGCGTTGCTTTCGCCGTTGAACGCAGCCTGGAGGTTTTCAAGTGTTTTGCTGGTCTGAATGCCGGGTGTCGCCATCTTCTTGCTCCTTCTAATAGCTTCCTGAGAAGGACGCATTGTAAGGCATTCAGACCTACCGAGTCGGTGATGAGCCGAACCATTTACAATCGTCAGTTGCTCGAACTTAAGAAGCGGACTTGAGACTCTCTTGAACGACGTACGACGCGGTCTGATCATCGTGAATACCGGCCCCGGCAAGGGAAAGACCACTGCCGCGATGGGCACGGCCCTGCGTGCTGTTGGCAACGGCATGCGTGTGTTGATGTTGCAATTCCTTAAGGGCTCATGGCATTACGGCGAACTCGATGCCGTGGAGGCTTTTGGCGACAAGTTTGTGATGAAACAGTTGGGCCGCGGCTTTGTGAAGGTCGGCGGGGCTGAAACCGATCCGGAAGACATCCGCATGGTCGAGGAAGCCTGGGCAGAAGCCGAGCAGGCCATTTTGTCCGGACAGTGGGATCTTGTAGTGCTCGACGAGATCAATTACGCAATCAGCTACAAGATGCTCGATCCCGAAAAAGTCGTCGAGGTACTGCGCCGGAAGCCCCCAATGGTCCATGTCATCTTGACGGGGCGCAACGCACACCCCACAATTGTGGAACTGGCCGACACGGTCACCGAGATGCGCGAAGTCAAGCACGCGTATCAGCGGGGCATCATGGCACAACGGGGAATCGAATACTAAACAGCGCTGTTGGCCGTTGGCTATTGGCATCGTAAGCCGATCCGGCGGTCACAATGGTTTTGGAAGCCAAAGGCCAATAGCCAGAAGCGAGTTCCATGTCCTGGTTCAAGCGCGAGTCCGCCGACCTCGACACTTCGGGCGAAAAGAAAGTCAAGACCGAAGGTCTCTGGGTTAAATGCGATGGCTGCCGTAAGGTCATCTGGAAGAAAGACCTGGATGCGAACTTTAACGTCTGCCCTTACTGCAACAAACATTTCCGCATCAGCGCACGCACGCGCTTAGCGCAACTGTTCGACGGCGGAGCGTACACGGTGTACGAAGAAGACGCCCGCCTTTCATCCACTGATCCGCTTAAGTTCACCGACCTGAAGCCCTACTCGAGCCGCCTCAAGAAGACGCAAGCCGAGATCGGGCTGAAGGACGCCATTATCAACGCTCGTGGCCTGATCAATGGCCAGCCGGCAATCATTTCGGCGATGGAATACAACTTCATCGGTGGATCGATGGGAGCAGTCGTTGGCGAGTGCATCACGCGAGCGATCGAACGCGCACTCGAAGAGCGCATTCCGCTGATCATCATTTCGGCGTCAGGCGGCGCGCGCATGATGGAAGGCGTGATTTCGCTGATGCAATTGGCGAAAATCAGTGCTGCACTGGCGCGCCTGGATGAAGCCGGGGTTCCCTACATCTCGCTGCTGACCGACCCAACAACGGGCGGTACGACCGCCTCATTCGCCATGCTCGGCGACCTCAATATCGCCGAACCTGGTGCCCTGATTGGTTTTGCCGGTCCCCGCGTGATTGAGCAGACGATACGCACGAAACTGCCGGAAGGCTTTCAGCGAAGCGAGTTCCTGCTGCAAAAGGGATTTCTTGACGCCGTAGTTGAGCGCAAGGACCTAAAGCCGTATATCGCACGTGCGTTCGAGTTCATGAAGGCGAAAGACCGTAGGGAACACGCAATGGCTGAAAGAATCGGATGATTGACTGATTTGATGATCTCGCATCGACGCTGCGGGATTTGCTGGGTATGGTAGCGGGAAGTGCAAAGTACGACCTGTCACACTCGCTACAGTACCCTGGCTTAAAATCATTCAGTCATCAAATCGTGCAATCATCAAATCCCATGCGCATCGCCATCCCGCAGGCCCACACAAACGTTGACTACGCGAGCAAAGTCGCGCATTCCTATGCCCACGCGGTAGAACTCGCCGGGGGTGTTCCCGTTGAGATTCCTCTCTCGCTGACCAACCCGGAGATCATGCAGGTTGTGGTGACCTGTGAGGGTGTTCTGCTTCCCGGCAGCCGCGCCGACGTCCATCCTGAAAAGTATGGCCAGCAGCGCCAGCCAGAGACGCACGATCCTGATCCCGCACGCGACAACGTCGACGAACTGCTGCTTCAAGACGCTTACAACATGCGTAAGCCGATCCTGGCGATCTGCTTCGGCATGCAGATCCTGAACGTCTGGCGGACGGGAACGCTGAAGCAGCATCTGGCCACGGGAGTGTTACACACCGGAAATTCGAGTTTGCGGCATCAAGTTCGTGTGGAGCCCAGTTCAAGACTGGCCGAGGTAGTCGGACTGACTGTTAGTCCCGTGTCTGAGTTGACGGTCAACACCAGCCATCATCAATCCGTGGATCAACCCGGCGACGGATTGCGCGTGGTTGCATGGTCGAAAGAAGATAACGTTGTGGAAGCTGTTGAAAGCACTTCGCGCGATCACTTCGTCCTGGGCGTCCAGTGGCATCCTGAGCGCTTGGTGGACGACTCCGACCCGAACGTCCGCGATCATTCGCGTGCTCTGTTCCATGCCCTGATTGAAGCTGCACGCCTGCGCCATCAGCACCCCCGTACCCCGACTTTGGATTTCGAGTCACTGGCGAGGTTCGATTGAGTAACCGGATGATTGCACCTTTTCCAGAAAGTCGCCGTAAAGGACGCAGTTGGGGTTGCAATCATCCGATCAACAAGTCATCAAATCATCCGATCGCGCGGGCTAGCCCATCAGCATTCCGCCGTTCACGTTAAGCACGTGCCCGGTGATGTAGCTCGCTTCATCGGACGCCAGGAACTTGACGGCGTGCGCGACGTCGGTGTCGCTGCCGGCGCGGCCCAACGGGATCATCTGCGTGACTTGCTGCTTCAGCTCGGGCGCAAGGGCCTCGGTCATCGCCGTCTCGATGTAACCCGGCGCCACGGCGTTTGCGGTGATGTTGCGGGAGGCGAACTCGCGGGCGAGCGCCATCGTTAACCCGATCAGGCCGGCCTTGCTGGCGGCGTAGTTGGCCTGGCCCATTTGTCCGATCTGCCCGAAGATGCTGGTGATGTTGATGATGCGTCCCCAGCGTTGCTTGAGCATCGGGCTGATGCAGCCTTGAACCATGAGGTAGGCAGCAGTGAGATTCGTCTGAAGGACAGCGTCCCAGTCGGCGCGCTTCATGCGCATAACCAGTTGATCACGCGTAATTCCGGCGTTGTTGACGAGGATGTCCATCTTGCCGAACTGCTGAGCTACGGCCTTCGTGACAGCCTTTATCTCGTCTTCGTTAGCTACATCCAGCTTGAAAACCCCGGCCTGCCCACCCGCTCCGGTAATCTCAGAAGCCAGCGCCGTGAGCTTTTCTTCGTTCCTCGCGCACAGCGCCACTGCAGCGCCGGCTTTCGCCAGTTCGATCGCGCAAGCGCGCCCAATACCCTGTGACGCGCCCGTCACCAGCGCGACGTGTCCCGCCAAATCAGCCATCGAATGCCCCCCAAATGTTTGCTGGAAAGCTGGATTATACAAGGCGAAGAGGAACGGATGAACTTCAGGGTACCGGCGGGACCTCCTCTGTTTCTTCCAACTGCTGCGTGATGGGCTGGGGTTGCGGCGCTTCCATCTTAAATAGCGCGCGCAGCACGGGTGGGGCGAGCATTGTCGTGACGGCTGTCATGAAGATGACGATGGCGTAAGCCGATTGCGAGATCATCTTCATCTGAAGACCGATCGCTGCCACAATCAGCGCTACCTCACCGCGAGGTGTCATGCCGACGCCGACGCGCAAGGCCGTCAGCCAGCCCTCGCGTATTACTGGCAGTCCGCAGCCCACAATCTTGGAAACGATGGCGAGCAGCGAGATGACCCCTGCCGAAACCAGCACGTCAGGAGTGAAAACGCGCAGGTCCAGGTGTGCGCCCATTGTGAAGAAAAAGAACGGCGCGAGGAACTCGTTGATGGCGTGCGCGCGCGGTTGCAGATTCCACTCCGGCGAGTAGTCGGCGAAGATCAGGCCGGCGAAGAAGGCGCCAATGATGGCCGCCATGCCAATTTTGGTTGCTGCGACCGACAGCCCGAGGCAGATGGCAAGTGCCAGGATCAAAGGCGCATCGTGCATGGTCAGGCGCTCCACTCCGGGCCTCATTCGGCGCACAAGCTTTGGTCCGTAGAAGATCATGAACATGGCGAAGCCGATCGCTTCAGCGCTCAGCACTCCGAGATGCACCCAGCGAATTCCACCGCTGGTGACGATGCCGCCAACCATGGCCAGCAGGATCATGCCTAGAATGTCGTCGAATACGGCCGCACCGAGAATGATCTTGGCCACACGCGACCCGAGGACGTGCATGTCAGCCATGACCCGGGCGGTAATTCCGACGCTTGTCGCAACCATGGCAGCGGCTACGAATACAGCCTCATGTGAAATCTCGCCGCGTAGCTTCAAATAACCAAACCCGAGCACGAACGGGACTACCACCCCGGCTATCGCAACCCGCAAGGACTGCCGTCCTACACGTATAAGTTCCTGGGGGCGAGTCTCTAAACCCACGGTAAACAGCAGGAAAATGGCGCCAATCCCGGCGATGGAGTTGACGGTTTGACTGGGGTCTATTAGCGCGATAGCGTATGGTCCAAGAACAACTCCGGCGAGGATCTCACCCAGAACGGCAGGCAGCGAGAGTTGCTCGAATATCTCTCCGAATACCTTCGCCCAGACAAAAATGGCGAAGAGTTCCAGCAATAATGTATCGGTACCGTGCATTTGCGATCAGAAGCCTTGCCTGGCACGAAGGTGCCAACTAGTGCGTTGAGCGCCCACACTGCGACATCTAGCACGCGCAACTTCATGGTTAGGGAGCCCGACCGTTTCTTTTACCGCAGAAAAAGTGCCCGTACCACGAAATTCGAAAGAAGTGACAGCAAAGATCGGCGGCTGCCTGGGATGACATGCCCGTAGCAGCTTTTCGAATTTTGCTGCACGTCTGTGTTTTTTGGTGTTTCTTTTTAAGTAAGGAGTGCGGTAATGATTCAGGCAGTACTTAAAATCAGCAGGCCGATCGCAGGTTTGCTGCTCTGTGCTGCGGCAGCGCTCGGAGTAGCGGCCTTTTCGGCCCCGCAGCCATGGCGATTGTTTGTTCCACTGGCATTCGCCGTGTTCATTCTTGTCTTAGCAGCCCGGTACGGTTTCTTTGTCAGCTTGTTTGGCTCCCTCACCGCTGCCGCTATTTTCGCGTACTTTCTGTACGACCCGCTGGGTAGTTTTCGAGTCGCCAGTCAGGCAGAGCGTAGCAACTTAGGTTGGATGCTGTTGGGCAGCATCTCGCTTTCTTACCTTCTGTTACCCGAACGATCCCGCAAGAGGAATGATAGCTAAGCTGGTTGTCTGGATCGTTGCGTTAGGACTACCGCAAGTCTTCGGTACTTTGCGGCGGAGATGGTAGCGTGGCGATCGGATCCGATGTGAGCGCGCGATTCGCCGCGATCAGGAGAGAGGGTGCCACGCCGCTACCTGAAGCAGGGCGTGGCCCATCGATTTTGTGCGCAGCACACACCGGGCTCCGGCAAACGAAGATGCTTCCCCTATCGCGAACGACAAAGGTGCGCCAGGTGTCGAAGTGGCTTGGCTGCGCTGATGCCGAACCCGCTCCCTTTGGCGTACTCTGCCGGGGACCCAACTACGCGGGATCGGCCTTCAAGATCGGTCGTTACGACTTGTTTTCTATTCTGCGGCTTCCGTCGCTTCCGCGGCTTCTTCCTCGGCCGTCGCTTCCTTCTCAACGATGGCCTTCACGTTAACCGTGACGTCGCGGTGCAGTCGGATCGGCACGTTGAACTCGCCAAGGGTCTTGATGGGCTGAGCCAGTTCGATCTTGCGGCGGTCAACGTTGAAGCCCTTTTTCGTGAGCGCTTCGGCCAATTCGGAGGTCGTCACCGAACCGAAGAGCTGATCGTGCTCGCCGGCGCGACGCGTAAAGCTGAGCGTGACGCCTTCGAACTGCTTCGCCAGTGCCTCGGCATCGGCCTTTTCCCTGGCGGAACGGCGCACGGCGGCAGCCTTCATCTGCTGGATAACGGCTTTGTTGGCGGCGGTGGCTTCAATGGCAAGCTTCTTGGGCAGCAGGAAATTGCGCCCGTAGCCCTCGGCGACCTTGACCACGTCGCCGCGATGGCCGAGCTTAGGCACATCTTCTTTCAGAATGACTTCCATGTCGAACTCCAGTTTCGAGTTTCCAGTTTCGAGTTGGCGCCGTTGGGCGGCCTGTGCTGGAACGTGAATTCAGTAAGTCGTTAGTCCTTTGCCGTAGTCGTTGATCTCTCAAGTCGGGTCTGCGCTCGCTCCAGCTTGAGCAGCTAACGACCAACGACTATCAACCAACGACTGGCGCAGCGTTAGCTGCGCCCCGTGAACGGCAGCAGGGCGATATTGCGGGCCTGCTTGATTGCTTCCGTCAAACGGCGCTGGTGCGGAGTGCAAACGCCGGTGAGTCGGCGCGGCACAATCTTGCCGCTTTCAGCCACGAATCCAGACAGAAGACGAACGTCCTTGTAATTGATGGAATCGATCTTCTCGACGCAGAACTTGCAGACCTTCTTGCGGCGGAAGTACTTGCGGCCACCTTCGCGGCCGCCGGCGCCGGCTGGGCGCGGTCCACCGGGACGGCCGCCGCCACGCGGTCCGCCAGGACCGGCCTGGCGCTGCTGGCCTTCGGATGATGCCTGTTGCGGTTGCTGAGTAGTTTCGTCAGCCATGATTCTCCTCGATCTTTGCTGCGCTGGTGTGGGGGCGAACATTTGACCGCCCGCCGGGTCCTAGACTCGGCACTACACAACCCTTGCGCTATGAAA
Source organism: Terriglobales bacterium (assembly GCA_035629075.1). Taxonomy (GTDB): domain Bacteria; phylum Acidobacteriota; class Terriglobia; order Terriglobales; family Acidobacteriaceae; genus JAEZPW01. The sequence goes on along the minus strand of DASPIK010000067.1, from coordinate 17,718 downwards.
TCTGTTAGACAGCAGCTGGCGCGGTTTCCGGACCGGCTGCCTGGGCTTCTGCCTGCTGCTGGGCGGCTGCGGCTGCCTGGGCACCACGGCCACGCTGCCGCGATTCGCGGATCTTCTTGACCTTGTCGAGGCGCTTCTGCTCCTCATCAGTCCGCACGGTGATGAACTTGATGACCGGTTCGGCCACTCGCAGACGGCGCTCGACTTCGGCGATGAGTTTGCCCTCGCCGTCGACCGTGAACAGCACGTAAATGCCATCGTTGAACTTGCGGACGGTGTAGGCAAGACGCCGCTTACCCATGCGCTCAATGTTCTTGACTGTTCCCCCGGCGGTCGTAATGTTGCCCTCGAGGGTCGAGATCAGCCTGTCCAGATCCTCGTCCGCCATGTCGGGGCGAACGATGAACATCACTTCATAAGTACGCATTCGCTTCTCTCCCGCCCGGAAACCGCTTTGCTTCCGGGCGCACATTCGATCTTTGCCATCCCATCAGGGACAGGCACGCCCTGGGCTACTCTCCGCCGCCGTGCGGCTACCATGCCATGGGCTACTGCTGCTTTTCCGAACTCTGTTCCTGCGCTTCGGGCCTGCGATTGAACTTATTCATCGCCGCGTTGGGCCCCTCGGCCAGGATCGCCTCTACAGCCGTTGCAGCGGAGTCAAGCACTTCATCTACAACGGCATACTGCGATTTCTTGAAAGGCGACAGCACATATTTCGCGCCGTCTCCTACCTCGCGTTCCGGCGAAATTCCCAGCCGGATTCGCAAGAAATCCTGCGTCTTCAGGGCACCGATGATGGACTCCATGCCATGGTGTCCACCTGCGCCACCCTTTGTCCGTACCCGTAACGTGCCAAACGGGAGGTCGAGATCGTCGTAAATCACGATCAGATCCCTGGTCGGATTCACCTCGTACTCGTCCACCAGTTCGCGGACCGACAACCCGGAGAGATTCATGTACGTCTCCGGCTTGGCCAACAACACTTCGTGTCCGGCCATGACTGCCTTGCCGGTCAGAGCCCGGCACCGCCGGTTGCTGATGTGCGCTGCATGCCTCTCGGCGAGACGGTCGATTGCCAGAAATCCGTAGTTATGCAGTGTGAACTGATACTCAATGCCCGGATTTCCCAGCCCGACGATTAGCTTCATGAGCAATCAGCACTCAGCAGTCAGCACTCAGCGAAATACGCCACCAAAACTTGGTTCCGGCTAACCTGCCGAATCCATCACTCCGCACCAGCCTGAATGCTGAGTACTGAGTGCTGACTGCTTCTTCTCTACTTCTTCTTCTCGCCTTCTTCCTCGGTCTCCTGCTTGCCCTTCTTGATGACTTCGGGCTCGGCAGCGCCAGCCGCGGCTTCGGCACCAGCGGCCTCCGGTGAGGTCTCGGCAACTTCCTTCACGTGGACAATGTGGGCGACCACTTCGTCTTCCTCGGTCAGGAAATCGATGTTGCCGCTGTGAGGCAGGTCCTTCACGCGAAGGTTCTGTCCCGACCTCAGCTCGGAGACGTTGACTTCGATCGTGTCCGGAATGTCGGACGGCAAGCACTCAATTTCGATCTCGCGCAGTACCTGCTCGAGAATGCCGCCTTCGGTCTTGACGCCGAAGGCTTCGCCGACGAGCACGATGGGCACGTTAACCGTGAGCTTCTTATCCATGGCGATGCGTTTCACGTCGACGTGCAGCAGAGCGCCCTTGATAGGCTCGTTCTGCCAGTCAACGATCATGGCCATAGCGTTGTCGCCATCCATCTGCAGTTCGAAAATCGTGTTGTGTCCAGATTTCGAGTGGAGAATCTGAGCGATCTGCTTCGGATCCAGGCTGACGGAAACGGGTGCCTTACCCGCTCCATAGACAGTCGCCGGAACCATGCCGGCCTTGCGCACGCGACGCGCGGCGTTCTTGGTGCCAGGCTGGCGCGGCTTTGCCTGAACAGTGATGCTTCCAGTTGCTGCGGTTGCCATACTCTGATGATTCCTTCCGGTTACTGGAACAATTTGCTGACCGATGTCTCTTCATGAATGGACTGGATGGCACGCGCCACCAAGCCCGCCACGGTCAGCACCTTGATCTTGGGTTCCTGCTTGGCCGCTTCCGTCAGCGGAATCGTGTTAGTCACGACCACCTGCTTCAGCGGAGACTGCGAAATTCGTTCAATGGCCGGGCCGGATAGCACCGCGTGCGATGCGCACGCGTAGACTTCACGGGCGCCCTTTTTGAGCAGCGCATCAGCCGTTTTCACCAGCGTTCCGGCAGTATCGATAATGTCGTCGAGGATGACGCACGTGCGGTCTTTGACGTCGCCGATGACGTGCATCACTTCAGTCACATCCATTTCCACGCGGCGCTTATCGACGATGGCCAACGCGGAATCCATCTTCTTGGCGAAGAAGCGAGCACGCTCCACGCCGCCTGCATCCGGCGAGACTACCGTGAGATCCGGCAACGCGAGCTTGCGGAAGTAATCCACCAGCACGGGCGAAGCGAACAGGTGATCGACCGGAATGTTGAAAAATCCCTGGATTTGGGGCGCATGCAGATCAACAACTACGCAACGATTAGCGCCGGCCACGGTCAGCACGTCGGCCATCACTTTCGCTGAGACCGGTACGCGCGGCTTATCTTTTCGGTCCTGGCGCGCATATCCGAAATACGGAATCACCGGCGTGATGCGACGGGCCGAGGCGCGCTTCAACGCATCCATCATCAGCAACAACTCAACAAGGTGCTGATCAGTTGGGAAGCACGTGGGTTGCACGATGAAGACGTCAGCGCCACGAACGTTCTCCAGAATCTGTATGTAAACTTCGCCATCTGAGAAACGCGTAAGATGCGACTGCCCTCGCTGCATACCGAGGAACGCGCAAATCTCGTCGGCCAGCGCCGGGTTAGCGGTGCCGGAAAAGATCTTGAACTTGTCTTCCGTGCGGGCTTTCTGCGGCTTCTTGTCGCCCGCTTTTGACTGCGAATCGTCCTTTTTCTCAGTCATCACTGTTCCGACCATGCCCATGGCAGGTTCTCCTACGGGTTTGGCTGAAGAACTTGATTCGGCCGTCTGCGTCAACTTGGTCCCGGTACCGTCCATAAACCTCAAGGTTTCGGAAGTTTCGGAGGTTTCGGACGTTCGAAGGTTAGAACCGATGCTCACGTCGTTGACGCAAACATCCGAAACCTCCGACACCTTGGAAACCTTCGAAACCTGAATTTGGCTGGGCGGCTAGGATTCGAACCTAGACAAAGTGCTCCAAAGGCACTTGACCTACCATTAGTCGACCGCCCAAAACCTGGTTTCTGATCTGATTGTGATTGGGAGGGCTCACGCCCACTCTGATTCTAACCCAAATCGCACTGCCAAATCAGAACTCGAACATCCTCTGCCAGTACTGGCTTCTCGGCACAGTCTTCGTCGCGATAGCTGGCAAGCCGGCATCACTTAAGCGCCGTGCCGACGATTCCGCCTGTTCGGTCGATTCAAACAGGCCGTACAACGTCGAACCCGAACCAGACAGCGACGAATATCGTGCGCCTTCGCGCTCAAGAGCACGCTTGGCTTCTCGCAAAGATGGGTGCTTGGGAAAGACAACGCGTTCGAAGTCGTTTTCCATCCCGGCACGGACGAGGTCGAGAAGCGGCGTCTCGGCCTGGCCCCCGTTGTCTACCGACACGGGAACACCGGCTGCGGACTGCCCCGGGAACCCTCTTCCAAATGTCCGGGGCAAGCTGCCAGCCAACCACATAAAAGCAGTTCGGCTGAACTTCGACATTCTATCGGAGGCGTTCTGTTGCGTCAAACTTGTTGCGTCTGAGCTGTTCGCGGCTACCGCACCCCTGTCGCGCGGCGGCATGCCGGATTCAGGGCCGAAGCGTTCCACGGGGCCAAACTGTTCGTCCCAGTCGCGGAACGCCTCGGGAGTGGAAACGCCGATTTCGGGCGTGACAATAACGATGTCAATTTTCGGTATGTCCTGCACCGGAAGCACCTGTTCGCCTCGTCCCACGCCGAGCACCGTTCCTCCGACCAGGAAAAGCGGCAGATCGCTTCCGACGTCGGCGGCAATGCGCAACCGCTCCTCTGGCGAGAGTTCCTGCTTCAGTGCCCGCTCCAGCGCTAGCATCGTTGCCACTGCGTTGGACGACGCTGCTCCCAATCCGCCCTGAACCGGCAGTTGCTTATCGATCGAGATAGTGATCTTTGCGCGCTGTTTGAGCGAACGCATGACGCGATCGGCGACGCGCCAACACGTGTTTGTCTCGTCGTCTGGAACACGCGGGTCTTTTGATCGAATCTCGATTCCAGTCCCGCGCGCCACCTCCACGCGAAGCGTGTCGTGCAGAGAAATGGTCTGGTAGATCGTGCGCAGCTCGTGGAAGCCGTCGGCCCGGCGATCGCCGATGCACAGGCCGATGTTGATTTTCGCGAACGAGCGGACAGAAGTCGGCATGAGAGGGAGATTGTAGCAAGACCAAACGAATCATCGTATGAAGGATGACTAGTAGGTTCTGCCGGAGGGGGGTGCAGTGCTGAACCGCGGTCGATCAGAACCGCAGCAGGTACGACAGCTTCACGAAGAGCTGACGCCCATCATTAATGAACGAATTGCGCGTACGAAGAAGACTGCCGGACTCGTCCGCCCGCAGTGCGGGATCGAGGTTTTGCAGGTTCGAGTTGTACCCGACGTACAGTGCCGTGCCCGGGTGCAGCAGGTACGTCAACAGGAAATCTACGTTGAAGTTCTTCGTTGGTTTGAGCGAGGTCAAATACGGATTGGCCAACACCGACGTGTACTCTGCGATGAACCTGAACGACAGTTCCCGGTTCAACTGCCAGTTCCATTTCGATCGCGCGATGTGGTTGTTGAACAGCGCCGCTCCCGTTTGCTGGCTCCTGATCCGGCTCCAGTTGTAGCTGTTGTCGATACGCAGCCGCGAGTCCGGGCGCACTGTCGCCCCGAACCGCGCGAAGCTTCCGTCGGCCAGAGCGGGCGGCTCGTTTTCAGGCGTCACATAGTTGATCCGCGTGTCCCAACCGTACTGCGCACTGAAGCCCACGTTCTTCCAGCGGTCCCATCGCCCCCAGATACCGGTGCTGTAGTGGGGGTAGTCGCGGTTTGCAGGAAGCGCGCTGTAGTCCTCGGGCCTGAGCGTATCGCCAGCATAGTTGTAAAAAGCAGACAGTTCTGCCTGCCCTTTGAAATTCAGCTCCATCTCGCTCTGCACCCGCCATTCGAGCATCGTGCCGTCATGGTCCCAGGAGCGTGACGCGGTCACTTCGGGTCCCCACGAGATCAGCGGGCTGTCTTCGGGACGGAAATGGTATTGGGTTCGCTGGCTGACACGGGCGATGTCGGTGCGCGGAATGTAACCCGCTTCGCTGACAAAATCAGGACTTGTGTAACTGTAAGTAACGTCGTTATAGAGATTCCGGCTGTAGCGGGCGGCCGACACTGTATAAGCCGGGCCCGACCAATAATTGCCGTCTACATCCCGCGTTGAGCTTGTTACCAGTTGTCCCTTGGCGACCCATTGCGGCGATAGCTTAAAGCGGCCGTCAACACCGCCTACCCGGTTATAAGCGCCATTGAACTCGCGGTCGGTGTAGATCACGCCAATGTTGGAGCTGGTGAATATGTCGCGGCTCGCTCGAACGACTGCAAACAGCGCGCGTTTCTGATAGCTTGGATCATCGTCCGCCACGGATTTCCCGGGGCCCTGGTCATCGGCGAAGAGTGCACCGATCGAGTACGGCCCGGTTTTACCTGTCAGGCGCACTCCGTACTGCGGGTCCTGTATCCGGCGGGTGAAAACAAGATTGAGCGGCGTTTGAAAATAGCTGGTGTTTTCCAGAAAGAATGGACGTCTCTCCGGAAAATACACTTCGAACCGCTGGTTCACCGTGACTTGAGGCTCATCCGACTCGACTTGGCTGAAGTCCGGATTGAAAGTCGAATCGAGAACGAAGCTGTCCTTCAAAACGATCTTCGAGTCCACGCCTCCATCAACGGCGAAGCGCTCTCCCGAAAAATGGTAATTGCTGGAGTCTTGCAAGTCCGCGCTACGGGCCGAACGCGATGAGAAGTAAGGAACGAACTGTATGTTTCTTCCCGGCGAAATGTTTTCGAAACCGATCAGCTTAGATTCCTGAATCAGTCGGCCTTCCACGTGTGCCGAAAGGTGCGGTGCATAGCTGCTCTCGTCATTGCGAGGCATGGCCCGGCCCAGGATGAGTCCCCACTCCTGATCGGCGGCGGGCCGGAAGCGAAGGCTCCGGAACGGAATCGTCATCAGCACGACGAACCCCTGGCCGGTCAACCGACCTTGCGACTGCCACACCGTGTCGTAGGAAGAATCGAATCCCTTGCCTTCGATCCAGTTGCCATCCCACTGCACTCCGAGCGGATTACACGCGAATACGTATGCGCGCCGCTGGTCGTTGAAGCTGTCCAACCAAAGCTCCACGGTCTCATCCGACCAGATGTCCTCGCGCCGCTGCATTCGCGCCCGAATCTTCTGCGGCTCGTCATCGAAAGCGATGAACGCCGCATAGAGATTCTTCTGGTCATACCCGAGGTAGACCTCGGTACGCTGGCTGGCCGGGACGCCGTCGGCCGGTTCGCGCTGAAAGAATGCGTCCACCTTCGCCATGCCCCGAACGCGCTCGCTCGGCCGCATGTCTGCAAAATCGGCAATCGTGGGTGTTTGATCAAGGCGCGGAATAACAAGGCGTCCGGACATTGTCGGAGCAGCAATCGCGGCGTCCGACGCCCGGAGGTCACGGGGCACACTCGCCAACAGAAGTGTGCTCGTAAAGAGGAATACCACGATAGAAAGCTTTGTCGCCTTCGCCCTTGTCAGCCGCACAAAAGTCCCGTTTCGTTGTAATAATGTTGGCCCATCGATCAGGCGCTCACGGCAGTCTCATGCAGAAATCGAAAAGCATGCGAGCCGGAGAAAGGCCTTTCCCGGGGGGAGTCCCAGCATACAATCCATGCCCGATTTCTTAAAGCAAAACCATGCGCAGCGGAGTGACTTTCGTGCTGCCATGGGCTTGACCAATTGGGCACCGTCGCAGTATGGGGCACCCTCGCCGCCGTTGTCCGATCTCATGCGAATGTCCGTCGTCGCGAGTTCGAGCCTTTTCCCTTGAAACTCGAAACCAGAAACTAGAAACTGTCTCTTCGTGCCCAGCCCGAAGAACAACTCGCCTTTTTCGCAGTCCCGAAACGTCCGCGCCGCAGGTCCGGACCGCGAGCGCATCGTGTCGGCTGTCCCGGTTGAGGACGACGCTTCCTTTGAACTAAAGCTGCGTCCGCAGCGATTGCGCGAATTCATCGGGCAAAAGAAGGTAAAGGACAACCTGTCAGTCGCCATTGAGGCCGCCAAGTCACGCGGCGAGGCCCTGGACCACGTCCTCCTGTACGGCCCTCCTGGCCTCGGCAAAACCACGCTGGCCAACATCATCGCCAACGAGATGGCCGCCCACTTCCAGCAGACGTCGGGCCCGGCGCTCCAGATCAAAGGCGACCTGACGGCCGTGCTCACGAACGTCCGCGACAAGCAGGTGCTCTTCATCGACGAAGTGCACCGTATGCAGCCTGCGCTCGAAGAACTGCTTTACTCGGCTCTCGAAGACTACAAACTCGACATCATGATCGGGCAGGGCCCGTCGGCGCGTACGCACACAATCGACGTGAAGCCGTTCACGTTCGTCGGCGCCACCACCCGCGCGGGACTGCTCTCGTCGCCGCTGCGGTCGCGCTTCGGCATCGTGCTGCGCCTGGAGTTCTACACGCACGACGACCTCGCGTTTATCGTATCGCGCTCAGCCGAAATTCTTGGGGTAGGCATCGACGACGACGGCGCGATGGAGATCGCCTCACGCGCTCGTGGCACACCGCGTATCGCCAACCGCCTGCTGCGCCGCGTTCGCGACTACGCACAGGTGCGCGCCGGAGGCATGATCGACAAGGCCACCGCCCAGGCCGCACTCGAAATGCTCGAAGTCGATAAGTACGGCTTCGACGAGATCGACCGCAAGCTCCTGCTAACCATCATCGAGAAGTACCAGGGCGGCCCAGTCGGCCTGAATACTCTCGCCGCCGTGCTTGCCGAAGAACCCGACGCGATCGAAGAAATCTATGAGCCGTTCCTCATCCAGATCGGCTTCCTAAATCGCACTCCTCGAGGCCGCGTCGCCACCATGCTGGCCTACGAGCACTTCGGCATCAAGCCCGGCGTCAGGCAGGGCGGACTGTTCTAGACGGTTGCGTACTTCGCTATTTACACGGTTCTGGTAGGCGACTTCCCAACTTACCCGCTCAATCCATGCGGAAGCATCGAGCAACCTCGCCCCTTCGTGTGTAGTCAAACGTCGCACCGTAGCTGCGTGAAGGACTCCACACGAAGGAGGCGGCATGAACTACTCGCCTAAACGCCTGACCCTGAACAGCGGAATCACCCTTGAATACGTAGAGCAGGGAGATCAGCGCGGAACTCCTATCGTGTTTCTGCACGGCATCACCGATTCTTGGCACTCGTTCGAACCTGTCTTCCCGTTCCTGCCCGCTGACGTACGAGCCATCGCGCTAAGCCTGCGCGGACATGGAGACTCGAGCCGCCCCGATCAAGGCTATACGCCATCGCACATGGCCGCCGACGTGAATGCCGCTCTCGCCGCGCTCGGAATCTCCCGCACTGTGGTGGTCGGACATTCAATGGGCAGCTACGTCTCCCAACGCCTCGCCATCGAGCATCCGGGCCGTGTCTCGGGCCTGGTACTGATCGGGACTGCTCCGACGTTCCGCGGCAATTCAGCGGTGCAGTCGTTCTGGGACGAGGTGGTGCGCGACCTCGACGATCCAATCGATCCCGCCATCGCTCGAGAGTTCCAGGAGAGCACCGTGGCGCGCCCGCTTTCGCCTGCATTCCTCGAAACGGTGGTGCGCGAGAGCCTCAAGGTCCCCGCGCGCGTATGGCGTGAAGCCTTCGCCGGCCTCATGGAGGCCGAACACACGGCAGAGCTCGCAAAAGTCAACATCCCGTGCCTGCTGCTGTGGGGAGATCATGACAACTTCTTCAGCCATGAGCACCAGCAAGCCATGCTGGCTGCCGTCCCCGGATGTCGCCTCATCGCGTACGAGGGCCTCGGCCACGCGCCACACTGGGACGACCCGAAGCGCGTGGCGGATGATGTGGTGAAGTTTGTGGGGGACCTACGACGTTCCGATTCTAGCCAAGTACGAAGTGCTGCCTAGAACGCTTCCCATGCGAGTCCCGAAAAGGGGCACGCCGTTGTCGCGCAGCACGGCGTCCTCAACTTGCACTGGTTTGGCAACGACGCACGGGCCGAATTGCGAACCGCTCGCTCGCACTCCGACGTCCGCCCGGAGGAACGTCTCGAACTTAGCCCAGCACGAAGCGCGCTGGGTGTCCGTTCCATATTCGTAACAAGTGCCGTAGGCACGGCCGAGCCCTTTTACGGTAACCATCTTGTCGCACACGTACGCATCCACCCTCGTACATTGTGTCTTCTCCACTAAGGCACGCGTGCCGTTCACCCCCTAATAGCTCACCGTAACCAACACTGGCCGGTGATCCGAGGCGTATTCCTCCGGGACCACGACGTGCGACTTCACCGTGAACTTGTCCGCGGGCCTGAACATGACGTAATCGATCTCGCGGTCGGGCTTGTTCATGGGGAATGTCAAGCCGGAAGCGATTGCGCTTCGCCGGAACATCTCGTCCAGACTGCTGATGGTTTCACTGTCGGGAAAGGCGTTGAAGTCGCCGCAAAGGATCGTCGGCAGATTCTTGTTTGCGTAGTACTCCCTTATGAAGTTGACCTGAAGCACGCGGTTATGTGCTTTGAGGTCGAGGTGCGTGGTCGCGAACAGGATCTTCTTGCCCGGTGTAGGTTCGACGGTCACAACTCCCATAGCGCGGCTCTCGCCACCTTGGAGCGGCAACAGCAGCGTCTCGCCGTGCAGGATCGGGAACTTCGACAGGATAGCCAGTCCGTAGTCGCCGCCGTCGTAGTCGATAGACTTGGCGAAGTAGAAGTTCATGCCGGTCAGCTTCGCCAGTTCAGCTGCTTCGTTCAGGTCCTTGCCCGCACGATTTGTGTGCACGTCAACTTCCTGCAATCCGACCAGGTCGGCGCCGCTTTCGGAGATCACCTTCGCGATCGCTTTGATGTCGATTGCGCCGGGCTTCGAAGGCGGGTTGCCATGATGAATGTTGTAAGTCAGCACCTTCAGCGTGCGTTCGGCGTGCTGGCAAAACGCGACACTGCTGAGACAAAGAAAGACGAACAGACAGGAGAATTTCGATAAGCGCGTGTTCACGCCATGAGTTTAGTTTCTTCTCTGGCTCAACGCCATGCTGATTCTCTTGCAACCGCCAGGTATTACGAGCAGCCACGAACCTGAGTTGCGCCGTGCTAGCTGCTCAGCTTGGTGATCAACCACTCGTGAACGGTGTCGTACAGCTCTTCGGAGGCCTCATTTAGCACGTGGCGCGCACCCGGGATTAGCTTCAGGACCTTAGGTTCTCCGGCGCGGCTGTGAGCTTCAATGGAGCAAATCGGCGGCAAGACTTCATCTTCGTAACCGTGAATGAAAAGAATGGATCGCGGAGCGATATCTTCAACACCCTCGGTCCCGAATCCCTGTGTGGCCAGCGTGACCACGGTCACGACTGCCTGCGACCGCAGTGCGGTCTGAATTACGACCGCACCACCGAACGAATGACCGACCAGCGCTAGACGTTCACTGCCATGGTCGCGCAGGAACTCGATACCAGCCAATACATCCAACATGGAGTTGTCGAGGTCAATGGGATCGCGGAACTGCACACGCAAACTGGAGATTCCCTCCCGCTGAAGTACGTGCGCCAACCTCGGATACAGTTCTTTGGCGGGAGAATCGAAGTCGCCGCCCACTCCACCAACCATAATCACGGACGAAATGCTCTTGGCTTCGTAGTAGCGAACTAGAACCGGACCCGGCCCAGTTGCCAAGCGGAATTCCCGGTATTCGGAGTTGCTGCCGATGTCCTCAATGGCGCGGACTAGCTTGTCATTCGGCTTCACGAGCTTACGCAAAACACGCCTCGTACATACGCCGCTCTGACGTTCTTGGAATTAAAGCCGGGGAGGGCTTCACGTGCTTGGACGCAAATGTGAGCGGGGTGGTTTCATGCGAGGAGCTGAAAATATCGCAGCGTGACATAAGTCTGTGATTCACGTCCGAAGTTGCCCAGTAACGGTGTAGGAGTCAGTTAGTGTCTCGCTGAGCGCGTAAGGGAATATCTGGCTTGCGCTCAGGAGACACATGTACTAGAATCCGCAGATCACGAACTGAAGGTAGAAGGTGCTACGCCCTTGTTTGAGTAGCCGCTACACGGCTCGGCGTTGCTGACGTGATTCGCCTTGCAGCCCTGGGATGTTCTCGGCAGAGTCGTGTTCCACCACGCCGCTCAAGTCGGAACGCTGAACGCCACGGGTCTTGCGCAGTCTCTGCTCCAGTTTTGCTGCCTCGCCTCGCAGTACGGGGCCGCGAACGTAAACGCAACCATCGACGGCGCTAATCTCGAGGGAACCGGGATGCGAAACAGCGTGGCCGATCTGCGCCCTTGCGCGTTCAACCAACGTGTCATCGTCGACGACCTGGCCTCGCCTGCGGAACTCCTCAAACTCGCCGCGCATCCGGTTCATTACATCGCGACGGCGCTTGTCTGCCTCCCAAGCCGTTTGCTTGCCGAGACTCACGAACTTGTCGCGGACCAGTGAACGGCGATACGCACCGCCCCGGGGGTCGAGCAGGAACATAAGCCCAGCGCCGACTCCAGCGCCGAGCAACATGACTCCGGTATCTCTCAATCCAGAACGCATCAGCAGTCCTCCTAGTGCAGGGTTGACTGATTCGATGCCCCGAACCGCCCGGGGGAAGTGCTTTGATCTCGGGCGTTGATAGCTGCTCGTAGTGTCGGCTACGTCGCACATGGCTGCCCCCTAACGGCGCAGTAGTTGTCAGGCCAGCGGCTTTGGTTTGCCTTATGTCACTGAAATTGTTTGACTTCGGCAGAGACCCGGCTACATTAGCTTCATGTTCAGCCTCCGACTCGTGCCAGCATTGGTATTCCTGATGGCGTGCGCTCTTGCCCAGCAACCTGCTCAGCCACTTCCTGCTCAGCAAAGCGTAGCTGGCGTAGTTGCTCAGTCGGAGCAACCCATTACTGTGGAGACCGCCAAGCTGCTTGTTGCCGCGCAGTTTGGCCCTGCTTACACCCTGGTTCCCGGCTTTCCCCCGATCACGGCCGACCTGGATGGCGATGCCGCCGAAGATCTTGTGCTTGTCGGCACAGCCAAAGATCCGCTCGTCGATGAGATGGGCTTTGGGTACAAGACTATCGATCCTTACAACACGTACTTCGGGTTCGGTGATCCACGGGTCACCATGCAGTTCGTGGCGCAGGAGGGTGAGCCGCGCTATCTGCTGATCGTGCATTCCTGGCGATTGGCGCAGCCGAAAGCCAAGTTCGTGGTCATCAATCTTCCGTTCGAGAAGATCGCCTTAACCCGCGCGCTCGTTGGCAAGAAAAAGAAGGCGAAGGTAATCCCGGCCATCTCGCTCGAAGACCGCACTGGAATGTCTTCAGACCTTTACTGGGCAGGCAAACAGTGGAAGTGGATGGACAAGACGCTCAGCATCGAATAGCGATGCGGTTTTAGGGAGTCAGACAAACGGCAATATCGCTACTAGCGCTTAACCATACTCGAAGCGCCCAACACCCCCTTCATGTCGGACGTCATCTATTTCCCGATCAGGGTGATTTGGTTAGCCAACATTTGCCATTGGCCTTGTCTCTTCACCCAGACGTTCATGTAGCGGTAGTCACCGCTACCTTCCTGGCCTCCGTACTTGGTGCCCTCCAGAGTGACGCGCCCGATGTCAATGGCCACATCGCCATGCACCTGGAGTTTCTCACGTTGAGGATTGATGGACTTGAACTCGGTGGCTCCCGACTTCAGATTCGTCATGCGCTGTGCCTTCGTGACCAGTTCGCCCCGTGGGTTGATGAATGTGTACTCCGAGGCCCATATTCTGTCGAGCGTCGCGAGATCGCGCTTGGTAAGTGCGTCTGCGTATTCCCGGAAGCGGTTTTCAAGAGCCTGATCCGCGGTCGTGCTTGCAGTCGTGGTGCTGGTCCCAGTCTGTTGAGCCGCCGCCGAGATCGCCACGAGAACGATGATGGTAGCCAGGTGTCGTAGCTGTTTCATGGTCTGCTCCCGTCAGCCGAATGAGTAGGAGGCAACCAGAGCGGATGCGACTGGGGTTTGTCGTGTTGCTCGGGACTCCTTTGCACCGCAACTGCGGAGATTCGGATGGATGAGCAGCAATGAGTGGGGCAGCAGCAGTACCACCGGCGCACTCTATAGCCGATTTCAGCGACCCGCTGCGGTCCTTTCACTCCGGGGCAAGTCCGGACCGCTACGAATATTCCCAACGGCGCACGAGCTGTCGCGCCACAAAGAACAGAACCAACGCAATACACAGCAAAACGGCGACCTGCGGCCACAAGTGTGTGAGTGGTTCGTCTCGCCAGAAAATCTTTGTGAAACCGTCGATGGCCCATGCGTTAAGCGTGACAAGCCCGGCTTTCTGAAGCGACTCCGGCATGATGAAGCGCGGGAACATGCTGCCGCCAAGCGCCGACATAACCAGGATGACAAGCGTAGACATGGCCCCAAGCTGTGCGCGCGAGCGCGATGCCGCCGCGAATACCATGCCGAGCGCTGACGTGGCCAGCGCCGTTACAACAGCCATGATGATGAAGCCGTCCAGATGTTTCAGCAGTTCAAGCTTGAAGACGAGCGCTCCCCAAACGAACATGACTGTCAGTTGAGCAATGCCGACGCACGTAAGGAAGACTAGCTTCCCGGCGAGCAAGGTCAACATGTTGACCCTCGATGACAAGACGCGGTCAAGTGTTCCGCTTTCAACCTCTTCCAACAGCACCCCACCGGCACCACTCGCGCTGAACATCAGGAACATCACGCCAATTGCAGCGGCGTAGAAGGCTACGATCGGGTTCTTCTTGGTTTCGCCGATCACGTCGCGCGAATCGACGGCGATGAGACCGCCGAACGCATCTTCAGAGTTCGATGTTCCGGTGGTGCTACCTCCCGCCCCGCCGGTCTGCTGCTGGTTCAGTTCGCCCCGCAAGCGCTCGATCTGCTCGTTCATTGCGTTGCGCTGCTGGGAGGTGAGTCCGCCGGCAAACTGATCAACGTACTTGGTGCCCTGTTCGGCCATGACGTCGGGCATGGAGGTCATGGCTGCCTTTTGCAGCAATCCGGAGACGACCTGCGGCGCGATCGGATCAGAACTGTCTTTCAGCAACTGGATCACTGGCTGATCGGCGCGTGCCGGACCGAATGCGATCGGAGATTCGCCAAAGCCCTTCGGAATGATCAGCGCGACAGGGACGTCACCCTGGCGCACAGCGGCTTCTGCCGTTTCGGCGGTAAAAGGCGCGGGCTTTTGCGCGTCGGATTTCTCCTTCTGTTTGGGGGCGGTCAGCACGATCAGACTCGACTCTGCTTGCAGGCCCGCGATCAGTCGCTGGGAAGCGCGCGAGTGGTCATGGTCGGCAATCGCAACGTGAATGCGCGGCGTACCCTCGCGGCGCTGCGTTCCGAAAATGACGGCGAAGATGGAGAAGAATGCCACCGGCAGCACGAACGTCAGCAGTAAGGCACTGCGGTCACGGCGCAGGTTGAGCAGGCTGGTGCGTACAACCGGTCCGATCATTCGCGCAAATCCTTTCCGGTGAGCTGAAGAAAGACGGCCTGAAGGTTGGGCGTCTGCAGGGAAAAATCGTGCAGCTCGACGTTCGCTGCCGCGGCTGAGCGCAGCAGTTCCGGTAGGTCATCGACCGGCTTGGCGATCGGGATACGGATCTCACCGTCTGTGCGCACGCCACCAAACCGCGAACACCACTCATCCGCTGCTGACGAATGCTTAGTGTGTACGATCAGTTCAGCGCGTGTTCCGAACGTCCGGCGAACGAGTTCGGACGGAGAGCCCTCGGCAATGATGCGGCCCGTGTCGATGATTGCCACGCGGTCGCAAAGACGCTCGACCTCTTCCATGTAATGACTGGTGTAAATGATGGAGGTGCCGCCCTGTTTCAGGTGCTCGATCATCTCGTAAATCCGTTCGCGTGATTGCGGATCGACGCCGACAGTCGGCTCATCGAGAAGCACTATAGGCGCGCGGTGGATTAGCCCGGCGGCCATGTTGAGACGACGCTTCATGCCCCCGGAGAAGTTCTTGGAGGCATCGTTGGCGCGGTCTCGGAGCGAGGCCCACTCCAGGCACCAGTCAGTGGCCTCTTGCAGCGCCTTGCCCTTGAGTCCGGCATAACGGCCGAAGGTGGCAAGGTTCTCGCGTGCGGTGAGCAGCGGATAAACGGCCAGTTCCTGGGGAACGTAGCCGATGGTGGCACGTGCTGCGGGGCTTCCAGCAATGTTACCGGCCACGGTGATTGAGCCTGAATCAGGAATCACCCGGCCAACGATGCTGCGCACCAGAGTGGTTTTGCCTGCGCCGTTTGGCCCGAGCAAGCCCAGGCACTCGCCCGCCCGCAACTCGAGCGTCACGCCGTCGAGCGCACGAATTCCATTGAAGCTCTTGATCAGGGAGTCCACTTGCAGAACGGCCTGACTCTGAGCGGTGACGGCGGATGAGCCCATTGCGCGTCCTCCGGCTTTGCAGGGTAACACGAACTGCGCTCTGGCTACGACACTCGGCGCAACCGAGGCAAGCCGCACTTCCCCCTGCGCCGGGAACTATGCTTTAATCTCCCGCCATGGACTTAGAGGCGAAGCTTGCCGAGTTAAAAACACGCGACAAACTGGCCGAAGAGGGTGGCGGGGCACAACGTCGCGAGAAACAGCATAAAGAAGGAAAGATGTCGGCGCGGGAACGCATCGAGTTCCTGCTCGACGAGGGGACCTTCGAAGAGACAGACAAGCTGGTCACGCACCGCTGTCACGATTTCGGGATGGAGCAGCACAAGTATTACGGTGACGGCTTCATCACCGGATACGGCCGCATCGAGGGCCGGTTGGTCTTCGTCTTCGCGCAGGATTTCACCGTTTTCGGCGGATCGTTGTCGGAGGCGAATGCCGCGAAAATCGTGAAGATCATGGACATGGCCATGCGCGTCGGAGCGCCCGTGATCGGACTGAACGATTCGGGTGGCGCGCGCATCCAGGAAGGTGTGATGTCGCTGGCGGGGTACGCGGACATATTCCTGCGTAACACGCTGGCCAGCGGCGTGGTGCCGCAGATCTCGGCGATCATGGGACCGTGCGCGGGCGGCGCGGTTTATTCTCCGGCCATCACCGACTTCATCCTGATGGTGGACAAGACGTCGTACATGTTCATCACCGGGCCGGATGTGATCAAACTCGTCACGCACGAAGAGGTGACGAAGAACGAACTCGGCGGCGCGCAGACGCACAACGAGACCAGCGGCGTGGCGCACTTCATGGCGCAGGACGACGCCGAGTGCCTGTCGATGATCCGCGAGCTGTTCAGTTTCATTCCCAGCAATAATCTGGAGGACCCGCCGCGGCGCGAATGTACGGATCCGATTGACCGCGAAGATTCGGCGTTGGACACGCTGGTGCCAACCGAGTCCAACATGCCGTATGACATCAAGGACGCGATCTCGGCCATCGTGGACGACGGCTATTTCTTCGAGGTGCACGAGCATTACGCCAAGAACATCGTCATTGGCTTTGCGCGACTGAACGGGCGTCCAGTGGGCATTGTTGCGAATCAGCCGGCATTTCTTGCAGGCGTGCTCGACATCAACTCCAGCGTGAAGGGCGCGCGCTTCGTGCGCTTCTGCGACGCGTTCAACATTCCACTGATCACGTTCGAAGACGTGCCGGGTTTCCTGCCGGGTACGAACCAGGAGTACGGCGGCATTATTCGTCATGGGGCGAAGCTGCTTTTCGCCTTCGCCGAAGCCACGGTGCCGAAGATCACGGTAATCACTCGCAAAGCGTACGGTGGTGCGTACTGCGTGATGGCGTCAAAGCACATTCGCGCCGACGTGAACTATGCGTGGCCAACAGCGGAGATTGCCGTCATGGGGCCTGAGGGCGCGGTGGACATCGTGTACAAGTCGGAGCTGTCGAAAGTGACCGATCCTGCAGCGCGGGAAGAGTTGCGCAAGCACAAAATTAACGAGTTCCGCGAACGGTTCGCGAACCCGTACGTGGCTGCCGATCGCGGCTTCATCGACGCCGTGATCCAGCCACACGAGACGCGGAAGAAAATCATTCAGGCTCTGGAGATGCTCCAGACCAAACGGGACAAGAATCCACCCAAGAAGCACGGGAATATACCTTTGTAGCGCGACGCCGCGGGTCCGCTTTTCAGTGTGGGCCCGCGCCTTCTTGCTTCGGCTAGCGGCTGCCCCGCCTGCTTCTTATCTTCATTTGTTTCCCGTCCTATGGATGACCTCGCATAACACCCGGAATGACAAGCATTCAGATTCCCGTTTCGGGGCGCGTCGGAACGATTTCTGACGTGCTGTCCTTGTGATCGGGAGCGTCACGATAGTAGAGTCCGCACACACCGTCGGTGCTCCGGGCGAACGCTGCGAAGGAGCACTCTCCCGAATGCCCTTTCATAGG
>DASPIK010000066.1:0-10831 GCA_035629075.1 Terriglobales bacterium | reverse complement strand
CCGCCCTTCCCTGCCGTTGTCGGACTTTACGGTGGGCCGACCATCATCAACAACGCGGAAACACTGGCGAGCGTTCCCCACGTTCTCTTGATGGGCGGCGAAAAGTACGCTGCGATCGGCACCCCGAAGAACGGTGGCACGCGCCTCTTCTGCCTCTCGGGACACATCAACAAGCCCGGCGTTTACGAACTTCCGCTCGGCTACAACCTCAACAGGATGATCAACGAGGTTGGTGGCGGAGTCTGGAAAGGTCGCAACCTCAAGGCCGTCGTCCCCGGTGGATCCTCGGTCCCGATACTGAAAGCCGATGAATGCGACGTCGCAATGGATTTCGACTCGCTGATGAAGATCGGCACCTTCCTTGGTTCGGGCGGCGTCATCGTTCTCGATGATCACACCTGTATTGTCAAGTTCCTGCGGCGGACCATTGACTTCTATCAACATGAGAGTTGCGGATGGTGCATTCCCTGCCGTGAAGGAACGGACTGGCTGAAGAAGTCGTTGCACCGTTTCCACGCCGGGGGCGGAGAACAGCGCGACATCGATAATTTGAAGTACCTGGCTGACAACATGCTGGGTCGAACGTTCTGTCCGCTGGGCGACGCTGCTGCTATGCCGGTGCAGGGCATAGTGAAGAAGTTCCGGGAAGAATTCGAAGCGCACCTGAACGGCACGTGCCCTTACGAGCACGCCGACGAGAAAGTGCCGGTTTTGGTGTAGAAACCAATCGGTCATCGGGCGATCTGGCCATCGCGCCATTTCAAATCGCCCGATGGCTCGATAACCCGATGAAAAGATTCGAATGGCTGACGTAAACATTACGGTTGACGGCAAGAAGCTCACGGTTCCCGCTGGGACCCTGCTCATCGAAGCCTGCAAGAGCCACGGGATCGAGATCCCCGCGTTCTGCTACTACCCCGGACTGTCGCTCCAGGGCGCATGCCGCATGTGTCTGGTGCGCGTGGAAAAGGTCCCAAAGCTCCAGACGGCCTGCACTACGGTTGTGCAGGAAGGCATGATCGTCACCACGGAGAGCGACGAGGTCAAGCAGGCGCGCAAGTCCATGCTCGAACTGCTGCTCGCGAACCATCCTCTCGATTGCCCGGTTTGCGACGCAGGCGGCCAGTGCGAACTGCAGGACATGACGTTCACGTACGGAGCGGCCGAGTCGAAGTTCATCGACATCAAGAACCACCGCGACGAGCAACAGTGGTCGCCGGTCGTCTTCTTCGACCGCCCACGCTGCATTTTGTGCTACCGCTGCGTCCGCGTATGCGGCGAAGCCATGGACGTCTGGGCGCTCGGCATCCAGCAGCGCGGCGTCAAATCGGTGATTGCGCCAAACAAGGAAGACCATCTCGAGTGTGAAGAATGCGGCATGTGCATCGACATTTGCCCGGTCGGCGCACTGACGAGCGGTGCATATCGATACAAGACGCGCCCGTGGGAAATGAAACACGTCGGCACGCCATGCATGCACTGCGGTGATGGCTGCAAGACCACACTCGGCGTACGCCGCTCGTCTACCGGCATGGAAATCGTGCGCGGCGATAACCGCGACAAGAGCGGACTCAACGGCGATTTCCTGTGCATTAAGGGCCGCTATGCTTTCGACGCTCTCCAGAGCAAAGAACGCATCACAGAGCCGCTTATTCGAAAGAACGGCAAGCTTGTTCCCGCTTCGTGGGACGAAGCACTCGGCCTGATCGCCAGCGAATTCAAAAAAGCAGGCAAGGCCGTCGGAGTGGTTGGTTCGAACCGCATTACCAACGAAGAGGCGTACCTGCTGCAGAAGTTTGCGCGCGCGGTCATTGGCACGAATAACATCGACCATCACCGCACGACGGACTTCCCTGCCTTCTCGAAAGCCCTTTCGGGTTACAAAGACGCAACCGCCAGCATGCGCGACCTGTTCTTCGCGCCGGCCATATTGTTGATTGGCAACAACCCAACGGATCAGCATCCGCTGGTCGCCTGGCAGATCCGCAATAACGTTAGACTGCACCGTGCGCGCCTATACGTCATCAACGCGGAAGAAATCAAGCTTCGACGACAGGCGCAGTCTTTCCTGAAGATTCCTGCCGATGCCTACGGCAAAGTGGCAGGGTTTCTTGCCGGTCAGGATGCGGCTCTCGACTTCGTTCAACCCGCCGAGCGGGATGCGTGGCTAGCTCTGCGTGACAAACTCAAGGCCGAACAGAACCTGATTGTTGTTTTCGGCGCCGACATACAGGGCGGCGACATCGCCAACCTCACCGGGTTTGCTGAGAGTATTCCGGGCGCCAAGTTCGTGTGCCTCGGGGATTACTCAAATTCCCATGGCGTGGCAGATATGGGGCTGTACCCGCATCTGCTGCCTGGCTACATCCCTGTCGGGGAGGGCACGTACTCCGGTGAGTGGCTTGCCGCTGCTCCGAAGCAGCCGGGCCTTGCATTGCCCGACATGATGAAAGCCGCGCAGAACGGAACAATAAAGGCGCTCTACATCGTCGGCTCGAATCCCGTAAGCCGGTATGGCGTCGACCCATTCACGTTCCATCAGGCTTTCACCGTCGTACAAGACATGTTCCTGACGGAAACAGCGGTCGCGGCTAGCGTCGTGTTGCCTGTCTCCGCTGCGTACGAGAAAACCGGAACATTCACGAACACTTGCGGCGACCTCCAGATGTTGAAAAAGGCTGCGGACGTCGCCGGCACTAAGTCGGATTTCGAGATCATCGTTCGCATCGCCGAGCGCATGGGTTACGACATAAGCAAGTTGGTTCCCTTTGGTCGCGGCATGTTCGCCGACATGGGCCAATCACGAGGCGCCCAGGCGGGCGAAGCTGATCGGCATGCTGTATGGCTTGTCGAACGAGGCCTTGAGCCGAAGATGAGTCCGTTTGATCCGATGGCTCTGCTGGACGAAATACAGCGAATTGTGCCCGGTTATGGCGTCTCGCGGCGGAACCTTCTGGCCGGATCTGAAGAGCACACAACGGCTGTCGAGAGTGGCATCGGTGTTGTCGAAGACCGGCCCGACTTAATCGTGCCCTCGAAAGACACGTTGTTCACCTCCGGCACCTTGGGGCGTTACTCGAACACGCTGAATTCGGTTATCGAGAGCGACCGCACGGCGCCGGCGGACAAGGAAGTAGTTGTCTAGATCAAGTTTCTGAAGTACCGACTGTGGCAGGCTGGGTTCTGACCCGGCAGATTGCAACTGCCGTTGCCCGCGGCGGTTTGGCTCGAAGGTTTGCTGGATGTGCGCGACTGTGGGCGTTTCGCGCCACACTTCATCGTGGGAACACGACTTTGCTCGACGTCAAAACATTTGTAGCGATTTCGGCCCTTAAGACGATCGTCGCGATCGTGGTGTTGCTTACCGTCGTCGCGTATACGGTCTGGTTTGAACGCAAGTTAGTGGGACGCATTCAGAACCGCTGGGGACCCTCCAGGGTCGGTCCCTTTGGCTTGCTTCAACCGTTGGCGGACGGCTTGAAGTTCATCTTCAAGGAAGACATGACGCCTCCGTACGTGAACCGGACGCTCTATCTCGCCGCGCCCCTGATTGCGTTGACGCTCGCGCTGACGTCCATCGCTGTCATCCCGTTTTCCGGCCCGGTGCAGATAGGTAACATCAGCACGCCGCTCCAGGTCACGGACATCAATATCGGTTTGCTCGCGATTCTGGGCATCACGTCCGTAGCGGTCTACGGCGTTGCCCTGGCTGGCTGGTCTTCCAACAGCAAATATTCGCTACTGGGTGCACTGCGAGCCTGTGCGCAGATGATCAGCTACGAAGTAGCGCTCGGGCTGTCTCTGATTGGCGTTCTCATGTTTTCCCAGAGCTTCAGCCTGCAGGAAATCGTAACCTCGCAGTCGGGTACATGGTTCGGATTCATTCCCAAGTGGAACATCTTCAAGGGACAGTTCGTCGCGTTTTTTGTGTATCTCTGCGCGGCGTTTGCCGAAACTAACCGGATACCCTTCGACCTGCCTGAAGCCGAAACCGAACTGGTCGCCGGCTACCACACCGAGTACAGTTCGATGAAGTTCGCCATGTTCTTCATGGCGGAGTACGCGAACATGTTCACCGTGGCCGCCTTGGCTTCCCTGCTCTTCCTGGGCGGCTGGAACGGCCCAACCTTCGGGTTCGCGGAAGGCACAATCGCAGCCGGCCTGCTGCATGTCTTCTGGTTCGCGCTTCGAATCGTTTTCTTCTTGTTCCTCTACGTGTGGGTGCGCGGCACATTGCCACGGTTCCGCTACGACCAACTCATGGCTTTCAGTTGGAAGGTGCTACTGCCGCTCGCTCTGGCGAACATTCTTGTCACGGGTCTTGTGGTGGCGCTCAGGAGTTAACGGGTTTGTGAGGCCGGCATGGCCGGTCCACCAGCCCAGAACGTAAGTTAATGCCCAGCTCGGTGCTGGAAAAGAACTGGGTCCCAACGGGACAGCACGATTGGCGCCGGATGGCGCGCGGAAAAAGATGCTTCACTACATTCTATTCTTTCTGTTCGCGGCATTAGCGGTCGGCGGGGCGGTAAACCTGCTGGCCCAACGGCATCCGATCGCCAGCGCCTTGTCGCTGATCGTCGTGATGGGTTCATTGGCTGGCGAATACATGCTGCTAGGCGCCGAGTTCGTCGCTGCGGTCCAGGTTATCGTTTATGCCGGCGCGATCATGGTGCTCTTCGTCTTCGTCATTATGTTGCTCAACGCAGGTGAAGAAGAGCGCTCGTTAAAAGGCAGCAAGGTTGCAATCGCCATCGGCGTGCCCGCGATGCTCGCTGGCCTGATCATGGCCATCTGGACGCTGACCAGGCACAACCCCGCCAACACACCAGTCGGCGTTGGAGCCATGTACGGCCCAGCCATAGCCATCGCTGATCAGCTTTTCAGACCTTTCCTGCTGGCTTTTGAGATCACATCGGTATTGATCCTGATCGCCATCATGGGGGCGGTCGTGCTCGCACGAAAGGAGGAGCAACAGTGATTCCTCTTTCCTTTTATCTCGTGCTCAGCGCGATCCTGTTTGCCTGCGGAGTAGCCGGCTTTCTGATCAAGCGCAACATCATCACGATCTTCATGTCGATCGAGTTGATGCTGAACGCCGTGAACCTGTCCTTTGTCGCGTTCGCAGCGCACTGGCAAGTTCTAAGCGGGCAGGTGTTCGTCTTCTTTGTCATGGTCGTCGCTGCGGCTGAAGCGGCGGTCGGACTAGCCATCATCATTGCTGTGTTCCGGACACGCGAAACGCTCAACGTCGATCGCGTGAACCTGCTGAAGCTATAGCTATGAGTTTGAACCTCTGGTTGATTCCGGTTCTGCCGCTCGTGGGCGCGGCACTGAACGGCCTGCTCGGTCGGCACTTCTCCAAGCGGGTCGTGACCGCCATCGCGCTGCTCTTCCCCGGCGCGGCTCTCGCATGGGCACTGCTCGTCGTGTCGCGAGCGCTCGGAGGGGGCGTCACGCTACCCTACACGGAAACCCATGCGACCTGGCTCGGTTCCGGAGCTTTTTCGGTTCCCTACGCGTTCTACTTAGACCAGTTGTCGATCGTCATGATGCTGGTCGTAACCGGCGTCGGGTTCCTCATCCACATCTACTCAGTCGGCTACATGTCGCATGAAGGCGGCTACTACAGGTTCTTCAGCTACCTGAACCTGTTCATGTTTTTCATGCTGACGCTCGTCCTCTCGAACAACTACCTGCTGATGTTCGTCGGATGGGAAGGTGTGGGCCTTGCGTCTTATCTGCTGATCGGCTTCTTCTTCCTGCGTGACTCCGCTGCGAGCGCCGGCAAGAAAGCTTTTATTGTGAACCGCGTGGGCGACTTCGGCTTCTTGATCGCGCTGTTCCTGATGATTAAGCATTTCGGCTCGCTGAACTTCGACCAGGTATTCGCGAAAGTCTCGACCATGCCCGTAGAAGCGGCCGGCATGGGGCTGCTCACGGTTATCGGCATTCTGCTGATGGTCGGCGCCGCCGGAAAATCGGCGCAGATCCCGCTTTACGTTTGGCTCCCTGACGCCATGGAAGGCCCGACCCCGGTATCGGCCCTGATCCACGCGGCGACCATGGTCACCGCTGGCGTCTACATGGTCGCGCGCTCCAACCCGATCTTTTTCCGTTCGCCAACCGCTCTGATAATCATCGCCATCATCGGGTGCCTGACCGCGATCTTCGCCGCGACAATCGGCGTTGTGCAGACCGACATCAAGCGCGTGCTGGCCTACTCGACGATCTCGCAGCTTGGATACATGTTCCTGGGCTGCGGCGTAGCCGCGTTCTCTGCCGGCGTTTTCCACCTCATGACCCACGCCTTCTTCAAGGCGCTGCTCTTCCTCTCGGCCGGCTCCGTCATTCACGCACTCGGCGGTGAGCAGGACATGCGCCGAATGGGCGGGTTACGCAAGCACATCCCCAAGACGTTCTGGGTGATGACCATCGCAACTTTCGCCATCGCCGGGTTCCCGCCGCTGGCAGGTTTCTTCTCCAAGGACGAGATTCTCTGGAAGGCGTACTCGAGCCCGTTCGGTGGTAGTTGGATTTATTGGGCGATAGCGGTCTTCACGGCGTTCCTTACCTCGTTTTACATGTTCCGCCTGTGGTTCATGACCTTCTTCGGTGAGTTCCGAGGTGCTGAACACGAAGGCGCAGAGCATGCCGGACACGGTCACGCGCAGCACGGTGCTGCGACGCACGGGCACATTCACGAAAGCCCGTGGATAATGATCGCGCCGCTCGTTGTACTCGCGGTGCTCTCGTTCGTGGGCGGCTGGATCGGCATCCCGCACGCGCTTGGCGGCCACAACCAGTTTGATCAGTTCCTCTCACCGGTATTCCACGTCAGCGCCGAAGCGATGCCCGCAGGGGAACACCCTGGCGCCCGAGTGCATGAGGCGGCGGCCGAGCACGCCGAGACCAACACGGAACTCTTGTTGACCGGCGTTTCCGTTGGGTCGGCCATACTAGGGTTGTTCCTGGCCTGGCTGCTTTACTACAAGCGTCGCGACCTGCCGCAAAAGATTGCTGACAGTCTCGGAATGGTCTACCGCTTTGTGCTTGGGAAGTACTACGTCGACGAGTTCTATCAGGCCGCAATCGTTAAGCCGCTGCTGGCAGGCTCGAGTACCGTGCTCTGGCGCGGAATTGATCAGGGCCTCATCGACGGCACCATAAATACCAGCGCTGATGCCACTCGTGACGTTTCGGACGGCGTAAGACAGATGCAGTCCGGCAACATTCGTTCTTATGCAGCCTGGGTCGCACTCGGTGCGGCTTGCGTGATCGCTTTCATGATCTGGATGGGAGTGAGATGAACTCCTCGGCACTGAATCCGTATATTCTGACGATTGTCACTTTCATCCCGCTGGCCGGCGCGGTGCTGCTGATGTTCTTTCCGCGCCGCGATCGCGACATCCGCTGGTTTGCATTAGCAGTGTCGCTGTTGACGTTCGTGCTCTCGCTGCACCTGCCCGCGCACTTCGTCAACGGTCAGCAAGGCTTCCAATTCGAGATCAACCTTCAGTGGATCTCGACACCCAACATTCACTACCACCTCGGTGTGGACGGCGTCTCGATGTGGCTCGTAGTCCTGACCACGTTCTTGACACCGCTTTGCGTGATGATCTCGTGGAAGTCCATCCACGACCGCGTGAAGGAATTCTTCATCCTGCTGCTCGTGTTGCAAACGGCGATGATCGGCGTCTTCGTCGCGCTGGACCTCTTCCTGTTCTACTTCTTCTGGGAAGGCACGCTGATTCCGATGGCGTTGCTGATCGGCATGTACGGTCACGAGCGACGCATCTACGCAGCAGTGAAGTTCTTCCTCTATACGATGGTCGCGTCGGTGTTCATGCTCGCAGCAATCATCTGGTTCTACGCGAAAGCGGGCACATTCGACTTCGTCGCCCTCCAGACCGCGATCCAGGCAGGACAGGTTCCGGGGTTTGCGACCGCAGCGCCGTGGCTATTCCTGGCTTTTTTCGTCGCCTTTGCCGTAAAGGTTCCTCTCTTCCCTGTTCATACATGGCTGCCTGACGCACACGTCGAAGCGCCGACTGCCGGCTCAGTGTTGCTCGCCGGCGTTTTGCTGAAGATGGGCACCTACGGTCTGTTGCGCTTCAACCTCGGACTCTTCCCTGAGCAGGCGCGGAGCAACGCTCCTTGGATCATCGCTCTGGCCATCATCGGCATTATCTATGGCGCACTCGTCGCCATGATCCAGCCGAACCTGAAAAAACTCGTCGCTTACTCCTCAGTGAGCCACCTTGGCTTCGTCGTTCTGGGTATCTTCAGCTTCACACAGATGGGCCTTACCGGCGCAGTCTACGTGATGCTGGCGCACGGCATTTCCACGGGCGGGCTTTTCATGCTGTGCGGCATCCTCTATGAGCGCCGTCACACCTATGAGATATCCCAGTTAGGCGGTCTTGCTACGCCGATGCCGGTGTACGCTACGTTCTTCCTGTTCACCGTTCTGGCATCCGTGGGATTGCCATTGCTCAATGGTTTCATCGGTGAATTTCTCGTGCTCGCAGGCGCTTTCCAGGCCAAAGCCGTATACGGGGTTCTGGCCGCTACTGGCGTGATCTGGAGCGCCGGTTACCTGCTCTGGATGTATCAGCGGGTTTTCTACGGAAAAGTTAAGCACGACGTGAACCTGACGCTGCCGGACCTCACCGCTAGAGAGCAGGCAGCGCTATGGCCCGCCGCGGTCGCGGCTTTGGTGATGGGCGTCGCACCGCTGCTATGGATCAAGGCCATCGACCCGGCGGTGCGAGCCGCTATTCAGCCCGTCGTGCAAATGACGACTCAAGTGATGGGACGATAAATGATTCCCCCTGGCGCAGATTACCTTCGCATTCTTCCTGAGCTCGTGCTGACTTTCTTCGGCATCCTCGTCATGCTTGCGGATCCGCTTATGGACCCGCACAAGGACCGAAAGCCGATTGGCATTCTCGCCTTCGTTGGCGCGGTGCTTGCCGTGAGCGCCACGTTCATACAGGCGCAA
Source organism: Terriglobales bacterium (assembly GCA_035629075.1). Classification (GTDB taxonomy): domain Bacteria; phylum Acidobacteriota; class Terriglobia; order Terriglobales; family Acidobacteriaceae; genus JAEZPW01. The sequence goes on along the minus strand of DASPIK010000066.1, from coordinate 1,830 downwards.
CACCCTGGTCTCGCGTTCTCGGGCATGGTTCGCGTCGATGGCTTTGCGGTGTTCTTTCACTTTGTTGTCACCGTCATCGCCGCCGTCGTCATTCTGGCCTCGATTTCGTACATGAAGACTCAGCAGATACGGGCCGGCGAGTACTACGGATTGATCCTGTTCGGCACAGTCGGAATGGCGTTGCTTTCATCTGCGATCGAGCTGGTGCTCGTCTTCATCGCGCTCGAGATATCGTCCATTTCGACCTACGTCCTTGCCGGATTCCGCCGACGTGCCGCAACGAGCATTGAGTCCTCGCTGAAGTACTTCCTCCTGGGCTCGTTCGCCACAGCTTTCTTCCTTTATGGCGTTGCGCTGATGTTCGGAGCAACCGGCTCAACCGACATATACAAGATCGGCGAAGTGCTACGGAACGGGAACGTCCCAACGTTGGCGTTTGTTGGTGTCGCTCTCATGATAGTGGGGCTCGGATTCAAAGTGGCATCCGCGCCTTTCCACGTCTGGACACCCGACGTTTACGAAGGTGCGCCCTCGCCTGTTGTAGCCCTTATGTCCACCGGGCCGAAGGCTGGCGCTTTTGCTGTTATGCTCCGTATTCTGTTCGCCGCCTCAGCGCCTGGCTGGTTCTGGTTAATCTGGGTTCTGGCCGTGCTCTCGATGATCATCGGCAACATTGGTGCGCTTGTGCAGAACAACGTCAAGCGCCTCCTCGCGTATTCATCCATTGCACACGCTGGATACCTGCTGGTGGCCTTCGTGGCACTGCCCAAGACTGGCGAGTATAACTACGGGATTTCCGCCGCCATGTTCTATGCCGCATCCTATGCGGCTATGAACGTCGGCGCATTCATCGTGATCAGCCATTTCGGCTCGCTGAACGAGCGTTACACAACCCTCGACGACTACGCAGGACTCGGCCATCGCCAGCCAATACTAGCTGCGATTTTGACGGTCTTCCTGCTGTCACTGATAGGCATTCCGATCACCGGAGGCTTCTTCGCCAAGTTCTACGTGTTCAGCGCCGCACTCAAGGCGAACCTCGTCGGTTTGGTGATCATTGGCGTGATCAACAGCGCGATTGCTGCGTATTATTACCTGCGCATCATTGTGTACATGTACATGCGCGAGCCGCGAGAGGGCGTTCCCGTTACCCGCATCCCCGCCGGACTTGGCTTCTCGCTTGCTGTCGCCCTGATCGTGACCATCTATCTTGGGGTCGTGCCGGGCCGAGTACTGGATTTCGCTCTGCGCTCAGCACAAGAGATGCTCAGATGATTTGAATTGCAGACTTCAGACTGAAACGCCCGATCCAAGTCGGGCGTTTTCCCTTTAGGGCAGTGCTTGTGAGTCCAGTGTCTGCATCCTTCCTCTACTCAATCGCCACAGCGATGTCTCTTCGTGAGAACACCCATGTTGCCAGCAGCCAAAGCACGGCTGAATCAACGATGGCCCATCCAATCATTCTCCAAACCGGAGCCCACCCGCCAGCGGTATCCACAGAGAACCTCATGATGCTGTCCATGAGGTGGTACACCGGGAAGACGTGCGCCCAACCTCCGCCAGCGATGCGCGTGGCCAGTGCTGGCGTGCCCAGAACGACAGCCGTTGCAGCAGTCGCGAACAGGGGCGTCAGAAACGTTGAGAAGAACATCGCCACTGTCGAGGTAACGAGCAGAGCTGTCATGAGCAGTGCCAGCACCGCCCAAAGCTGCGACCGCGGTAGTCCGATCTCGGAAAAGAGCAAGCTGCCGGTGACTCCCATTGCCGCGCAATACAGCACCGACGCGATGAGAACGCCGGCGAGCAAGCCCGCGATGTACTGGCCTCGAT
>DASPIK010000065.1:0-19049 GCA_035629075.1 Terriglobales bacterium | reverse complement strand
CTCAGTGCGAGTGCTCGGAACTATGGTCTCCGGTTCCAGTGCCATGCCGCACGAGGGACACGCCGCCGGCCCTTGATGCCTAACCTCAGGGCACATCGGGCAGATATGCCAATCTTCGTCTTTGGCTGATTCAGCTTTTCGCGCAGCATCGATGTGCTCCGGACGGGAAGCTGAAGCACCGGCATTACCCAGATACTTTTCCGGATCCGCCTTAAACTTCGAAACGCAACTCTGGCTGCAGAAATCATAGGTCTGCCCGGCGTACTCCACTTTGCCTGCTGCGCTGTCCGGGCTCACATCCATCCCGCACACCGGATCTTTGGTGGGGCCTTTACCGACCCTCGCCGCGCTTATCGGCCTAATAGCCCCAAGCTGCACGACATTTGAGGTCCGCGGCATTGGACTGGGACCGCGCTCTAGTATCCCTTGCGGGTCGGCTCTGAACTTAGTCGCGCAACCGGCACAGCAGAAGTAGTACGTATTGCCGTCGTGCTGCACCGTACCCTTCGCGTTGGCGGGATCGACGGTCATTCCGCAAACCGGATCCTTTGCGCCGCCAAGAACCGTCAGCTTGTTATCGTCAGCCATCTCTCACCCCTTCAAACACCTACCGCGAAAACTTAAACATTAAGTCGATCAGCTCCTCATACATCGCCTCAGCATCCTGCTTGCTGCCCTGCTGGATAGCCTGCGACGCGCAATGCTGTAAGTGGTTTCGCATGAGTTCCCGCCCGACGCTCCGCAGCGCCTCCTGAACGGAGGAAATTTGCACTAGGATGTCCGCACAGTATCGATCAGCCTCGACCATTTTCTGGAGGCCTCGAATCTGACCTTCTATGCGACGTAGGCGCTTCAGGTTCGAAGACTTAATCTGAGGATCCACGCCAACTGCCTGGCGCTCGCTTCTAGTCGCACATCCACAACTGGCACTTTCGTTAGCTCCAACCATGAGTTTCTTATACCCCCGCCCCCTATCTCCTGTCAAGTACCCCCTACCCCTATTCGCGGGTGGGACCGCTGCTCCACAGAATGGTTCGTTGCTCAGCTTTCGCCTGTGTATTAGATTTTGAAGGGGAAGCTCCATACGAGGTGGGTGGAAAGGGCAATCATGACTGCTGTTGACGTGGTTTTCCGTTATAGCAAGCAACCGGGTGAGCGGGAGATGCGCGCCATCGACAATGTTTGGGAGGTCTACGGAATCCGGCGAATCCAGTTCAACGAAGCCGAGAAGACGATTCGGGTCGAATACGATGCTACCAGGATGAATGAAGACGTCGTTGCGGGTCTGTTGCGCCGGGCTGGCATTGACGTACTGGAAAAATTGGCTCTGGCCTAATTGGCTCGACGATTCTTCTACTGATCCCGACAGACTCGGGTTGGAGAGAAATTGACTCCAGACAGACTGAGGTTGGGGAAAAATGCAAAGGGGCGTTCAAGATACCTCCGCTCTGGCCGACCGAAGTTCTCTTTGTGAACGCCCCTGTTGCGCGCCACTTCGTCTGCCCTATCTAATAGCATCTGCCATGCCATCCCGTGGGCTCTTTTAGGATCAGCGATTTGCGGGTGCTCGAAGCAACGGTAAGTAAGCTGGGAACGTAGGTTTTGCTTAGGTCGTGGAAGTTTTACCCGGATCCCAGAAGGAGCTTCCAAATGCGGGTAGCAATTACCCGGGAAGTCAGTCCCACTATTGAGCGCTGCGAACTGACACACCTCTTGCGGACTCCCATCGATGCCGTACTTGCCCGCAGGCAGCACGAAAACTACGAGCGAAATCTAGCCCTGCTCGGGTGCCAGGTGGTCTCCCTTCCCTTTCAGGCGAATCTGCCTGACTCGGTTTTCGTTGAGGACACGGCGGTCGTCCTCGAGGAAGCAGCCGTGATCACACGCCCTGGAGCACAGTCTCGCCGGGCAGAGACTGCCCTCGGTGGCACGGGCGCTTGAGGCATATCGCCCCCTCGCATACATTCAGGAACCCGGCACGCTGGATGGTGGAGATGTGCTGCGGCTCGGCCAACATATTTACGTGGGCTTGTCCGGCCGGTCGAACTGGAGCGCAGTAACCCAATTTCGAGAAATCGTCTCGAAATTCGCCTATGTTGTCCACGAAGTGCCGGTCTCCGGCTGTCTGCACCTGAAATCAGCCGTGACCCAGGTTTCTGCCGATACGCTCCTGATCAACCCTGCATGGATTTCCAGAGATGCCTTTTCGGGCTGGCGTCTGCTCGAGATCGCCTCGGGTGAGGATTATGCCGCCAACGCCCTGTTGGTCGGAGAAAAGGTGATCTACCCAACGTCGTTCCCAGCGACAAGAGGTCGCCTGGAAGAGAACGGCATCCCGGTGGTTGCTTTGGACATTTCGGAGTTGCAGAAAGCCGAAGGTGCAGTGACTTGCTGCAGCCTCATATTTCACCATGAGGTGTGAAGAGTGTTGGCGGGTCACGCCCACCAGACCGGAGCCTCTCACTCCGGACAGGCTGCACTGATGTGCCGTAGCGACGAGAGCACCTCGTCTGCGCTAGGCAGTCTAGCGCCATGATGAGCCGAATAGATCTCCCCGTACTGATCCGTCACGTACAGCGCTGGGGCATTTTCGGCTCCGAAACGGCGGCTAACTTTGCGATCAGCATCTAAGAGCACCGGGAACCCTGCCGCGTTTGCCGCCTCCAAGCGCTCCGATCTTGCAGCAGCGATCAAAAACACGCGCGCGTTTTCTTGTTCGAGTTCTTCCGTACGGGACGCAAGTTCCGCGACTAGAGGCAACGTTGCTCCGGCCGTGAATACCAGAACCAGGTTTCGGTGCCCGCGAAAGTTCGCCATGCGAAACTCTCGTCCGTCCAGGGACTCAAGCCTGAAATCCGGGATCATCTGATCTACGAGGGGATAACTTTGGGCGGTGCTCATTGCGACTCCACCCAGTTGGATGATGGCGGCGTAATATCGACGCACCACTACCCAGAACGAAAAAAGGACGGGCCGCAGCCCGTCCTGCTTAACGCGTTCTTTCTGTCGCTAGAAGCCCTGCGCAACCAGCTTCTCTTTCGTTATTTCCTGTTTCAATTCGCCCCGATTCATCCACTTTTCGAGGTACTTCGCAACAATGTCTGTCTCGATGTTTACTGGATCGCCCGGTTTGAGGGAGTTCAGGTTGGTCATGTCGCACGTGTGCGGAATGATCGCGATGGTGACACGGTTCCCTTCCAGCCGCGCAACCGTCAGGCTTATGCCCTCGATGCCGATTGAGCCTTTGAAAACGACGTACTTCTCCAACTCAGCCGGGATCTCAATATGCAGCCAGAAATCCTGAGCGCCTGGGATGGGTTCGAGTCCAAGGAATTTACCAGTTCCATCAACGTGCCCCTGGACCATATGGCCGCCCATTCGTCCATCAGCCCTGAGCGGCAATTCAAGATTTACTGCGGCACCCTCGGTGATACGCGAAAACGAGGTCCGCGTCCACGTCTCGGCAGCGAGATCGGCTCCAAGCGAATCCGGCTTGACGTCAACCGCCGTAAGGCAAACGCCGCTCACGGCAACACTGTCGCCGATCTTGAGTTCTTTGGTTACGTTCTTCGCAGCAACGGTGATCCGCCGCTTGCCTTGCATCTCCTGGATGCTGGTGATCTTTCCGACTTCTTCAACCAAACCGGTGAACATTGCCGCTCTCCGAAGTTCTTTATGAAACGAAATGACTTTGACAGCGCCTGTCAGAAAACCGTCTGTCAGGCATACGGATCGTGAACATAGCCTTCGACCGCGAAATCTTCGCCGAACCGATGCAGTTGAACATTGCGGATGGTCGTCGCATCTGCCAACTTGCGGAATCCGATTCCGGACGCGAATGGCACCGCTCCCGTCCCACCCAGTATCTTTGGCGCGTAGTACAGGAAAACCTTGTCTATCGCGCCGGAGGTTAGCGCAGCCCAGTTGACAGTAGATCCGCCCTCAATCATAAGGCTTGTAATTTCGAGTTCTCCGAGGCGTTGCAGCACCTGTGACAGGTCTGGTCGAGCAGAAAAGCCCTGAAACTCGACCTTTTCGACGCGCACGCCAAGCGCCTCAAGTTCACGCTTCTTCTCCTCTTCCGCGAAAGAACAGAATACAGTCACGTCATTCTGGGCGGTCCTGACGACTCTCGACTGCAGCGGGATACGCAAGCGGGAATCAAGAATGACTCGCATCAGCGGTCGGCGACGGGCGCGTCCGCTGCGGTCAGTTAAGAGAGGGTCGTCTGCGATGATCGTGCCGACACCCACCATGATCGCGTCCGATTGGTGCCGCAATTCCTGAACGTGCGCTCGAGCTAACTCGCTCGTTATCCAACCTCGCGTTGCCGCCGCTACGCCAAGTGCTGACGGACCGTCCGACTCGCCGGCTGGCGCGATCTTCCCATCCAGGGTCATAGCGGTTTTCAGCAGAACCAACGGCTGTTTCGTGCGAATGAACATCGCGAACGACTCGTTCAGTTTCCGGGCCTCACGTTCGTAAAGTCCGACCGCCATTTCAACTCCGGCAGCCTGTAAACGTGCGAATCCCTGGCCTGCTACAAGCGGATTAGGGTCGGCCATACTGGCAACCACGCGCTTGATGCCAGATGCAATCACCGCGTCCGAACACGGACCGGTGCGGCCTCTATGACAGCAAGGTTCCAGGTTCAAATAGAGTGTTGCCCCGCGAGCGTGATCCCCTGCCCGTTCCAGAGCGATCACCTCAGCATGTTTACGTCCTTCGTAAGTGTGGGTGCCTTCGCCAACGACTTGACCTGATTGGCTTACGACGACTGCGCCTACACATGGGTTAGGCGAAGCTAGACCGATGCCTTCACGGGCAAGTTCCAGCGCACGAGCCATGTACTGCGCGTCTTCTGACATCCCGCTCACGTCCGGCACCCTCGCTCGCAAAATGGCTTATGAAAACATCGAATCGACGAACGCCTTGGGATCGAAAGGAAGCAAGTCGCCCGCTTTCTCACCCACGCCCACGTAACGCACCGGCAGGCCCAGTTCGCGCGAGATTGCAACGACCACGCCGCCTTTTGCCGTGCCGTCCAGCTTCGTCAGCACAATACCAGTCACTCCTGCAGATTGCGTGAACAGGCGTGCCTGCTGGAGGCCGTTCTGCCCCGTTGTTGCGTCCATCACAAGAAGTGTTTCGTGCGGCGCCGTCGGGATGATGCGCTCCGCCGTGCGCTTCATCTTCTCTAGTTCCGACATCAGATTGCTCTTAGTGTGCAGACGACCAGCGGTGTCCACAATGACGTAATCGGTCTTCCGCGCCTTCGCTGCCTGTAACGCGTCAAAGAGCACTGCGGCGGGATCCCCACCCGGTCTCGTCTTAATGACTTCTGTTCCGGTGCGATCACCCCAAATCTCCAACTGATCAATGGCTGCAGCGCGAAAAGTATCAGCCGCGCAAAGCAACACTGTCTTTCCATTGCCGCGCAGTACATTTGCGAGCTTTCCGATCGTGGTGGTCTTGCCTGTGCCATTCACGCCGACCACCAGGATAACCTCGGGTTCGCCGTCAACCGCCTTGGCTGGCTGCTTGTTTGCGTTTTCCAGAATCGAAAGCAGCTCTTCCTTTAGCAAGCGCTTCAGTTCGTCCACATCCTTGATCTGCTTGCGATCCGCCTTGTCGCGGAGCCTGTCCAAAACTTCCCTGGTCGTCGTTGTGCCGAGATCGGCGCCGATGAGAGTGGCTTCGAGGTCGTCGAGAACTTCGCGATCGATCTCCTTGCCGATTGGGATCGCCGAGACGACATCATCGATGCGCTCGCTAAGATTCTCCCGCGTGCGCGTAACGGCCTGCTTCATCCGATCAAAGAAACCGGATTTCTGTTTCTCTTTGTTTTCGTCTTCAAGACTGCCGAACAGCGTCTGAATCATGAAACCACTTCCCGAGCGCTAATAATCTGACATGAATCTACTGCCCTGCCTAAACACCCAATTATAGCCAAGGGAGGATTCATGCTCGGAGTCACAACAGCGCGCCATCTGTGTGGGGCTCGAGGCTAGAGTTTGACTGCACCAGCTAACACTTCGGTTTCAGGATCCGACTCGGCGTGGTGCATAGCCAGTCCGCCATTCTTAAAGACCGCCGTAAGGGCCGCGACTACTGATGGGTCGAATTTGGTATTCACTAGCGAGTTGATTATGCCGATGACGTATTCCGGATCCATCGCGGCTTGGTATGGCCGGTTCGTCGTCATGGCGTCGAAAGTATCGGCAACCATGATGATTCGGGCCACGGTGGGAATGGCGTCACCCTTTAACCCATAAGGATAGCCCCTGCCGTCGAGGGACTCGTGGTGCAACTCGATTCCCGGGATGATCTTCCGAAGCTGCTCAACAGATCTCAGGATGTTCGCACCCTTGGTCGTGTGCGCTTTCATCAAGCCAAACTCTTCGGGAGTGAGTGCTCCAGGCTTTTTAAGAATCCGATCCTCGATTCCGATCTTGCCCACATCGTGCAATTGCGCCGAAATGCGAACCTTTTCGACCTCATCCGGCGGCAAACCCATTTGTTCGGCGATCAGCACGGAGTAGCGCGTTACGCGGTCGGAATGGCCTCGAGTGTAGGGGTCCTTTTCGTCGACAGCGCCGGCGAGCATCTGGATGGAGCTAAGAAACAGGGTCCGGTTCTCTTCGGCGGCACGCTTCAGGTCAGCCACGAGTTGCTCGAGGTCCTGAGACATGCGGTTGAAGGTGGACGCCAGTTCTCCTATTTCCGTGCGGCTCTTGAGGTCCACACGCTGAGAGAAGTCGCCCTTAGCGATGGCCTTGCTGGATTCGGCGAGCACTTGTAGGGGCGTTACTATTTTTCGTGTCGCAAAGCTAGAAATGCCGACGCTCATCAAAATCGCGATGATCGCCAAGACACGCGCAGTGCGCTGCATCTCGGTGACGTCCTGATATGCGTCTTCCTGCGTTTTTTGCGCGACGACCGCCCACTCTAGCTCCGGAACCGTCTTGTACGTTCCAAGCATTTGCTGCCGCGTTTTACCGATCGTAGCCGTGAACTCTTCGGTGGCGGCGAACCTTCCCCGGGCACCCTGCTCGACGAAGTTCCGGACAATCTCCATGTTCGTCATGTCCTGCCCGGTGGCATAGTCCGTTGCGGCACCAGCAACCAACCGGCCTCGTCGATCGACCACGTACGTAAGGAGCCCGCCCTGGCTGGTGTCGCGAAGACGAGCGATCAGATACCCAAGGTCCACAAAAGCGGCTGTCATCCCCACGAAATTGTCGTTCACCGTGACGGGCTTGCTGACCAGCATCACGGTATGTGCGTCACGCCCCGTTCCCACCGACAGCGGTTGGCCGTTATAGGCGCGACCATCGCGAGCCGCCGCGAACGCGCGTTCCAGGTCACGTGTCATGAACGGGTCAGGCGGGATGCGTGAAGAAGAAATGCCCTTGGATTCGGCATTGACCAGCGTCGCGTAGGCTATGTCCGCTGAAGAAGAAACAAAGTTTTCCAGCAGAGACATTAGTTGCGGAGCATTGACCCGATCGCCCGAGAGATCGCCTCCGCTGGATGCCTGTACTCCTGCCGAGAAATTACCGAGCATGGTGAGAAGGTTTTTCTCACGCTGCGCGATTTCATCGCCCAACGAACGGGTGATGGTGTTCTGCAGCAGCATTTCGTTCGTCTTCAGGCGATCCCGGTTGATCGCGACCACACGCGTTGCATAAAAATACATGGGTACGACGCTGACGAACAGCAGAACGCCGAGGATCAGCCATAGAATTGGAATACGCGCCGGAATCTTCATCGAACGAAGTAGCCTTTGCTGTCTAACTACACGCACCCATGGTGACGAAGAACTCTCGTCTCGAATTGCGTGCATTCTATCCTGAAACTCTGGAACCTTTAGTTTACAACGCAGGCACATCCGGTTACTGAAGTACAACGGATCCGTGACCGCAGCAGGGCGATCTTGCCCGAGTCTGGAGTAAACCAGCCTGCGAATCACTGAAAGTCTTGCACTAGTGTCTCGTCATGTAGTCGTTGCTCATCCAAACAGCAGAGAGACTATTTGCGCATGCCAAAGCTGACAGCCCTCATTCACGCCCATCCAGATGACGGTCGCCGCCTTGGCCGTTTGTTGGAGACGCTGCGCCCTTGTGACGAGGTCCTCATCGTTAACCATGGCCCCGACGAAGAAATCGAGAAGATCGCCCGGCAGTACGGCGCCTCCACCAGGCAGGCTCTTCCAGGTGTTTCGACGGGTGCTTATCTCATGGACGCCAAGAACGACTGGATCCTCTCATTACTGCCAAGCGAGTCGCTAACCGAAGGATTGGAGGCCTCGCTGTTCGAGTGGAAGGGACAAGACCACGAACCACGCCTCTCGTATTCGGTCGCGATACGTCGCGAAAACGGTGCCGGTTGGTCGCCCCATCCCCCGGTCACTCGCCTCGTCAATAGAACCGCTGTGAACTGGATCACGGACTTGCCTGAGAACGATCCAGGTTCTGAGGTGCTTGTTGGGGACCTACTGAGGTTCGAGAATCCCTGATCTATATTTCACCGTATTGAAGCTTGCGTGCTTGCCTTTATAATCGCCACGCGATTCGAGGCACAGCGTGGATCCACTTTACGCAACGATCATTTTTGTTTTTGGGCTGGCATTCGGCAGTTTCTTGAATGTTTGTATATATAGGCTGCCGCGCGCCATCAACGAGGACCTATCGTTCTTCCCAGCCCTTCGCCGCAGTGCTCAGTCGCTGGTGAACCCGAGCCGCTCGGCGTGTCCTGGTTGCCGACAGGAGATCGCCTGGTACGACAACGTGCCAGTCCTAAGTTGGGTCATGCTGCGCGGTCGCTGCCGAAAATGCGGCATGAAGATATCAGCCCGTTACGCCGCAGTCGAGTTGCTCACCGCACTTCTCTTCATCGCTTGTTATGCGCAATTCGGGCTCACACTCGAGGCACTAAAGTTCGGTGTTTTCTCCTTCCTTGTGATTGGTCTGATCTTTACCGACGCGGAAACTAAACTGCTGCCCGACTCGCTAACGCTACCTGGACTAGCTATGGGACTCGCTTTAAGCCTCATTGTCCCCGTGCACGACGTCCTGGCGCGATTCCTGCCCAGCGTTATCTCAATGCAGTACCCACAGGAGTCCTGGCGCTGGCTGTCGTTTGGGGACGCCATATTGGGCGCGATCGTAGGCGCATCCTTCATCTACGGCTCAGGAATGATGTACAAACTGGCTCGCGGTGTTGAAGGAATGGGCTTTGGCGATGTCAAACTGATGGCGATGATCGGAGCGTTCCTCGGACTCAAGTTAACCCTGTTCACCATCTTCGGGGCATCGATACTTGGAGCCTTGTTTGGGTTGAGTTCCGTCCCGGCGGTCTGGATGAAGAGAACCAGGCGCCACATGCTTCGCGGCAAACCGGTCCCCGTTGCGCGTCGGCAGGCATGGGCTTCTGCCAGGAACGTCTATCGCTACTATGCGATGCCGTTTGGAGTCTTTCTGGGCACGATGTCGTTGTTGGCGGTATTCGCCGGCGACTGGCTGCTTCAGTGGTACTGGAATCGATACTTCTAGATACCGGTACTCATCGGGCTGGCTCCGGTACGACACCCTTGGCCATGTACCAAGGTGGTGCCCTCTGTATGAGAAGACAGACTTAATCGCCACCCTTCCGCATTAAAATACGCGAGGTACTCTGGTGACACTCTCTGGAGGGCGCCGATGAAGCGCATCTTGAGCTGGTTTGCGTTGTCAATTTTTCTAACGGGTGTGGCGTGGTCTCAGTCGCTCGGTGATGTGGCTCGCGAAGTTCGCAAGACGGAGCGCCAGCGTAAGAAGGCGGCACGCGTCTACACGAACGACGACATTCCGTCCGTCGTGGCTCCCGCACCCTCTTCCGACGCCGCGGCCGAAGCGAGCAAGACGGACGTGCCCAAGACTGGTGAGCCCACCTCAGCCGATGCCAAGGCAAGCAACTCTGAGAAAAATTCGGACGCGAAGGCACCCGGCGATTCGGATGCGGAACTTAAGAGTATGTACGAAAGCTATCGTGGACGCCTCGATGCCCAGAAAGCCGCGGTGCAATTGCTCGAGCGCGAAATTAGCGTCCTCCAACGCGAAAACCAGATACAGGCCTCAGCCTACTATCAGGATGCCGGAACGCGACTGAAAGACGGGAAGAACTGGTACGAAGCTCGCACGAAACGTGATGCCGAAATAGCGGAAAAGAAGAAGCTCCTCGACGAGGCAAGGCAGAGCCTGGATTCTATCCGCGAGGAAGCTCGCAAATCGGGCGTGCCGGCGACCTTCACCGAATAGGAACTTCTGAATCGAAAACGGACTGGGCGACTGGGCTTCAGTCGTTCGCCTTCCGTTGCGATCGCAACCTCTTCCCCCGCAGTTCAACTCCAATAGCGCATGACAGAGCCTCAGGCGCACCCGGCTAGGGTAGCAGTTGTTGGCTGCGGCAACGTCGGCGCGACGTTTGCCTACGCCCTTCTTCTCAGCGGACTCGCATCAGAAATCGTCCTGATTGACTACAACCGCCAGAAAGCCGAAGGCGAGGCTATGGACCTCGCACATACCGAACCATTCGCTCATCCCACCCGCATTTGGGCAGGCGACTACCCGGACACCGCGGGCGCGATCGTTACCGTGATTGCGGCCGGAGTCGGACAGAAACCCGGAGAGACCCGCCTGGATTTGGTGAAGCGTAATGCGGAGGTCATGCGCCAGATCGTTCCGCAAATCGCACGACACAATCCCGATGGCATCATCTTGATGACCACGAACCCGGTGGACGTCCTCACTTATGCGGCTTGGAAATACTCAGGATTGCCACCGCGTCGAGTCTTCGGGTCAGGAACGATTCTCGACACGGCGCGCTTCCGCTACTTACTTAGCCAATACTTTCACGTCGATGCACGTAGTATTCATGCGCACATCATCGGAGAACACGGAGATAGCGAAGTACCAGTCTGGTCTCTTGCCAACATCGGAGGGATGAAACTGCCGGCCTTTTGCGCAGCGCACGGAATCGACTACAGGCAAGACGACATGGATGAGATTTTCCAGCAGACGCGAGACGCCGCTTACCACATCATCAAGCGAAAGGGTGCCACGTACTATGCGGTAGCCGCCGGCCTGATGCGGATTGTCGAAGCCATACTTCGCGACCAAAGTACGGTTCTCTCATTATCCAGCCTGGTGGAAAATTACTGTGGCATCAGCGACGTATGCCTGAGTCTCCCAACCATCGTCAACCGCAGCGGAGTAGAGCGCGTACTGCGCCTCGATTTGAGCCAGGAAGAAGTTGGCGGCCTGCGGAATTCTGCAGGTATCCTCAAGCAAACCATTGCCCAACTGAGCCTTGTGGAGCAGGCTGACCGGGCAGCGTGAGAAGGGACCATACGCTGTTTTACTCCTGCTTGGTCGTGCTCACTCGTCGGTTCCCTCGTTCCGCGCTCCCATTCGTCGACGATCCGCCAGTTCGCATTCGCCGTATCTGGGCCAAGTGGTGCCTTGTGTGAACCAGATGAAACTTGCGCCACTCCCGCAGGCTCAATGGCCCGAGGATCGGATGCGCGGCAACCTTTTTTGATGTGCCATGTACCCGTTCGCAAGACGTGATCTGCTGGTCCATTTCCGACAGCGCTTCGCGAAATCGGGCACGCACATCGATCAAGTCCGCGGTTACTGGAAGCGCAAAATCCGGCGACTTTCTTCCACTCGGCAGGTGTCCTAGCCCAACGACGATCGTTGTCGCGATTCGCTGCTTCAAAGTCGGTTGCGGAACGGACGGACTGGAACCCGAAAGCTTTTGCATCAGTTTGGCGGTACTGCTAAAGGTTAGCGTGAGGTGTTCGAGCGTCTCTGCAGCCGACCATTTCCCTTTCGAGGTGCGCATGGTCAGTAATTCTGTGTCTGTGATGTCATCAGTTGCGTTTTCCATCTCCCGCAATACCGATTCGAAATACGCGCTCATCGACTAATCTCCGTCACGTTTTGGATTTGGAACTCCTGCCCAAGTTGCATCCGATACAATAGATCGCCCGCCGCGGGCTTCAAGGACGAAATGCCAATGAAATGCAGTGTCGTTGTTGTCACGCTGGTGCTCATCGTTGCATTCAGCGCCTGCTCAACCGAAAAACCAGCGGAACCTGCCTCGCAACAGAAGCAGCAACAAGCAACTCCCAAGCCCCCGGAAAGCCATACTGGTCGTGAGGTCTTTCAGAGACTCTACGTCGCAGCTCGCGGATGGGCACCGGACGTTAAACCATTTCGCCTGCAATCCGAACCCACCGGCGAAGTGAATGGTCAGAACGGAAAAGCCGCAGTCTGGCGCGCCTCTTTTGCGTCCCCGTCCCGCCGTGGGTTGAAAACCTATCTGTGGTCCGGAACCGGAGAAGACCGTGGTGTAACCCCTGGCACCGAGGATACCTACAACCCGAATAACAGCGCCACCCAGATCTTCGACATCGCATTCCTAAAAACAGATTCGGATAAGGCGTTCTCGGTTGCGCAGGAGCACGGGGGCGAGAAACTGCTCAAGAAGGATCCCAAGCAACCGGTGTTCTATGTGCTCGAATGGAATGGCAGCCAGAACAAGCTGATCTGGCACGTTATCTACGGCACCTCACGCCAGGACGCGAAGCTTGCCGTTTCGGTGGATGCGACCATTGGCCAGTTCTTGCGCGTGGAGAAGTAAGGGTGGAGGGGCAGTCTTCCTGCCCTTCACTGAATATGCATCTGTCATCCCGACCGGAGTTGAGTGCGTCAGCACTCAACGGAGTGGAGGACCCTTGCGGTCACCTTCCGGTGCTCCGAAACGACCGACGAGGTCCTTCGACACCGCCGCAAAAAGCGCGGCTTCGATCAGGATGACAGCTTTGCTGATTCTCTACTGCGCCTTCCCCGCCGTACTCTCTGCTGAGCTTTTCTCGCCAGCAGGCTTTTCCGTCGTCGCCTCAGCGTTCCGGCCTTCTGACACCGGTTTCAGACCATAAGCTTCGGCATTGAAGCGCAGCTTCTCCTCATCCTTCGCCAGGAACGGGATGCCCTTATCCATCCATTCGGGCATCGGCGCTCCCTTCAGGAAGTAGTCGAAGTACTGCTGCAACCGCACGGTGTAGTCCTTCTGGTTGGCGCGACGACGGATGCCGTGGGGTTCGCCGTTGTAGCTGAACATGTAAGCTTCCTTGCCCAGCCGGCGCAGCGCCAGAAAGTACTCGATGCCCTGGTACCACGGCACCATGTCGTCTGCGTCGTTGTGCAGGATCAGGATGGGCGTACGCACGCGATCCGCCATAAATACCGGCGAGTTCTCGATGTAGCGCATCGGGTACTCCCACAGGCTTCCGCCGATGCGGCTCTGTGTCTTCTCGTACTGGAACTGCCGCGGCAGTCCGCTGCCCCAGCGAATTCCGCCGTAAGCGCTGGTCATGTTCGAAACCGGCGCTCCGGCTGCAACCGCGCGGAAGCGGTTAGTCTGCGTGATCATGTACGAGATCTGATATCCGCCCCAACTGTGACCCTGGATGCCGATCGCCTTCTCATCCACGAAACCTTTCTCAACGACGTCGTCGATTGCCGCCAGTACGCATTTGAGCGCGCTCTGGCCAGGATGCCCGATCTCGTACACGATGTCTGGCTGCAGTACCAGGTAGCCGTTGCTGGTGTAGTAGCTCGGGTTGATGTTTTGCCCCGGCCTCGGATCGACGAACTGGTGCACGCCATCCGACAGCTTTTCGTAGATGTAAACCAGCATTGGATACTTCTTGTTCGGATCGAAGCTCGCCGGCTTGTAAAGTGTCGCCTTGAGCGGCACCCCATCGATGCTGCGGTAGGACAGCAACTCCGCCGTACCCCAGAGCAACTGCGCCTTCTGCGGATTGGCATCCGTGACCTTTTTGAAAGTCCGGAAGTCCGGATCGGCGACCTGAAGGTCCGGGAACTGATCGAAACGCGATTCCGTCAGCATGAGCACATCGGCATCTTTGGCCTTCACCGGATCGGTAAACGCCGCCGCCTTCATGATTAGCTTCTGCGGCGGTTCGCTGGCGTCGATTTTGGTGCGGTAGAAGCCCGAGTCGCGCGTGTCTTCATCTTCGGCGCTCAGCAGCATCGGCTTAGCAGCGTCAATCCAGCGATCGTCGGGGTCCTTGCTGTCCGAGTTCACGCGAAGGTAGCGGAACTGGATCTTGTTCTTGCGCCCTATGCCGGTCAGGTTTTTCGCTGATTTTCCGTCCGGCGAAACCTGCCAGATGTCGTAGCGGTCATACAAAAGCGCAAACCGGCCGTCCTTGGTCCAGCCACCGAAACCGTAAGAACTCGGGATATCCGGGTGATCGTCTTCTTCGTCCGCGAAGCTAACGCCCAATTTCGCCGTCAGGTTCACCTGCGCCAGCGACGGCACAGCCGTGCTGATCCAGTGCTTGCCGTCGTAGTGCACAATGTACTTGCTGTCTGGCGACCACTGAAGCCGCCCATACTGCTTCCTGCCGATGCACTTGCGCTCGCCTGTCACGGCGTTGATGAGGTACGAGTCGCTCACACGAATGCCGTACTCGATCATGGGCCGGTATTCGCGATTGTCCACTCCGATCGCCCAAAGTCCATCCTCGCTGGGCGTGACGTCCGGCAGGTTCCCATCCCCGAGCTGTACAGTCTTCTTAGCCTCGAGGTGGTAAACGGCGCGATAGCTGCGGCTCTTCTCGGCGTCCGCGCGCGCCTTCTGCATCGGTTGAACGTTGTCGTCCCGCCAGCTCCAAAGGTCGGCCGACACCTTCTCGTCCTCGAGCTGATCGTCTTTGGGCTTCTCGGGCTGGTATAGGGCCACCCCAAAGAACAGCCGTTTGCCATCACGCGAGAACGACAGGGCACCCTTCTCGTTGATTGCGAAATCCTTCTGCAGACCTTCATCCGAACGGCTAACCACAGGACCCGCCGCAGCCGATTTCATGTCCCAGCGATAAAGTGCGAACCTCGGCGGCTTCGAGGTCTGATCGTCACGGTCTGTGAGGAACGCAAGCTGCGTCTGCTTTTCATCGAACGTGAGCTTTACGTATTTTCCCTTGCCGGACGCCAGCGTCCGAGGAGCTTCGTTCGCATTCGCGGTTGCGACAACGTATGCACCGTTAGCATCTTCCTTCTTCGACGAAACGGCGTACACCAGCGTCGCGCCGTCCTTGCTCAGAACGTAGTCGACCACGTCAGTGAGGCTGCGCTCTGCGCCGTTCGTCAGATTCTTCAGCACCAGTTCGCTGCCGTACTCCTTCTTCTTGTCCTTATCACCGCTCTTTTCTTCTTCCTTCCTGTGTTCCTCGGCCTTGGCTTCTTCGGTGGCGCTGTCTGTCTTCGCCTCTCCCTTGACTTTCTTCTCCGGCTCGCGCTCCTTCAGGTAGGCAATAAACTCATTGCTCTTCTCCGAGACCTGGAAGCTCTTCACGCGTGCTACGCGCGTCGCCTTGCCCGATTCGAGTTCGACGATCACCATGTCGCCCTTGGGCATCTCTTCAGGCTTTTTCTTGGCGCGCTTCGCCTTGTCCGTGTCGGCCTTCAACGGGAAAGTTGAGAACACCACACGCTTGCTGTCCGCCGTGAAGCTCACAGTGATGCCAATCGGCTGCGGACGATCGATTTGTCCCGTAATCTCGCTCAGCGGATTGCTCGGAGGCGGAGCAGGCTTGGCGCCGATCGACTCGCGATATTCCACTCCGGTCGCCAGGTTGCGAATTACCGCTTCGCCATCGCCTTCCTGCGGAAAGAGTGCGTAGACAACAAACTTCCCGTCAGGCGACAACTTCTGGTTCTGGATGTTTTTCCAGTTATCGTAGTCGCGGTGAGTGATCGGGCGCTTCGCAGGCGCACTTTGCGCCAGCGCGAACGACGTGACCAGAAGAAGAACGAGCGCACACACGACTGCGCGTGATTGCCGATAAGTGCTGGTGTTCATTTGGGCGACATTGTAACGTGAGTAGCTGGACTCCGCTACGAAGTTATCGGCGGTCGGTTCTTCTCCGGAAGCTGGAGGTCATTCGCTTGCAGAACTCTCATTCGCGCTTGTATTTGCCAGTTATTCTCGCGTTACTGATAGCCGCCGTTCCCTGCTCTGCGCAAGTTGCGCCGATTGTCTCGCCGCAGGTGAATCCCGATCGGAGCGTGACGTTCCGCCTACGCGCTCCTCAGGCAAAGGAAGTATTCTTGAACCGCGAAACCGCCAAGCCAGCCCCGATGGTGAAGGACGGCGATGACATTTGGTCTGTCACGACCGAACCGCTAAACCCAGATATGTATGGCTACTTCTTTCTGGTGGATGGTGTTCGCGTGCTTGATCCGTTTAATCCGCAGCTAAAGCCGAACCTGCTGTGGCCTGAGAGCTTCCTTCACGTGCCTGGCACACCGGCTCTGCCTTGGGAAGTGGGTGATGTTTCCCGTGGGCAGGTTCACCATCATTACTACAGGTCCACGATCGTAGGCGACCAGAGGGATTTCTTCGTGTACACGCCTCCGGCTTACGATCCGAATGCGAAGACTCGCTATCCGGTGCTTTACCTGCTGCACGGATTTAGTGACGACGCGAGTGCGTGGACCGTTGTCGGGCGCGCGAACGTCATTCTCGACAACCTGATCGCCCAGGGCAAGGCCAAGCCGATGATCGTTGTCATGCCGCTTGGCTATGGCGATTCCGACATCGTAAAGGCCGGGTTCCGCGATGCCGATCTGCGTCAGCGGAACTTCGACAAGTTCCGTGAGGCATTGCTGGACGAAGTCATGCCGCAAGTCGAGAAGTCGTATCTCGTTTCCGCGCGCCCACTCGACCGCGCTATCGCCGGGCTTTCGATGGGCGGAGCGGAAAGCCTCTACACAGGCCTGAACAATCTCGATAAGTTCGCCTGGATAGGCGCTTTTAGCTCGGGCGGTACGCCTGAGTTCGACAAGGCGTTCCTCGGCATCGGTGAAAAAGCCAACAGCCAGCTTCGGATGCTCTGGATCTCCTGCGGCAAGGATGATTTCCTGTTCCAGCACAACCGCGACCTTAAGAACTATCTCAAAACGCGGAACGTTCAGTTCCGTGACATCGAGACGGATGGCGCTCACACCTGGCCGGTGTGGCGGCGCAATCTTGCCGAGTACGTTTCGCTGCTGTTCCGCTAGAGCGTCGTCTTCGTGGTCAGCGTGGGCCTGAGACATCCTGCCTCTCGGGCCCGTCGCTGTCGCACCTCGGTGCAAACCTTGCGATTACCACACCCGTGTGACCCGGCGCACATGTTCCCGTGCGACTTATCACAGCCCGAAGAGATGTTGTGCGCGACGATAATTCTGCCCCGACATGACCGTCCATCATGGAAGCCTTTGTGGACGCGGGGTTTAGCGCGCGATCAGGGGTGTTCTCGCGCACATGTTTTCAGTGGCAGACTTCGGCCTGCTGCATTTCGGCACAGGGCACGAAAGCCGCACCCGGAGCGGGTGAAAACAGAAGGGGTAAGTCCCTCAAAGTTTCCTTCCGCGATATTTCATACAGGCCCGGCATGTGACCAGTGTCACAGACCTACGTGACAAGCACGTTTAAGGTGTCAGCACGACCAAAAGATTCTCATCAATGACGGCTCCCGAGACCGGGGCCGCAACTCCTAGCGAATGGACTTATGAAATGAGCACTAGAGCGAAAGTTACAATAGACGGAAACGAGGCGGCGGCTTACGTTGCACATAAAATCAACGAGGTCATCGCCATCTATCCGATCACGCCATCGAGCCCCATGGGCGAGTGGTCGGACCAGTGGTCCTCCGAAGGCAAGCCGAACATCTGGGATACCGTTCCTCTCGTGATCGAAATGCAGAGCGAAGCAGGCGCGTCCGGCGCACTGCATGGTGCTCTGCAGGGCGGCGCGCTTGGAACCACCTTCACCTCGTCGCAGGGCCTCCTGCTGATGATCCCCAACATGTACAAGATCGCAGGCGAGCTGACCTCGACGGTCATGCACGTTGCTGCCCGCGCCATCGCCGCGCAGGGGCTTTCCATTTTCGGTGATCACCAGGACATCAACGCCGTCCGCCAGACCGGATGGGCCCTGATCGCCAGCAACAACGTTCAGGAAGTGATGGACTTCGCGCTGATGGCGCAGGCCGCTTCGCTCGAGTCACGTATTCCCTTCCTCCACTTCTTCGACGGATTCCGGACGTCGCACGAAGTCGCGAAGGTCGAGCAGCTCACTGAAGAAGATCTGAAGGCGATGATCTCCGACGAACTCGTCACCCAGCATCGCGCCCGCAAGCTTTCGCCTGACCATCCCGTTCTCCGCGGCACCGCGCAGAACCCCGACGTCTACTTCCAGGGCCGCGAGACGGTCAATCCCTACTACCTGGCGACTCCGACCATTGTTCAGAACGTGATGGATCAGTTCGCCAAGCTTACTGGCCGCCAGTATCACCTTTTTGACTACGTGGGCGCGCCCGACGCAGAGCGCGTCATGGTCATCATGGGCTCCGGCGCGGATGTCGCGCAGGAAGCCGTCGAGTACATGGTCGCCAAGGGCGAAAAAGTCGGCCTGCTGAAGGTTCACCTCTATCGTCCGTTCTCCATCGAGCACTTCCTCGGCGCGCTGCCCGCGACCGTGAAGTCCATTGCCGTGATGGATCGCACAAAGGAACCCGGCTCCACGGGCGAACCGCTCTACATGGACGTCGTGACCGCCGTGAGCGAAGCGATGGCCAGCGGCACGGCGCAGTTCGCGGCCATGCCGAAGATCATCGGCGGACGCTACGGCCTGTCCTCGAAGGAATACACGCCGGCGATGGTCAAGGGCGTGTTCGACGAACTGGCGAAGCCCAAGAGCAAGAACCACTTCACCATCGGCATCGTCGACGACGTCACCAACACCTCGATCGACTTCGATCCGAAGTTCTCGACCGAGCACCCGAAGACCGTTCGCGCCATGTTCTACGGCCTCGGCGCAGACGGCACGGTTGGTGCCAACAAGAACTCGATCAAGATCATCGGCGAAGATACCGAGAACTATGCCCAGGGCTACTTCGTCTATGACTCAAAGAAGTCCGGCTCGATCACGAC
>DASPIK010000064.1:0-96132 GCA_035629075.1 Terriglobales bacterium | reverse complement strand
CGTAGCTCTGCGACTTGAGGTTCTTGTGAACTACTTCGCAGATATGGCCGTCTTCGATCTGAATTTCGTCGCTGAACTTGACCGTCTGCCTCGGTGCTTCGGTGTTGATGACGTTTTGCGGGAAGTACCATTCGAAGATGGCGACCGTTTTTTCCGGGGCGAGGGGCAGGACGATGTTGAGCGAGACGTTGTCGGGATAGCAGTTGAGCATCCAGTTGGGATAAATCCAGAAATAGTCGGCGATGTCATCGCCGCGAGCCTGGCTATAACGGCGGTTCGTGGTGGACTCATTTTCGGGCCCGCGGATTGGGCTGTACTGGCGTGAGTGGCGAGCGTAGATTTCGGTCACGTACTGACCGTAGTCGAGTTCGCGGTTCAGGCCCGGATGCACGCTGGGCAGGTGATATCCCTCGAGATAGTTGTCGATGTAGACCTTCCAGTTGCAGTCCATGAAGTAGTCACGGCGCTCGTAGAGCTTCAGCGATTCGAGACCATATCGAGCGGATTGACCGGGCAGTTCTCCGAGCGCGGTCGTGAGTGGTTCGGCGTTGGAGTCGAGATTCACAAAAACCCAGGCGCCCCATTCTGCGGTGCGCACCGGGTGTAGGCCGAAGTCTTCGAAGTGGAAATCCTCGGTGCCGTCCATCTCGGGGGCGTTGAGGAGGCGGCCGTCGAGGCTGTACGTCCAGCCGTGGTACCCGCAGCGAAAGACTTTGCGATTGCCGCAGCCGTCAGCAGGCGGGCCGGCGCGGTGGCGGCAGATGTTGAAAAAGCCGCGCAGTTGGCCGTCCTGTCCGCGGGCGATGAGCAGAGGTTCGCCAAGAAGGTCGGCGGTGAAGTAATCGCCTGGTGCGGCGACCTGGTCGCGACGGCCCACGATCTGCCAGGTGCGGGAGAAGATCGCCGACTTCTCCTTTTCGAGCACCGAAGGATCTACGTAGAAGCGCGACGGGAGGGTGAAAGCGCGCGCGACATCCGGTTCGACCAGCTCGTGCTGATGCTGGGGTACGATGCTGGGGCGGGAACTGGACATACGACACCTCCTCGCGCTTCTCTGATGCGGAACAGCAACGGCTGGCTTTCTGCGCGCTTCCAATGCACAATGCTGCTCCCGGGCAGAAGCCATCGCGTGAGCGGAAACGCAAGCGGTGACGAGGTGGCCATGTTGCAATCCGCGCATTCCCAGACGAGCAGCGGAAGCTCGGGTGGGCCGCCCTCTGCTGAACTGCCTGCACGACAGCGCGGACGCCTGCTGCGCGTGCTCGGTGTAGGGTTCGGCATTGCCGTCACGATCGGTAACACGATCGGCGCGGGCGCTCTGCGTACACCGGGAGAAATCGCAGCACAATTGCCGAACGTTTGGTTGTTCCTGGGCGTGTGGGTGGTCGGCGGATTGTACGCGTTGATGTGCGCGGTGTCTGTCGCGGAACTGGCAGCCATGATTCCGCGCTCGGGAGGACACTACGTCTTCGCAAAAGAAGGACTGGGAGATTACGCCGGATTCCTGATTGGCTGGTCTGACTGGCTTTCGATCAACGGCACCAACGCCCTGATCTCGATGGTTGTGGGCGAGTATGCCGGGATGATCTTCCCGGCATTGGCGCAACACGAAACGGCGGTGGCGTGTTCGGTAGTGATCTTCTTCACACTGGTGCAGTGGGGCGGGATCCGCTGGGGCGCCGGAGTCCAGAACGTCAGTAGCCTGATCAAGAGCCTGCTGTTCGTGGCACTCGCTGTCGCTTGCCTTTACTACTCGCGTGAGGTGGAAGTTGCTTCCACCGCTGCGCCGTCGCTTCCTCAAGGTTTCGCCTTCGTCACCGCTTTTGTCTTGGCCGCGCAGGCAGCCGTATTTAGTTATGACGGATGGCAGGGCGTCATCTACTTCGGCGAGGAGATCAAAAACCCTGCACGCGACGTGCCTCGGTCGATGTTTGGTGGTGTGCTCTCGGTCATGGCGATATACCTGCTTTTGAATGCTGCGCTCATTGCTGTGCTGCCGATATCGCAGATCGCGAGCGACAAGTTTGCGATGGGAACGGCAGCGGCGGCGATCTGGGGAGTGCGCGCCGACACCATCATCCAGGTGATCACCATCGTTTCTCTACTGGCGGCGGTGAACGCAATCCAACTGGAAGGCTGCCGCGTAATGTATGCCATGAGCCGCGACGGGCTGTTCTCACGCGTTGCCGCGCGGGTGAACAAGGGCGGTACACCGGACGTTGGCCTGTTTTTAAGCATGCTGGCCGAAGTGCTGTTCATCGTCACGGGAACGGTGCAACAGGTCATAGCAGCACTCGCGCTGTTCTTCGTGGTGAACTACATTGTCGATTTCGTTGCAGTATTTCGGCTTCGGCGGACCCAGCCGGAGCGCGAACGGCCGTATCGTGCGTGGGGATATCCGTACACAACAGGAATCGTTTTGATCGTTTCCGTGGCTTTCGTTCTGGGAGTGATCGTGGGTGACACGACGAATTCAGTGCAGTCGTTCATATTGCTGGCAGCCAGTTTTCCAATTTACAAGCTGGTGAAACGCTTCGCCGGAAAGCCGATCGCGAACATCCAGACGGGATAGAGAGCAGTAAGTCCGGCGAGGTCGGCTCGCGTCTAAGGCCCAGTTCTCCCTTCGTTCGGCAGGTTCAGGCAGTTTGCGTCGCCTGCGCACCAACCAGCCCCGCCCCTTGCACAGTTCGTTAACCCACCTTACGATTCATTTATCGGAGGCGCCTGTGAGCGACAGTCCTGATAAGAAGCTCGGATCGAACGCACGTCGTGACTTCCTTAAGATTACCGGCTCGGCGGCAGCCGGCTTCGTAGCCAATGGCCTGATATCCGGAACCGCAGAGGCGGCTGCTCCCGCAGCCATGCCTTCTAATCCGGCCACTTCAAACGCAATGCCCACGCGTAACCTGGGCAAGACGGGCTATCGAGTTGGGATTTTCAGCCTGGGCGGACAGGCCGCAGTCGAGAAACCAAACAACGATGAAGTCGCATTGCCGATCATCGAGCGCGCACTCGACCTGGGCGTGAACTACATCGACACAGCCGCGCAATATGGCGGGCCACAGCGGTGGAGTCAGCGGTATATCGGGCAGGTGATGAAACGCAGGCGCAATCAGGCCTACCTGGCAAGCAAGACTCAGGACCGCACGCGTGACGGCTCGTTGAAGCTGCTGGAGAACTCGCTCCAACTGCTCAATACGGATCACCTGGATGCGTGGCAGTTGCACCACATCGACAGTATGGACGAGGTGGAACGCATCTTCGCGAAAGGCGGTGCCATCGAGGCGCTGCAACAGGCGCGTGAGCAGAAGATGGTGCGCTATCTCGGCATCACCGGGCACAGCGATCCGGAAGTGCTGATGGAGTGCATGCGGCGCTTCCCGTTTGATCAGATCCTGCTAGCGCTCAACGCCGCCGATCCGCATCACCTGAGCTTCAAGGAAAAGCTGCTGCCCATGGCGGTTGAGAAGCAGATGGGCATCATCGGGATGAAGATTCCGTCGCGCGGTCGCATTCTTTCGTCGTGGAAGCCGCCGGCCGGAGGCGGAGGCGGCTGGGAAGGAAGGGCTCAGGGTCCGGGCACCTTGAACATGAAGGATGCACTGTACTATGTGCTGTCACTGCCGGTAAGCACGGTGATCATCGGTTGCGACTCGATTGCACAGCTCGAGGAAAACGTGCGAATGGCGCGCGACTTCACCCCGCTGAGCGACACCCAGCTCGCCGCTTTGACGCAGAAGACCGAGCCGATCGCAAAACAGGCATTGTTCTTCCGTCGCTGGTCCTAAAGAGTTTTCGTTCGACATTTCGGGCGACACGCACGTGCGTGTCGCCCTTCATCTTGGTGGTAGCGATCCCTCGCTGCGCTCGGATGACAAATAACTCGCGATGACAAATTAGTAGAGAGGCCTGCTCCGTCCGGTACGTCGACAGGTTCGTTCTGACGCATCGACATTCCAAGTGGGCCAACGTTTCAACGCTGCACTAGTCGTCCTGCTGCACTGTTCCTCTGCATCCAAACGTCGTTATGGCTCGCAAAGATCAGGCTGCCGAACTTCTTCGCCAAGGATTGCCGCCCAGTGAAATCGCCCGCCAGATGGGAACGAGTTCGGCGGCCGTCATGCAATATCTCTGCCTGAAGATCGGCGAAGGAGAACTACGCCGCTCCGACCTGGCATTCTCAATTCCGCACGACTTGCGTGCAGCCATCGAGCAGGCGATCGAAAAAACGGGTTCGCTGAGTTCATGGGTGATCACACGAGAATTGCGTAAACAAGGCATTACGGCAAACCGACTGGACGTTGGCGTATACATCAACTATCGTCGCGCCCGTGTGGTACTCGGCGATATGTATGAACTGGTGAGAACGGTTGAAGTTCGGCTACACGCGTTTGTTAAACAGGCTTTTATTGCCGAGCACGGTGAAGACCAGTGGTGGCGCACCGGAGTCCCGGACAATATCCGGGCGGAATGTGCAGCGTTGCTCGAAAAAGACCCTGATCCAGCGGAGGAGCCTTACTGCTATACGCACCTGATCAGCTTACGCGAGATGCTCGATAAGCGCTGGCCGGTGCTGAGCAAGTACATGCCTTCGCATCTGCTGAACAAGAAGAAGGACCTGCTGGAGCGCTTACTGCGCCTGAATCGCATTCGGAACAGCGTGATGCATCCGGTTAGGAATGCTGTTCTCACGGAGGACGACTTCGAATTCGTGCGCGATCTGGAGGCGGATCTCTCCGACCTAAAAGTACAAATGCCCGCTGCTGCGCAGGAGGTGCCGCTCGGGCAGGAGATCGAAGCAGCGACGAGTGAACCGCCTCCGCAGGAACTCGTTTCGAGACTCGCTCCAGTTAACGACGAACCTCCGGCCCCCGAAGAGGCTACAACCGAGGAGCAGGCGCAGAACGCTGGAGATTTCATGCCCGGCGGGAAAGTAGCGTAACGTGACTCGGCGGATCGCATGCCCGGCGGGAAAGTGGCGTAACGTGACTCGGCGGATCGTATGCCGACGATCCGCCGATTGTTCCTATCCAGTCTTGTCTTTGGCTATTCGGCAACACCAACCGGAGCGGCATTCCTGCGCGGACGGCGATTTGCCTGCAGAATTTTTTTGCGCAAACGGAGCGCCTTCGGTGTGACTTCCACGTATTCGTCGTCGGCAATGAACTCGATGGCTTGTTCCAGGTTCAGTGGACGGAACGGTACGAGGCGAATGGCCTCGTCCGCGGTCGAAGAACGCATGTTAGTGAGTTTCTTCTCGCGAACGCAGTTGACGTCGAGGTCGTTGTCGCGTGAGTTTTCGCCGATGATCATGCCCTCGTAAACATCGGTGCCGGGCCCCACGAAAAGCTCGCCGCGTTCTTGAAGGCCCCAGAGGGCATAGGCAGTCGTCGCGCCGGCGCGGTCAGCAACGAGAGCGCCAGTCAGACGATGCGGGATCTCGCCCTGCCACTCGGTGTAACCGTCAAAGAGCGAGTTCATGACGATAGTGCCGCGCGTATCCGTCAGAAGTTCGCTGCGAAGCCCGATGAGGCCGCGGCTTGGAACGCGAAACTCGATACGCACCCGGCCATAGCCGTGATTGTGCATCTTCTGCATCTCGGCTTTGCGCATGCCGAGCTTCTCGATAACTACGCCGATGAACTCTTCTGGGATGTCGATCGTAAGGTGTTCGACAGGTTCCATCAGCTTGCCGTCGATGGTCCTGGTAATGATCTCAGGTTTGCCGACCATGAGTTCGTAACCTTCGCGGCGCATCATCTCGAGCAGAATCGAGAGCTGAAGTTCGCCTCGGCCCATGACCTTGAAGGTGTCCATGGTGCCGGTCTCTTCGACCCGGATCGACACGTTGGTCAGCAGTTCTTTGTCGAGACGCTCGCGCAGGTTGCGCGAGGTAACGTACTGGCCTTCGCGCCCGGCGAATGGAGACGTGTTCACCGTGAACTGCATGGCGATCGTAGGCTCGTCGATGATGATTTTCGGCAGCGGCGCAGGGTTTTCGACGTCCGTGATCGTTTCGCCAATGGTGATGCCGGTGACACCGGCCACGGCAACGATGTCGCCCAACTCGGTTTCGGTTATGTCTACGCGCTTGAGGCCGCTGAACGAAAACAGCTTGGTGATCTTGACCTTCTCGAAGGTGCCATCAAGTTTGGCGATGGCGACTTCCTCTCCGAACTTAAGCGTGCCGTTGAAGACGCGGGCGATGGCCAGGCGACCTAGATAGTCGCTGTAGTCGAGATTAGCAACGAGGACCTGAAGCCGTCCGGCGGCGTCGCCGGCCGGCTCGGGTATCGTGGTCACGATAGCCTCAAACAGCGGCCTTAGGTTCTGGCCCGGAACGTTGGCGTCTGTGGACGCGGTGCCCAGTTTGGCGTTGGTATAGAGCACAGGAAAGTCGAGTTGGTCCTCCTCTGCGCCGAGATCGATGAAGAGGTCGTAAACCTCGTTGAGCACTTCCTGAGCGCGGGCATCGGGACGATCAATCTTGTTGATGACCAGGATGGGCGGCAGTTTCGCTTCCAAGGCCTTGCTGAGCACGTAGCGCGTCTGCGGCAGAGGGCCTTCGCTGGCGTCAACCAAAAGCATCACGCCATCCACCATCTTCAGGGCGCGTTCCACTTCCCCGCCGAAATCGCTGTGACCGGGAGTGTCGACGATGTTGATCTTCACGTCGTGGTAGCGAACTGCGGTGTTCTTGGCGAGGATGGTGATACCTCGTTCGCGCTCAAGCTCGTTGGAGTCCATCACGCGATCGACGTGAGCTTCATTCGCCCGGAAGATGCCGCTCTGGTTCAGCATGGCATCGACGAGGGTGGTCTTTCCGTGGTCAACGTGGGCGATGATAGCGATGTTGCGAATTCCCTTGATCAAAACGTGCATTCCTTTTTCCGCGGCTCGACGGCCAACTGGATGTGTGCCGCCTAATGACTCCACGCCCATGTTCGCGAGATTGCGGGCCGCTCGGCCAATTGGGCCGGCGCGCGAGACTACGCTTCTGCCAATCACTTCACGGTGGATGAAGGGCTGGAACCAGGCGGGTAGCGCGGTGCTCAACCATTATAAACGTTCCCGTGCACCGGCTGGAGAGCTCTGTTCCGCGGAACAATTCATAGACGCTCGGATAACCGGGAAACCAGCGCTTCTGAGTCGGTCTGGGTTGCCCCTCCGAATCGCTCGCAAGGTCAGAAGGCAGGTACTACTTCGGTAACTATGCGGCCGGATCGACGGCGAAATAATATGCTCGCCGCGCGAGGAAGAAGGATGGTCATTCAAGCCCGTGTGCTCCAATTCGTGCTGCCCAACGCACGCCGCTGGCCACGCCTCCAGATTGATGTGCCTGTACGCGTCGTAGCGAAAAAGCTGAACAACCCGGTTGTGCTGCAAGGACGAGGCAAAGACCTGAACCAGGGTGGCATGGCGATATTTGCAGGCGTGGAGCTGGAAGTTGGAACCGAGATAGCGGTAGAGTTCACACCACCCTACTCCAACCAACCGATTCGCGTGCGATGCGTCGTGAGAAACCGGCGTGCCTATACGTATGGCGTCGAGTTTCTTCTTGAAGATAAGCACGACCGGGCACGAGTGAACCAGATACGGTCGGTTCTTATTGCGCTGCACCCACCACAATCGCCCAAGTAGTAGTTCTGAGATTCCTGATCGTCTGACCCAACTGCTCAGGTTCGCTTGAAGAGATCCACGAAAAAGTTGAACATTAGCTTAAGCACGTCCCAGCAGTCCTGCGCCAGCGCAACCGCGAAGTCACGCACATCGATCCCGAGGTGATTCACAGCTACGAGTGCCAGAACCACCAAAGCTACCGCTGCGACGATTTGAGGACGTCGTGTCATAAGGTGAGTACTTCGAGTCGCAAGATACCGCGCTTTGGGGGAAAAGGACAACAGTGGCAAAGGTTACGTTAAGGGTTCCGGTAGCGGCGACTCCCGGAGGTGGTCGTTCTCCGGCGTTGGCTCCCTTAGTGTCAGGGCGGCAGCGACAGACGTCGGCCGCGAACTTCGAAGGCGAACTGCAGAAGCAACGAGAAGCAGCAATCGGTTCTGCGGCAAATTACACCTTCGCCCGCCTCGGCCGTCTTGAATGCAGACAACCTTCCTCCGACAACATTCGCCGTCTGGTCCAAAGCACGTGCTCTGCTCGGCAGCATTTCAGAGAAAAGGCGAAAACATCAGCGAAGGGTGAAGTTGTTTTTATGTTCTTGTCGTTTGTTGCCAGGCTCAGAAACGCGCTACAATGTGCGCCCAAATTCGCGCGTGGGAGCGTCCCGCAGATTCTGCACCGGTATCGTTCAACGTACTAGCAGAAAAGAATAAGGAGTAGCGACCATGAAACCACGAGCAGTTTTGTTCATGGTGGTGTTGTGCATTGGGACGCTTTCTGCGCAAACGTTTCGGGGAATGATCGTCGGAACTGTCACTGACAAGTCTGGCGCGGTCATTGCCGGCGCTCAGGTCACGGCCCGCAATGTGAATACCGGCTTAACGCGAAGAGCAATTACGAGTGCTGATGGCAGCTATTCCATTACCGAGTTGCCGATCGGCAGGTACGAAGTCACCGTATCGCAGAAGGATTTTCGAACATTTGTGGCGAGTGGTGTGGTGGTGAACGTCGCCAGCCATCGGCGAGTAGATGCACTGCTCCAACCCGGGCAAGTGGAGACGCAGGTGGTTGTTTCGGCCGAGAACCTGCCGCAGGTCGAGACGACCACGAATGTGCTTGGGGGCACATTAACTCCAGTCACGATTGAAAATGCGCCGGTGAACGGACGCGATTACACCAAGCTGATCTTCCTCAATCCAGGCATCGCTGGGTCACCAGACCAGGTGACCGACTCTCCTGGCTCGTTCGGCCTGTTTTCGATGAACGGAAATCGCGGCCGTTCGAACAATTTCCTGCTCGACGGTACCGACATGAACGACGGATACCGCAACCTGCCGGCGATTAACCAGCCGGGCGTGTTCGGCGACCCAGCAACGATCCTGCCAGTGGAGGCTGTCGGCGAGCTCCGGGTCCTCTCGAATTATGAGGCGGAGTACGGGCGCAACAGCGGCGCCATAGTCAATATCGTCACTAAAAGCGGCACCAACGACTGGCACGGCAGTGTGCTTGAGTTTTTCCGCAACCACAACGTTGGAGCCCGTAATTACTTCAACTTTGAGCCGAATCCGAAAAACCCTTTCCACAACCATCAGTTCGGCGCTTCGCTGGGCGGCCCGATTCTCAAGAACAAGACTTTCTTCTTCGTTAACTATGAAGGTCAGCGTGAGAGCGGCGCGCAAGCAGGGTTGAGCTGTGTACCTGATCCAGCGGTGGTTCAAAGTCTCGGAGGAGCGTCCAATACGGTCGCGAGGGCGCTCCTGGCCAAATGGCCAGCTCCCAACATCGTGGGAGCAGCAAGTGACGCCACCGGCTGCACAACGCCGAACCTATCCACCTCCACTCGGTTCAGTAACCGCATCGACAGCTTCATTGCCAAACTCGATCACAACATCAACGCCAACAATCTGGTGACAGGCCGTTACTATTTCGCAGACAGTGATCAGAGCTTTCCGTTTGCTCAGCTCGCTGCGGGACTTCTTCCGGGATTCAATACGGTTACGCCAACTCGCGTGCAGTTGGTATCTCTGTCGTACGTTAAAGTGGTCAGCACCAGTCAGGTAAACGAGGCGCGCCTGGGATGGAACCGCTACGTGCAAGGCTTCTTTCCTGAGGACCGCGGCCTAAACCCAGCATCCCTTGGGCTGGACACCGGAGTTACATCGCCGTTTAACTTCGGCCTGCCCAAGATCACGGTGGGCGACTACTCAGTCATTGGCGCAACGTCGGGCGTACCAAGACAGCGCGTAGACTCGAACTGGCACATCGTCGACAACTACTCCTGGAAGACTGGACGTCACGATCTCAAGTTAGGGTACGAGTTTCGGCGCACAACCATCGCACAGGTATTCGAGCCGAACTTCCGTGGCACGCTCCAGTTCGACGACCTCACTTCTTTCCTTGCGGGAATCCCTGATGGCGGCAGCCAGGCGCGCGGATTCACGCCGCGCCACACTTTCCAGAATAGCCACGGTGTTTATCTGCAGGACAGTTTCAGATGGACTCCGCGACTGACGCTCAATCTGGGTTTGCGTTGGGACTACTTCGGAGTGCTCGGCGAAGAAGATGATTTGCTTTTTCGTTTCATTCCGGTCGGCGATGGTTCGACCGTTCAGGTCGGCAGCAATGGCGGTCCGAGCACACTGTACGAACCCGATTACAACAATTTCGCTCCGCGGCTTGCTTTTGTTTATGACCTCACTGGCGAGGGGAAGACGGTTGTCCGTGGCGGCTGGGGCATTTTCTACGATGCCTTCTCGCAAGACATGTTCATCGGCCACATCCCGTTCAACTGTACATTCTGTCCTGGGCCGGCTTACCCCACCAGCGGCCCGGGGGCGGTTGCACTTGGCGGCGTAAGTGGCGCAGCGCTCGGCAGCGGACTCCCGCTGTTTTCCGGTTTTGAGGCCAACTCCAACACCGATTTCTTTGCCGTCGATCCGCAGATGCGCACACCGTATGTGCAGAATTTCAATTTGAACGTGCAGCAGGCATTGGGGAGCCGGGCCGTATTTCAGATCGGCTACGTTGGATCGAAAGGAACAAAACTGTTTCGGTTCCGCGATGTCAACCAACCCAGCGAGGCTGAGATCACGGCAGCGGACCTGACCGGCGCTGCGTGCGGCCCGCCTGCGCCCTGTATCAACAGCTTCAGTGTGCCCCGCCGGTTCGGCAACTTTTTCTACGTCAATCGGGAAGAATCGACTGCCAGTTCGATTTACCACTCGTTGCAGACAAGTTTGCGGGTCAGTGCGTGGCATGGGCTCACACAGCAGGCGAACTTTGTGTGGGGACATTCCATCGACAACGCGAGTGACCTCGAAGACGCCACTCCCAACTTCTCGCAACCCAACAACAGCCTTGCCCCTGAACTCGAGCGGAGCAATTCCAACTTCGATGTGCGCCGTCGTTTCACGTGGAACTTTGTCTACGAGTTTCCAACATTTAAAGGTGCCCGTGCGAGACTCACCGACGGATGGGGTCTTGAGGGTACGCTCACTCTGCAAGACGGACAACCATTCCACCTTAACCAATTCTTCGAAGGTGACTACTCGGGATCGGGCGAAGGTATCGATCGCCCGGACGTTATCGGGCCAATTCGTTATGGGAGCGTGCCGGATAATTTTCTGGATCTGAGCTCTTTCAAGGTTCCGTGTACCACGCCAACCGGTGTTGATACGGATTGCGTTCCGGGAACGCGGCA
Source organism: Terriglobales bacterium (assembly GCA_035629075.1). Classification (GTDB taxonomy): domain Bacteria; phylum Acidobacteriota; class Terriglobia; order Terriglobales; family Acidobacteriaceae; genus JAEZPW01. The sequence goes on along the minus strand of DASPIK010000064.1, from coordinate 84,815 downwards.
CTTCGGGAATATGGGGCGCAACAGCTTGCGCGGGCCAAGCTTTAAGGAACTCAACCTTGCGATATCCAAGACAACGGCGATCACCGAACGGGTGAATCTACAGCTTCGGGCGGAGTCTTTCAATGTGTTGAATCACCCAAATTTCGCGAACCCGGTTCTGCCGAGCTTCATTGCCGACCCTGGAACGCCGGGCGTAAATGGAACATTTTCGGGTGCGCTGCCTATCACAACTACGGGAGACGTTGGAATTGGCAATCCTTTCCTGGGTGGGGGCGGGCCCCGTGGCTTTCAATTTGCGGCGAAGATCAGTTTCTAGAAGCTGCCTTCCTTGAGATTGTGAAGGCTAACGAGACGTTGGCGGAAGCGTGTGCGAGTCGAACACACCCAAGACGGGACGAACCCGCCTCGCGCCGGTTTTGAAGACCGGGAGGGTCACCGGACCCCATGCGCTTCCGCGTTCGAGCCACTCCATTCAATCAGACGGGCGGGGTTGAGTAAAGCGGTCGGTTCATTGCGACCGCCAGCAGGTGTGACGCCAGTTGGCAGGTGTTAAAGCCAGATGCAGACGGGATGCAGAGGGGTGGGCACCGCGAAGGGGCGCCACGTTGCGCGGCTGCGAAGCTTATGCCCACCCTTCCCGTTAGCGCATCCCTCAGGCGGCGGTTTTCTTTGCGGGCGTTTCTAGCTTGCGGGTGCTCAGGTACCACTGCTTGACGTCGAACTCGGTTGCGGCGGCCCGTTTCTCGGCGTCGCTCTGGGTTGCCGGAGCGGGCACTACAACCGGGTCGCCTGGCCTCCAGTTTGCCGGCGTGGAGCAGGCGTTGGCATCGGCGGTTTGAAGCGCCTCGGCGATTCGCAGCAACTCGTCAACGCTGCGGCCCAACGACATCGGATAGTAGATCACGGAGCGGATCGTGTTCTTCGGGTCGATGAAGAAGACAGCACGAACGGCTGCCGTGTCGTTCACGGCCTCATGCACCATGCCGTAAGCGCGGGCAACTTTCTGGTCGAGATCAGCAATGACCGGGAACTGAACCTTAACGTCGAACGTGTTCTCGATGTCGCGGATCCAGGCAATGTGGGAGTAGATGCTGTCCACCGAGTTTCCGATGAGCTGCACGTTCAGGCTTTCAAACTTGGGATGATTCTTCGAGAACTCGACGAATTCCGTTGTGCAGACGGGCGTAAAGTCGGCCGGATGCGAGAACAGCATGACCCACTTACCCTTACTGGTGTAGTCGCTGAGGTGAATCATGCCGTGCGTTGACTTTGCTTCGAAGTCGGGCGCCGGTTCGTTGATCTTGGGGAGTCTGGTCGGCTCTGACATATATCCTCCTGAAGTGCGGGCCGGGCAAGAGCCCCACTGGGGGCTGTTCAGGATTGCGGCCGGAATGCGGCCGGTGGAAAGACGGAAATGTAGATGTCCCCCACCTTGGCACGGTTGCAGGACGAAGCTGCACCGTGTTGCTCACAAGCACGCTCGAACGGGTACAATGCTGCCGGCTGTTCGCGAGACCTATATGACGACAGAAACAACGACCCGCCGCTACCCTTTCGTGCAGTTGGACGTTTTCACCTCGCGCGCCCTCGAAGGCAATCAGTTGGCCGTGTTCACGGACGGTCGCGGATTGACTGACGCCGAGATGCAGGCGTTGGCACGAGAAATGAACCTGTCTGAAACCACGTTCATCATTCCGAAGCCCGAAAATGCCGCGCCCTCCGATCCGGTGCGTGTGCGAATTTTCACGGTGGAAGAAGAACTGCCGTTCGCGGGACACCCAACGCTTGGCACCGCCGCCGTGATACGTGGCTCGAGTGGCGCGACCCAGGTGGTCCTCGACCTAAGGGTAGGACACATTTCCGTCACGTTTGAAGACGGGGAGGAAGGCGCGTTCGGCGAAATGCGCCAGCGTGATCCCGAGTTCGGCTCGATACACCTGCCGGAGGAAGTCGCGGCTGCCGTCGGCCTTCGCCCGGGAGATCTCGACCCGAGCCTGCCCATCCAAACCGTTTCGACCGGGATGGGCTTCACCATGGTTCCTGTGCGGGAACTGAAGATGTTGCAGAAGTTGAGACTGAACTGGTCACGAGCTGCAGAGTACCTCGAGCGCACCGATGGAAAGTTTTTTTACCTGGTGTCTCGGGAGACCGTCGATCCAGAAGCACGGCTGCACGCACGCATGATCTTCTACAACGGCGAAGATCCAGCGACAGGTTCAGCCGCCGGATGTTGCGCCGCATGGATGGTCGCGCATGGTGTCGCACAGGCAGGAGAGCGCGCACTGATCGAGCAAGGGACCGAATGCAAGCGTCCGAGCCGCATCTTCGTTCGTGCTGACAAGAACGGAGACAGAGTCACGAATGTGCGGGTTGGTGGCTACTGCGTAGAAGTAATGAGAGGAGAGGTAGTGTTGTAAGCAAAACCGACATTCCGGATGTCGAAATTCTTTTTGACTGTTGACTTGATCGTCACTTTACAGAGTTCTTAAGTCGCCGTAGGATTCGCGAGCATTCCCGGTCGAAAATTTTTGACCGTTGAGAGGGCAGCGTCTTGCTCTGGCGCCCTGTCCTCTGCGCGCCATTTCATCTTGGGGGACATGCGTCCGTGCCGATACGGCACGGATGCGCGATCATGAAAGCGAAACGGACGATTCTCTGCGTTGATGACAACGAACAGTCGCTATCGATCCGCAAGGTCATGCTGGAAACCCACGGATACAAAGTCATCACCTGTAACGAGGCGCAGGCCGCACTCGACGTTTTCAAGCAGGGCGGCATCGACTTGTTGCTGACCGACCTCGTGATGCCCGGCATGGATGGCACCGAGCTCGTCGCCCAAGTCAAAGCCATCTCCCCACACACACCGGCGATTCTTTTTTCCGGCAAGATACGCGTTTACGAACGGGATACACAGGCGGACGTCTTCCTTCCTAAAGGCATGTATGCACCGGCAGAACTGCTTGAGCGCATTCGACTGCTGCTCGTACGCAAGCGAGGACCCAAGACGGCGCACAACACGGCTTCCAGAGCGCGCCTGGCCTCTTGAGCCAGCCCTGAGATCTGGCTCAAAGTCTCACCCCATCCAGGCAAACCCTAAGAGCGCGTAAGTGTGCCGGACGCGCTCTGGTTCGCTCAATGCCCGGCGTATGTTGTACTACGACAGGGACTTACGCTCTGGGCTACATAACCGGGCTAGTTCCACCATAAGGTCTCTGGCCCATGTTCACTAGGTATAAAACCTAAAACGCATTAGGCCATAAGCCCGCTATAGCCAGAGTTGATGAACCCATAGTCTCAGACCATCCCAAGCAGCCCCAGGAGGATTTTGGATGGTCAAGACATTTGTTCGAAAGTTCATTTTTGTGCCGGTCGTGATCGCGGTGTCATCGGTCGCGGCCTTAGCGGGTGTGACAGTAAGCTCACCGACACCAGGCTCCACTACAGGCTCCCCAGTTCGATTTATCGCTTCGGCTTCTTCCAGTCGTCCCATCACGTCAATGCGCGTTTACGTTGACGGCGTCAGCAAGTACCAGACCTATTCCAATAAAGTCGATACCAGTATCAGTATGGCTGCCGGATATCACCATATCGTCGTGCAGGCGTGGGACAGCGGCGGCACCGTTTTGAAGAATGCGTTCGGACTCAACGTGAGCGGGTCAACGTCGAACGTCACAACGCCGACCGGAGGCAAGACCTTTTGGAAGATCGAAGAAATGACTGGCTGGCAGCACTGTGACGTCTGCTCGGGTATCAACGCGGCGGGGCCGCAAATTCCGTACAGCATGACGCAAGGCGTCTCCAGCCCGTCGATGGACGGGAAATCGGCTGGCTTCTGGGTAGGCGGCACTTCGAAGTATGGCTCCGCCTTGTGGTGGAAACAGCTCGGCGCGAACAGCAACGTCTCGCATTTCGTTTACGACCTGTACTTTTACGTAAAGAACACGGCGGCCGCGTTCGCCCTCGAGTTCGACGTGAACCAGACCACTGGCGGCAAGCGGTACGTCATGGGCACACAGTGCGGCCTCAACTATGACAAGCAGTGGGACGTTTGGGATCCGGCTAACAAGCATTGGGTAAAGACCGGTATTCCGTGTACGAACGTGCAGGCCTACAAGTGGAACCACTTGACGGAAGAGTTCTATCGCGCGAACGGCAAGGTTTACTACGTCTCCATCACGCTCAACGGGCAGAAGTATTACGTAAACCGCAGCTATTACGCGATCGGAATCAACGCAAACGATATCAACGTGGCGTTCCAGATGGACATGAACGGCATCCCGACGCCTTACAACGCGTGGCTTGACCAGGTGAAACTGACGTACTGGTAGCCGTGTACGTGGCGCGAGACTGGGAACTCGCCCATCGCTCAATATCGCAACCTGCCGGGAGGACGGCAGCTTCGGGCCCCGGTAAGCAGCACAACGCTTATCCGGCGGCTCGCTCGACCGCCAACCGGCAGCGGCAACAAGGTCCTCCTGACTGCGACAAGGGCACAGCGACAACTGTGCCCTTTCTTTTTAACTATGCCGATCGCATGAAACAGCGATCCGCGGGCAGAAACGTGCGGTCTGTAACGGAATGCAGTCCGCTCGAGCTACGCGGCTCCGGATCAGATCGCAGAGGGAGCGCGGCGTGCTGTGCCCTAACTTCCTACTGCTGAAAGCTGATTGCTGACTGCTGATTGCTTTCTGTATCATCGAAATTTCCACATGCCCGAAATCATTCAACTGGAAGATGTCAGGAAGACCTACCATATCGGTAAGGTCGATGTGCCCGCACTTCGTGGTATTTCCTTCACCGTGCAGGCTGGTGAGTTCGTCAGCATCGTTGGTCCTTCGGGCAGCGGCAAATCCACCCTGTTCTACATCCTGGGCGGCCTGACCCGCGCTGATTCCGGCCGCGTTGTGATCGGAGGAGCCGATTTCGCTCGACTCTCCGATGCGGAACGAACAGAGCTGCGGAAGACGAAGATCGGATTCGTGTTCCAGAAATTCAATCTCCTGCCCACGCTGGATGCACGCGGCAACATCGAGATTGCGCGCAACATCGCTGGAGTCGATGGCGTAAACGACAGCGAGCATTTCCGGAAGATCACAGAGATGCTAGGCATTGCGCGGCGTCTGCATCACCGTCCGTCTGAGCTTTCCGGAGGCGAGCAGCAGCGAGTCGCTTTAGCACGCGCTCTCATTAACAAACCTGCGCTCGTGTTAGCCGACGAGCCGACCGGAAACCTGGACACGAAGAACAGCGATATCGTGCTCGCCATGTTGAGGGCCTCGAATAAAGAACTCGGGCAGACGGTGTTGATGATCACTCATAATCCGGAGGCGGCGTCGTACGGGGACCGCATCATCCACATGCGGGATGGAGAGATCGTCCGACCGGAAGACGACCCGCAGTGGAAGCCCAAGATTCAGTGAGATCGACCGGCACTCCGGCGCGACAGCAATGCTACGGGAATTCATAGCATTGCGTCGCCTTCCTGCGTCTTCTGTGACGGCGTAACCTAGACGTTTTCAGGCGCTCTTATCGTCAGGACAGGGCACGGGGCATCGATCACCACGTTGTAGGCCGTAGCCCAAGTGGCTTTCTTCCCAGATACTTCTTCAAGCCGACGCAAGCCGAGGACGATCAGGTCTGGGTTCCAGTGCTCCGCGGTCTTCAAGATAGCCTGTGCCGGAGTTCCGAACGCCACAAAAATTTCCGGTGGAGCAGGCATGTCGGGAGGCACAAGGCTGAGCAGGCGCTGTTTCGAGTCGCGCTCCAGTTCCGCGCGCTTCCATTGCTCGTTATCGGGCACATCTTTCGCTACGTGGAGTAATGCCAAATGTGCCTGCTGCTGATGCGCGATAGAGAACGCGTATTTGCTCGCATTTAGAGACTGGACGGCGAAGCCAGTCGAATACAGGATGCGCTTGGGCCCTTCGGCTGGGGGCATGCTGCCGGCCGCATGCGGACCGATGGTCAAAACCGGTATCGGCGAACTGCGGAAAATGCGTTCGGCGGTCGATCCAAGGAGAATTTTCCACACGCCGGTTCGGCCGCGAGTACCCGTGACAAGTAGATCGGCGTTGAACTTCTCGATCAACTTCGAAAGCTCTTGCCAGACTTCGCCCTGCTCGACGACGATCTGGTGCTCGACACCCTCAAGGCGGCCTTCGATCAGTTGGTTGGTTATCTCCGCTTGGGCGCTTCGCCAGGCATCGTTAAGGGCGCGCTGCACCGCATCCTGCCCCAGAAGCTTGGCCGCTTGCGGATTGACTACGTGAGCGATGAACACTCGGGCACGATAGCGGCGGGCCATTGATAGTGCATACAGCAACGCGGTCTGCGAGGAGGCACTGAAGTCTGTCGCCAGCAGAATGTTCTCGAACCTTACTTTTTCGCCGGTCTCAAAGGCCTGCATTTCCGTCTTCCTCCCGGGTTCTGGCATGCTGCACCTCCAGCCACGTTTAGCCCAATACTATAGGCGCGAGATGCGCTTTCTGAGAAGCGCAGGTGATGATCCCTTTCTGCCTGCCTTCTGCGGACCCGTCCACCGCGCTGCGATGTAAGAAGCGGGAAGTGAGCAAGCTGCCGTTCGCCATTTTCAGAAATGCTCACGTGAAGAGTGGATCTGTTCCTAACTGGGACTGCATCAGCCGATGTATAGAGTCTCGCCCTCGGGACGGATCACGACGGTTAGGGCGGCCTGGCAAGCCAAGATAGCTTGAACGACTCTCGTGCGATCGCTCTGCGCCTCATTGCTCGACTAGAACGCAAGTCCCATTCTCTCCGCCGCGAAACCCAGCATCTTAAGTATTCCTCTGGGCTCTTGTTGGGCTGGCTCGGGGCATCGCTGACACTTGCGAACCGTGCGGAGCAGACGTTTACAGAAACTTCGGGTCCGCGCGAACACGGTCTTGGGCGCGAAAAGGCCCACCGCCCACTAGTTGATGGAAGCGCGGAGGCCGATGCCGCCGTTCTTCCGAACAGAAAATTCTCAACAGGGAGCGATATCATGAGCAGCCCGAAGAAGGGACCGCACGAAAACATATCGAACCTGCTGGCTATTGAAGAGGAGTACCCTGCCCCAGAGATTGTGACCGCCAATGCCATCCAGCAGGACTTTGAGCGCGAATATCGCCGCTCGATCGAAGACCCAGCCGGATTTTGGGGCGATCTCGCGCGCCGATTCGTTTGGTCGCGAAAATGGGACCATGTGCTGGAGTGGAATGGCGCCTCGCACAAATGGTTTGTAGGTGCGCAACTGAATATCACCGTGAACGCACTCGACCGCCATGCCAATTCTGAACGGCGGAACAAGGTCGCTTATATCTGGCTCGGCGAAGATCGTACAGAACGGAAGGTCACCTACGGCGAGCTATACCGACTGGTGAATCGGTGCGCGAACGGATTGAAAGCGCTTGGAGTGAACAAGGGTGATCGCGTCATCGTATACATGCCCCTCACGATTGAGGGTGTCGTATCGATGTTGGCGTGCGCTCGTATCGGCGCCATTCACTCCGTCGTCTATGCCGGACTTGGCCACGCTGCATTACGTGATCGCATCACGGACGCTCAGGCACGAGTTGTGATCTGCGCGGATGTTGGCTATCGACGAGGCAAGCCCGTCGATCTCAAGGGCATCGTCGATCAGGCGATTGACAGTGTGGAATTCGTTGAGAAAGTAGTTGTCTTTTCGCGCCAGGGGCCATTCGAGCAGACGAACCCGCGAGAGATCGATTTCCTATCGCTCTTCGACAATCCGGCTGAGTGTCCAGCGGAAGTGATGGACAGTGAAGATCCTCTGTTCATTCTTTACACGTCCGGAACCACGGGTAAGCCGAAGGGTGTAGTGCACGTGCACGGCGGCTTTATGGTGGGCACGACGTATCACCTCGGCAACTTCTTCGATGTGGGCGAGAAGGACATCTTTTGGTGTACGTCTGACATTGGCTGGATTGTGGGGCACTCGTACATCGTGTATGCGCCGCTCTGCGCCGGGGTCACGACGCTTTTTCGCGAAGGCGCCATCGACTATCCCGACGCGGGCATCGCGTGGGAAATCGTGGAACGGTATGCCGTAAGTAAGATCTTCACCGCGCCGACGGCCATTCGCATGTTCATGCGCTACGGGGAGGAACATCCGAACAAGCATGACCTCAGCAGCCTGCGCGTTCTGGCCTGCGCCGGAGAACCGTTGAATCCGGAAGCTTGGCGATGGGCGCAGACGCACCTTTGCGGAGATGGTAAATGGGGCTACTGCGTCGATAACTGGTGGCAGACGGAGATTGCAGGACCGACCATCGCGACGCATTGCACCATGCCGACACGTCCCGGAAAGGCAGGTACCGCTCAACCGGGCGTCGAAGTCGAAGTCTTGGACGAGAACGGGGAGCGCTGTCCGCCAAACCAGGGAGGACGCCTCGTGCTTAAGCGCCCCTTCCCGCACATGATGCGAACGGTTTGGGGCGACTCCGCGCGTTGGGAAAAAGAGTGGAGCATATTTCCCGGCATGTACAACACGGGTGATGTCGCCATCAAAGATAGGGATGGTTACATCGCCATCATCGGCCGTGCCGACGACGTTCTCAATGTTGCGGGGCACCGCATCGGGACGGCCGAGGTTGAAAGCGCGCTGGTCTCGCATGCGGCAGTAGCCGAAGCTGCGGCGATTGGCATCCCAGACAAGGTGAAGGGCGAGGCGATCAAGGTATTCGTGCAGCTACGATCGGGGCACCTGCCTTCCGAGCCGCTCAAGGATGCCCTGATCGACCACGTGCGCCGAGAACTGGGCCCTATCGCGACGCCGTCGGGATTAGAGTTCGTTACGGCATTACCCAAGACGCGTTCTGGGAAGATCATGCGGCGCTATCTCAAGGCGAAGGAGATCGGCGCCGAAACTGGCGATCTATCGACGCTGGATCAGTAGCTGGTGCGCGATTCGCATCGTCAAGGTAGCGAACAGCATCGTGTGACGAGTGACGAAACGCACTCGTGAGGTGGGGCGGGCGAGTCGTCGCAGGCCAGCCATGATCGCAAAGCAGTTTCTCGAGGGGTAACGTGGGCCCTTTTTCGCGAACGTTCTGCACAAGTTCTCTTTTACAGGCGGAGGAACCGTAAATGGCACAGCGAACAACGCCGATCGTTCCGGCGTCGGACCAGCAAAACATCGATTCCGTACTCCAGGAACAGCGACTGTTCCAGCCACCGGCGGAGTTCAGCACGCAGGCACATATCAAAAGCCTGGATGAGTACGAGGCTATGTACAGGAAAGCTGAAGCGGACCCTGAAGGTTTCTGGGGAGAAATAGCAAAGGAGTTGCACTGGTTCAGGCCGTGGAACAAGGTCTTGGAGTGGGACGCCCCGTGGGCGAGATGGTTCGCGGGAGGGGAAACGAACATCTCCTACAACTGTCTCGACAGGCATGTGCAGTCGTGGCGCAAGAACAAGGCCGCCATCATATGGGAAGGCGAGCCGGGCGAAGTTCGTACCTACACTTATCACCAGCTCTGGTTAGAGGTTCAGAAGTTTGCAAACGTCCTGAAGGGGCTTGGAATCAGGAAAGGCGACCGCGTTGCCATTTACATGGGCATGTCCCCCGAGTTGCCAATCGCAATGCTTGCATGTGCACGCATCGGGGCAACTCACTCCGTCGTCTTCGGTGGTTTCTCGGCGAACGCACTAGTTGATCGCATCACCGACCAGGAAGCCGTTGCGGTCATAACCCAGGACGGCTCCTATCGCCGCGGTTCCGAAGTGAAGCTCAAGGCTGCGGTGGACGAAGCACTGCCAAATTGCCCCACGGTGAAGCACGTTGTTGTGTACAAGCGGACCGGCAGCGAAGTGCAAATGGAAGCTGGGCGTGACCACTGGTGGCACGAATTAATGAGCGGTGCAGGTGATCGGTGTCCGGCTGAACCGCTGGACGCGGAACATCCGCTTTACATCTTGTACACGTCTGGAACGACGGGCAAACCCAAGGGCATCGTGCACACGACCGGAGGGTATTCAGTTGGAACCTACATAACCACCAAGTGGGTCTTCGACATGAAAGATGAAGACGTCTACTGGTGCACGGCGGACATCGGTTGGGTGACCGGTCACAGCTACATCGTGTATGGACCCTTACAGAACGGCACGACTACGTTCATGTATGAAGGCGCACCGAACTGGCCTGAACCCGACCGTTTCTGGGCCATGATCGAAAGACATAAGATCAATACGCTGTACACTGCGCCCACCGCTATTCGAGCGTTTATTAAGTGGGGTGAGGACTGGCCGAAGCGGCACGACCTTTCCAGCTTGCGGCTGCTCGGGACAGTAGGTGAGCCGATCAATCCGGAGGCCTACATGTGGTACCGCGAAGTCATCGGCGGGAACCGCTGCCCTATCGTGGACACATGGTGGCAGACGGAGACAGGCATGATCATGATCACGCCGCTGCCGGGAGCAATACCAGGCAAACCGGGATCAGCGACAAGGCCGTTCCCGGGCATCATCGCCGAGGTGGTCACACGGTCCGGTGAACCGGTGCCCGCGGGTTCAGGTGGATATCTCGTTGTCAAGAAGCCTTGGCCGGCCATGATGAGAACTATTTACGGTGATCCCGACCGCTACGTTCGGCAGTACTGGTCGGATATCGAAGGCGTTTACTTCACTGCCGATGGAGCTCGCAAAGACAAAGACGGTTACTTCTGGGTGATGGGGCGTGTCGATGACGTGATCAACGTTTCCGGACACCGGTTGAGCACGATGGAGGTGGAGTCAGCACTTGTCGCACATCCAAAGGTCGCGGAGGCTGCCGTGGTGGGCCGGCCAGACGAATTGAAAGGCCAGGCCATCTCGGCTTTCGTCAGCCTCGAGATGGGCCATCGACCCTCAGAAGGTCTGAAGAAGGAACTGCGAGAGTGGGTGGCGAAAGAGATCGGCGCACTCGCACGACCGGACGATATCCGTTTCACTGATGCGCTCCCCAAAACACGCAGTGGGAAGATCATGCGACGATTGTTGCGGGAGCTCGCCAGCACTGGTGAAGTAAGAGGGGATACGACAACGCTGGAAGACTTCAACGTGATCTCCAGGCTGCGAGAAGAAGAGGAGTAACTCAGCAACAAGCTCCCCGGAGGGAACGGTGGCGGGGAGCCTCCGTTCCCGGAACTAAATGTGACGTACAGTGTTCGATAACGACGGACGCGGGGTGGCACACAATGTGCTCTTCCCATGTATTTGCATGCCCGACAATGCTTCCAACCGCATTCTGCTGGTCGATGACGACAATGCTGTCTTGCTGAGCCATTCGATCATTCTTGAGAACCAAGGCTACAACGTCACGCGCGCGGCGACATTCGCAAGTGCTCGTGAACTTGCCAGGGAAGGAAGCTTCGATCTGCTAATCTGTGATCTGTCGCTAGACCACGGGGCAAGTGGACTGGATGTCGTAAGCGAAGTGCTTCGCCGCAGACCGACTGCGCCGGTTATTCTTATGACCGGCTACTCAGATACGGAAATTTCACCCGAACTTGCGTCCGCAAGAGTGAAGTTGATCAGCAAGCCCGCAGTCATCCCTGAGTTCCTGCGCACAGTGAAGGTACTGCTTTCGGGAGAAGACGAAAGCGGCGCGTGGAAGCAGGGTGCTCCCTGAGCACCGCGTTCCCGACGCTAGTTCCCCGTGTACTTCAGTTCCAGGATGGTGCAGTCGTCGTTGTTGGGCGTTGCTCCGCAGAACTCGGCAACCTCACTGACGATTTTGCCGAATGCATCCTCCGAACTCGCAGCGTTTTCCAGCCGGTCGTCACCAAAAAATTCGTCAGCAGCATTAGCAGCTTCTGTGACACCGTCGCTGAGGAGGATCAGCTTGTCGCCTGGCTCAAGCTCGCATCGCGCACTTTCGTAGCTCGCGCCAGGGATTAGCCCGACGGGTAGGTTGGATTCGCGCGGACGGCTCACTCCGGAGCTGCAAACGAGAACCGGCGGAACGTGGCCGCAATTGATGAACTCCATGGTGCCGTCGGGCCGCAACTGAGCCATGATGATCGTTGCGTACTTTTCTCCCAGCCGCTTCTGACAGAAAAAGTCGTTGACCGATCTCGCAATGGCCGCGAGCGGAACGTTCGCTTCGAGTTGGGAATAGACCATGCCCTGCAGCGTCGAAGCGAGTAGGGCCGCTGAGATGCCCTTCCCACACACGTCGGCCACAATTACCGTCAGGCAGTCACCCGCCCTGACGACATCGTAGAAATCACCACCGATATCCTTGCACGCCACGCTCTTGGCCCTTATGCGCGCGAACGGCACGTCGGGAATGGTGACCGCCATCAAATTTTGCTGGATGGATGCGGCAATCGTGAGTTCCTGCTGGTAAAGGCGTGCAGCCTCTTCGGCTTCCACAAGACTTGCATTCTCGACTAAAGCGGCTGCTTCCGTCGCGATTGCGCGCAGAGCGTCGTGGCTGACCGCTGACATGTCGCGCGATGCGAAGTGGCTGTCGAGATACAGCACGCCCATAACGTCGCGAGCCGGCGGTGTGCCGGCAGGAGCACCTCGCGAGCTCTGCTTGAATCCCGTTCTGCATAAAGGCAGACAGATAACCGTTCTTAGGTCGAACGCTACGATGCTGTTTCGGGAAGAAACCTCGTCGGAACGGCTAGTATCCGTAATCAGGAACTCACCTCCCGAGGCCGCTTCGTTCAGGATGGAATGAGAGATCGTACTTTGCTCGGTTAGCGGATGCCCCCGGGAATCGCGGCCTGCGGTCAGCTTCAAACGCCCGTCCCTGTCGCGCAAGAACACGAATGCACGATCTGCCCGAGTCAAACGCAACGTCGCCTCCAGCAGAGTGACGAGCACCTCATCGAGAACGTTGGTCGCATTCAGCTTTCGGACTGCGTCCAGGAAGAGCGAGAGTTTCTCGAGATCGGAGGCACCACTGGTTTCCAGTTCCACGACCTCCTTGAACCACTCTCCGCTGGCTTGGGCTTCGAATTCCTCGGGGTCGAATGTGACGACAGCACCGTCGCGAGCCCCGAACTCCAGGCGATCATTTCTTTTCAGCTTCTGCCTCTCGATTTTCACCCCGTTAACGAAGGTGCCGTGCTTGCTGCCGAGGTCCACTATCCAATACTCGATTCCAATCAACTCGATCCGGGCGTGCTCGCGTGACACCCGTGGATCGGCGATGACGAGGTCCTTGTCAGGCTTACGCCCAATGGTAAAAGGCAAAACTGAGAGCGGCAGAACTCGCTTCTCACCGGACTGCTCACAGATCAGCTTCGGCTTTCTGGGTACAGAGCCTGGCTGAAGTGGTGTGGCGGTGGACGGGTGCGACATGCAACCTCCGCTTTGGCGCGAGTTCGTCGCGCGAGTTCCAGGGGACTGGATCGATCCTAAGGTGAGGAAGATGGACTCAGGCCAGCCGAATACAATCCGATGCCGACCGAAGACCACAAAGCTGCTTGTGGAAGGGTAACGGAGAGGAGAATACGCCGCAACCGGCCTCCCGGTCTTGACGCGTGGTACTGCTACTCAGTGATGCAGCTCACGTCTTTCAGTGATATAGTTGTACTAACGGGAGGAAGGTGTCTCGTGGCTTCGCCATACGGACTGGACATAGTTGATAGCTGCATGGTCTGCAAACTCCGCAATGGGAAATTCTTCTGCGAACTTCCCAAAACGAGTCTGCAGGCTTTCGACAGCATAAAGTATTCTGCCGCTTACCCCGGCGGAGCGATGCTGTTTACCGAGGGCCAATTCCCCCGCGGCATTTACATGCTCTGCAAGGGAAGAGTTAAGCTTTCGATCACGGCTGCTGACGGCAAGACGCTCATTCTCAAGATCGCTGAACCTGGGGAGGTACTGGGGCTGCACGCCACCGTCTCCGGCACTCCGTACGAGATGACTGCTGAGACGCTCCATCCTTGCCAGGTTAACTTTATCAAGCGAGAAGACTTCCTGAAGTTCTTGAAAGAACACGGTGACGCCTGCCTCCAGGCGGCACAGCACCTGAGCCAGAGCATGCAAAGCGCCTACGAGCAGATCCGGTCGTTGGGCTTATCGCACTCCGCACGCGAGAAGCTTGCCCGCGTTTTGCTGGAATGGGCCACGAGCGGCGAAGAGACGAAGGAAGGTACGCGCGTGAAGCTGGCCATGACGCACGAGGAGATTGCCCAGATGATCGGCACCTCGCGCGAGACCGTAACGCGCATTCTTGCCGAGTTCAAGGCGAAGCAATTCGCACAAATTAAGGGATCCAACCTGCTGATTCGCAACCGTGGGGCGCTTGAGCGGCTCATAGCCGGCTAGCACACAGGTTTCAGCACTCTTCGACGGCCGGCACATGCCGGCCTTTTTGTTCTAGGGCAACACCACCACGATGGCTGTACAGGGCTTCCCGCTTCCGCCCCGGTACGCGTGGGGGATGGAAGAATCGAAGTACACCGAGTCACCAGCCTCAAGTTCGTGGTCCTCTAAACCCACTCGAAGACATAGTTTGCCCTTAAGAACAAAGATGAACTCTGCTCCGCTGTGAGCATGGGGACGCGTTTTGTCCATAGATAAGGGTTCGAACTCGGCGAAAAAGGCGCTGGACTTCCGGTCCGTGGAGTTGAAATCAAGACACTCGAAGTAGTAAGCGACATCGCGAAGATTTGGTTTCTCCGGGAAGCGCAGCCTTTCGCCCTGTCTGACTACGCCGACCGCGTTCTTGCGCTTCTCTTCAACGAAGAAGTGATCGAGACCGACGCCGAATACGAGTGCGATTCGAAGCAGGGTTGGAAGCGTGGGGAAAAGACGTCCGCGTTCAAGCTTCGACAGCAAAGCCGCCGAGAGTCCTGTATGCGCGCTCAACTCGACCAAACCCATCTTCTTGCGCAAACGCAGCGCCCGGAGCTTGTCGCCGATGTGGTAGCGTTCCAACCCTTCACTCAGCGTTTTCGACAGCAAACCGCATCTCCGTCCCGCCGCTGAAGACGGCATTCTCTACAACTATTGATTAGATCCCAAAGGCTTGACCCGTTTGCATTGCACGCGAAGGTATTTTAAGCAGAGTAAACATCCAGTTGGCAAGAAACTCGGCCAATCGGCGGATTCACCCCGTGAGTGAGCTGGGCGTGCAACCCTGGGTGTGCTGTTTTGCACCTCATCAAACATGAGAGTCAGCTTTCTCTGGGTTCTCGCGGCAGTAGAAGTGATGCTCTGGCTCTTCGGTGTGATCGTCGGCCAGACGCTCGGCGGTTTTCTGCACATTCTACTTCTGCTTGCGGCGTTGGCTGCCCTGACTGAGATCGGACTGAATAATCGCCGGACCAGCAGGCAGTCGCAGCACGGGACCGAGCGCTCCCGCTCCGCAGCGTAGCGGAGTCCTTCTTCTTTAGGCGAGTTGCAAAACCGAAAGCCGCCCGATGGGGCGGCTTTTCGGTGTGGTGCGAAGTTGTTGTTACTGCACAACCAGGGTCAAGGTTGTTGTATGCGTGAGGGTACCGGAAGTACCGGTGACCGTCACAGTGTAAGTACCTGGCGGAGTGCCCGCGACCGGCTGCGGCGTGCTGCTCTTGCTGTCACCGCCGCAAGCGGTCATCGTGATCAGGCTAATCAGCACGATCACGAGCAAAGCGAGCATGATGGCTTTCTTACGTTTGGTGCAGGCGGCCCCACCTAGCACCACGATTCCAGGCATGCCAAACCAGAACGCAAACAGCGGCGAGCCGGTTCCGAAATGCGGTGCATTGAGCATCGCCGTAGTCGGAGCCTTCGTGGTGATGCTCAGGATCGAGCTAGCACCAGGCGCGATCGAAGTCGGCAAGAACTTGCATTCAGCCTTGTCGGGTAGTCCGCTCCCCGTGGCGCAGGTCAGAGCCACCGCGTCGGAGTGTCCGGTGTCAGTGGACACGGTGATCGTATATTCAGCCGTGTTGCCTGCCTTGACCGTACCCGTGGTTGCCGTGGCTGCCAGCGCGAAGTCGGTCACGTTAACCGTGACATAGTTGGTTTTCACCAGCTCGCCGGCGGTCCCGGTAATCTTGAACGCATGAGGCCCCGGGGTGACCTTGGTGGCATCGAGCTTTACTGTGACTGTTGAACTCGTAGCGGTGGAGCCGACTGTCTCTGGATTGTAAGTGCAGGTGATGCCTTCGGGCAGGTCGGTGCAAGCAACCTTTACATCGGCGTTGAAGGTGCCAAGGCCAGTGTAGTCGACCTTAAACGTCGTTGTTCCGCCGTTCACGACCTTGGCCGTGGAAGGCGTGATCGTCTGAGTGAAGTCCTTGTAGCTGGCGAGGTCGATCTCCCACATACCGCGACCATAAGTGGATACCCGCAGTTTCCTGACTCCGTTCGCAACGATGGGTTCAAGTTTTGTGATAGCGACAGCGGGCAGCGCACCTGCACCGTTCGAAGGCCCGTATTCCGTCCAGTTAGTGCCGTTATTGGTGCTCATGAACACGCCAACGTCGGTGCCGACGTAGAGGATGTTCTTGTCGTTCGGGTCGATGGCAAAGGCATCGGCCGGCGCATCAGGCAGGTCGCCGGTGATGTTCGTCCATGTCAGGCCCATATCAGTCGTCTTGAACACGTGCTTGGGCTTGCCATCGGTTTGGCTGGTGTTGAAGCCCATGATCGTGACGTAAGCTGTGCCACCTGTCGGGTCACTCGGGTCAACAGTAATGCTTGAAACCGGGAACCCGCCCCAGAGCACGTATTTGTCCGTCGTCCCTTCCGGCGTGAACGTCGGCGTCACGAACTTCCAGCTTGTTGCGCCATCGCTCGCTTTCGGCGTAACCCAGATGTACCCGTTTTCCAGTCCTGCCCAGATGACTTCTGACCCAACGCCGTCTACCTTCGGGCCACCGGTAGCCATAGCGCTGACCATCCAGTGCTGTGCCGCATCGCACGCCGTGGAATCGCCTGTATTGAGATTTGGGCTAAGTGCTGCTGTCCAAGCCGTTGCGGGCTGACTGGCGCCTCGCCACACGCGGCACGTCCCGACAATCATCTGGCTGGGAGCCTGCGGATCCAGCATGAAAGGCGTATAGAACGCGCTGTCGTCGTAGCCGAACGTTCTATAGTCGACAACCCTGACGAAACTGCCACGGCAGTTCACACCGCCGCCGCAGCGACGGATGTCGCCGTAGGGCGTGGAAGCAAACCACTCGTCTGCGTTGTCGGGATTAATGGCGTTGTACCCACCGTCACCGCCCTGATACGACGTCCAACCGAGGCCGCTGGGCCCCTTGTCTGCTTCCGGTATGGCCGGGTTCGTAGTTTCCGTGCCGTTGTCCTGTGAACCAGCAAGGAGGATGGAAGGATCGCTCTTCGTCTGCGAGAACGAGACGATCTGGGTCATCGACCCCATGTTCGCGTTCAAGTTGTCGAATGGGTTCGGCACCGTGCATTGACCGCTGTTCAACTCGGAATTCTTCAGCGTCCGATAGATGCCGCCATCATTCCCGAAATACACGATCTCCGGATGCGCGACGGAAAAATCAATAGCGTGCTGGTCAGGGTGCACGTGAGCGAGCGTACCTACAGTCCCAGTTTCCCTGTAACAGCCATAGACGTGCGTAAGATTCTTGAATGGGTCGGTCGTGCAGGTCGGGTTTTCAGGGGTGATCTGACACTTGAAAAGGTTCACCGCGCCCGCATACAGGTCAGTGCTGTCACCTCTGGGCACCGCGGCGAGAGTCAGGTTGAATGTGCCCTGAGAAGTGCTGCAGCCCGCGGATATCGAGCCGTCGCCGCAAACGTCGATGCCCGTGGTGTCGATGGCCGTCCAGCTTGCGCCATCATCGGTCGAAAGATAAATGCCCTGGTTCGTACCAGCGCTATTCACATACCAGGCATAAAGCTCGCCCTTTTCATTCTTGCTGCCGGGACGCGCCGAAATCTCGCTCCGATATACAACGCAGCTGGCTGCCCCGGCGGTGGGGCACACACCGAAGTCGAGCTTAGCGCCGCCGGGTTGATTCGCCAGTCTCGTCCAGTTGATGCCGTCCGTGGAAGTGTAGAAACCGCGATATCCGAGCGATACGAACCAGTGCTTGGTCGCCGGGTTGTAGGCCAGTCCGTAAGCAGAATGAACGACACTCTTGTTATCGGGGTTTGTGAAAGTCGCCTTGGTCCAGGTGGCGCCAGCGTCGGTTGAATAGTAAACGCCCCGATACGTGCCGTTCTGATAAGAGCCGAGGTCCTTGGCTGTCCACGCGACTGCAGCGAGGACGAGATTCGGATTGTCCTGGCTGAAAACGATTCTGCTGAAACCCATGCCCTTGAACGGGATGGTCGTTGCGCCATCAGCGCTCTTTGCCGACGAGATCAGCGTCCATGTGCTACCGCCGTCGGTAGAGCGGAGAATGCCGAGGCCGTAGTACGAATCGCCAGCATTGTTCGGCTCGCCTGTGCCAACCAGGATCACTTTACCGTCGTTTGGCTTGAGCGCAACTGCGCCGACCGCGAGCGTTGGCTGGTCGTCGAGCAGTTGGCGCCACATCACGTTCTTCGGGTCTACGGCTGCAGCGTTTGTCGATTTCCACAAGCCGCCATACGCGCCGCCGACATAGACCGTGTTACCGGTCGTGTCTGTCTGGTCCACCGCGACGGCCGTGGCTCGTCCGGTTACTGAGCCGTAGTCCTGGAAACCGTCTCCGTACTGGTCGGAATTGATCGGGGCTGGGCCAAGATTTTTCCACTTCAGGCCCATCTGGATGTACTTCTCAAGGCGTTGCTGCGATAACTTGCTCTTCCGCAGCGTCGATCTCTGTTCGAAGGCGCGCTGCAGTAGTTCCGCGGCTGGCCGACCTTCAGCTGTGCGGCCGCGCCTGAACCAGCGTTCGCGCTCTAGTTGCCCGCTCGCCTCTTTGCGTCCTTTTTCTTCTTGCCCATTCCGGTCAAAGGACTTGTCCTGACTGAAAACCACGAGCGAGGTCAGCATGACAAAGAAAACTGCTGCCCCGCGTACCATTGAGTGACACCGACCCATCTTGCCTCCAGGGTTCGAAGCGATTGCGCAAGATTGCGACTGGAAATGTCCAGAGACTCAGGATTTTATCGCGGGAGGCTCAAAAGCTCTAATAACAATCGTCTTTAACCGAGCGGTAGAACGATTCTAAGGCGCGAATTCGCCCGACTTCAGGTGACACGCCGAGCACGGCTATTTTCACGGCTTTGTGAAATTGCATTTCATTATCGAAACGCTTGAGCGACAACCGGTTACATATCTAGTGTAGTTTCGCCCGCTCCATTCGCCCTCCGCACATACCCGTTCAGCTACTGCTCCGCGCCGTTCGCCTCATCAGGTTTTCGTCTCAGTATTTCGGTGGTAAGCTGCTCATTACTCTGCATATAGGTGGCCGGAGCAAGTGTGCAGTAGCGGCTCCGCTCTCGCCCGGGCGACAAGCCGGGAACCCCGAATTGATTCCGTGGCGCAAGAACGCCCGTTCGGAATCCGAGGTGATTGGGTCACATGAGCATTAATATTGGTCTGGACATCGGTGGAGTCAGCCTGAAGCTGGCAGCAATCGGCGACGTCTCCGATGCGCCGCTTCTCCAAACGCTAACGGCGAAGTCCGGCAGTTTTTTCGCAGCCGAGTTCCCCGCCGGCAGCCCCCTGGCAGGACGCCCACTCGTCTTGTCGAAGTACCGTCGCATTCAGGGCAGCCCCATCCAGTCCACCTTCGATCTGCTGAAGGAACTTTACGAGTTTGTGCCGGAGCACATGGTCGAAGGCATTCGCGTGACCGGATCCGGCTCTCAGTTGATTGCCAAGATTCTTGGCATTTACTTCGAGAACGAGTTCCGTGCGGTGGCCAAGGGCATGCGCACCTTCTATCCCGAGGTGCGGACCGTGTTCGAGATGGGCGGTGAAGCTTCGAAGTACTTGCGACTGGAACCGACCGCCACGGCAAAATACCTCGGCATCACGGATTATTCTTCGAGTGGAGACTGTGCCGCCGGCACCGGCTCGTTTATCGACCAGCAGGCTTCGCGACTCCTCTACAACATTGAGGAAGTCGGCCCCGCCGCTTGTGAAGCGACGTGTGCGGCGCGCATCGCTGGCCGCTGCTCGGTTTTCGCGAAGTCGGACATGATCCACGCCCAGCAGAAGGGCTACTCCACGGACCAGATCCTGCGTGGTCTGTGCGACGCTGTTGCGCGAAACTTCAAGTCTGCGATCGTGAAGGGCCGCGAGGTCGTTGCGCCGGTGGCCTTTATCGGCGCGGTTGGTTTGAACCAGGGCGTAGTCAACGCCATGCGCGAAGCTTTCAAGCTCGATGGCGACAGCTTCTTTGTGCCTGAGTACTACTCCTGGGTCGGCGCTCTCGGGGCCGGGATATTTGAGGCTGAGGAACGGAAGAAGCGCACCTTCAAGCGCATCCACCAGCTCCAGCAGCACGCGGCGATGAAGCAGCAGTTCGCCTGCTCTGACGCGCTCTCAATGGAGAACGTCGTCCTGCTGCGCGATCACGTAAAGGACGTGAACTTGCCGGAGAACGGCACGGTTGACGCCTACCTCGGCATCGACATCGGTTCGGTTTCGACGAATCTTGTCCTGATTGATGCTGACGGCAACCTGCTTTACGAGATTTACCTCCGGACGCAGGGACGCCCCATCGAGGTCGTCAATGCTGGTCTGCACGAGATCGAAGAGAAGATCGGTGCAAAGCTCAACATTAAGGGCGTCGGAACGACAGGTTCAGGTCGAGAACTGATCGGTGAACTGGTTGGCGCAGATACCGTAAACGACGAAATCACGGCACACAAGACCGGCGCATACCACGTGTCGAAGACGCTCAACATGGAACCTGTCGACACGATCTTTGAGATCGGTGGCCAGGACTCGAAGTTCATCGCCATCGATCACGGCGTAGTCGTCGACTTCACGATGAACGAAGCCTGCGCCGCCGGAACCGGCTCGTTCCTTGAGGAACAGGCGGAGAAGCTAGGCGTCAGCATCAAGGGTGAGTTTGCTGCGCGTGCCTTGGCGTCCAAGAATCCCGCACGTCTCGGCGAACGCTGCACGGTATTCATGGAACGCGACGTGACGGGGTTGATGCTGAAGGGTGCGGAAGTCGGCGATTTGTGCGCCGGCCTTGCCTACTCCGTTGCTCTGAACTACCTCAACCGCGTAGTTCGTGGACGGAAGATCGGCAAAACGATCTTCTTCCAGGGCGGTACGGCTTACAACGACGCTGTTGCCGCTGCCTTCTCGCAGGTGCTCGGCAAGAAGGTCATCGTCCCGCCGCACAACGGCGTGATTGGCGCAATCGGAATGGCCCTCATTGCACGCGATGTAATGAAGGACAAGCAGCAGCCCTCAAAGTTCCGCGGCTACGATCTGAATAAGGTCGATTACTCGACGCGCGAATTTGTTTGCCACGCCTGCTCGAACTACTGCGACATGAAAGAGTTCCGTATCGAGGGCGAGAAGACCTATTGGGGCGACAAGTGCTCGGATAAATTCCGTAAGCGCGCGAAAACTAGCCGCAAACCGGTTGTTGAAGATCTAATCGAGTATCGCGACAAGCTGCTGGCTGAACTTGTTCGGCCGTGCGATGGCGACGACAAGCGTCCGACGATTGGTATTCCTCGGGCGATGTTTTACTTCGACCGATATCCTTTCTGGGCAGCGTACTTCCAGGAACTCGGATTTAAGGTCGTTCCATCGGCAGCAACCGATAGAACCATCACGGCGGATGGCGAAGAGCTTTCGATTGCCCAGCCATGCTTCCCGGTGAAGGTAGCTCACGGGCACGTCCAGAACCTGATTGAAAAAGGTGTCGACTACATTCTGATTCCGAACGCGGTGAACTACGAGATCCCCGAACAGTTCGAGAAGCAATTGGAATCGCACCTGTGTCCATGGAACCAGACGCTGCCGTTCGTAATTCGCGCTGTACCGCAGCTCGAAGCACATGCTGACAAGGTGGTCTGCCCAACCGTGCATTTCCGCTTCGGCAGGAAGCATGTAGAAAAAGAGCTGGGCGAGTACACGAAGGCGAAATTCAACATCAACGGCAGTCGCGCGCGCCGGGCACTCGAGGCCGCTTACGGCGCCCAGGCCGCATTCACTGACGCGATGCAGGAAGCGGGAAAGAAAGCGATGGAGGAACTCGCCCGAAGCGGTGAGCCAGCGCTGATCCTCGTCGGACGCGCGTATAACCTGTACGACCGCAGCGTCAATTGCGATATCCCGCGGAAGCTGCGCACGCTGTACGGCGTGAATGTCCTCCCGATGGACTTCCTTCCCCTGGACGACATCGACATTCTGGACGTCAACCCGAATATGTACTGGAATTCGGGACGCAAGATCCTGCAGGCGGCCCGCATGGCTCGCAAGTACCCGAACCTTCACGTGGTCTACATATCGAATTTCAAGTGCGGTCCTGACTCGTACATCAAGTCATTCCTGGATGACGCGACGGGCAAGCCTTCGCTCATCCTCCAGTTCGACGGACACGCCAATGACGCGGGCTTTATCACCCGCTGCGAAGCTTATCTCGATAGCAAAGGATTCCTGAGATCATGCCCTTCCGCCACCGTCATGTAACTCGCAAGATCGAACCCGAGCACCCACTGGCGGGCAAGACCGTTTACATCCCGACCATGGCGGAAGGCAGCCCTGAGGCGTTTTCCGCCGTATTCAAATGGCTGGGGATCGATGCGCAGCCGACCCCGATGTCGGACGACCGAACGCGCGAACTCGGCGGCAAGTATACGACCGGCGACGAATGCTATCCGGCAAAGGTAACCGTCGGTGACTTCCTGCGCGTGATTGAAAAACCGGGATTCGATCCGAAGAAGGCCGTTTTCTTCATGCCGACAGCCGATGGCCCGTGCCGGTTTGGCCAGTACACGCCATTTCTGCGCAAGATCCTGGACGGAATCGGCTATGCGGACGTTCAAATCCTGTCGCCAACCAGCAAGAACGGCTATAGCGATCTGGGCAGTGTCTCGACACCCTTCTTGCGTGGCGGTTGGCGCGCCCTGGTCGCCGCCGACACGATTCGAAAGGCGTGCCATCGGACTCGTCCGTACGAGTTGCACGCCGGCGAGACGGACAAGATCTACACAGAGAGCATTAACGACCTGTGCAAGACGATTGAGGAGAGCTGTGCAGATAGCAAGTGCCAGCTCGATTCCATCGTCGCGTCCATGAAGCGCTGCCGATCGAGGTTCCGCGCCATCCCAGCGAATTACGATCGGGACGTGCCCCTCATCGGCGTGGTTGGCGAGATATTCTGCCGCCTGAACACCTTCAGCAACGAAGATCTCATTCGTAAACTCGAGGGCTACGGCGCTGAAGCCTGGCTCAGCGACATCGCTGAATGGGTCAGCTATACGAATTCGGAACAGGTACGCAAACTGAAGCTCCGCGGACGTGTTTTATCGAAGGACATGATTATCGCCATCCTGCGCGATCACATCCAGCACGGCGATGAACACGCCATAATTGAACCTTTCAAGGACGATTTCCGCGGATACGAAGAACCCAACATTCACGAGGTGCTGAAACTGGCGCTGCCCTACCTGCCGGTCGGCGGCGCACTCGGCGAAATGGTTTTAAGCGTGGGAAAGGCCGCTTACCTGGCTGAGAAGGGTGCTGACGGAATTATCGATATAAGCCCGTTCACCTGCATGAACGGCATCGTTAGTGAAGCCGTGTACCCGAAAGTTGCAAAGGACTTCGGGAACATCCCTATCCGTAACTTCTATTTCGACGGCACGCAGAACGACCTTGACCGCGACCTCGGGATTTATATGGAACTGGCTCGCTCTTATGGCGAGAAGAAGCCGTACAGGCGTGAGTATCCTGCGTACTTCCCGCAGACCGTAGAAGTTTGAGGATCGCGCTGCTGAGCCCCGAGGGGATCAGGCGTAAAGAATCAAAGCGACGGGATCAGGCCCGTCGCTTCTTCTTTGGAGAGGTGCCGGCTAACGCTCAGTTCTGCGGCGGAGATGGAGGCGCGGGCTGCATATCCGGCCCCATACCCGTTCCATACCCCCTTCGTGGACGCTTGGCGCGCATGCTTTCTAGGTTCTGTTGCTGTTCGGGAGTCAGGATCGCCATTACTTGCTGATGGTTTGCGTCCCGAAGCTCTTTCATCTTGGTGCGCTTCTGTTCGGGTGTGAGAGACGTGTCCTGGCGTAAAGCCTGCATCTGAGTGCGCTGTTGCTCAAACAGGGGCTGAAGCTTCGACTTCTGCTCGTCACTAAGGTTCAGTTGCTCCACCATCCGGCCCAACTGGCTCCAGCGATCCATTCCTTTGCGACCGTGCTTCGCAAACATCTGCTGCATCTTCTGCTGCTGTTCGGGCGTGAGGATCGCCATCACCTTCTGATGGTTCGCGTCCCGGAGCTCTTTCATCTTGGTGCGCTTCTGTTCGGGCGTAAGAGACGTATCCTGGCGCAGAGCCTGCATCTGAGTCCGTTGCTGTTCAAATAGAGGTTGAAGCTTGGCTTTCTGCTCGTCAGTCAGATTCAATCCTTGGCCAAAGCGATCGAGACGGCGTGACGGGTCCATCCCCATCCCTCTGTGTCCGCCGCCCATCCCCTTGCCGCGCATACCGGCTTTGCCGAACTTGGCTCGCTGCTCATCCGTAAGAATGGGCTCGATTTGCGCTCGCGTGGATTGACGGAGTTCCGCCAGTTTCGCGCGTCTCTGGTCGCGTGTCAGCGACGTATCCTGCCGGATGGCGCGTGCCTGGTCGAAGTCGTTCTGCAGGATCGGCGTTAGCCTCGACTTCTGATCATCCGTGAGGCCAAGCCGCTGGCTCATGCGCTCAAGCCGCATAGCGACAGAGTCACGAGCGCGCCCTCGCTGTGCAGATGAACCCGTGCCGGAGGGTGGGGCAGACTGCTGTGCCACGGCGGACATGCCCCAGAGGACCGTTACTCCGAGGATTGCAATCAACAAGCGATGAATTGCCTTTGTATACATGTTTCCTCCACGCTTAGTTAAACGCAGCTTTGGCAAAGAAGTTGCGACCTTCTAATCCGATTCCCGATTAGCGCCATCGCGAAGGATAACGTCGTCTACGCGCGAGCCAAATACTGTGGTGAAATAGCAACTGATCTCCCCAGAGTAGAAGAGGCCGCATGGCAAACAAGGCGTGGACGATTTTTATCGGCGGAGCAATCCTTTCGCAGATGGTCTTCATTGGTCCCTCGATATCACATGCGCAGAGAACGTCTCGCACTACGAAACAGGAGACGGCCTCGCAGAAGGCCAAGCTCGTCGCTGTACACGCAGAAGGTTCCAAACGAAGCATCGAATCGGACGTTATTGCGTATACCGGGCTGAAGACCGGCGAGATCGTTGGCCCTGAGGATTTCAAGCAGGCCGCCGACAAACTGATGGCTTGCGGCGCGTTTGATGAGGTCCGGTACAAGTACGGACCCGCCGGCACTGGGTACACCGTAACGTTCACGTTAGCGGACAGCGAGCAATTCCTGCCAGTTGCGTTCGACAACTTCGTCTGGTTCAGCGATCAGGAGCTCACGGACAAAATCCGCGAGAGCGTGCCTCTGTTCCGAGGCGCGGTTGCGACCGGCGGAGAGATGCTACAACAGGTGTCCGATGCGCTTCAGAACCTGTTGGCACAACGCGGCATTCCGGGAACGGTGCGTTTCGTTCAGGAGGGCAGCTTTGGGGTTGGCGATCATGAAGGCGCGATCACCGGCGGTCTGTTCATCATCGACGGCGTTGAAATCAACATCCGCGAACTGAAGTTTCCGGGCACCGCGCAGGCTGATGGGCCTATGCTGCAAGACGCCTTGAAGAGCCTGCTCGCTATGCCGTACCAGCGCTCTGCAGTGCGTGCACTAGCCAATGACAACCTACATCGGCTCTACGCTAAGCGCGGATTTTTGAAGGCTCGTGTCGGGGAAGTCAGTATTGAGTTGATAGGCTCCAACCCACGAGAGCCGGAAGTGGTCGTCAACATCCCGGTCGAACCCGGCGCAGAGTACACTCTTTCCGGCATTCGCTGGATAGGCTTGAAAGCTTTCAACACAGAGGATCTGCAACGCCTCATGTCTGCCAAAAAAGGGATGCCCGTTGACGGCCTTCAGCTCGACACTGACCTCGACAGGATTCGAGAGACATATGGGCGGAAGGGTTACCTTCGAGCGGAAGTGACCGTGAATCCCACCTTTGACGACGAGCAACGCACCGTGGCGTTCGACATCCAGGTTCGTGAAGGCGATCTATATCGTTTCAAGAGCATTGACCTCGACGGTCTCGATCGCTTGACGCTGGCGAAATTGCGAGAAGCCTGGACGATGCGCGAAGGCGAGCCGTTTGATGCCGGCTATGAGCGGGAATACATAAAGGCGATACGCCCGATGTTGGCACAGAACATTAGCGTCTCTGTCGATAACGACCGGAACGATGAAACGAAGATGGTGGAAGTCACCATGCACTTCGAGATTCACGCGAACAAGGTCGTTCGGGAGAAGAGTCCAGAATAAGCGTGGTGCTTGTCCTGCCGGGCCTCAGGGGAGTGCTCGCAAGTTGCTAAACCGGCGGGTATAGCTGCTGCGAGTCTCCCTGCTCTTTTGGTCAATGCGACCTGACGTTCTGGTACGGCCTATGCGCCTGCGCCAGCCGGCTGCGTAAACCAGTTCCAGTTCAGAACGCGATCAAAAGCTTCGTCTGCCGTGAGCCCTTTTTCGCGCATAAAGTGCAACACGCCCTTGAGGCGGTAGAAGTCGCGAGCCGAGTAGTAGACGTTTCCGTTCTTGTTGACCGGCTTGATGATGCCTTGCGATTCGAATTGCGGCAGTTCAGAAGCTTGCAGATTGAGCTTCAACGCGAGGTTCTGGGCAAGAATAAACTCAGGCATTGTACGAAGTTCTCCAGGCATGTACTCGGGGATGGCCCGCTATGAATGGCGTTATGAATGAAAAAAATGGCGTTGGCATAAAGCCAACGCCATAGAAGTCACCAAAGGAAGTTACAGCGAATTTCAGTTCCGTCCCCCGCATCTTCATGCTTCGGTCTTCTCCACCCCCGCAGGAACCACTTCCAACTGCGACAGTAGATCTTTGACATTTATGAGGTGGTTCTCAAAGATCTCCCTGGCGACATCGAGCAAACGAAATGTAGCCGGATCTTTTACGGAGTAGAGGACGCAGGTACCGCTCTTTCGAGCGACGACGATATCTCGGGTGCGGAGGACGGCAAGCTGTTGAGAGAGAGTACTTTGTTCGACGCCAAGCCGGGTGCACAACTCATTAACGCCGGTTTCTCCAGTGCGAAGCGCATTCAGAATGCGTATCCGCAACGGATGGGCGAGTGCCTTGAAGAACTCGGCTTTGACTTGGCTCAGCTCAGGCATCGATATATTTGAATAATCGCATATTCAGAAACTCTCGTCAAAGACTTTCCTCAGAAATCTCGCGAAACCGAAGCATACCGATTTCAGCGGGCGCGGCCGGACGTCTGTATCTCGGGTTCGAGCGGCTGAATATTCGGCGTTCCTGTACCAACCAGTTTCAGTTTTGGCTCGCGCTCGATTGCGTCCAGCAATTCGCGCGTTATACGGTCGTCAATCTTGATGGCGTCGTGAAGCTCAACCGGGTAACGGATCACCACCTCAAGGCCTGTCTGTGTCAGTCGAAGACGGCTTTGTGGACGGAGCGCCACAACCGTAACCGATCCCAGGGAGCTTTCGAGCCTGCGCCGTTGTCCTTCCATGCTCTCGCGATACTCGTCAAACACGCGCTCCACGGCACTTACCAGCCGCTGTTCCACATCTCGGTAGTTACTCTGGGGAGCGAGTGTCAGCGTGATCTCGCGCCAGACAAAGTTCGTCCCAGGAATCTGCTTGAACATTCCGTTGTTGGGCTGAAACACAACAGAGTTGGAGAAAACCACGACTCGCCCGGTCGGCTGGGCGTCGCTGCCCCCGGACGCGAGTTCCATGAGGTGCAAGCGCACAAGGCCGATATCCACGACCTCGCCTGTCACGCCGGATATCTGGACCCGGTCCCCGACCCGGACCCCATACTTGCCGATCAAGAAGAAGTAGCCTGCAAGTGAGAGGATTACATTTTGAAGCGCCACGGCAACGCCGGCGGTGAGCAGACCTGCGAACGTCGCAAGGGATCCCAACTCTGTGGCGAATGAGAAAGCGATGATGATGGCAATCAGCAGCCACACCACAATGCGCCGGAAGAGCAGCAATTGTGATCTGCGTCGAGCATCGTGAATGTACCTGAATATAGCTTTGCGCCACAGCTCGGACGTGCTGAAAACTATTGCCAGCACGAGGACCAGCAGCACCAACCTGATAATCAGGCTCTTGAGTCTGGCCGAGTACTGCCCTCGCACCTCGGCCCGCCAATTGGTCAAGCTTCGCTTGTAGAGATCCAGCAGAATACGCTGCTTAACTAGTGGCAGGACTGCGTCAGAGCGCATCTTGAACTGCGCCGTGAGGTTGTCGAGTGCCTTCTTCTGCTCAGCCAGCGCGACTGGATCAGACGAGTTGGCGCGGTTGGCGAGTTCGTCCCCTTGCTGAGCGAGTTTCCGCAGTTCGCCACCCAGCGGGCTGCGCAGGTTTCGCGCTGCCTCTGTTAGCGACTCTGTCATCTCGATAGACTGATCGAGCGTCCGGCCCTTACGCGAAAGTGCAAACAGATCACTAATGAGTGCGAGTATCCCTGAGGGTGCCGTCCGAAACCCTGCAGTGGCTGTGATGGGACCGGTAGTTTTTGGAGCGCTCTGGGCCGTTCCGGTAGCCGCCGGCTTGGCCACGGCAGCGGGAACCGTTCGCTCGAGTTCCTCGATTTGTGAGTGCAATCCTGCAGAACCTGATCCGGTTCCGGCCCCGCTGATGAACTCGAGCATGTTGCGCATAACGTCACGACGGGTCTGCGCGAGTTCGAGTTCACTCTGAGTTTCCGCTATCGCCGACTCTATTGCCCTTCGCTTGGCACCAGTTGCGCTTGCGAGTCCCTGACGTAGGCCGTCCAGTTCCGCCTGCGCTTGCTTCACCTGCTTTTCGGCATTGGCAGCAAGCCGCAATAGCGCATGGTACCGAACAGCGCGGGTGTTCTCATTCTTCGGCGCCGCCGCGGAACCATTTCTCATCAGGATCTCTGCCTCGGCCCGAGCAAAATCGAACGACATCCGGACAATCTGATCGGCCAACTCACGGTTGTCGTTGACAGAGAACACCTCAGCGGGCTCGGTTGCAAGTTGCTGTTCGACGGCAAGATGGCGGTACCACGCGATCGTCTGGTTCAAAAATCCGACAACGTCCTGCGGTGTCATAGCTTTGGCATTGTTGTTTTTGTCTTCTTGTGCAGATGCCGGCAGGACTGCGAACGCGATAACAGCGAGAACGGAAAAGATACGAACAGCGTAACGCGAATGAACGCGCATCTTTGTTTGACGCAACAAACACCTCGAGTAAGGGGGACGAGCGGTTTGCTACCTGACTGGCGGCTGATGAAAGTCTAAACGATTGAGGGCGGAAAAGTATCGTTCCCGCCCCTTTAACCTGGCCGATGTTAGGAAGGACTAGCCGGTTCTTCAGTTCGATAGCGCAGCAGCGCGGCCCGTGGTGACACCAATCTGTTCCTGGATTTGGCGGCGGAATTCGAACGGGTTTGCAATTCGCTGAAATGACTCAACAGAGCCGCCAGTACCGTGGACCGAGATGGTGCCGAAACCCCAGATTCTTCCCGCTAAACTCTGGTCCACGCCCACGCTTTCAATCTTGTGAAGGAACATCTCCGCCGTGCGCTTGTGGACGATGCCCATCTTTACCACGACACGCTTGTTTGTGATGACGAACTCAGCGGCATTCCTCACGAGCAAAGCAGAGCCGAGAACTGCGCCCGAAACCAGCATCAGCAAGATGCCGGCCCAGATGTAAATTGAAGGCGACTTCTGCGAAAACCCGACCACTATAAGCGCCACGGCAATAGCGTCAAGCAACACAGTAGCGACGATCGCCCGGGCGAGCACGATCAAATGCAAGCGCCCCCGATAAGTTATGCTCTCTCCTGATATCAGGTTGTGTTCTGCGTATCCCACCTCGCCTCCTCGGACCAGGCGGCATTATTGCAGCTCACGATGAGTTTGTGAACATTACGAACGAGCGCGATGTTCGTGACTAACGCGCTGTGACGCCGTCGTTGGAGTCGAGATAGATCCGTCCAACGTCGAGGCCGAGTGCATTTCGGACCACGACCTCTTCAAACGACAGGTCTTGGTCCACAAGCGGTATTCGGAACTGCAAGTCGGACGTGTACGGAACGACAGACCCCAGACTCACATCGACGACTGACACACTTTCGCGCGTATCGAGCAGCACATGGACAGGGCCGTGTTTCAATCCGAGCGCGCCAATCAAGGTAGCGAGCGCAGCGGTCACACCTTGGCGAGTACCTTCGCTGAGTGTCGAGAGTAGTATCCTGCCCTTAATGGCCTGAGTTGCGACCAGCACGCGAAGACGAGAGTCGCTCATCAGGCATGTCAGCTGAAGAGAACCGTCAGTTTCGCCGAGCGCCGTATCGGCTCCGGGTGGTGTGTCGGGGCGAAGCTTATGAGCAACAAGCTTGCGCAACAGTAAGCTCTTGTTCGCGCACGAGTCGGCCGCTCTGGGAGTATGGAAAGGGAGACCCAGCATGCTTGATGCGCGCGCAGCGACGGGACCGGCATCATTATGCATGGGGAGAATTGCCAGCAATGGCTGTTGGTACGCGAATTCTACAATTCGCAACGCGGAATCTCGTGTAGCAAAGTCGAGCCGCCATGGTGCGCTGGCATCTGAGCACGCCAGCGAAAGTTCCAGCGCCAGTTTTTCCGCAACCGCGCGGAATCGGTCCACTTCTCCGACTGTGTGAGCTAGCACGAGTATGCGCTTTGGATCAGCCATCAGGCATACGTTAGCAGAAGTGTCGCGCGTAGGCGCAATTCAGCGGTTATGCTCTACTGCTCGAGGAACGCCACAACTGAGCTTTCCAGCAGCTCATCTATAGTCGCGCTCACCACGGCGATGTCCATAAATAAAGAACTAAGATTGAGCTACATCAAATTGGTGTGAATCACGTTCAGGATAACTTGGCGAAGAACACGGGTTTCAGAGAGAACCTCTGGGATCTTGAACCCCTGCGACTTCCGAAGCTGTCCGTGGCGACGCGCTGATTCAATGCTTTCCGCCCGGATTGGCAAAGCAGGGTGTTCAACTCGCCAGGATAGTTCACTCACGAGTACGCGTAAGCCGTCCTGTAACTCCGGCAGCGACAGGTTTGCCCAAGGCGGGGAACTTCGTATTCTGTCGCTCCACTCGTTCAATGCATGTTCATTGTGTTCCGCCAAGACTTCGGAGAGTCGTTTGTGAGGCAAGGGAACGTGTTTGCCCGGTTCGCCCCCAAGCTTGTTGCGAAGTAAGTTGACCAACTCGGGAACCTTTGTTGGTTTGATCAGATATCCGTCCACCTGCCTGCGAATGGCCTCCAACGCGCTGTCAAAAGCCGGGTAACCGGTGATGATGATGGTCACTGCGTTTGGCTGGGTACGACGCATCGCACTCACTAAAGTGAAGCCGTCGCCCGGTTCGCCTATGTTTAGGTCGGAGATGAGGGCGTGGAACTTGCCGCTGCTCATCGCTTCCAGCCCCTCGGATACGGTCGCGGCAATCACCACATCGAAACCCTGCTGCCGCAGTATCTCGGATAGCGTAGCTCGCACGCCCGGTTCATCATCCACCAGCAGTACGCGTTCTCTCGCCATTTCTTTGTAACTCTGATTCAGCAGCCGTTTGTAGCGTGGTCTACCTTTCTGAAGTGAGGGCGGTCGAGGACTTTCGAACAACGCCTACCGAGGCGGCAAGGTTGTAGATGGTTGCGTCTGGCCTATGCGATCGGCCCACTCTCTTGGCAGTGCGTGGAGCAGTTCCAGGAATACGCCGTTTGTCCATCCGAACCCTACAACGTTCGCTTTGTAACCCGCTGCGACCGGAGTTTCGGAAGATCGTGTAACGACGTTGTACTTTTCGCGAATCGTCCCATCCTTGACGAAGTTCACATGAACCGTTGAGAGCCATTGGTAAGAAATCCGATTTGCCTGCTCTTGAAACCCGTAGTCGCGCAAGCCTTGTGCAGCCAGCAGTTGAATCGGAGCCCACCCATATGGATAATCCCACTGCACCCTCGTCTGGTATGGGCTTATGGCAAGGCCACCAACCTGCTCAAAAGTGGGAAGGTTACGAACAACGGCGCGCGCCTGCTCGGGTGTAGCCAGCCCAGCCCACAACGGGTAAAACGTAGTGGCGTATTCATAGGTTGAGCGCTTCTGTGCTTCGAAGTTGTAATCGAAGAACATTCCTCTATGTTCGTCCCATAAATACTTGTTCATGAGCTGCTGGCGAGATTGCGCGCGCGCCCGCCAACGCTGCGCGTCATCAGCAAGCCGAAGAAGATTGCTGATGCGCTCCATGTCTTTTTCGGTTTTGTACAACAGACTGTTGAGACAGACCGGGACATACCGGTGAGTGTCCGCGCCGTACGGTCCGAAGCGGAAGGAGATGTCGAAGCCGGACTCGCGCATGCTGCGGTCACCCTTGTAGTATTCGCTCTTGAGTCCAACCGTTTGCAGTCGCTTGCATTTTGTAGCAGGCGGGGCGGTTTGTTCGTCGCATGCGAACAACGTGAAGCCGGGCCCGCCTGCATTCATCGCGTTCTTTGCCTCGATGTACCTTGTGTCCACAGCGCGAAGAAAGCTTTCGAGTACCTCGGTGTAAGTCGCCATCTCCTCCGGCACGGGTCCTTGCCCGAAGTCGTAGTAACGCGAAAGTCCCGTATCGGCAACCAGGTGCGGTTCGCGCGTCCACAGTTGATAGTCCTTTTCGGCCCCGGCATAAGCTCGCGCTAGCCACTCGCGGTCTTCCCTGCCGCTCTTCTTTTCGACTTCGTAAAGCGCCAGGATCATCGAGGTAAGGAATGGCGGCTGTGAGCGCGTCAGGAAATATGTGCGATTGGCGTTCAGAACGGCACCGTAGTGCTCAATTTCAAACAGGAAGTTATCTACCATGCCTCGCGCCAGGTCGATCCTTCCGTCGCGTAGCAGACCGAGAATGATGAAGAAACTGTCCCAACCGTACATCTCATTGAAGCGCCCGCCAGGAACAACGTACGGATGCTCGAGGAACAGCAAGCCATGATCCTTGAGGACATTCACGTCGAACTCACCGAGACGAGCGATACGGCGCGGCAAGTTTTGTACTCGTACGTTGCACTTGGTTCCCAATTCCTGCAGGCGACTTGGAATCGGCATGCCGGCCGGCAAATAAAGAACAGAACGGTCCGGCACTTTGGGGTCGATCAGGGTTGCGCAGTTATCAAGCGATCGTGTCAGCGTCGTCCAACTGCGGTTGATGTAGTCGAGAATGCCCTTAAGCGATCGATCAGGCGCGACGATCGCAGCTTGCCCAAACGCAGGCGAGCAGATCAGCACTAGGCAAATCAGTGTCGCGCAGGACCTCTTCGCTCCCATGTTCTACCTTCCGCGTCGGTGAGATCGGTGACGGCTACCTAAGGCAGCATCGCCCACGAATTCTGATTGTCGCTCATGGGACGAAAAACATCGCAAGTAGCTCGTAGACAGGGATGCCCTCCTGTTCCGACTCGTTATTCGGATCAAGTCACTGAACGACTAGCACAATGTCGGTTGTGGCACTCGCGGCACTAGCAGTCCCAGTAATGGTGATGGTGTAAGCTCCTGCTGGTGTGCCCGCGTTTCCAGCGCTCCCGTTGCCGTTCCTTGCGCCACCTACTCCTCCGCAGCCAACCAGCACACCTAACGCAATCACAACCAGAATGGAAATCGCGGCCCAAGGTCTTGCCCTTCTTGGAACGAGAACAACTACGAGCACGGCAAGGGGGACCGCAGCGAAGAGGATACCGCGCGGGATCGCTGCCGAGTTCCGCGCCACGGTCGAGATCCTTAGCGAAGCCGCTTTGCCGTCCTGCGGGACAGGGTTCGGATCGAAGCTGCAAGTCATGCCAGCCGGCAGTCCCGAGCAAGCGAGCGAAACCGCGGAAGTATTCTGCCCCTCGATAGCAAGAGTGTAGGTGGCGGTCTGTCCGGCGGACACCGTCTGTGTTTGAGGATTGGCAGTCATCTTCAGCGTTGTAGCGGCTTTTGGAAGTGCAAGCAGTTGCACGATCGACGTTCCGTACCCCATGTCTCCAGGTCTTGCATACTGCGTTATGCCCCACGTGGACTTGCCATCAGGGTCAACCGAAATGCCGCTGATGTCACCCCAACGGCTATCGCCGTATGGCGTTGTGCCGGCGATATAAATTCCCGATATAGGCGTTGTGTTCGGCGGATCCGTACGACTGCGGCGGGAGAATGCGCCCGAAGCAAATTGTGATGGACTCGACGTGGTATAAACCATGTCGACATCGCCGTCGGGGCGCACGGTCAACGCGGGCATGATAGCGCTACCCACCCCTGCTACCGTTCCCATCTGCTTCAGCGCAGGCGCGGTTGGATCGATCTCATACCAGCGGATGAGGGCACCAGTTCCGGGCTCCGGTCCTGCGCCGATTCCTTGTGTGACCCAAAGCGAGTCATCTCGCCAAACCACGGTGAAGACAGCATCACCACCACCGGCTAAGCCGACACTAGTCTCTGGTTGGGGAGCCAAGCCGGGTGCCGGAAAGGGTTCCGTATTTAATTGCACCGACTTCAGCGTCGGCGTGCCGGTCGTGTTTATAGAGTAGATGTAAAGGACGCCGGGTGGTCCTGTGCTCACCAGATACTCCACTGGTGGCGATCCGTATGTGCGCGCTGGAATAACCGGGCCGTGCACGTTGCCGCCCGAGGGTGACAGTACAGGCGAAAACTTCGTGATCTTCAGGTTCGGGCTGCCTGCCACTAGCTCAGCAAGTCCAATTACGGTGATTAGCCAGATGGCCCGGCCTCCACCCGAAAACGGAATTCCGTCAGTAGTGAGGTACAGCCCCGTGGGACTGAAGCCAATCGTCGGGAAGTCCGACCACGTAGTGTTGGAGGCTTCCAGTGAGTACTTGTACCAGTCGCCGGTTGGATCGGAACTGGCCGACACGGCTACGTAAACGTGTGAAGAACTCGCTCCGAAATCGGTCTGGCCCGCCGCAACGATGAACCGGTTGTGAGTCGGCTCAAAAAGTACACGTAGGTCGAAGCAGCAGCCCGGCTCGGTGATCGAACCGAAGAAGCTGTTGATGTCCGTCTCCGATATCAGTTTCCCTGATTTGTCATAGATGGCCACGACGGAGTTCACGGTCACGACGAGATGGTTCGGTCCGGCACCGATGTCGGAATCCGGAGGATTTAGATCGACCGGACCTTCGAACACCTTTCCAACCGTGCTCGCGGCCGTACTCTCCTGCCCCGTTATGCGAGAGATGACTGTGGCCCTAGCCCCCGTTGAAGCTTTACCGCCCTCCCGAGGTGGTGAAACCTGACGTTCGCCTTCCCTCTCGCGACGCTCTCTTTGCTGCCTCTCATGTTCGTGCTCCGGAATCTGTAACGCGGGTCTGGGAGTTGACTGTCTCGGTTTTACCGTCGCACTCCAGGGTTCCGCCCGGAACGGAACAGTGACAGTTCTGGTTTCTCCCCTGACCTCGGAATGAGTGCTGGCCGACGTGAGGAACGTGAAAAGCACAGCACAGGCGACCAGGCGAACTACACCCATTGCGAAACCTCAGATCAAGTTTCGAATGAGATGTCTGACACTTCTTTGCTGTTGCCGAAAAGACATGGCGCTTACCTGTTTTGTTTGGAGCAGTTAGCCATTGTCGTTGAGTTTGGTGCAAAGGGTGGCATCTTCGATTTCACTCCCTTCATCTTGATTCACGTCTGGGCGCAATTCCCTTACCAAAACTTTCCTGTCCAAAGTCGCTAAAGGAGTTTTCCATGTCCAAGGACCTGCGAGATGCCGTAGTTGTAATAACCGGAGCTTCCAGTGGAATTGGGAGGGCCACTGCGCTTGAGTTCGCGCGCGAGGGCGCCAAGCTGGTTCTCGGTGCGCGGCGCAAGGCCCTGCTCAAGGACCTCGCGGCCGAGTGCGAAGAATTGGGGGCTGAAGCCATTGCCGTCGAGACTGACGTTTCAAATGAAAAGTCAGTAGAAAAAATCGCGCAAAGCGCTGTTCGAGAGTTCGGTCGTATCGACGTGTGGGTGAACGATGCCGGTGTCGCCACCTACGGCCGCTTCGAAGAGATACCTCTCACTGAGCATCGCAAGGTGATTGAAACTAACCTGCTCGGAACCATGTACGGATCCAGTGCCGCCCTGCGGCAATTCCGAAAACAGCACGAGGGACTTCTAATCAATGTCTCTTCCGTCGTAGCCACTCAACCCGTGCCTTACGAAGCCTCCTACGTGGCGTCGAAGTTTGCCATTCGTGGCCTGGACAAAACGTTGCGCCAGGAACTCCATGCAAATCGTGAGCACGACATTCGAGTGTGTACCGTGATGCCGGCGTCGATTGACACTCCGTTCTTCCACCATGCTGCTAACCATACCGGTCACCCGGTGCAGCCGATTCCACCGATTTATTCGGCGGAGCGCGTTGCCGAAACCATCGTGGATCTGGCGCACAATCCACGGGAAGAGGCAATCGTCGGCAGCATAGGAAAGGCTCTCGCGATGCAACATAAAGTCGCCCCTACCGCGACGGATCGCCTGGTGGCGCGCCGGTACCACAGCATACAGATGGAGCAGAGAGAGAAGGCACGCGAGGACAGTGGCTCTCTTTTCAAGCCGAACTCTCGCAATGGTGACATCAGCGGCGGGTTCAAACATTCCGGCGAGTGGCTGCACCGAGGCTTGGGGACTGCAATCGCGTTGGCCGCGCCGGTTGCGGCAGGACTTCTGCTAAGACAGCGTCGGCGCAGCATGGGTAGGCAGCCGCAGGAGCAGGCGGCATAACACACGTTAGAAAAGTGCGGAGAAAGTACGGGCAGAGAAAATTACTCTGCCCGGTACTCGCGCCGTTTCTACTCGTCGAATGTCATCGTTCCGAACGCTTCAGGCACATGAAAGTTCGGCCGTGGAGTTTTAGTGGGCCGCCACGCCGAGTACCAGCGCTGCGGATCTGTGCCTTCGCAGCGGAAGAAGTTCACTCGCCAGCTCTTCGCCGGATCGAACTTCTCCGTGATACTTCGAATCGGGATCGCCATCTGCGCGGTCCAGACCTTCGACGCTGTATCAACTTCGGCCATCCTTCGCAGTCCACTGTGAAGCCGGTTATGGCCCCCTGGGATGATGTCGAGATCGATCCACATCGCGTTGGGAGATATCTCGAACTCTTTATAGTTGCGAGTTCCGAAACGATCGGGCTGTATGAAGGCCTCCGCGACATCGCGTTCCCACAATCCAAATCGGTATCCGCCGGGTTCGGAATCGCTGAAGGTCAGTAGTTCGCGGTAACGGTTCACAAAACGGATGAACAGCGTGTCCGGCGTCCACAACATACGCACTTCCGTCCGCCGTTGCTCGTCGGCGTTCCCGCCCTGCCAGTCCGCACAGAAAGCCACTGGCACTGCCTGCTCCCATTCGGATGCAGTTGGAAAATCCTCCGGTCCGACATTGCGCAGGAGACGCTTTGCTGCAATCTCCCCTTCCACTTGGCATTTCCGATCGTTCATGCTTGCATGAGTCCTTTGGTCATCGTAGCAGGGCGTAGTCTCGTGTGAAACGCATGCGGCGGCCATCGCAATGGGCATGGCCAGCGCACAGCAGCAAAACAGCAGAATCCGCCAAACATTTCCGCTCATCTTTTAGGTTTCACCCGAATGGCTTATGAGGTTCTGTTGAACTTCGAACTGGGGCGTCCGACAGTGTCCATCGAAACGCACCGAGTGCAGTGCTATCTTGATGAGGCAATTGAAACGCCTGTTCGCACGATGAAATTGAAAACGACATTATCTTCGCGCAGTGCTGGAATGAGCAAGATCGTTCGGGTTCTTACGGCCGTTGTCCTGCTCGCCACCGTCTCCCTCGCCAGTGACACACCAGTGATGCCTGCCGCTCCGCTGCCGCAGGACACCGGCTCTGCGGGCCTGAGGCAGAGCTTAGGACGGCTGCGAACGACGGCGCGGCTGATGCACACAGTCGCTCACCCGGACGATGAGGATGGGGCCATGTTGGTCCTGCAATCGCGCGGTAAAGGTGTGGACACGATGTTGCTCACGCTTAACCGCGGCGAAGGCGGCCAGAACAAGATAGGCAGCAACCTTTTCGATGTGCTCGGGATCGTGCGCACGCTCGAGTTGCTGGCGGCTGATCGATACTACGGCGTGCAACAGCGGTTCACGCGGGTTGCGGATTTCGGCTTTACGAAGAGTGCCGCCGAGACCTTCGAAAAATGGCAGGGACACGACACTGCCCTGCGCGACATGGTTCGCGTGATCCGTACCTTCCGGCCCGAAGTGATCGTGTCGCGGTTTCGCGGCGATGAAACAGACGGCCACGGCCAGCATCAGGCGTCCGGAATTCTCACGCGCGAAGCATTCCGCGCCGCGGCCGATCCCGACCGTTTTCCGGAGCAGATCAAAGAGGGTCTGGCTCCGTGGCAGGCGAAGAAGCTATACGTGAACGTGCGCAGGTCGAGTTCCACGCAAGCGCCCGCCCCTGAAGATTACACGGTTGCGCTAGACACGGGCGCAACGAATCCCGATTTGGGCATGTCCTACGTCCAGTTTGCCATGCAGGGCCTGAAGCACCAGCTTTCGCAGGGCGCAGCATCGTGGAGTGTTCGCCCCGGTCCTCACACGAGCTACTACAAGTTGGTCGACTCCGTCCTGCCTGCGCTGCCCCCAGGTACCCACGAAAAGGATTTCTTTGACGGCATTGATACAAGCCTTACGGGTGTCGCTTCGCGACTCGAGGACGAGCCTAATAAACTTCCGCTCCTGCGCAGCGAACTTGAACGCATACAGAGTTACGTGGATGCAGCAAGCACGGCCCGAAGTCAGTCCGAGGCCGTTGCTCCTCTTCTTGACGGATACGGCAGAGCAAACGCCCTGCTGCAACGGGTGTTGCGCTCAGATCGCGAACTTTCGCCCGCGGCCTATGCAGAGCTTAAACCGATGCTGGAGACGAAGGTCCAACAGTTTCGACAAGCTGTGAATCTGGCACTCGGGGTCAGAATGGAAGCCATAGTGGATGCGCCTCCGACCGTGCGGGAAGGCTTCATGGCTGTTCGCGGCGGAACATTCGCCGTCACTGTCGCGCTGCAAAA
This sequence comes from Terriglobales bacterium, assembly GCA_035629075.1. Lineage (GTDB taxonomy): Bacteria > Acidobacteriota > Terriglobia > Terriglobales > Acidobacteriaceae > JAEZPW01. The sequence goes on along the minus strand of DASPIK010000064.1, from coordinate 45,594 downwards.
GCCTGCCGGTACAAAGGTTAGTCGCATGCAGTTGGATGTACCTCGAGGCTGGCAAGCCGAGAGGATCTCGCCCATGGCAGGAAACGCCGGCAAGACTGAGGTTCGTTTCCGCGTGACGGTTCCTCCGGATGCACCTTATACACGGCAGTGTTTTCATCGTGCGTCAGAACTGGAAGCTGTGTACAAGGTTGAGAACGATACCTGCGCCGTGCTGCCACTGCCGCCGACCGTTGCACGAGCAGTTGCGACTTACGATGTGAACGGCCGCGCGGCGACGATTGACGCTCCGGTTGAGGTGCGATTCATTGAAGGCCGGAATATCGTTTCCAAACGCCCGTTAGCAGTCGGCCCGCATTTCTCTGTTGCCGTGAGTCCGGTGACACAGATCGTGCAGACGACAACGACTGTCGCATTCCCCATCCGTACCTCCGCGCGCACGAACTTGCGAACATCTTCTGACGCCACGTTTGCGGTGGAAAGCCCAGGTCCCGGCTGGCAGGTCTCAACCACACACTCCACCCTGCGATTCCCTGCCCCTGGTCAGGAACAATCGGTTGAAGCCCGGGTCACGCCTCCACCCAACTTGCCGGAAGGCACGTACCACCTAGGGGCTCATGTTACGCACTCGGGCAATAACTACCGGGAGGGCTACACCCTGATCACCCGTCCTGACATTGGGTCGACCCTGTACTATCAGGCCGCTAAGGAACGAATCAATGCGGTCAATGTGAGCGTACCCAAAGGCTTGAGAGTTGGATACGTAATGGGCGCAGGAGACGAGATCCCTTCCGTTTTGCGACAGATTGGAATGGACGTGACCCTCATAAGTCCCGAGGAACTATCCACCGGGAATCTGGGAAAATACGGAACGATTGTCCTGGGTATCCGCGCGTACGACACTCGAGACGACTTACGCGCCAACAACAAACGTCTTCTTGATTACGTTTCGAATGGCGGCACACTAGTTGTGCAGTACAACGCAGATTATGAGGAGTTCAATGCCGGCAGCTTTACTCCGTACCCAGCCACGCTCAGCCGCGATCGGGTCAGCGTAGAAGAGGCCCCTGTCGACATTCTCGCACCTACAGACAGTGTCTTTCGCTGGCCTAACCAGATCACGAAGAGCGACTTCGAAGGGTGGGTACAAGAGCGCGGTCTGTATTTCATGGGCCAGTGGGATGACAAGTTTGAGGCATTATTGACATCGAACGATCCTGGTGAAGCTCCGATGAAAGGCGGCCTGCTAAGTGCCAAGTATGGCAAAGGGACATACATCTACACGGGGTACGCTTTCTTCCGGCAGCTTCCATTTGGGGTTCCCGGAGCGGTGAGGTTGTTCGTGAACCTGGTGAGCGCTGGGCACGAACAACTTAGGTGAGTGATTCTTCGCTGCGCTCAGATGGAGATTTCTGTTTTTCTAAATTTGGCGTCCCGACCAACTTATGCACCCTGACCCGACGATTGCAGCGAAGCAGTCATCCACAACCGAGCATCAGCCGCACCTCATTCGCGGTGTGAACTTGGTTGGCGCGACCGCGCTGAACATGATCGACATGATCGGCGTGGGGCCATTCATCACGATTCCGCTGATTGTCAGCGCTATCGGCGGCCCACAGGCGATGTTGGGCTGGATCTTCGGCGCAATCTTCGCCATCTGTGACGGCCTGGTTTGGGCCGAACTGGGCGCGGCGATGCCACACTCGGGCGGGTCCTACGGCTACCTCGGTGAAATTTATGGACACCGAAAGCTTGGCCGCATGGTGTCGTTTTTGTTCATCTGGCAGATCTCGTTCAGCGCGCCGCTTTCCATCGCCTCAGGCTGCATCGGCCTCTCGCAATATGCGGCTTACATATGGCCGCAACTTGAGAACACCTGGTTCGCCCACGATCTGAACGTTCCGGTTCCCCTGATCGGATCGCTTGAAGTTCGAGTACTTCTCATGCCGGCTACACTCGTGGCGATTGGTGTATGCCTGCTCGCAGTAACGCTGCTCTACCGCCGCATAACAGCGATCGCACGATTGTCCAAGCTGCTCGGGGTGGGCGTGCTCGGAACCATCACGTGGGTGATCTTTGCTGGGCTCACGCATTTCGATGCCGCACGGGCGTTCAGCTTTCCTCCAAATGCATTCCACCTGGATCACAACTTCTTCACTGGCCTGGGCGCGGCGATGCTGGTCGCAGCCTATGACTACTGGGGCTATTACAACGTTTGTTTTCTTGGCGGCGAGATCAAGGAGCCCGCAAAGAACATCCCACGCGCCCTGCTGATCTCCATCGTGCTGGTCTCGACGATTTACATCGTCATGAACATCAGCATCCTCGGCGTAATTCCGTGGCAGGAAATGGTGGAGGCTGCGCGCTCGGACACCCGCTTCTACATCGTTTCGACTTTCATGCAGCGTATATATGGAAATTGGGCAGCGCTCGTCGTGACCGTACTGATCATGTGGACCGCGTTTGCCTCCGTATTCTCATTGCTGCTTGGTTACTCGCGTGTACCTTATGCCGCCGCCCTGGACGGTAACTACTTTCATGCATTTTCACGTGTTCATCCGAAGCATCGCTTCCCCTACGTTTCGTTGCTGGCGCTTGGACTGGTTGCAGCCGCATTCTGTTTCCTGCGACTTGCTGACGTCATCGCCGCGCTCGTGGTGATCCGCATCTTGCTTCAGTTCCTGCTGCAGACGTTCGGCGTCATCATTCTCAGAATTCGTCGGCCTGACATGCCAAGACCGTTCCGGATGTGGCTGTATCCACTTCCCGCTCTGGCCGCCTCGGCTGGTTTTCTGTTCGTGTTGATTTCGCGTAAGAACTTCCTGAAAGAGGTGCGATATGCGGCCGTCATCCTGATTGTCGGGTTGGCGATTTATCTTGTGCGCGCTTGGCGCAGCGGCGAATGGCCGTTCAGTCGATCAGAAGACGCCGTATTGCAAAAATAGCGAAGCTCCCTTTCATCGGGAGTTCGCATTATTTCTGCATCTCACAACATTTCGGTATGGCGGTTATTCCAGGTGCATGTCGGTAGAGGGGAGATGAGATGAGGCTGAATCGCTCGATTGCAGTGGTAATGCTGTTTGCAACATGCGCTGTCGCTTTCGCGCAGCAGACACCAGCAGTTCCAGAGAAGCGCACTGCCTCGCAAGTGCTGGATAGGAGCTTGTCCAACGTTGAAAAGGAGTTTGTAGACGCCGCCGAAGCCATGCCCGAAGAGAAGTATGGCTTCGCTCCGACGAACGGCGAGTTCAAAGGCGTACGCACGTTCGCAGAACAGGTTCGACATGTGGCCGCAACAAATTACGACATCTTCGCCGCCATGCTTGGCGAGAAACCTCCCGTGCCAACGCAAGGCGAGAACGAGAACGGACCCGCCAACATCAAGACCAAGGCTGAGATTGTGAAGTATTTACGCGATTCGTTCGCGTATGGGCACAAAGCGATTGCGGCAATCAACGAGCAGAATCTGGTTGAGCCGATTAAGAGCCCGTGGGGAGAAAACAAGGTTACGCGACTCGGCCTCGCGACTCTCGCTGTGGGACACTGCTTCGACCACTATGGACAGATGGTGGTTTACCTGCGTTCAAACAGCATCATTCCGCCGGCGAGCCGTAGATAGTTGCACGAGCAGGTTGCGTGACGCGTTTCCGTACGCGTCACGCTTACCGGACTACATGGAATCATGCTGGCAATGCTTTCCGCTGCTTGATCTCGGCCAGCATCTTTTCGATTGCATCTTCCTTCTCAAGCGCAGCAAGTTTGTCTTCTACGCTATCGCCGAGCAGTTCGGCTTTCGCCTGACTGATCGCTTCCGCGTGATCCACCTTGCCGTTCATGCGATCGAACGTCGCCGAGGTAGCACTTTCAACGAAGCCGTTGCGCGCATCGGCGGCCTTTTCGAATGCACGGGCGCGGCGATGGCGGGCCAGCAGCAGGTCAGCTTTGGCGTTCGCCTCGGCCAGTTTCTGCTCCAGTTTGTGCAGTGCGGTCTTAAGTTCTTCCACCTGCGCGCGCTGATCGGTAACTTGTTGGCTGAAGTTTTCGGCCAGACGCTTGTACGTCATGGCACGTTCGATAGCAGCCCGAGCCAAGTCGTCTTGCTTCTTGTCCACAGCCAGTTCAGCTTTGCGCATCCACTCGGCCTCAGCTTCGTGGTTTTCTTTCTGTTTCTTCTCCAGCAAATGCTGGTCCGCGATTGCGATCGCCACCTGCGTTTTGACCTGCATTAACTGGTTGCGCATATCGAGAATGACCTGCTTGATCATCTTCTCCGGATCTTCGGCCCGATCAACCAAGTCATTCAGGTTGGCGCGAATCAGAGTACTTACTCTCTCCAACAGTGCCATATCAACTCCTTACAGTGCGAGCTGACGCTCGCGACAAGTCGTTGGTCGTTTGTCGTTGGTCGTTAGTGAACCTTTATCGTGGGACCAGAACCAGCGGTGTTCGTCCTTAGCCGTTGGCATTTGGATTCGCCAACGACTAAGGACCAACGACTAACGACTGACTACTTTCCCGCGCCAGCGGCCCTGGAGTCCCCCTCCGCCGGGGGCAGTACATCCGGCTTAGGCGCTTTGTCGCCGATGCCTCGCACTTTGCCAAGCAGGTCCGAGATCTGCATCCCGCTCAACGTCTCGAACAGTGCCGGAACCTGCGCCGCCATCTGCGCGATGTCGCCGGTGATCTTGTTCATGCCCGCCGCACGCCCGTCGCCGGTGGACACGATGGTGATCTTGTCCACATGCTCCAGCGGCGCTGACAACGCCCTGACCACTTCCGGCAAACCCGTAAGCAGCTTGTCCACCACGGCGGCTTGGTTGTACTCCTGGAACGCCGCGGCCTTCACGTTCATGGCCTTCGCTTCCGCCTCGCCCTTCTTGAAGATGATGGCGGCTTCCGCCTCACCCTGCTGCCGGATGGATGCCGCACGACCTTCGGCCTCGGCCATAAGGCGCTGCTTCTCGGCTTCGGCGAGCGTCTGAATTCTCTGACGCTCGATCTCGGCCTGCTTAAGCACAGTGGCGATCAGTTCTTTCTCGCGGCGCGAGATCTCGGCTTCCTGCACCTTGACCTGCTCCTGCTTCTCCACTTGCATGACCTTCACCTGCTCGGCGATGACCTGCTGTTGCATGACGTTGGTCTGGATCTCGTACGCCTTGTCCGCCTGCGCCTGCTGCTTCTTGGTCACTTCCAGGAACTGCGCCTTCTTGATCTCAAGGTCACGCGTGGCCTCGGCCTGCTTGGCCTGCGACAGCGTCTCGGCCAGCACCCGCTCCTGGTCGGCCTGTGCCTTGGCCACCGCCGCCTCTCGCTGCGCCAGCGCACGCTTGATTGCCGTGTCGCGATCGGCTTCAGCCGAAGCCACATCGGCATCGCGCTTGATGCGCGCCACATCGGGTCGGCCCATATTGGTGATGTACTCGTTCTGATCTTTCACTTCCTTGATCGTGAACGATATAACTTCCAGTCCCATCTTGTTCATGTCTGCGGCGCAGGTCGAACGCATGCGATCGCTGACCATCTCCGGCTGCTTCACGATCTCTTCCACAGTGAGCTGGCCGATGATGCCGCGCAGGTGGCCTTCCATTACTAGTCGGATCAGCCCTTCGCGCTCCTGGTCCGTCTTGGTCAGGAACTGCTCGGCAGCGGTCAGAATCGACTCCGGATCGCTCTTCACCTTGATCTGCGCGACAGCCTCGACCGTCACCGCGACGCCCTGCTTGGTGTAGAGGTCCTGCTTCGGAGCCACGTCGAAAGACATCAACTCCAGCGAGAGCTCAAGGCAGTTTTCGACCATCGGCAGGATCACCGTGCCGTGTCCCTTGACGATCCTCGTTCCGCGTACGCCGTACACGATCAGCGCCTCATGCGGACCTGCCTTGCGATACAGCCGCGCAAAGATCGCCATCAGGAACATCAGGCCCAGCACCATCAGGCCCGCAATCACCCAAACTGTTGAAGGTACCCCAGCGAAATTGAAGTCCATAACCCCCATCCTCCTCGCCGCTCATAGTCCATGAGTCGGCTTCACTCCGTTGCGAAATCACCTGATGAAGTACCCGGTCGACTTCCACTGGCCGTCGTCAGCGAGCACCATTGTGAGCGTCTCTACTGCATCCTTCTTATTCTGGAAGTTGGTGTTGAACTGCATCACAACGTACTTGCCGTTCGGCGCGCCCGGCAGCGATGTCGTGTAAGTCGCCGACGCCAGTTGCCGCGACACAATGTTGCCAAGCGGCGCACGTACCGCCCGCAAGGAGCGCTCCCAATCAGCTTTCTGCAGCGCCGCCTTGAACATCGGAGCAGCCATGTCATAGCTTTCGCCGTACTTGCCGTTATCGATGACGGCGAGCCACTGCTCTCCGGCGCTTTGCGCCTGCTGCTTCATGGCGGCTTCATCGGCTAATGCCAGCGTGGCTATGAAAGGCAGAACCACCAACGCCGCAAAAACGCGAATGAATTTCATCTTTCCTCTTCACTTTCTCAGCCTTATTAACGGGCTGTTTTCATGAGTGCTTCCAGATCGCGAACCAGCCGGTCTGGATTTTCGTGGCCGAGATACACGTCGCCCGTGTACGTCTTGATATGCAGCGCCGTGCGCCCGCCCCATATGTAAGCGGTATCACTTCCAAAACCCTTGATTCCCCATCCACCGAAATCCGTCAGCGGATTCACTCGTTCCGACCTGAATTCCTTGATCTGCGACAGCGGAATTCGCCGCAACCTGAGACCCAGCGCCCGTATCTCCACCCCGGCATTCGTGAAGCGGTATACGAATCCACGCCATGCCCAATACACCGCTACGAGCAGCACCAAGCCAACCACCGCGACGGTCCACAGCGTCGCTGTCCGCGCCTGCTTCGGAAGGGCAGCTAACGGCAGCACTGTCACCAACCCGGCAATCGTTAACATGATCAGCGCCATCCAACTGGACCCGTGCCGTTCCTCCGCTGTCACCTGCACCGGACCAACGTGCTCTGCTGCCGCTTTCCTGCGCTGTCGCGACATCCACCAACGCCAATCGATACCGATCCCCAGGGCCAGCGGAACCGTCGCAATCGCCAGAATCCACACCGGGAAAACGTTCAGTCGCGTCTGATAGAGGTTCGCGTCGATCGCTCCCCACATGACACTGAGAACCATCGCCGCGGACAACCACGTCAGCGCTATGAGTGCCCAGCCGACCACTGCTTTTCGCCTTCCCACGCGGTCCGCCATATATTCCAGCAGCACGAAGACAGGCAGCAGAAGCAACAAACTTACTGCGAAGAACTCGGACTTCCCCATCCACCCGTCCGGGTTCCCGTGCGCATCGAAGTGCGACATCATCCGCGCCGGCAATCTTTCCCACACCAACCCCGCGCGAACAAGAAATACCGCCACACCAGCCATGGGAGCCCACGCCATCACGCGCCTGACTCTGTCGTTCACGTCAGCTCTCCTTCTGGGCCGGTCCATTTGAAGCCGCCGCCTCGTCAGCCAGTTCTTCCCACCGGCGCACGTAAGCGAATCCCTCTTCGTATCGCGTCACCACCACCTCGGTGCCCGCCGGGATCGCCTCAAGCTGCTCACTTTTGGCGCTCACAGAACGCCGCGCCCCTTCCTGCGAAAAGATCACTTCGCCGATGCCCCCTTCTCGAATTGGCAGGCTGACCGTCCCAAGTACCCCGACCATGTCGTAGTCCGCCGGATCCAGCGCCTTGTCGTGCTTCATCAGGAACTTCGCGATGAACAGGAAGATCGCCGATGCGCCAACCACGCCCGCCACTGTCGACAGCGCAAAGATCGCGAACAGCCACAGTCCGGAGAAACGCGTCAGCAGATACCCCGTCCCGCCAAACCACGCCAGGAAAGCCGTGACCGTCCCGAAGTTGAACCACGACATCTGCGGTTCCGTGTTCAGCCCGTGCGAGGCGCCGCCATGCGAGCCATTCAGGTCGCCGTGACCGCCATCAAGTCCGCCGTGGGCGTGAAGTCCGTCGGTTCCGCCAAAATGCCCGAGGTCACCGTGCATGTGCATGTCTGGCACGTGCACGTCGAAGCTGCCGATCAAGAACGACAACAGACTCAGCGCAAACCCAACGACAAAACACAGCATGTAGAAACCAGCCCAGGTCATATCTCGTTCCTTTCTTCACCGCGCGCCGCCCCAGCTTCGGGCTTGAGCACCTGCAACAGGCGTTCGACCAGGTTCGGCGTTTCAAGAATCGCACCCAGCAACACCAAGCACTTGCGCGAGTCCTCGTGTTTCGAAATCTCCAGCAACGCCTGCCTTACCTCCGGGTCGCGCCTGAACCGCTCCGCGCCATTGATGAGCCAGAGGTCCATGGAATCTTCGGTGGCCCTCAGGTCGCTCATCAGTTCCGTGTGATAACCCTCGGGGTCGTCAACCAGGAACCCCGGATGAACCTTGAAGAACCGCGCCAGCAACATGCGTGTCGAGTTCGTCAGGTGCGGCCGAGCCCCGCTCTCGATCTGCGACAAGTACGACTGGCTTATCGACTCTCCCAATTCTTTCTTCACGGCGCGCACAATCTCCTGCTGCGTCATCTCTCGCCCGAGGCCACGTAGCGTGCCTTCGACTTCCCGTAAGTACCGCAGTTTTTCCCCAAGCCTCAATCGCACCTGCCTATTGCAAATCGCGATATTGATATTGCGATTTGTGATAAACGTCAAGCGAAATCGGACACTCCCCCTCGAATGTTCCTGAACTGAAAACACTTCGATACACGCTGCGTCCGTGTCAGCCCTGACACGATGTCCGTTCCCTGCCACAGTCCCTAACTGCCCGCCCACGGACTAAGTCTTTCAGTTTCAACAACGTGAACTTGGTCGCCGCCCTGCACTCTGCGTAGGTGCGGAATGGAGGACAAGAAGATGAGGCGGGCTGAAGGAAACACGGTAGAGGCGAACCGAGCAAGATGGCAGGTTAGAGTGCACGCGATTGCGGCCGTCATGGTACTGGCCGCGGCTGAAGCCTTCGCCCAGGATCAGGCCCAAGCAGCGAAAGCCACCGAGTCTAAGCGCGAAGTCATCGTCAGCATAACCGACCGCAAACTCGCGCTGCTCGAAGACGGCGAGATCGTGAAGGTCTACCCAGTAGCGGTGGGCAAAGCGAGTACGCCTAGCCCGGCGGGCGACTTCACCGTCATCAATCGCCTGACCGATCCCACCTACTACCACAAAGGACAGGTCATCCCCGCCGGCCCGGCCAATCCGCTGGGCAATCGCTGGATCGGCCTCAGCCAGAAGGGCTACGGGATCCACGGTACCAACCAGCCGCGCTCGATCGGCAAGGCCGCCTCGCACGGCTGCATTCGGATGGCGAAGGCCGACCTCAAAGAACTCTTCGCAATCCTCCGCCCCGGCGACACGGTCTCCATACGCGCCGACCGCGACGAACAGATTGTTGCGATCTTCGGCGAAACCAGCATGGCCGGCGACGGCAGCACTCTGGAGAAGCACAACAGTGGAACCCCCGCCACGGTCGCCAGCACCGCCGCCTTGACGACCGCGGTGCCGGCGGCCACGAGCGCCACGGCTGTCAGCGCCACGACGACCACGATCGCCACCGCCCGCGAGACGGTCGCCACCTGGTCCGCAGGAGGCCGCTAATGGACCCATTGCTCCCATGGCCCGTACTGCTCTGGGTGCTGCCCTTCGCACCACAACTGATCGCGACAGCGCGGCTATTGAGGCGGCGGCTGAAATCGCGATTTACGACGGCCGACACGTCGCGTGCACACGCAATCAACCTTGACCCTGAAACGTTGAACCTTGGAGAGTCTTATGGAACGGCTGATCACCTTATCGAGCATTAGCGCAGTAACCGTCGCCTCGATGCTGCTGGCCCTACTAATCGAAGTGGCGTTGCTGAAAGCAATCTTCCACTTCATGTCTCGCATGACAGCAGAACCAGCACCCGGGCCTTCGCGGCCCGAAACCCGCAGCCGCGTGCTCAGCCGCTCCGTGCTGCGCGACGTAAGAAACGCCGGCTTATGACCGAATTGGGGTGCCGCCCGCACCCTTGTCGCGGGAGCGCAGGGTGCATAGAGACGTAAGCGCAAACCCCGCACCATTGGAGAAAACCGCTTTAGGAGGCCGTCCATGCTAGCCCTGAAATACACACTGCTGATCGCCGCGATCGCGCTGTTCATCGTCGCCGTGTCGATCATGGCTTACGACATATATCTTCTGGCCAGCTATCGCCACCGTCTCGCGAGAGGCACGCCCGCCGACCAGCTCACCGCGCCCGCCGCGCCGCGCTTCGCCACGGCCGCGCGCCTGGCTGCGCTCGCCCTCGTGCCGCTGCTCATCACCCTCAGCATCGTTGTCGTGCCCTCTGGGATGGCCGCCGTGCGCGTCAGTCAGCTCTCTGGCACGCGTCCCGGCACCCTCTATCCCGGTGTGCATTTTGTCAAACCGCTCATCGAGCGCGTCGCCCTCTACGACACCCGCGAACGCGTTTACTCCACCGCGCTGATCACCGAGCCCGCCACCAAGCGAGACGTGGTCAAGAAAGTGGAGCCACTGAAAGTTCAGTCGCGTGAAGGATTGAGTATCGGCCTCGCGATTAGCGTGCGCTACCGCCTCGATGCCCGACGACTGGATTACATCCACGCAAACCTTCCCGAGGAGCTTGAAGTAGAGGTCGTGCAACCCACGATTGCTGCGACTTTTCGCGAGATGGCGCCTTCGTATACTGTCCGGGAAATCTTTTCTGCCAGACGCGATTACATCCGCGATTTAGCTGCGCAGACGATTATCGGCAGACTCGCCGGCGACGGCATCGTCGTGAAAGAAGTCATGCTGCGCGACATTCAGTTGCCGCCCGAATACGCAAAAGGCCTCGAAACGCTTCTCCTCAAAGAACAGGAAAACGACCGCATGGGCGTCGAAACCGAGATCCAGGCCAAGAACGTCCGACTGTCCGAACTTCAGGCCGAAGCGCAGAAAGTCCAGCAGGTGAAGGAAGCCGAAGGCCAGGCGCAGGTGCGCGTGCTGCAAGCCAAGGGCGAAGCCGACGCCATGCAATACACACTGCCGTTGAAAGAAAAGCAGATCCAGCAGTCGCGCCTGGAAGCCGAAGCCCGCAAAGAAGCCACCATTAAGAACGCCGAGGCCGCCGCCGAAGCCAAGGTCATCGACAGCAAGGCCGACTTCAGCGTCGCAATCTGCTGTCCGAAGCCGAAGCGAACCGTATCCGCATCACGGCCGTGGCAGACGCCGAGCGCATGAAGAGCGAGGCCGCCGTGCTCAAGCAGAACCCGCTGCTCATCAACAAAATCGTCGCCGAGCGCCTCTCCGACAAGATCCAGATCATGATGGTGCCCACCGACGGCAAGTTCTTCTTCAACGACGTGCTGCGCAACGGACTCTCCGGCACGCCCCAGCAAGTCCCGGATGACCCGCCCGGAACCTCACTTTCCACTCGCGCCAATGGAGGTGGCCTAACCCCGCAGTAGTTTCGCGACAGAAAATGGGTGCGGCACCCTTGTCCCGAAGCGACAGGTGCGAACTACCGCAGCAGCAGTTTTCCGGCGGCGACTCCATTCCGCAAAATGCCGTGCCGCCGGGACTGCCCACCACGCGCAGGCCTCTCGCGTGGTGGGTTCCGGCTTGGATTCATGCGGGTTTCAGGCATACTGAGCGGAGCTGCGGGATGCTATAATCCGCTACCCGCGCCACAAAAGGAAATGACATGCGGCTGTGCATCGGCCATCGCATAAGGCTGTTCATCATCGCCATAGCCTGCGGGCTCTCGCTTGCTTCGGCAAACGCCGACGTCTGGACAGCTCCCGCCTCAGACCTGGCCAACAAGATCGCCGCAAAAGCCGGCCCCGGTTCTGCCATCTCCATTAAGTTCGCGAACCGCTCTTCGCTCAGCGCGTCCGAGAGCACAAAGATTACGGCACAGATTCGGTCACAGTTGCAGGGCCGCGGAATGCGCATGGTCGAACCCGCGCAGGCCGTCGCCAATATCAGCGTCACACTTTCCGAAAACGAGCAAAACTACCTCTGGATCGCCGATATCGCGCAGGGAAGCACCAGCGAAGTGGTGATGGTTCCCATGTCCCGCAGCTCCCCCGCCGACCAGCGCGGCGCCTCCGCACTCACACTTCGCCGCCGACTTCTTTTAACCAGCGACGACCCGATCCTCGACGTTGCGCTTCAGGGCGACACCGCCGTCGTGCTCACCCCGTCGGCGCTCACCTACTACCGCGCGCAGAACGGCAATTTTCAGGAACTTCTGTCAATGCCCATCAAGCACTCGCGTCCGTTCCCGCGAGATGTGCGCGGGCACATCACAGGCCTCGCCGGCTCCGCAATCGAAGCCTGGCTTCCAGGAGTCCGTTGCATCCACGCCAACCCGCAGCAGGCAGTGCTCGAGTGCCAGGACACCGATGATCCCTGGCCGCTCTCAACGCCTGGCGTCCCCATCGGCGTCAACGCGTTCTTCTCGCCGGTACGCAACTTCTTCAGCGGCGCCATGACGTTTCATGACGAGGCCCCGAGCGCACAGGCGCGCGACCACAGCCACGACTTGCCGCCCTTCTACTCCATGGCCGTAGTTGAAGAAGAAGCCCTGCCCTTGTGGATCTTGGCCGGCGTAGACGGCCGCACAACGTTCTTCGGCGGCAAGCGCGGCACCCAACCTACGCACGTGAACCTCCGCGGACTCGGCAGTGACCTCGCCTCGATCGTCGCGCCCTGCGGACCGCAGCGCCTGCTGTTGGCCACGCGCAACACCGACTTCAACCAGCAGGATTCTGTGCAACCGTTTCACATCGTCAATCGCGACGTAATCGCAGCCGGCAATGCCGTCGATCTCCCCGGCCCAATCACCGCGCTCTGGACTTCCTCCGCCGCAAGCGACTCCGCGACGGCTGTTTCACACAACTTGAATACGGGCAAATATGAGGCCTATTCTCTGTCGCTGGTTTGCAATCAGTAGCGTTCTCGTCGCGATGGTCGCGCACGCCGCAACGCGCCCGCACTATGGCGGCACCCTGCGTGTCGAAAGCCGCGCCGCGCTCCCCTCGCTCGACCCATCGCAGAGCATCGCCCCCGCGGAGATCGCCCTACGCGACAGCGTGCTCTCGCTCATCGGCGACACTCTTGTCGCACTCGATGCCAATGCCCGCCCGATACCGCGACTGGCTACGCGTTGGCAGAGTGACAACGGCAACAAGCGCTGGCAATTCTGGATCCGCCCCGGCGTTTTCCTTCACAACGACGCTTCGCTCACGCCCGCTCACGTCGCGCAATCGCTAGCCGCCATAAACCCCAACTGGAAAGTCCGTGCCAACAGCGACTACATCATTTTCGAATCCGAACTGCCGTTGCCCGAATTGCCCGTCGAACTCTCGCGTCCTTCATACACGATTCTTTCGCGCGCATCCGGTCAGTTAGTCGGCACCGGACCCTTCCGCATCGAAGATTTCCAACCCGCCCGCCGCCTCGTGCTGCGCGCCAACGACGATTACTGGAACGGCCGCCCTTATCTCGACGCAATCAACGTGACTCTCTCCGTTCCTCTCCGCGATCAGGCGCTCCACCTGCAACTCGGCCAGGTTGACTTGATCGAACTTGCGCCCGATCAAGTTCGCCGTACCTCGCAGGACAACCGCCGCGTCGCCACCTCAGCTCCATCCGAACTTATCGCCATGGTCGTTCCGAACGGCAGCAGCCCCGCCGAAGACCCGCGTTTGCGCCAGGCCATCTCTCTGGCCATCGACCGCGTCGCCATCAACAACACTCTGCTCCAGCGCCAGGGCGAGCCCACTGCCGCGCTGCTCCCGCAATGGATCAGCGGCTATGCATTTCTCTTCCCCTCCAACCGCGACCTCGACCGCGCGCGCCAGCTTCGCGCCGAAGTTCACAGCGCACAGGCTCCAGTCACTCTCGCTTACGATCCCGCCGACGCGCTCGCCCGCACCATCGCCGAACGCGTCGCCGTAAACGCACGTGACGCGGGAATTGCCATCCAACCGGTCCCCGCGATGACCAACAATGGCGCGGCCGCGAAACTCGTACGCATCCCGGCCAGCAGCGCGAACTCTCATGCCGCGCTCGCCTCGATCGCGTCTTCCCTCGACGGCGCCGAACTGCCCCGAGTCCTGACCGCCGGCACTCCCGAAAACCTCTACGCCGCTGAACGTGCGTTGCTCGACGACTTCCGCATCATCCCGCTCGCGCACGTACCCGAATCCTTCGCGCTTTCGCCGCGCATCCGCAACTGGACCGCCCCACGCTACGGCGGACTGCCTCTGCACTCCGTCTGGCTCGAAGCCGCACAGGAGGCCGCGAAATGAGCCTGCGAACTAAGCTGATCCTGCTGTTCACCATCACCATCGCGGTCTCGGTTGCGCTGGTCACGTGGATCGCCACTCTGCGCATCCGCCAGGCCTTCAACGCCGCCGACGCGCAGCACACTGCGGCTCTCATTACGCAGTTCCGCCAGGAGTTCGCGCGCCGCGGTCAGGAAGTCACCTCCAGCCTGAGCGGCATTGCCGAAGGCGAAGCCGTGCAGCGCATCGCCCTCGAAGCCCTTAAGCCCGCACCTGACTACTCAACCTTCGTTGACGAAGCACGCGCCCTGGCCGAGTCGCACCAACTCGACTTCCTAGAAATCGTCGCACCCGATGGCACCATCATCTCGTCCGCCCAGTGGCCCGCCCGGTTCGGCTACAAGGAAGAATGGCTCACGCAAGCGGCCCCCGACTGGAGCGCACAACCAGCCTTCCTCAAGCGCGAAGAACTGCCCGACGGACCGGCGCTGGCCCTCGTCGCCGTTCGCCCGGTCCGCGTGGCCGAGACCACTTTGTTCGTAACCGGCGGAATCCGCCTCGACCGACAGTTCCTGAAGTCCCTCGTGCTCCCGAGCGGCATGCGGGCACTGCTCTATACCAACACCGCTCCCGGATTCGCGGCGCTCTCTCTGGAAGACGCGAAAGGCCCTGTCACCAACGCAGCGAAGCTCGCACCGCTTATTCAGAAAGTGCAGGTGCGGCCTGCCGAAATCTCCAGCGTAGTGCAGTGGGACGCCACTCCCGCCGGATCCGAAGCCTTCCAGGCCATCCCGCTACAAGGCCGCAATGACGAACTGCTCGGCATCCTGCTCATAGGTACGTCGCGTCGCGACCTCGTTGAAGTCCAGACGCGCGTGCGCAACATCGCCTTCATTGTGGGCGGCATCGGCATCTTTGTGGGACTGCTCCTCAGCGCCTGGGCCGCTTCCCGCGTCACCCGCCCCGTCGAACGCCTCGCCGCCGCTGCCACCGAGGTCGCCGCCGGAAAGTGGAACACCCAGGTGGAAATCAGCGGCAGCGACGAAATCGCGCAGCTCGCCGACTCCTTCAACCAGATGACCCGCGAGCTTATCGAACAACGCGACCGCCTCGTCCAGAGCGAACGTGTAGCCGCGTGGCGCGAACTTGCTCGCCGCCTCGCTCACGAACTCAAGAACCCGCTCTTCCCGCTCCAGATCACTATCGAGAACCTGGTCCGCTCCCGCGACGTCGGCCCCGAGCAGTTCGACGAAGTGTTCCGCGAGAGCACCACGACTCTCCTTGCGGAGCTCTCAAATCTCAAAGCGATCATCGGCCGCTTCAGCGACTTCGCCAAGATGCCCACGCCGCAACTGCAATTCGTGAACATCAACGAGGTCGTCCGCCGCGCGCTCAAGACCTACGAAGCGCAACTGACAGGGGTGCCGCACCCTTCCCCTTCAGGGGAAGGTGCGAACCGCCCGGCCATCACCGCCAAACTCGAATTTCACGACGGCATCCCCGAGGTGCTGGCCGACCCCGAACTGCTCCACCGCGCAGTCTCCAACCTCATCCTCAACGCTATGGACGCCATGCCCAACGGCGGCACGCTAGTTCTTCGCACGCGGCAGAACGACGGCAGCGTTCGCATCGAGATTGCCGACAGCGGCACCGGCCTGACCAAAGAAGAGTGTGCACGCCTCTTCACGCCCTACTACACGACCAAGCAGCACGGCACCGGACTCGGCCTCGCCATCGTTCAGTCCGTCGTGGCCGATCACCACGGCCGCATCGCGGTCGAAAGCGAGCCTGACCGCGGCACCACCTTCCGTATAGACTTGCCGGTGCGTCCCGAAACTCACCACACCGGAGATGCGCGAGGCGCCAGTGTCCAGTAGCGAAACCAGACCCGCACAGTCCGCCAAGGCGCGGCTGCTCATCATCGACGACGACCCGAACACGCTTGCCTCGCTGTCGCGCGCCTTCCGCCTCGCCGGGCACGAAGCCGTCGTCTGCGATAGCGCCGTGCGCGCCCTCGAACTCGTGCGCAACGACCAGTTCGACCTCATCTTTTCCGACGTCGTCATGCCCGGCAAAGACGGCCTCTCGTTCCTCGAAGACTTCCGCGCGCTCGGCCTCGCCACGCCGGTCGTCATGATGTCCGGCCAAGCGCACATCGAAATGGCCGTGCGCGCCACTCGTCTCGGCGCGCTCGACTTTCTCGAAAAGCCGCTCTCGACCGATAAGCTGCTGCTCACCGTCGATAACGCGCTCCGCCTCAAGCGACTCGAGCAGGAAAACCGCGAACTGCGCCAGCGCCTCGGCAAGCACGAGATCGTGTGGACCGGCGAAGCCATGCGCCGCGTCATGGCCCAGATCGAGCGCGTTGCCGCCAGCGAAACCCGCGTATGCATCCTGGGCGAAACCGGCACCGGCAAAGAACTCGTCGCCCGCACCCTTCATGAACGCAGCCCACGCCGCAACGGCCCGTTCGTCACGCTGAACTGCGCCGCCGTTCCCGCTGAACTTGTCGAATCAGAGCTCTTCGGCCACGAGAAAGGATCGTTCACCGGCGCCGCTGCCCGTCACGCCGGCAAGTTCGAGCAGGCGCAGCACGGCACGCTCTTCCTCGACGAAATCGGCGACATGCCCCAGCCCATGCAGGCCAAGCTGCTGCGCGTGCTTGAGCAGGGCGAAATCGAACGCGTTGGCGGCGACAAGCCCATCGCGGTGGACGTCCGCGTCGTCGTCGCAACCCATCGCAACCTTGAACAACTCGTTAGCGAAGGCAAGTTCCGGCAGGACCTCTATCATCGCATCTACGTCTTCCCGCTCGTGCTCCCCGCGCTGCGCGAACGCCGCGACGACATCCCTGCCCTCGCCCGCCACTTCGCAGCGCAAATCGCCGAACAGAACGGCTGGAAGCCGGCCTCCTTCACCGACGAAGCGATGACCGAACTCCAGTCCTACTCCTGGCCCGGCAACGTCCGCGAACTGCGCAACGTCGTCGAGCGCGCCCTGCTCCTCGCCACAGGCCCCCAGATCGACGCAGAAGCCGTCCGGCTATCGCTGCCTCAACACAGAACAAGCATGGACTTCGCGACTAACGGAGGTGTCATCCCGAAGAGCGCAGCGACGAGGGACCCGCTTTTCGCGGACACCGCCACTTCCGCCCCGCTCTCCGACCGCGTCGCCGCCTTCGAACGCGAAGTCATCCTCGCCGAACTGAAGCACAACCAGAACCACATCACCAACACCGCCAAGGCCCTCGGCCTCGAGCGCAGCCACCTCTACAAGAAATGTCAGCAGCTGGGCATTGACTTGGCAGCGGTTCGGAATGCTGAGTGAAAAGGATGGACGTGCGCTACCCATTGCGCTGAAATGTAGTGCAGTGAACCTCGCAGACCTAAACACGTTTGCGGTACAGACAAAACCACTTGTACTGTGGTCGCCAGTTCTGACCCTGTCTATCGCCAGCGAAACATTTGCGGCTGCCGAGGTGGGCAACAAAAGTATTCGCTTCTCTGCAGGTAATACGGAGATCGTGCGACTAGACTCGGTTGAGGCTGCAGGACCTCCACGGGTTCGGCTCGGGCGTGCCAGCCTAAGGTTCAGCCGGAGAGAATGGCGTGTGGTCGACCCGTCCTCGAGTAACGTGTTGGCGACGATTCGAGGACTCACTTCCACTACTCAGGCAGGCTGGAACATCGAGCTCCATGGAGGGCGAGACTGTGTCGTTGAAGAGAAGACAAGTTTGTTTGGCAGATTGATGGATCGAAAGTGGCTCAAGAGCTTCACCGTCTCGGCGGACAACAGCGAAATCGGAAATATTCGCGAGCGGCTCTATCCATTCGGGCAGAAGCTCACAGCGGACTTCAGCAGCGACTTCAACCATATTCTCGACCGCCGAGTAGCCATAGCGATGGCAAGCATCATTCTGCTAAGCCTAAGTCAGAGTATTGCGTCACCCACTGTCTGATCGGGTACGCGCCCTAGCACCGATTAGCAGTCCTCGAATCGGCTTGTGCGGCACACTAGGAAGCCTCGCACGACGTAGCGGCTACACACTTCCCGCTCACACCCCAATCACTCCCGTATAGATCGCCATCCCCACGACCGCATCCACTCCCATCGCGTCCAGTTCCGCAATCTCTTCCGCGCTCCTGATGCCCCCGGCTGCGATCATTTGGCGCTGAGTTAAGTCGCGCAACTCCCGCGCCACTTCCATCGGGAAGCCTGTCATCGTGCCTTCGGTATCAATGTGCGTGTAGAGAAATCCGCTGCAATACGCATCGAGTTCCATGATCACCTGTTGCGGAGTCAGCGCCGTCCCCTGCTGCCACCCATGCGTGCTCACTTTGCCGCCGCGCGAATCGATGGCGAACACCAGGCACTCCACTCCCAGTTCCCGGGCCACCGCCTGCGCGAACTCCGCGTTCACTTTGCCGTCGCGCACCAGCGCCGAGCCGATGATCACCTTTCGCGCGCCCGCTTCGAGCACCGCGCGGGCCGCGTCCACGTCGCGAATGCCGCCCCCAACCTGGCATGGAAGCTGCGCGCTGAAGTCACGCACCAGTTCGCGATTGCTGCCCTTGCCCATCGCCGCGTCCAAGTCGATCAGTTGAATTAGCGGATACTTCCGGAAGCGCTCCACCCACGGCTCGGAATTGTCGAACTCAAGCGCCTTCTTCTCGCCGCGCACAAGCTGCACGATCTTGCCGCCCATCAAATCAATCGAAGGAATCAGCATGGCCACCTCATCGGCACGCCCGCTTCTCCCAGGCGCTGTTTAAGTTCACGTATGTCGTGTATGCCAAAGTGAAAGATCGAGGCCGCAAGCGCCGCGTCCGCACGGCCGCTCTTGAACACCTCTTCGAAATGCTCGACCGAGCCTGCGCCACCGGAGGCGATCACCGGAATCGAAACAGCCGAAGCTGCGGCTGCCGTCAACTCGCAATCGAATCCCGCGCCCGTGCCATCGCGGTCCATCGAAGTCAGCAGTATCTCCCCGGCCCCGCGCGACTCCGCCTCCCTCACCCACTCCACCGCGTCCCGATCCGTGCTCACCTTTCCGCCGCTTACGAACACCTCGAAGGACGCGCCGCCATTGGCATTGCGCCTTCGAGCATCCACCGCCACTACCACTGCCTGCGAACCGAACCGCTCGGCGATCTGCGTAATCAGCGACGGGCTTTTCACCGCGGCCGAATTGATGCTCACCTTGTCGCACCCGGCGTCGAACACCGCCGCCGCTTCCTCCAGGGTGCGAATTCCCCCGCCCACGGTGAACGGAATGAACAGCTCCCGCGCGGTCCGGCGTACTGTCTCCAGCAGCGTCGCCCGCTTCTGTTGTGTCGCCGAGATATCGAGCAGCACGATCTCATCCGCTCCAGCTTCGGCGTGCGACCGCGCCAGTTCCGCCGGATCCCCCGCGCTGCGCAGGTTCTCGAACCGCACGCCCTTCACCACACGGCCGCCGTCCACGTCCAGGCACGCGATGATGCGCTTCGTTAACATTTTGTATCTCCAAAATTCCTGAGCATCCGCAGGCCGGCCTCACCCGACTTCTCCGGGTGGAACTGCACGCCGAAAACATTCTCCCGCTCGACGACCGCGGCGAACGCTCCGTCGTACTCGGTTACGGCCACCGTGTCGGTGCATATCGGAACGCGGTAGGAATGTGTGTAGTAGACGAATGCTCCACGCTCGATACCCTCGAGAAGACGTGACCTTCCGACCACGTCAATCGAGTTCCAACCGACGTGAGGTACTTTGATTGTCGAAGGAAATCGCTCGCACACTCCGGGGAGCAGTGCCGCGCCTGGTGTGCCCGGCGCTTCTTCGCTGCCAGAGAACAACCACTGCATCCCCACGCAGACTCCAAGAAAAGGCTTGCCCTGCTGAACAGTCTCGCAGATCGCATCCCGCAAACCGGAACTGGCCAGTTGCGCGGTCGCGGCGAAATGTCCGACGCCCGGAAGCAGGACCTTATCTGCGCTGCGCACAAACTCAGGATCGCGCGTGACCTGCGACTCCAACCCGAGATGGTCCAAAGCCCTCTTCACCGAGCGGATGTTTCCAGCCCCATAATCCACAATGGCAATCACAGCAGTCCTTTCGTGCTCGGCAGCATCTTTGCCAGACGCTTGTCTTTCGAGCAGGCCACGCGCACCGCGCGCGCGAACGCTTTGAATAACGCTTCGATCTTGTGGTGGTTCGAGCGGCCGTAAATAACGCGTGCGTGGACATTGGCTCGTGCACCGCGCGCAAAGCCCTCGAAGAAGTCGTAAACGAGCTCACTTTGCAGGTCGCCGACCAACCGCACCTTCACTTTCGTATCGACAACCGTTGCTGCGCGCCCGCCGAAATCCACCGACGCCAAGCCCAGCGTCTCATCCATCGGCATGACGAAGTATCCGGCGCGCAGAATTCCTTTTTTGTCGCCCAGTGCGCGATCAAACGCCTCGCCTAGCGCAATGCCAACGTCCTCGACGGTATGGTGCTGGTCAACGCGCAGATCTCCATTGCAGCTCAATTGCAGATCGAACGCACCGTGTCGTGCAAACAACTCCAGCATGTGATCGAAAAAACCGATGCCGGTCGAAATTCGGTACGTCCCGCGCCCGTCAACCTTAAGGTTGATCGCAATATCTGTTTCATTGGTCGTGCGCTTCACCTCAGCTGCTCTCATTGCTGCACCGCCATGATCATTTCTCCTGCACCCTGTTTTCGCGCCACCTCAAGACTCGAACGTACCGCTGCGATAACCAACTCCATCTGCTCAACTGTTCCTGCGGTGATGCGAACACACCCTTCGCAACCGGGGTCGGAGTTACGATCCCGAACAAGGACGCCGCGCTCACGCATGGCAGCCACGAACGCTTTCCTGAGGACTCCAAAACGCGCCAGCACAAAGTTCGCCTCACTAGGCCAATACTGAACGCCCAGATCCCGCAACTCACACTGCAGTCGTTCGCGCCCCTGTTGCACCTGCTGCACGTAGTTCACAACATACTCGCGATCGCCAAGGGCCTCGGGCAGTGCCGCCAGCGCGATCGCGTTCACGTTGTAAGGAGAACTTACGCATCGCACCATCCGCATCGGTTCCGGAGCGCCTGCCAGCACACCGACTCGCAATCCGGCGAGTCCGTATGCCTTCGAGAACGTTCGCGCAATGAACACGTTCTCGTACGTCTGCATCTGCGGAAGGAACGACTGCCCGTGGAACTCGAAGTACGCCTCATCCACGAGCACGGCAGCATGCGGAGCAGCTTCGGCAATCCTGAGCAAGGTCGCTGGCTTCACTGCCGTTCCAGTCGGATTGTTCGGATTGGCAATCGCAATCAGCTTCGTGCGCGCGGTGATCGCTTGCAGCAGTCGTTCTAGCGGAAATGCGAAGTCGTCGTCGGCTTGCACCGTTACGACGCGTGCGCCGGCCGCCGAGGCATACACCTCGTACATGGAGAAAGTCGGCACCGCGATCAGCACTTCCTCTCCGGCTTCGACGAATGCCTGGCAGAGCAGGTGAATAGCTTCATCCACTCCGTTTGTCAGTAGGAGTTGCGTGGCATTGATTCCGAGGAACTCGGCGACAATCGCCTCCACCGGTTCACGTTCGGGATATTTCGCCAGCAGATCTGGCCCGATCTCGCGCAGCTTTTGCAGCACTCGCGGCGAACACCCCGCCGTGTTCTCGTTGAAGTCCATGCGCAGGCCAACGCGCCCGCCAAGCGGCGGATGATACTCCTTCAGGGTCAGGACTGCTTCTCGCGGCCTAAGCATTTGCAGTCCTCACTTCCCCCGACGACCGCGCGCTCCGACGTACTCGTACTGACTCGGCGCGACAACGCATCCGCACAGACTCCGCGTGAGCTTTCAGCCCTTCTGCGTCTGCAAGTGTCGTAACGCATGGTGCTATTTCGTCAAGGCCGGCCGGCGTACATTCCTGCACGCTGATAATCTTCACGAAGTCCAGCACACTGAGCCCTCCACGGTACCGTGCTGCGGCTCCGGTGGGCAGAACGTGATTCGGACCCGATGCGTAATCGCCCATCGACTGCGGTGAGTACTCGCCGACGAACACCGCGCCCGCATTCTGGACGAGCTGCAGATCATCTCCCGAAACGGTCAGGTGCTCCGGCGCAATCGCATTTGCAAACTGCAATGCCTGCTCACGCGAACTCGCCAAGATCACCGTTCCATTCGCCTTCAGGGATTGCCGCGCAACTGCATTTCCTCTGCTCTGTGGTTTAACTTCTTCAACGACTCTCTTCGCCAGCTCTCTATTCGTGGTGATAAATACGGCGCTAGCATCAGGATCGTGCTCAGCTTGAGCAACCAGATCGGCAGCCAGGAACTGCGGGGTGCCATCGTCGCTCACCAGCACAACTTCTGTCGGCCCGGCGAGCATGTCAATCGCGCAATCCCATGCGACCAACTTTTTCGCGGCTGTGACGTATAGGTTCCCCGGACCGACGATCTTGTCCACCTTCGCCACCGACTCCGTCCCGTACGCCAGTGCCGCAATCGCCTGTGCGCCGCCAATGCGAAACACGCGCTCCACTCCGAGCAGCGCTGCCGCTGCGAGCGTTTCACGTGCGGGTTTCGGTGAAACAACCGTGATCTCTTGCACCCCTGCGACCTGGGCGGGGATCACGGTCATCAGCAGCGTCGACGGCAGCGGATATCTACCTCCTGGAACGTAGCAGCCAACTCGCTCCAACGGCTTTGCCAGTTGTCCTACACGTAGGCCCGGCTGCATCTGGCGAGTCCATGATTTCGGCATTTGCCACTGACAGTAACGTCGAATGTTTCGCGCCGATTGCTTCAGAGCTGCCTGGAACTCTGCTGACACGCCCTGCCATGCCGCGTTAATCTCCTCGCGCGATACTTCCAGCGCCTGCCCCTTACCGAGTCCGTCGAACTTCTCCGCGTACGCCCGCAGTTTTCGGTCGCCACCACGTCGCACTTCGGTCACGATTTTGCGAACTACCGGCTCGACCCGCGACAGATCGGCGGCGCCCCTGGACGCGAGCCGTCTGACGGTTTCTTCGGCTCTTCGCCCCTCGAGAATGCGCATCACAGCACCACCTTGTTGAGGGCATACTCCACGATTCCGGAAGCGTTCGCTTGTTTCAGCCTTGGGATCACGTAGCGCGACTCACGTTCTTCGATAATGGTGTTGACCGCCACCCAATCGTCGTCGCTCAAAGATGAGATAGTGGGCCGCTGAAGTGCGGGCAGGACCGCAAGCACCTGTGAGAGATCTTGCTTACGGACGTTCAGCATCAGGCCGACCCGTCCGACCGCTTCCATTGCGCCCTGCAACATCAGCGCAACGTTCTCGATTTTTTCGCGCTTCCAGTCGTCCTGCCACGCTCGCTTATTGGCGATCAGTTGCGTGTTCGATTCGAGTACCGTCTCGATGATGCGCAAGCGGTTCGCGCGCAGCGAGCTGCCAGTCTCCGTTACCTCGACGATTGCGTCGGCCAGCACCGGCGGCTTTACCTCAGTTGCGCCCCAGGAGAAATCAACACGTACGAGAACGTTTTTCTGATCGAAGTACGCCTTGGTTACGTTGACGAGTTCGGTTGCGACAGTTTTGCCAGCCAAGTCTTCTGCTCGCTGGAACGGTGAATCTTCGGGAACCGCAAGCACCCATTTCACTTTGCTGCCGCGACTTTGCTTGGCGTACACCAGATCGGCGACGGTTTGTACCTCGAGACCGCTCTCCATGATCCAATCCAGCCCCGTCAGGCCAGCGTCGATCACGCCCTGTTCAACGTAGCGAGCCATTTCCTGCGCGCGGATGAGCATGCACTGAAGTTCCGGATCATCCGTCGATGGGAAGTACGAACGGCCGTTCTCGTAGATCTTGAAACCGGCTTGCGCGAACAACTCAATCGTCGCGCCCTGCAAACTACCCTTGGGAATTCCGAGGCGAAGTTTCACTGCGCCACCTCTGTTGCATTTTCCGCGACGGCAGCAGAAAACGGCGCGTTCACAGCCAATGGCTTGGTGAAACAGGAGCGCGTACCTTCATGGCACACAACCCCTTCGCCTTCGACGCGTACACGAAGCAGCACGGTGTCGCAATCGCAGTCGGTTGCTGCGGACACAATCGCTAGTCGATTGCCGCTGGTTTCGCCTTTAGTCCAAAGCTTCGCGCGTGTGCGACTGTAGAAAGTTACGTAGCCGCTCGCCAGTGTTGCATCGAGTGCTTCACGATTCATGAAGCCCAGCATGAGCACTTCGCCCGCATCGGCGTCCTGCACGATTGCGGGAGCCAAGCCCTGCATCTTGTCGAAATCAATCTCAATCATCCTCGGTTGTCCTGTTCTGGCCCTCAGCTCAGTCGGCAGGCGAAAAGAAAAAGGCCCGCTGACTTCGTGTCAGCGGGCCGGATCGTTATGAGTGCTGTACTACTGCGTTATCCGTAGACCTCCGCCGACACGTTCGCCACGTGATGATGATGATGGTGATGGCGATGAGTTAGCGTGGTCATCAACTGCATCCTACTCCGAAAGTGTGATGGCTTGTCAATTACAAATCAAACTCCGACGGGACATCTATTCAAAATTCAACTCAGCGTTTCGAGTAGAACGTTTTGGTGACGACAGTCAATTAACGCGAGTCAAAAGGCGTAAGTTATTGCACATCCTTCCTCTAGCACGCTCTAGCAACCGTTCAAGGGCTAAAAGCGCCCGAATAAAAGTTTCCTCCTGTCGAATCCTGAGTGCCAGTGCTGTAATCGAAAGTTGGTTGACTATGGCGATCCTAATGTTGCTCAAGCGCAGGGCCCGTGCTGCATATCGCCGCAGCCGGGAACTAAGGATGGTGTTCAAAGGCCTGACTTCCACCGACCATCCAGTGCTGGCCCAGATCATCCCTAATCGCCGATGCAATCTCGCCTGCAAGTATTGCAACGAATACGATAAGACTTCGCAGCCCGTGCCCGTTGAAACCTTGTTTCGGCGCATCGACCACCTGGCCAGGCTAGGCACGACTGCCGTCACATTCAGCGGTGGCGAACCGCTCCTGCATCCCGAACTTGAAACGCTCATTGCGCATGTGCGATCAAGGGGCATGATAACCGGCCTGATCACCAACGGTTATTTGCTTACGGTCGAACGCATTCACAAACTCAACCGTGCCGGCCTCGATCATCTGCAGATCTCAGTCGACAATGTCACGCCTGACGAAGTCTCTAAGAAGAGCCTGAAGGTCCTCGATAAAAAGCTCCAGATGTTGCACGAACACGCCTTGTTTCACGTCAACATCAACTCCGTCGTGGGGAGTGGAGTGAAAAATCCGCAGGACGCTCTCACCATTGCCAGGCGGGCACACGAACTTGACTTCACCTCGACGGTGGGCATCATTCACGATGGCGATGGTCAGCTACAGCCGCTTAGCCCTGAAGAATACGATGTATTCCGTACTATCAAGGCCATGAAGAAGAGCGGCTATTCCCAGCTCAATTACTTTCAGGAAAACATCGCACAAGGCAAGCCCAACGACTGGCGCTGCCGGGCCGGAGCGCGTTACCTCTACATCTGCGAGGATGGACTGGTGCACTTTTGCTCGCAGCAGCGAGGCTTTCCAGGTATCCCGCTCGAGCACTACGACGTGCGGCACATCCGCCGAGCGTTTCTCTCCGAGAAAAGCTGCGCTCCGAACTGCACCGTATCCTGCGTGCACCAGGTTTCGTACATGGACTTCTGGCGCGCACCGCAGTCAGTGGAAATTCCTGAGGCACAGCCTGCGGCATCACCGGCTCCTGTTTTAGTGCAGATCCAAGTGGAAGGCGATTAGCTAGAACTGCCCTCTGCTGGGCCGGAGAATATCTCAGTGGTGCACATATACTCTCCGTATCTCTCCGTGTCTGAACCCTCCAGATGGTTCACCGAACCTCTTTGGCTATAATTTTGCAACGAAACGGCACCCAGACGCATTTCTCTAACTGGCAGGTTTATTCGAATTGGGAGCACGGACGCGACACGCCCGTTTCGAACACCTCACCCCGTCCTGTGATTTAGCTCACTGCATTGTGTACCAGAAGGGTGGGAATGTGTCGCGCGGGGTGTCGTAGCTAGGTTTAGGCCCTAACGTTCTTCCTGGGCAACTGGGGTGTTGCCCAAATCGTATTCAGCTTGCGGAAGAAATCGTGTGGGCAGTGTAGGCGCACTGGTCGAGGATGGCCCGGAGCGCCGGCAACGTGGGGATCGGCTGCTTTCAACCTTAGTGGATGTCATCCGAACACGCGCAAGTGGTCCGTCTTTTTGCGGACGCGCATACCAGTCGTAAACGCCAGCTCGGCACATGGCTGTGGCGGCGGCTTCTCTGGAGGGGCATTCATGCCAAAAGATACTCTTTCCGTGGTCGATAACCGGACGGGTCAGTCGTACGAAATTCCGATCACCGATGGGACCATCCGGGCTTTGGACCTGCGCCAGATCAAAACTTCACCCGAAGACTTCGGGATGATGACCTACGATCCGGCTTTTACTAACACGGCGTCCTGTCATAGCAGCATCACCTACATCGATGGCGACAAGGGCATACTCCGCTATCGTGGCTACGACATCGCCGATCTTGCCGAGAACTGCAACTTCCTCCAGGTCGCCTACCTAATAGTTCACGGTGAACTGCCGACTCCGGCCGAGGAGAAGCAGTGGTTGTATGAGATCAACCGCCGCATGTTCGTCTTTGAGAACATCAAGAAGTTCATGGACGGCTTCCGCTATGACGCCCACCCGATGGGCATTTTGATTTCCACAATCGCTGCGCTGTCTACGTTCTATCCGAGTTCCAAGAATGTCCGCGACCCGGAAGAGCAGTTGCAGAACATTTACCGCCTGATCGGCAAGGTGCCCATCATCGCGGCGTACGCGTATCGCCATCGCAAGGGATTGCCCTACATCTCGCCCGACCCGGACCTCAGTTACCCCGAGAACTTCATGAATATGCTCTGGCGCAAGTCGGAATTGAAGTTCCTCGCAAATCCGGTGCTGGCGCGCGCGCTTGATGTCCTGTGGATTCTGCATGCCGACCACGAGCAGAACTGCTCGGCAAACGCGATGAGATCCGTGGGTTCCTCGGAAGCCGATCCGTTTGTTGCTACCGCAGCGGCTGCAGCGGCCCTGAGCGGACCTCTACATGGCGGCGCTAACGAAGAAGTGCTCATCATGCTCGACAAGATCGGGAGCAAGGACAACATCCCCGAGTACATCAAGGGCGTGAAAGAGGGCAAGTACAAGCTGATGGGCTTTGGCCACCGCGTCTACAAGAACTACGACCCGCGCGCGAAGATCATCAAGCGCACAGCGGATGAGGTCTTCAAGGTAACCGGACGCAATCCGAAGATCGACATTGCGATCGAACTTGAGCAGATTGCGTTGAACGATGAGTACTTCATCAAACGCAAGTTGTACCCGAACGTCGACTTCTATTCCGGCATCATCTACCAGGCGATGGGATTCACGCCTGAGATGTTCACGGTGATGTTCGCCATCCCGCGTACGGCAGGGTGGTTAGCACAGTGGCGTGAACTCGCCAACGATCCGGAGCAGAAGATCGCTCGTCCACGGCAGATTTACACGGGACATGAACTGCGCCGCATCGATAAGCCTATGCTGACAAGGGCCGTTCACGCCGATTAACCCGTTTCAGCGTACAAACAAAGAGAGGGCGGACACCCCGCCCTCTTCGCTTTTTCACGATCATTATCGGTCGAGGCTAGGCCGCCCGGGCCCCCTTGGCCTCTTCCTTCTTGAATGATCTGGGCAAATCTTTTGGATCGCACCAATCGCCGGGACCGCCCAGTTGTTGAGCCTTTTTTGTAAGTTGATCTCTTTTCGTCTTCAGCTTCTTCAGGGTTGCAGCGCGCTCGTCTTCGGCCTCATAGGCTTCGGCGTGTGCAATTTTTCGGTCGAGAAGGTCGATTTCCTTGAATAGGTCTTTCAGCCGATATTTATCAGAGAGGCTCGGTTCCATGCTCCTATTCTAGGCTTATTACCTGAATTTAGCGAACCGCCCTTCCAGGCGCGAGTCTCTGCGTTGTGGTCTGCCGCCCCGTTGAGATTGAATCTGCAAGGTTTACCCCACAGCCCGTCCGATGAATTAGAATCTGCTGTAATTTCAAATTACAAAGAACCCCTACAGGTCTTCATGTGAGGCAATAGTCAATGGAAAATTCTGCCGGTGTCAGACTCGGCGTCAATAAGCTCATCGGAAAAAACATCACCGTCGATCCCGCGCACGACGTGTTGCGCAGCGAGCGCCAACCGCTCGACGACATCTTCAAGCCCAAGTCGGTGGCGCTCATCGGTGCCTCCGAGCGCCCCGGCAGCGTCGGACGAAACGTCCTCTGGAACCTCCTCAGCACTCCCTTCGGCGGTACTGTTTACCCCGTCAACCCCAAGCGTGAGAACATCCTCGGCATCCGCGCCTACAAAGGCCTCAGGGATCTGCCCGAGCGTCCTGACCTGATTGTCGTCACCACTCCGTCCTCCACCGTTCCCGGCCTGATCAGGGAAGCGGTCGAGATTGGCGTCCCTGCCGCGATCGTGATCTCCGCCGGATTCAAAGAAGCTGGCGAGCAGGGCAAAGAGTACGAACGCCAGATCAAGGAAATGATCGCCGGCAAGATGCGCCTGATCGGCCCCAACTGCCTCGGCGTGATGAACCCCATCACTGGCATGAACGCCACTTTCGCGCAGACGGTCGCGCGCCCCGGCAACCTGGCCTTCATCTCGCAGTCCGGCGCGCTCTGCACGGCTGTCCTCGATTGGTCGTTACAGGAAATGGTCGGCTTCAGCGCGTTCGTCTCAATCGGCTCAATGCTCGATGTGGATTGGGGCGACCTGATCACCTACTTCGGAAATGATCCCCGCACGAACTCCATTGTCATTTACATGGAGTCCATCGGCGACCCGCGCAGCTTCCTGAGCGCTGCCCGCGAGGTCTCGCTGGTCAAGCCCATCATCGTCATCAAAGCGGGACGCACCGCTGCTGCTGCCAAGGCTGCCGCTTCGCACACCGGTTCCATGACCGGCTCCGACGCCGTTCTGGATGCTGCCTTCCGCCGCACTGGCGTGCTGCGCGTCGACACGATCGGCGACATCTTCCACATGTCGGAAGTCCTTGCCAAACAGCCTCGCCCGGCAGGCCCGCGCCTCTGCATCGTGACGAACGCAGGCGGACCTGGCGTGCTGGCGACCGACGCACTTGTTCAGGGTGGCGGAGAACTCGCCGACGTCTCGCCGGAATCCATGGAAGCTTTCAACAAGATTCTTCCGGATGCGTGGAGCCACAACAACCCGGTTGACATCCTCGGTGACGCCGAACCCGAGCGCTACTCCAAGTCGCTCGAGATCGCCGCAAAGGATCCGAACATCGACGGCATGCTGGTCATCATGACCCCGCAGGGCATGACGGACCCGACCCGCATCGCCGAGAACCTCAAGCCCTACGCGCAGTCTCTTGGCAAGCCGGTTCTCGCCAGTTGGATGGGTGGTACGCAGGTCACCGCCGGTGAAGAGATTCTGAACCGCGCCGGCATCCCGACCTTCCCGTTCCCCGACGCCGCGGCTGAAGCCTTCAACTACATGTGGAAGTACTCGTACAACCTGAAGGGCCTGTACGAAACCCCGATTGGACGCGTGACAGACGCCAACATCGACCGCCAGAAGGCGTCAGACATTATTCAGCACGTTCGCAAGACCGGCCGCACCATCCTCACCGAGTTCGAGTCCAAGGAACTCCTGAAGGCTTACGGCATTCCGGTGACGGAAACCCGCATTGCGACCAGCGCCGACGCGGCGGTCAAAGCCGCTGATGAGATCGGCTATCCGGTCGTGCTTAAGCTGCACTCCGAGACCATTACCCACAAGACCGACGTGGGCGGAGTTCAGCTCAACCTGCGCAACGCCGAAGCCGTCCGCACCGCCTACAACGGGATCGAAGCCTCGGTGCTTGAGAAGGCCGGCAAGGGCCACTTCCTCGGCGTGACCGTGCAGCCCATGGCCAAGCTCGACGGCTACGAGGTCATCCTCGGCTCGTCGCTCGATGCGCAGTTCGGCCCCGTGCTTCTCTTCGGCTCCGGCGGTCAGCTCGTCGAGGTTTACAAGGACAGCGCGCTCGGCCTGCCGCCGCTCAACAGCACGTTGGCCCGCCGCATGATGGAGCAGACCAAGATCTACAAGGCGCTCAAGGGTGTCCGCGGACGCAAGCCCGTTGACCTCGCAGCCCTGGAAGATCTGCTCGTGCGCTTCAGCCAGTTGATCGTCGAGCAGCCCTGGATCAAGGAACTCGACATCAACCCGCTGCTAGCCTCGCCCGAGCGCCTGCTCGCCCTCGACGCACGCGTGGTCGTTCACGGGCCAGAAATGACGGAGGACAAGCTGCCCAAGCCGGCAATCCGTCCCTACCCGATCCAGTACATCGGAAACTGGAAGATGAAGGACGGCAACGAAGTGTCGATTCGCCCGATTCGTCCTGAAGACGAACCGGCTCTGGTAGAGTTCCACAAGAATCTCAGCGAGCGTACCGTCACGATGCGTTACTTCCAGCCGTTGCACCTCTCGCAGCGCACTGCCCACGAACGCCTAACGCGCATCTGCTTCATCGACTACGATCGCGAAATGGCGCTCGTGGCCGAGAACAGCAAGGGCGAAATCATCGCCGTCGGGCGCATGAGCAAGGAGCACGGCACCGCGTCCGCCGAAATGGCAGCGATTATCCGCGACGAGTACCACCACAAGGGCCTTGGCACGGAACTGTTCCGCCGGCAACTCGACATCGCACGCGCGGAAGGCATCAACGAGGTCTTCTGCAACATGATGTCTGACAACGGCGACATGCAGGCGATCTGCAAAAAGCTGGGCTTCACCGTCAACAAGGTCAGCGACACGCTCGTCCACGCCTCGCTGAAGCTGTAGCGCAACATCGAATGCCTTAGCATAGATCCTTCGCTGCACTCAGGCTTGTCATCCTGAGCGCAGCGAAGGATCCATGCATTCCAGTCGGGTCGGCGTGTCAAAACAGTTACGGGACACCCCACCCCCGCCCGAATCAGTCAAATCTGGACTTCTAAAGGACTTAAATCTGCGGATCAGATCAGTGCTTGATCAGATCAATCTGGGGTAGCGCTTGAGCCGCCTGGTTTACTGTGTCATTACTGCCGTGGCGCATGTCTCGCCGACTTCGGCGCGTCCTCGACTCGCGAGAAGTGTCGCATGAACAACCGCCCGGTGAAACATGGGGCGGTGAGAATTTACGAATTCAGAACAGGGCCTCATGCGTTTATGGCAGACACGAGTGAACTGTCGCGCTCAAGCCAAAGGATGGCTTGAACGGGCCACGCCAGTCCGTCAGGTCCGGATAAGGTCATGTACATATTTCCTGAATTGGGATGCTGATGCTGCCCGCCCATTAATGATCACATTGACCAATTGACCTACGTTCCAGCCTCGGCTAAAGTGGCGCGCCGGAACTCGTTGTGAACTGGTGCAAGAACGGAGGGGCCGATCAGGGATGTTCGTTAAGTCGCGTGAATCACAACAAAGCGGTCCGAACGTGGGAAATCAAAATTTCGTGAAAAGTGCTCCTCATGAAACAATTTTCACGCTCCCAGCTATGGGATCTCGGGCGCGTCGCGGTGTTGCTATGTTGCTCCGTGATGCTCTCCTCACTGGCATTCGCACAAGCCTCATATTGCTTTGATTGTGCCAATCAATGGGGCATTGATGAATGTGAGCAGGTGGGCGGGGGGTCTGTTTTTGATCTGGGTGGACAATGCCTATGTTATGGCCGTGTATCTCCAATCATTATTGATACTCGTGGCGAAGGAATAAAGCTAACAGCAGCAACGGAAGGGGCGGTGTTCGATCTATCAGCCAACGGCAAACCTCTCAGGTACAGCTGGACGAAGCCAGACTCGGGGAACGCATTCTTGGCACTTGATCGAAACGGAAATGGACGCATTGACAATGGCTCGGAACTCTTTGGTAATTACACGCCGCAACCAGCATCACCAACCCCCAATGGGTTTGTGGCCCTTACGGAGTTCGATAAAGCCGGCTAGCGGCGGCAATAGTGACGGAGTAATCGATGGTGGAGATGCGGCTTTCGCCTCGCTTCGTCTATGGATAGATGCCAACCATAACGGCATCTCTGAGACGGAGGAACTGTTCTCCCTACAATCAATGGGGCTCTACTCCATTTCATTATCTGTTTCGGAATCGGAACGGCGGGACCGCTTTGGAAACCGTTTTCGATATCGCGCAAAGCTCAACATTGAGAAGCCGCGCCGAAACGACGAACTCGGTCCTTGGGCTTACGACGTGTTCCTGACAGCTGTGTCGCCGGATTTGCCAGTGTTCAAACAGCCACAGAGGTCGGCCAAGGATCTCCCGAATACCATAGATGGGTCTAGGAACCCAGAGAGGATTCCAACCGACGTTGCTTACAGGATCTTCCTGCGTGTGGCTGCATGCCCCGACGTCGCGACGTCAATGCAACAAAAGAAATGCCAGTTGGTCATACACAGTCTCAAATTGGATGCTGCCGACGAACAGTTGTTACAGGCGCACTTGGCAGATTTCCTCTCAGCAGTCGAACCGCTGGACCGACAGATCACGGAACTCACTCGGAACAAGACGCCAAGTGACACGCTTCGACAATCTCTTGCCGCTCAAAGGCATGAGTTGGTCAAGGCAAAAGTTGCAGCGCTTCGTCGGAACCTGAGCCAGCGTGGGGTGCAGGTGTTCGATTCGCATATCGAGCTAATGAAAGCGAAGATCAAGATAATTCCCACCTCACCGTATGGCGAGTAGCGCTGATTCTGACACTGTACTGCGCGGGAGGAGATCGTGAAAGGATTGCTGCGTTTTGCAACTCTCGTTGCGGCTGTCGTGGTTCCACTAGTCGCAACAGCTGACGTTAAATATTGCAATATGTATACCTATTCGGATCAGTGGGATGATGAAAGCGGTAATTTAGTCGTGCTCAATTATACGGATGCAGATCCGTGCGGCGACTACTCGGTTTACTCGGACATTGAGGTCCAAATGCCGAGCGGCTATTACCAGTCGGCCTCGGCTAGTGGAGACTGTTGCGCTCAGGCGACCGTTCTGGGCCCGCTCGAACCCGGCGGCACCGTTGCGAACGGCAGAAATCAGGTAGATTACGAGTGCGCGTCGTTCAGCGCAGTATCTATCTGGGACATCACCATAGCTATCGCTATGACCAAAGTTAAGAACGTTGGAAGCAACGATGCTGGATTCTGTCCGGTTGTAGCAGCGTGCTCAAACACGAGCACCCCGATGTGCACTTATAGCTGGATCTACGTCGGATCCAAGGGCACATGCTGGCCGGCCTGGGATGTTGAGTCATTGGCGTGGAGGGTGAACGGCGGACCACGACATTGCTGGATCAACGTGGCCATACGAAATCGGAGCAGTTCTCCGTCGCCGAACTGTACCCCAGAGAACTGACACAAAGCGAGGCGACGGCATGATTCTTATAAAGAGTTTCCTTATTGGCCTTCTGTCCCTAGTATTTCTCATCTTAGTAAGCCTGTTTCTCGTTCCGTTGATCTTGCGCTTAGTAAGGGGGCCAGGGGTCGCGTGGGCTCCCTTTGAACTACTAAAGTGGCCGGTTGTTTGGTTGCTTTTTGGCTTAGTCTTCGCCGCCGGGTTCGCGTGGGAATACCGACGGCTTTCACACTGAAACGGGCGGATCAAAAGGTGCCGGCTTGTTTTCCGGCACCTTCGCAGTCCCAGCAGGTTTGCGGGGTATCCTGTGTCGCGTGTCACCGGCGTCGGTCGCGCTGGTTGGCGCGGCTGGCGAACGCGATACAGCAAAACTTACTTCCCGGCCTTAGCGGTCATGGCCTTCGCTCTTGCCTTCGGCTTCGGCGCGGGCTTTGTGGCCTTGCCGGTCTTCGGGGCCTTGATCGCCAGCATCTTCTTCACGTCCGCCTTGTCGGCGTCCATGATGTAGGCGATGCCACTGATCTTGGCCGCTTCCGGAGTCAACGCAGCGATGTCCGTGCGGTCGATGTGCTTCAGGCTGAACTTGCGCGCGCCCGCCATCAACTGGCGCAGGCCCTGGGCAAGACGCTCGAAGTACGTGTAAACGCCGATCGCGCCGACCGGCAGGTCCTTGAAGCGGTTGCCGAGCTTCTGACGAAGCACTGGAGCTTCGACAAAGATCTCGTCCACCGTCAGGCCGAAGCGCTGAATATAGATCGGCAGATCGCCCTGCTCGATACCCTTGCCAATGGTCTTGGCCACCATCGCCGCGGCCAGCGGAGCGCGCGCCATGCCGATCATCTTCACGTACGGAGCACACATCGCGAAGCCCTTGAACATCTGGTCTTCGAACGTGAAGCCACCGCCGAGCGCGATCGGAGGAATGTATTCCTTCTTCTTCTTCAGCTCTTCGCAGTAGTTGTAGAGCATCGAGTGCAGTTCGACGCCGGGCACGCCCCACTCGTTCATCATGCGCCACGGGCTCATGCCGGTGCCGCCGCCCGCCGCATCCACGGTGAGCAGATCGAGTTCGGCGATCGACGCATACTTCAGCGCGCGCGCCGTATCTACCGGACGATACGCGCCGGTCTTCAGCGTGATGCGCTTTGCGCCGGCCTTGCGCAGCTCTTCCACGCGCTTCAGGAAGCCATCGAGCGACACCATGCCTACGCGGCTGTGACGCTCGAATTCATGGAAGCTGCCGCGGTTGAACGACTCGATCACCATCGGGTCCATCGGGTCGGGCAGCACGACGTAGCCGCGCTTCTTGAGTTCCTGCGCCTTTTTCAGGTCGCGGATCTTCACTTCGCCGCCGATGTCCTTTGCTCCCTGCCCCCACTTCAGCTCGACCGTGGTAACACCCAGTTTCTTGATCGCCCATTCCTGGACGCCGAGCATGGTGTCTTCCACGTTCGCCTGCACGATTACGTCTCCGTAACCGTCCAGTTGCCAGTCGCGGTAGCACTTCACGCGCCACGCGAGCTCAGGACCGTCGATCAGTTTACCGCCGTCGAACTTCGAGTCCATGTCCATGCCGCACACGTTCTCGCCGATCCACAGGCCGATGCCGCTGATTGCCGCGCCGGCAGCCAAGCCGGCCCAGTTGTTCTTCGCCACGTTGGTCGAGCCCATGGCCGCGATTTCGATCGGCAGCTTGCACTTCACTTCATTGACGCCCGGCTTGCCGAACGAGGTCTCCAGGTCGACCTTCGGGAACAGTGCCTTGTTGCTGTCTTCTTCAACGCCCCACACGCCGGCGCAGCGGCCCAGGATCGTGAAGTGCGACAGGTCGACAGGGTAGTCCTTCTGCGATGCAGTCGTGATGATGCCGAATGGCTGGGGATAAATCATTTCCGGTCCGCGATAAGCGGACTTGCCGATGTCGCACATCCCGACGCAACCATCAACACAAGTTGTGCACATTCCGCTGAACGGGCTGACGGAATCTTCGGTGCGATTCTTGGTCAGCGTTGCGGCGGAAGCATTCAGGCGCGTATAAGTCATTTTCGGTTCTCCCTGCTATTTCGCAGAATTAGTCGCCCGGATTTTGACTGTTACGTCAGGGCGTATCGGCCCGCTCAGCTCACAGGCATGGCACGGGCGCAGGAAACACATCGCGTCGTCGTAGCTCTGGTAGCACACAGGCGCAAAGTTTATGCATCCGTTGCACAACGTTGTCGTGGCCGTTGAGCCCTGGCAACGCTGTTCGCAGACGGGGCAGATGTACATGCAGCCGCCGCACTGACGGCAAGTCTCGCTCGTAATGTCGAACGGGCGGGATACGTGGCGGTCCTTGCCGCGGCCGGCGAACCCGATGGCATCACCCATCATTTGCTGTTCGCACATCCGCACGCACAGCCCGCACTGGATGCAGTGATAGTCCTTCGCCGTGTAGCGGCAGACTTTCACGCCCCATTCCGAGGCCATGTCCTGGATCCGCTTTGACGACGGGCAGGTGGCCACATAAAGCTCCAGCAGCAACCGGCGCGCCTTCATCACCTTTGCAGAATCGGTGCGCACTTTCAGGCCTTCTTCGACCCTGTACGTGCACGCTGTCACGAGTTTCGTGCGCGGCGCTTCACCAATTTCCACCAGGCACATGCGGCAGCCGCCATAAGGAGCCAGGCCGTCTTCGTGGCACAGCGTCGGGATGCTGAAACCTACAAAGGTCGCTGCATCCAGAAGGCTGGTGCCCTTTTCAACCTGTACAGGCAATCCATTTATTGTCAGCTTGACCATGGCGTTGTCCTTAATTGACGAGCACCGCATCGAATTTGCACGTCTCGAGACACGCGCCGCACTTGGTGCAGTGCGCGGCATCGATCGTGTGCGGTTTCTTCTTCTCACCCAGGATCGCCTTGCCTGCGCAGACCTGAACGCACGCTCCGCAGCCGTTACAAACCTGCGGGTCGATCGTGAAGGTGATCAGTTCGCGGCACACTTTCGCCGGGCACTTGTGCTCGACAATGTGCGCCATGTACTCCTGCTTGAAGTAGCGCAGCGTGGACAGCACCGGGTTCGGTGCCGTCTGACCCAGGCCGCAAAGTGAAGCTTCCTTCACCAGCCAGCCGAGGTCCTGCAGCAGATCCAGGTCTTCCTCGCTCCCCTTGCCTTCGGAGATGCGCGTCACGATCTCCTTCAGGCGCTGCGTGCCCTCGCGGCAGGTGAAGCACTTGCCGCAAGACTCATCCTCGAGGAACCCGAGGAAGTACTTGGCGATGTCCACCATGCAGCTCGTTTCGTCCATGACGATCATGCCGCCCGAACCCATGATGGAACCCGCGCCCGCCAGGCTCTCGTAGTCAACAGGCAGGTCGAACTTGTCGGCAGGAATACATCCACCGCTCGGTCCGCCTGTCTGCACGGCCTTGCACGCCTTGTCCTTCGGAATGCCGCCGCCGATCTGATACACGATCTCGCTTAGCGTCGTTCCCATCGGAACTTCGATTAGCGCCGTGTTGTTGATATTGCCTACGAGCGAGAACACCTTTGTGCCCTTGCTCTTGGCCGTGCCGATCGAGGCGAACCATTCGCCGCCGCGCATAATGATTACGGGGACGTTGGCCCAGGTCTCGACGTTGTTGATACAGGTCGGCTTGCCGAACAAGCCCTGCTGCACCGGGAACGGTGGACGTTGCTGAGGCTCGCCCGACTTGCCCTCGATTGAGCGAATCATCGCGGTCTCTTCACCGCAAACGAACGCGCCCGCGCCTTTCGACACGCGAATGCTAAAGCTGAAGCCGCTGCCGAGAATGTCCTTGCCCAGCAACCCGGCGGCTTCGCACTGCTTGATCGCTTCCTTCATGCGTGTGACGGCCAGCGGATACTCTTCGCGAACGTAGATGATGCCCTCGGTCGCGCCCATTGCGTACGCGCCGATGATCATCCCTTCCAGCACTGAGTGCGGATCGCCTTCCAGTACGCCGCGATCCATATATGCGCCCGGATCGCCTTCGTCCGCGTTGCAGATGATGTACTTGGGCTGCGTCTTCTGTGCGGCCATGGCCTTCCACTTGAATGCCGTGGGGAAGCCCGCGCCGCCGCGGCCACGCAACCCGCTTACTTCGACCTCGTGCAGCACATTGTCGGGCGTGAACGCGCGAAGCGCCTTCATCAGCGCCGCGTAACCACCGCGCGCGATGTACTCTTCCATGCTCGCCGGGTCGATGATGCCGCAGTTGCGCATCACGATCCTCAGCTGCTTCTTGAAGAGCGGCAGATCATTGATCGCCGGAATGCCCTCGATCTTCGTCTCGCCGTCGTACTTCGTGAACTCGCCGGTAAGCGTGTTGTCGTCGCCGGGCATGTAGGCCAACGCCCACTCCGGTTTCGGAGTGAACAGGTCCTTCACGATCTTGCGTGCCCGCTCGGGGGTCACGCGACCGTAAGTGACACGCGGTTTGCCAGGTATGTGCACGTCGACCAGAGGTTCCTGCGAGCACCAGCCGATGCAGCCGGTCTCAGTCACCTCGTAGTCGTAGCCATTCTTTTTGATTTCGTCGCGAATGGCCGTCAGCACCTCGCCGGCGCCGGCTGCCTCTCCGCAAGTGGCCATCCCGACCAGAATCTTCGGCTTTGCCGGATAAAGCAGCGCCTTACCCTGCCAAGCGATCTTTTCCAGGTCGGACTGTGTACGTATTCTGATTGCGGGATTAGTCATGGGCGGCACCCGCTAATGCGGCCTCCGGATGCTTCGCGCTTTTCGGGGTCCCCGGGGCGCCCTGATTTTGGGCGTTCTGGGGTGCAGCAGCATCAGCCTTGGGTCGGTACTTCTTGACCACGTTCTTGATTTTTCCCAGTTCCAGGTGCGCGTAGGTGTCCTTATCCACGCGCATCACAGGGGCCAAACCGCAGCAACCTAGGCAACGCACCGACTCCACCGTGAACTGCATGTCCGGACTCGTGCCCGACGGCCCCGCATTGGTCTCCGTCTGCACTCGCTCGAGAATGCGTTCGCTTCCGCGCACGTGACAGGCAGTACCCTGGCAGACTTGCACCAGGTGCTTGCCACGCGGCTTCAGGCTGAAACATCGGTAGAAGGTCGCTACCTGGTATACCTCAGGGAGCGAGATCCTCAACTTTTTCGACACCTTTCGCAGCATTTCTTCGGGTAGGTAATAGAAATGTGCTTGGATGTCCTGAAGGATGGGAATCAGGCTGGCCCTGCGGTCTTCGTATTGGCCCAGAATATCGGCAACCACTGCTTCGTTCTCGGCTGGCGTCATAGTTTCCTACACGAGAGTCTTCACAGCTCTACTGCCAAGCTCATGCTGGAACATCCACATGTGCATTAGCACACGCGGGTGTCCCGGCACGCGCTACCGCGCGGCCATGGTTCGACCGCCTGTTTACTGCACAGAATCGAATAAGTGAGGCACGCCCGCAGACCAGCGGACGCTGGACATCTGGCCCGGTGAAGTTGGGATCGTGGCACATGATGCACGCGCACTCCTCCCCGGCACACGAGTACAGGGGAACAGGGACGTTGCGATCGGCGGGATTCCAGCCGTCAAGGCGATCAACCATGCGGCCGCACTACAGGAATGACCCGGGACCCCACTTCCCTGAACAGTTCCCAACAGCCAGCTTGCTAGATCAAGACAGGGCATTTAACGTCGGCGGCTCTTTCTTAGGCTGTGACGGTAGTCACCACAAGTCGTGTGATACCTCACCTCCCCATGTGCCAGAACTCCACTCGTGAGTACCATCCACAAAGTGCCGACGTTGCTCCAGTTCGGAGCCATATCTCCTGAGAAACAAGAAGGAATGAAGATGCGCATCCTTTGCCGAACCGACCTGCGCTCCACGCGCAAGAACCTGACGATTTCGAACTACTCGCAATTATCCGCAACCCGGAGCGGGTTTCGTCATCTCTCATGTGGTCTGGAGGCGTCACATGCACTCGGCCACAACGGCTGGCGGTCTTCTCGGTTCGTCGCTTCCCGATCTCGCGGCGCAGTACCAGGCTGTTCGGAACGTGACGCGCGAGCTGTGCGCTCCGTTGTCGGCTGAAGACCAGATGGTGCAGTCCATGCCGGATGCCAGCCCAGCCAAGTGGCACCAGGCCCACACCACGTGGTTCTTTGAGACTTTTGTTCTCTCGCCGTACGCACCGGGGTACCGACCGTTCGATCCTCGATTCCGACTCTTCTTCAATTCGTATTACAAGCAGCTCGGAGGACATCCCGTGCGAACGCAGCGCGGCCTTTGGTCTCGACCGTCGCTGGACGAGGTTCTTCGTTATCGGTCGCACGTGGATGAGGCGATGCTTCGGTTTCTGGATGGGCCGGTGTCATCGGAGGTCCTCGACCTAATGGTTCTGGGATGTCACCACGAGCAACAACACCAAGAACTCATAGTCACTGACACAAAGCACGCGCTCTGGACGAATCCCTTGCGACCTTCTTATCGCCAAGCATCGGGAGGTGTAGTCTTCCCTGACGAAACGCCGCTCGCGCCGCCGTTCCCAGCGGGTGGTCCCACCTTCGCGGGACCACGAGAGAAGCCGGGCAAGCCCGGACCAATCACGTGGTTGTCATACGACGCTGGACTTTGTTGGATCGGTCACGAAGGTCAGCATTTCGCATTCGACAACGAATCACCACGTCATCAGGTATTCCTCCAGCCATTCCAGATTGCATCGCGCTTAGTCAGTAACAGCGAGTATCTCGAGTTCATGAGCGACGGTGGCTATACGCGGCCAGACCTCTGGTTGTCGGAAGGCTGGGACACCGTTTGCGCCCAAGGCTGGCGTGCGCCGCTTTACTGGTTTGAGTGCGACGGCCAATGGATGATCTACACACTGGATGGTGAAGTGCCGCTGAACCCCGCAGACCCGGTATGCCACATCAGTTATTACGAGGCGGATGCCTTTGCGCGATGGGCAGGTGCGCGCATTCCAACCGAGTTCGAATGGGAAGTTGCAGCAGCCAATGTTCGACGCGCAAGCCAGGATCAATCTCGCGAGAATATGCTCGATACGAAGCGACTCCACCCACTCGCCTCAAACCTCAGCGGCGAGGCACAACATCAGACTCATCCTGCACAGATGTTCGGGGATGTTTGGGAATGGACGGCCAGCCAGTATCTTCCATATCCGGGCTTCCGTCCTGCATCCGGTGTGGTCGGGGAGTACAACGGGAAGTTCATGTGCAACCAGTTCGTGCTGCGGGGCGGGTCCTGCGCGACTCCAGCCGACCACATTCGTGCCACTTATCGAAACTTTTTCCCGGCTCATACACGCTGGCAGTTCGCCGGCATCCGGTTGGCAAAATGATTAGCCCACGAACCAAAATCGTCAATCCGATTGCTGATGACGTGCTCCGCGGACTCACCGGCACGCCCAAGACGCTGCCACCCAAGCTCTTTTATGACGCAGTCGGGTCCGACCTGTTTGAGCAGATCACTCGACTTCCCGAGTACTACCTCACGCGCACCGAGCAGCAGATACTCAACAACTGCTCGGATGTAATCATTGGTACAGCGCGCTCCGGTTCACGCCCAGGTGATGGCAGCCCTCCCCTAACGCTGATAGAACTCGGCGCGGGCAGCGCCACCAAGACGAGGACTTTGATACGCGCTACCCTCAACGCGCAGCCTACTTTGACTTTTTACCCCTTGGACGTCTCGCCATCCGCTCTGCACTCGGCCGTGGATCACCTGAGCGAGATTCCCGGACTGACAGTCACGCCAGTTGTGGCCGACTACACCTCGGGCTTGCCACGACAAGTTATCGACCCGACTCAACCTTGTTCTTCGAAGCAGAGGTTCGCCGCTAAGCATGGCGGGGTCTTACCCAGCCGCAAGCTTGTCCTCTACATCGGATCCAGCATCGGCAATTTCGAACCGATGCAGTCGATCGCGATGTTGTCCCGTATTCGGCACTCGCTCGCCCCAGGTGATGCGCTTCTGCTCGGCACGGATCTGTCCAAGGACGAACGTGTTCTGGTCGCCGCCTACGACGATGCCGCCGGCGTGACCGCCGCGTTCAACAAGAACATACTTGCCCGGATAAACCGGGAACTTGGCGGCCACTTCGACACGCGCTCGTTTCGACACTTAGCTTTATGGAACGGCCCTGAATCACGTATCGAGATGCATCTTGAAAGCACGAAGAATCAAACAGTCAAGATCGACGAACTTGGTCTTTCGGTTGACTTCAGGGCTGGCGAACGAATCCACACGGAGAACAGCTACAAGTTCACTCCTGCTATGACGAAATCCATCCTCGACAGCAGTGGGTTCGCGCTCGAGCGCAGCTGGACCGACGAAAAGGGCTGGTTCGCCCTGCACCTCGCACGGGTAGAGGGTTAGCATCCAACATTTGTATCCTGCCCAACCACTAGGGAGTTCTTGCGAGATATGACATCGGCATTGCGCGCCGTCGCTCCGTCGCTACGGGTTATTCCCGAGCTGCGCCGGAGTTTTCAGGAGCAGAGCTATGTGCTCGTACACGAAGCCATCCCGGAACCGACCGCCGAAGCATGGCGCCTGAAGGCCGCTGAACTCATTGCACAGCGTGGTATCACAATTAGGCGAGATTCCGATCGTTATTCGCTTACTTACCGTGTGGTCACGGGAAAAGTCATCCGCGATCATTGGCCGGAACTCTTTGATTTCTACACCGCCGCATCCACGCGTGATTGGATCTGCCACATAACAGGCGAGCGGAACATCTACACGTCTAAAAATCTGCGCTCATCAATCAACATCAACAGCATGAGCGACACCGGCGAATCCTACCGGTGGCATTTCGACGCGATACCCTACACGTTGCTCCTGTTTCTCACTACCAGCGTTCCCGAAGACGGCGGCGCGTTTGAACTCGTTCCCAGGTCAGCGGCGGCTACACCGGACACGACGGGCGCCACAATTAGCATTCTGCCGCGCGCCGGTTCTGTTCTGTTAATGGATGGCACCCATTGCCAACACCGCGTCTCGCCTTTACTGCGCCCCTCCCAGCGCCTCACCATACCCATGGTCTTTCCAAACATTCCCGATGATTCGCGTCCCGACGGGCTTGACGATTACCTATACGAATCGTGACGCTTGCGGTTGAGTCGAAACGCATGAAAGAGGTCACTTCACGGGACCCGCCGCAAAAAAGCCCGGCCCTTCTGCAGAGCCGGGCCTTGAAGTGAACCTGTGTGGGAATCCAGTTTTCGATCAAGCTCCTAGTTAGCCGCCGCCATGGTTGCCACGCCTTCACCGGTCCAGAACGACATCGAAACATCGTGTGCGATGCGCAAGCCTGGCTTGAGCCTCAACAACGCTGGAAGAGAATTGACGGCGATCGCCATGGTCGCAAGGTCACCCGGAATTCCGCCGACAACTTTCATTTCAAGGTTCGGAACCCCGCTGACCTTGGCCGAGTCCTGAGGTTCGGCTGCGCCGAGGTAAATTTCCAGTTCCAGGCGGATGATCTCGTCGTTGTCCTTGAGGCCGAGCGCTACTTGCTTAACACCCTTCACATTTCCGGCTTTCACATGGAAATACTGGCTGCGCATCGGCATCTCGGCCACGATCGGTGCAACCGCCTCTTCGACGCGGTCCACTGACATTCCCAACTGATCGGCGATCATCCAGGCCGACTCGCTGAGGCCGTAGTGCCGGATGGTGCCCGCCTCGAGTTCGCGGGTGAACTCATCGAGAGTCAAACCGACGCCAGCTTTTTTTTGCAGACGCAGCCTGCGTCGGGATGCGTCAACCACCCGCAGGACGCGCACTCTGTCGATCTGTTGGCACGCGGTTGCCAGGGTGAGTACCAGCTTGTCCATGGCGAAGCCTGGGTTTACGCCCGTGCCCATCAACACCAGCCCGCGCTGCTTCGCCTCCGCATCCAAGCTCGCCGAAAGCTCCGGATACTTGTGGAAGGGATAGCAAAGCTCCTCGCACGTGGACAAGACGTGTGCGCCGGTGCCAATACATTCGCGAATCTGCGGAGCTACCTCCGCCAGTATGGATCGGGTTGAATGCACGACCACGTCCGCTCCACTGGCTGGAACAGCAGACTTCAGGTCTCCTTCGACAACAACGCCCAGATCACGGTCGAGTCCGACCACTCGGCCGAGGTCTCGCCCAACCTTGTTAGGATCGTTGTCCACCGCGCCGACAATCTCCAGCGCGGGCTTGCGCAACATCAACTTCACGATGCCGCCCCCGATTGTCCCCACACCATACTGGACGACCCGCAGCTTCTTTTCCATGATTCCTCACTTTCGCGGCAGGATTGCCGCTATCCATCGGCCACGGCCCACAATGCGTGCCCTGATGTCCCCACGAGTAATGCTTGCGCGCGCTATGTTACTCCGGGAGCAGAGTTTCGTAACCTGTATCTCGGCATTAGGTGCCAAACGCAGTCCCGAAACGAAATTCTCGCCCCCAAATGCCCAGGATCGGGATTCGAGTCGTCGCGACTGCGAGGAGTACGGCGACTAAAAGCCTTCTTAGGGCTGGTGCTCCGATACAATAAAGAACGCCATGTTGGCGGACGCCGCCGCTGAGTGCTGACTGTGGATCGGTAACAAACATGCACGACCGTCGCTTCGATCCTGCACAGGCCCACAAACTCGAAGATCCTGAACGCCTTACCTTCATGCCGCCCGAAGAGGTGCTCTCTGCACTTCACCTCTCGCCGGGAATGACGGTGGCCGACATCGGCGCTGGTACCGGCTACTTCGCCATACCAATGGCCAAGGCCGTTCAACCAGCAGGACGCGTCTACGCCGTTGACCTCGAACCGACTATGCTCCGTCTGCTTGACGAGAAACTCGGCGCTCCGAGCGCGCCCGACAACATCACGCTCGTACAAGGCGACGCCGCTCAGACTTCCCTTCCTGACGAACTGTGCGACGTGCTGCTTGTTGCTAACGTCTGGCATGAGCTCGAGGATCAGGTGGAGATTCTTCGCGAGTTATGCCGCATTCTGAAACCCCAAGGGCGGCTTGCCATTCTCGATTGGCGCAGCGACGTTCCGGCCCGCGCTCATGGTGCGCCCAGAACCCAAACCGATCCGCCCGGCCCGCCGCGCGAACACCGCATACCTGCGGAAAAGGTGCTGGAGACACTGCGGTCAAACAAGTTCTCGCCAGTGGAAAGTGTGAACGTGGGCGCCTACAGTTACCTGATCATTGCCCGGCGCACATAAGCTCCTCACAATCCCCCGGCTACCCGTCAGTTA
The DNA here is from genome assembly GCA_035629075.1 of Terriglobales bacterium. Lineage (GTDB taxonomy): Bacteria > Acidobacteriota > Terriglobia > Terriglobales > Acidobacteriaceae > JAEZPW01. The sequence goes on along the minus strand of DASPIK010000064.1, from coordinate 616 downwards.
CCGCAAATAGCGGGTTTGACCAATGAGCGATGATCTTTCCGGGCACTCCGGGGGGGACGAAACTCGAGGAAGAAATTTCAAAAAACTGAAGAAACTCAGTGAAAAAGCTTATTTCACTCTGAACGGCTCACGATTATAGTTGTGTCATCATCCCGGAAAAGCGGTTCTCCGGGGCGCGGGTTGTAGAGCCGGCGCTCAAAAGGGCTCCGTATTCCTGTTTTATACGACTACCTAATAAGAAGGTCCGGCTAAATGGTTCTTAATCTCAGCATCGAAGAACGGCAAATTCTGGCGGAAACGCTCGCCAGCACCCAACGCAACCTGGAACAGCAGATCTGCCGCGCAGATCACTCCGACTTTCGTGCCATGCTCCGCGAACGTGAGCGGATCCTCGAATCAGTGATCAGCAAACTCAGCAAAGAGCAGATGTCCTAATCGGCCTTATACGAATGAGTTTCTGGGACCCGAATTCGGGTCCCTCAGGCTGCTGACGAACCCACCCTTTTTCGGGGTGGGTTCGGTGTTTTTACAGGACTTCAGTGTCGAGAGTGAGGTTCGCTGTACCACGCCGATGCGAGCTGCAGGAGGCGTATATAGGCCGATAGAACGGCCGAGA
>DASPIK010000063.1:0-21809 GCA_035629075.1 Terriglobales bacterium | reverse complement strand
GCAGTTCCCGCCGGGGCTGAAGTATCAGGTTGCATTCAACACCACAACGGCGGTCGGGCAGTCGATTGAAGAGGTACTAAAGACGCTAATCGAGGCGATCATCATAGTCATCCTCGTCATCTTTCTCTTTCTCCAAAGCTGGCGCAGCACCATCATTCCCGCGATTACGATCCCTGTTTCGCTAATCGGGACGTTTGCTTTCATCAAGCTGTTCGACTTCTCGATCAATACCCTGACGCTGTTCGGAATCACGTTGGCTACAGGATTAGTCGTTGACGATGCCATTGTGGTAATCGAGAACGTGGAGCGCCATATTGACGAAGGCATTGCGAACGCTCGACGAGCGTCGGAAGTTGGGATGGCGGAGGTTACAGGCGCGGTAATTGCGACCTCGCTGGTGTTGATCGCGGTGTTCGTGCCGGTGTCACTGTTTCCAGGTACGACTGGGCTGCTTTACCAGCAGTTTGCGCTGACGATTGCGTTTGCAATCGCAATTTCAACGTTCAACGCGCTGACGCTTTCACCGGCGCTTACGGCTTTGCTCCTAAAGCCGACGAACAAGAACGTGAATCCGCTGTTTCGAGCTATCAACAAAGTGTTAGACGGCGGGAATCGCGGCTACATCAGGATGCTCAATGTCCTGACTCGCAGAAGGCTGGCGATGGTGGCCGTCTTCCTTATCGGCCTCGGACTCACCTACCTCGTGTATCGAAGTGTGCCCACTAGCTTCGTGCCCAACGAAGACAGCGGCTATTTCATTGTTGCCGTGCAGGCACCCCCGGGAGCGTCGCTCGAATATACGTCGAACGTGACCGACAAGGCTTCCAAGATGCTGGGTAACAATCCAGACATTACGGGCGTGTTCTCTGTGCCGGGTTTCAGCTTCGGCGGCGCTGCTTCAAACCGTGGGCTGATATTCATTAACCTGAGGGACATCCGCGAACGTAGAGGCGACGAGCATTCGGCGGAAGCAATCGTGAACAAGATGCGCGGACCGCTAATGAGCATTCAGGAGGCCACCGTGGTGCCGTTCCTGCCTCCGCCGATACAAGGCTTGGGTGAGTATGGCGGGTTCCAGTTCCAGTTGCAGCAGACGGGCAGCGGTACGCTCGAGGATTTGCAGCGCGTGCTGCGGGATTTCATCGCTAAAGGGAACCAGCGGCCGGAACTGCAAGGACTGTTCAGCGACTTCAGCGCCACCGATCCGCAGTTTGTCATCGACGTCGATCGCGAGAAAGCCAAGAGCCTGGGCGTGCCGTTCACGCAAATCTCATCGGCCTTACAGGTCTACATGGGCTCGCAATACGTGAACGATTTCGACTTCAACAACCGTTCGTACCGCGTCTACGTGCAAGCAGACAAGCAGTTCCGCGCGCAACCGCACGACCTACGGGAGTACTACGTGCGTTCCGAAAACGGCCAGATGGTGCCCCTGGACAATCTTGTCAGCGTCCGCGAAAACACCAACGCCAGCATCATCAGTCACTACAACCTGTTCCGCACGGCTGCAATCAACGGTTCCGCCGCCCCGGGCTACAGCTCAGGTCAGGCGATTCAGGCCATGGAGGAAGTAGCCAGACAGACCCTACCCGCCGGCTACGGTTTCGAATGGACCGGACTTTCGTTGGAAGAGATCGAGTCTGGCGGACAGTCGTTCATCCTCTTCGGGCTTGGCTTGCTTGTCGTCTATTTGACGCTCTCGGCCCAGTACGAGAGCTTCGTGCTTCCGTTCATCATTCTCTTGTCCGTGCCGATGGCGGTGCTGGGTGCATTGGGCGCGCAGGCGTTGCGCGGGTTGCAAAACGATGTTTACTGCCAGATCGGACTGGTGATGCTCATCGGTCTGGCAAGCAAGAACGCGATTCTGATTGTTGAGTTCGCCGAACAGCTGCAGGACAAGGGCATGGGCTTGGTTGAGTCTGCAATTGAAGCGGCTCGGCTGCGTTTGCGGCCCATCCTGATGACTTCAATCGCGTTCATCTTGGGTGTGCTGCCGCTGGTTTTCGCAACGGGCGCTGGCGCGGCCGGACGTCATTCCGTGGGAACCACAGTGTTTGGCGGCATGATCGTTTCGACGTTCCTCAACCTGTTCATCATCCCGGTGCTGTATGTGATCGTGCGCGGGTTGCTGCCCGTGAAAGCGCATATGCCGGCTGCGGAGCCAGAGCCGGGACAGGCAGACTGAAACATCGGATGAACGGTTGAGCGGATGGACGGATGATCCGACACTGCCACCTAAGAAGAGCGGCCTCTCTCGCGAGAGGCCGGTTTCGTTGCGGTTTATTTGGTAGTTTCGGATTCGCCGCTACGCCTTATCTCCGAGAATTTCGAAAAAGCGCGCGACGGCCTCAATGCCACGATAGAAGTTCGGAATGTGGAACTTCTCGTTCGGGGCGTGCAGGTTGTCGTCGGGTAGGCCCATGCCCATCATCACCGAGGGAATCTTCAGTTCGTTGGAGAAGTCGGACACGATCGGGATCGACCCGCCACTCCGGATGTAAACCGTATCCTTTTTGAAGATCTCGTGTAGGGCTTCATTGGCGGCCTTGACGTATTTGTTGTTTGTGTCAACGACGCTCGCCGGGCCTTTACTGTGTACTTTGACGTTGGTCTGAATACCCTTTGGCGTGATCTCTTTCACGAACGCTGTGAACTTCTTCAGGATGTCCTCAGGGTCCTGACTGGGTACAAGGCGCATGGATATTTTGGCGCTCGCCTTGGCCGGAATGACCGTCTTTGCGCCCTGGCCGATAAAGCCGCCGGGCATACCATGAACTTCCAGCGTCGGACGCGCCCAAGTGCGATAGAGCACTGAGTAGCCAGGCTCGCCAGTCAGAACGGTGCTGCCGACCTCAGTCTGGCGGTAGTGCTCTTCATTAAAGGGCAGGGCTTCCCAAGCCTTGAGTTCGTCGGCGGTCGGTTCCTTCACCGCGTCATAAAAGCCGGGGATGAGGATCTTGCCGTTCTCGTCCTTCATCTTGGCGATCATCTGCGCGAGCGCGATGAGCGGGTTCGGAGCCGCACCGCCATACATGCCGGAGTGCAGGTCGGTCTTGGCGCCGACGGCTTCCACTTCGGTGTAAACAAGACCACGGAGGCCTACGCAGAGAGTCGGGAGATTCGGCGCGAACAACTCGGTGTCGCACACCAGCGCGAAGTCGGCTTTCAAGCGATCACCGTGCTCTCGGATGTAAGTCGCGATGGCCTCGCCGCCAACTTCTTCTTCACCCTCGAAAATGACTTTCACGTTAATGGGCAACTTGCCGCCGTGTGTGTTGAAGAGCGATTCGAACGCCTTCACTTCCATCCAGAGCTGGCCTTTGTCATCGACAGCGCCTCGCGCATAGATGTTGTCGTTGCGTTCGGTTGGCTCGAACGGAGGCGTGACCCACTCATCCAACGGTTCTGCCGGTTGAACGTCGTAGTGCGCGTAGCAGAGCGCGGTCGGCTTGCCGGCGGCATGGAGCCAGTCTGCGTAGATGAGTGGATGTCCCTTTGTGGCGATAATTTCGACATTCTCGAAGCCGATGCGCTTGAGTTCGTCGGCTACAAACGATGCGGCCTTCTGTATGTCCCCCTTGTGTTCCTCGAGTGTGCTGACGCTGGGGATGCGCAGCAGATCCTTTAGTTCGTTCAAGAACCGCTCTTTGTTCTCGCGTGCGTAGCTGACAGCAGCGGAAGACATACTCTCTCCTTCAGTTCAGCGCTGGTTTGTACGAAAGCAAACGGGAAAGTGTATCACCGCCATCTATCTGTGGCGAACTCGGCTGAGCGCGACGCAGTTCTCGAGTCCCGTTTCACAGGCGATGTTCGGTGGCGAAACGATTAGTCGAGAAGGATGCGAGGTCGATATCTGGTTGTTCGCCTCGAACCACCTGGGCGATCAGCTTTGCCGTGATAGGTGCCAGCAAGATGCCGTCCCGGAAGTGGCCGGCCGCAATGTAGTACCCGTCTACCGTCGTCCTTCCCAGGATGGGCAGATTGTCGGGCGTACAAGGGCGAAGCCCAGCCCAAGCTTCGTGGATTTTTGCCTCGCCGAGTTCGGGCACGACGTTCGCGGCTGCTTGGTGGAGTTGCTGGATTGTATCGGGGTTCACGCGCTTGTCGAACCCGGCTTCCTCCACGGTGGACCCGATCATGACTCGTCCGTCGGTGCGAGGTGCGACGTACACGCCGGGCGCGCGCACAACGTGCCGTAGTAAGGGATTCTCGGGTTGGGCGGGAGGTGCTGTCGCGCTGGCATGTGCGGCGAACAAGGAGCCTGGGATGACGTCGAGCATGTGCCCTTTAACGGGGCGCATCGGGAACGAAAGCGGTCCGGATATCTCTCCAGCCCATGCACCCGCGCAGTTCACGACTGCGGCCGCGGGAAATCGCGTTTTCGGAGTACTGACGCCAGAAACGCCCAGATTTGACGTATCGACGCTTGTAACGGGAGCGCCCGATGCGAATTGGATTCCACGGTGCTTAGCAGCTTTTATAACAGCGGCAATCAAGGCGCGAGGATCGACGCTAGCTTCCGGCAGCCATGCCGCACCGGCTTCAGGCATTCCCAGTTTTGGCTCCAGTTCAGCGAGTTCGGCAGAGTCAAGGCGTCGCGCTCCGTCGCAAAACGGTTCCTCCTCCTCGCCGGTCAGAAAAACTATGGTACCGTCGCGGCGATAGTCGGCCCTGCCGCCCGATTCATCTTCGATCTCGTGAACGAACTCGGGGTAGAGGCGAGCGCTGGCGGTCGCCAGTGTCCTTAGTGCTAAGGACTGTTCACAGTGAGCAAGCATTCCGGCGGCAGCGTGGCTGGCTTCGCGCCCGGGCTCAGATTTGTCTACTACGAGGACCTCCGCGCCGTGCTTGCTGAGACTCAGCGCAACAGACACGCCGATAATGCCGCCGCCGACAATCACGACGTCCCAGGTCTTCACTCCAATTAACTCTCCTGGCTGCTTGGATGCAGCACGTGGTTTCGTTGACGGGAGCTAGGCAGCCTTCTGACGAGAGTAGGTGTCGTCGGACACAAGTGGCAGTCCTCGCTCCTTCCACGCCCTCATGCCTCCGCTGACGTTGGCCACCTGTCTCCTTCCTGAGCGCTTTAGGATGCTTGTGGCAAGGCTCGACCGATATCCGCCTCCGCACACGGTGAATACCGGGCGATCGTCAGGGATGGACTCAACTCTTTTCGGCAGATAGCCGCCGAATATGTGCTTAGCGCCCGGGGCGTGACCGTCGTTCCATTCGCCATCGGTTCGCACGTCGATGAGGTGGGCCCCACGCATGAGCAGATCATGCATGTCTCCCACCGAAACCTGCAAGACGTGACTAAGTTCGTACCCGGCGGCGATCCACGCAGCCATCCCACCATGCAGCCATCCCACTGTGTCGTCGAAACCGACGCGAAGCAGAGCGCGACGCGCCTCGTCGTAATCAGTGGAGTTGTCCCCAACGAGCAGAATGGGAGTGTCGTAGGGCACGACCCAAGCCGCCCAGACCGATAACAGCGGCCCCGATCCAATGTTGAACGCTCCGGGAATGTGTGCGCCTCCAAAGGCTTCCGGACGGCGCAGGTCGATGATAACTGCACGCGTTCGTTCCATCTCAGCACGGAACTCCAAAGCTGAGAGCGCTCGATTTCCTGGTGTGTCTTCGAACAGTTTCGGTCCTGCGGCGTTCACCTTCTTCATACGCCGATAGTAATCCGGGAAAGGAGGAACGTCGGTCAGTACGTGGTCGACGAATTGGCGTTTGTCGCTTTCAGCAAACCACCGATTGCAGGCGCGTTCGTATCCCAGCGTCGATTGCTCTCGCTGTGCCATGCCGGAGCCGCACAAAGAACCAGCACCATGCGCGGGAAGAACCTCCACACCGTCGGGGAGGTTGGCAATTTTGTGGTGAACGCTGTCAAACAGCTGCGACGCCAGTTCGTACTTTGAGTCCTCGCCAAGCAGATCGGGCCGGCCAAAAGAGCCGACAAATACGAAGTCGCCCGACAACAGTGATGAGGGAGCCTTACCGCGGCTTTCGTCGTGAAGAAGGAAGCTTAAGTGTTCGGGCGTGTGTCCCGGGGTGTGAATGGCGACGAGCCGGACATCTCCGATACGGAGTTCCTGGCCGTCTTTGAACGCGACGTGCTCGAATTCATACTCAAACTGCTCGCCACGATCGTGTGCGCTGACCCATAGTTCCGCGCCTGACGCTTTCGCTAACGCAGGCGCACCTGAGGCAAAGTCGGCGTGAATATGCGTTTCGAGTACGTGGCTTATGCGCAGAGTGTTCTCGGCAGCGTACCGAAGATAAGTATCGACATCGCGCTTAGGGTCAATGATGACCGCCTGTTTTTGTGATTCGATCGAATATGAATAATGTGCGAGACCGGGTACTTCGAAGCGATGCAGTTTCACTGCTGGCCTCCTGGTCAAAACGTAAGAACGGGGCCTACAGCGGAGATGAGCACCCCGAGCCTTTCGACGAGGCCAGTCCGCTCATTTCCGTGATGAACGCTCGAAAGATCCTGTTGTCTGTGAGCGAAGAGATTTTGCGGCCATTGCTCAACGCGGTGCGACGGCGCCGGATCCGTTCGGCGGAGCCTGGGAAGCGTTCCGAAGTGCAGCATGGCTTTCCTCGGCCATCTTCGTGAAAACCACGAGCCGCTCAGGGGCCGGCCCGATGTAATACGTGGGATAGCAGGTGATCAGGGTCAGACGTGGATCCTTACTGTTTTTCAAAACCGAGATGTCACTCGGATCGACGATCTTCTTGCCGGTCACTTCGTAGTTGAATGCCTTGCCGTTCCGCTGGACGGTAATGAGGTCCCCCTTTGAGAGTTCGTAGATGCGCCGGAAAAAAGTGTCCCGGTGTGCGGTAACAACGGAATTGCCATTCTCGCCCGGTGCCGGCGTGTTCTCGACGTGTCCGGGGCCGCGCAGCAATGCTTTGTGGCTGGTACCCTCAACCACAACGGCATTTAGCTTTATCTTTGGAATCGACATGCGCGTCAGGCCGTCGTCAGCGAACTCCACTCCGGGAACTTGGCGCTTGACTTGTTGCTCTTCCCACTCCCGTGCCAGACGTTGTTGCTCCGAGTACATGGTCCAGTACTGGACACCAACATAGAAAAGCAATGTCGCACCTACTGACATCAGGATAAAGGGAAGAAAACGACTGAGTTTCTTTCGGCTAGGCATTCGCACCCGCACAACTCTCCCTGCACCAATCAGGCACGACAAATGGGATGCGAAATTTGAAAGCACCGCAACTGAGCGTCAGTCCGGAACCGCTGGGGCTCAACCGCAGTACAGGAAGCAGTTCAGAACTTATTCCAGACGAATCTCCGCCGTGATCACCTCGTTCTAAGTGCAGAGACGATGCCGCCGACCAACATTCCGAACCCAATTACAGAGAGCAGCGGAGGGGCACTGCCCGTGGACGGCAGAGGAGAGCCATCGTCCTGGGACTGTTGGCCTGCCTGCTCACTCGCGCCGGTCGCCGACTGCGAAGTATCCTGCTGCAGCGACGCGTTCAGCAGTCGGGCTGATCCCGCCTGAGCAGAACCTCCGTCAGGTCCCGGCGCCGGCGCGTTCTGCGGCGGAGCCACCACGAACCTGACCTCAGTGCGTGTTCCCAAGATCGGAGTATCGTTCGCATCAACAAGGTAAACCGTGACTGTGTGTTCTCCGGGCCGCAACCCTGTGAAGGTGTGGTCCGTCGAGCTAGTCCGGACTGGATCACCGCCGTCGAGTTGAACCTGGAAATTCGGCATGTTGTTGACGGCTGCCGCCGGGTTTGTCACCTGGTACCGGACGTTTACAAAATTCACTGCCAGCTTCTGGCCGTTCCTAGGGGAAACGATCTGAAGGTTCGGCGCATTAGGCGTCGTACCCGGCGCGGATAAAGTAGGCGTCGTACCGGCAACTTGGGCACGCGCAAAACTCGACAATCCGGTGATCAGGGCTAGGGCCAGGATGATCCTGACTGCCATTATTTTCATCTGTTCCTTCAATGTAGAACCCCATCCAAAGTGAGCACCCGAATTCCCAAAATGAGTGCTGCTTTTGTAGCTCGGTGCTCTCGCGAAGATTCTCGTCCAGTATTGCCTAAGTAGTAACTGGCTTATGCGTGAGACGTTTAGCAACTTCCGTTTCAAGCATCGCGAAAGCGTGGGGAACAACTGTCGCGGTGTAGTGCAATCAGCATGCCCAAAGTAGCTGGTGGGCTGCCTTCGCGATTTCAAAATTCAGGTTCGACTGCTTTGAAACGGTTAGATGCACTGCACTCAATTCGTGCACCTGCTGCAATTCGTTGACACTCCAGCAGTTCTGCTCAACAATATTCCAGCTAGTCAGCAGCTACATAAGGCTTGTTGCCGCATCGGGTGCGGCGAGCCAACCGAGGTGTGTATGGCAGACGAATACGAAACTTCCACCGGCAGCAAGGTGCTTCGCAACGTTCTCATCGCTGTGGCGGCGGTGTACGTGATCGCGTCCTTATACTTCATTTTCGAAACGCGCGGACGCGTTGCCAGCCTTGAAAAAGCGAATCAGGCAGCTAACTCCGATATCAAGACGCTGGCCCACCGTCTCGGGATCAACGAAAACAACCTGAAAGCCTCGACCGAAGAACTGGGTTCGAAGCTGGGCATGACCGAGCAGGAATTGCAGAACCGGCTCGCCACTCGTGCTGCTCAGTTGGAGCGCCAGCAGCGTGCGTCCGAGCAGCGCATCGCCGCCGAGCATAAGACTGCAATCGGCGCAGTCACGGGCGAGGTGGCTGGGGTTAAGACGGACCTCGGTACCGCGAAGACCGACATCGCTTCGACAAGAACCGATCTCGAAGCCACTAAGCAGAAGTTGGAACGCGCCATGGGCGACCTCGGCGTCCAGAGCGGCTTGATCGCTCGTACCCGCGAAGAGCTCGACTACCTGAAGCATCGGGGTGACCGCAACTATTACGAGTTCACCTTAACTAAGGGGGCAAGACCGACTCCGATCTCAACTATCAGCCTTGAACTGAAAAAGGCCGACCAGAAGAAGGGGCGTTTCACCGTCAATGTGCTGGCAGACGATCGAAAGATCGAAAAGAAAGATCGCACGATGATGGAACCCATGCAGTTCTACACCGGACGCGACCGAGCGCTCTATGAGCTAGTCGTAATGAGCGTGGAGAAGAACAAGGTTTCCGGATACCTGAGCACGCCCAAGAACGTCGCGGGTCCTGCGGCGCAGTAGCCTGGTTCGAGCGGCACGCGTACGCTGGTAGCTGCTCGGTGTGAAACAAACAAAGCGGTCTCCAGTTTGGAGGCCGCTTTTGTCGTTAGTTCTGTTGTTTTTGTCGTTGATCCGGTCCTGTTGAACGTTGTCTTGGGTTGTCGTACGAGAACTTAAAGCGGCTGGTCTTGCCAGAGGAGAAGTCCCGGAATCTTTTCAAGTGCATCAACTCGCGGGTAACCATCGCTCTCGTATACGCCGGCGCGATCAAGTAAGAGTGCCCGCATTCCGACGTTCACTGCACCGAGGTAGTCCACCGAGTAGATGTCCCCGACATGCATCGATCGTGAAGGCTCGGCGTCTGAAGAACTGATTGCTGTTCGAAATATGCGCGGGTCGGGCTTTTCGTAGCCTACGCTGCCGGAGTCGGTAATCGTCTCGAAGAACTCGGCGAGTCCCAACCGCTCGAGCAACTGAACAATTCGACCGTCAGCATTGCTGATGACAGCGAGGCGGTACTTGCGTCGCAACTCTCGCAGTACGTCCGCTGTGTTGGGCCGCACGGAGTCCCAGTTAGCCGACGTCCGCGCCCGTGCCATTAAGTCACGTTTCAGCTCATCATTTGAGACCTTTAGCTCGGCGAGCAAGTGCACGTAGTAAGCGTCCCAGTAGTTGTAGTCAGTATCGGCTTGTCGCGGCCTAGAGTAGAACTCATCCAGGGAGCGCTTAGCCGCACGTTCAGCCCTATCGAACTGCTGGACCGTCGGCACAATACCCAGAGTTAGAAGGGGCGCTAGTGTCTCTTGCGGGTTCGGAAAGACGAGAGTGTTGCCAACATCGAAGAAGATCGTATCGAGACTCATCACATCCATCGTAGCTGACCATGGAAGGATGTTGCGAGGGCAGACGCGCGTGCGCGATGTTCACGTGTCGTCGCCTGAGTGCGCACGTGAATAGTGCGCCATACTGTGGTGTTCTAGTCAAACTGCGGCACCTGCGCGGTGCCGCATCGTTCGTTACGCTACTTTGTCAGTGTCACAGGGTTCTGATCGTAAGGCGCAATGATCACTGACATGGACTTACGATTATTGAACTGGTCGTAGCTTACCGGGAACGTGAAGATGAGACTACCGCGCAACATTTCCCGCGGAGCGATCCTATCTTCAGCTTTGATCGGCGTCATTGTGTGTTCCCGAAGGTCCGGATACGCAGCAAAGTAACGAGGAAAGTCCACGGCATTTGCTGCCACGTCAGTGAACTCCCCTTGTTCGGTCACAACTTTTCCTTGTACGTTCCGGATCCAGAGAGGCTTACCACCAACGTTCTCGAGGTTGATCTTGACCGTTGTCATGACCTGATTCTCGGCCATTGCCACGGCGAATATCTCGTCAATGCTGCCGGTAGCTTTCGGCTGTGGTCGCATCAAGTACGACACGACCCCGATGGCGATCAGGATCACTAAGAGCACCGCGCCCACGATGCCCCAGGGTGGCATTTCCCATTTGCTGCTATCTATTTCTTCAGGCACAAGGAGGTGTTCTGGTTCAGGAGCTTGTTGAGGGGACTGTCCGGGAGTTCTCTCGGGTGTTGCCATATTGCCTCCTTCTTGTCGCGAAGGATGCGGAGCGGCTTGGCAGTTCGGGGCTTACGCCGGGCGAGCTATTCGAGACCCTCGCTCGGTGAAGGATCCAATCCGCTGGTCGCCCCTGATGATGCTCCGCACACCGGACCCGGTGTGCTCGACTAAAGGCTACTGCCGTTTCATTGCCATTGCAAATCTTTCGACCGGCAACGTATTCAGGATGTCCTCTTTTGAGAGCCACGCCCGGCGGGCCTGCAGCAGCCCGTACTTGATCTTCTCCATGTGCGATGTGTGGTGAGCGTCAGTGTTTAGGACAATCTTGACCCCCTTTTCTCGTGCCCGACGCAGGTTCAAGTCGCAAAGGTCCAGCCGATCCGGATAGGCGTTTAACTCCATGGCGCACTTGTTCCTGGCGGCGCTGGCGAGCACCGCGTCAAGGTCATATGAGTAGCCGTCGCGTCGTAGCAGAATACGCCCGGTCGGGTGCCCGATGATGGAAACGTTTTTGTTTTCGATGGCCCGGAGCAGGCGCTCTGTCATCTGCCCCGGCTCCTGGTTGAAGTGGGAGTGCACACTCGCAATCACCAGATCCATCTGTTCCAAAACCGAATCGGACAGGTCAAGCGAGCCGTCAGCGAGGATGTCGACTTCGATTCCAGCAAGGATCCTGACACTGTCGATTTGTCGATCGCATTTGCGAATGCGGTTCATGTGCTCAATCGCGCGTTTGTCGTCGAGTCCATTTGCGAACGCGAGGTTCTTCGAGTGCTCGGTGATGGCCATGTACTCGTAGCCGCGCTCGCGCGCTGCCAGCGCCATTTCTTCAATCGTGCAGCGACCATCGGTTTCGACAGTGTGCATGTGAACGTCGCCTCGAATGTCGTTCAGCGATACGAGGGCGGGAAGTTGGTGGCACTCTGCTGCCTCGATCTCTCCGCAGTTCTCCCGAAGCTCCGGTGGTATGTAGTCGAGTCCGAGTTTGGTATAGATCTCTTCTTCAGTTTCGCCGGCGACTCGCGTGCCACCTTCAACTTCCGCCAAAGCATATTCGCTTAGCGTGAAACCCATCTTCAGCGCGCGCTGGCGCAACGCCACATTGTGTGACTTCGATCCGGTGAAGTACTGCATGGCGGCGCCGAAAGACTCCGGTGGCAGTAATCGCACATCGACCTGCATGGAGTTTCGCAACTTAACACTCACCTTGTTGTCGCCCTGGACTAGGACGTCAACGACTCCGGGCATCTTCACGACATGGGCGATGATGTCAGTGCGCCTCACTGCATCGCAACAGGATGGGCCCGTTACGAGTACGTCGAGATCTCCGACCGTCTCCCGGCCACGCCGTAAGGACCCGGCGGGCGTGATCTTATCGATTCCTTCGAGGCCTCGCAGGTGCGATATAAGCTTTTCCGCCATCCGGTCGGCATCATCCAGGCAGAAACGCCCGGCGATCTGGCGATAAGTCTCGATCGACTTTAATATCTTCTGCTCGGCCTTTTCTCCCATGCGGGGCAGTTCGCGGATCTTGCCTTCGCGCGCGAGCTTTGCGACCCCGTCGAGATCGCTAACCTTGTATGCACTCCAGATCAGAGCGATCGTCTTCGGACCAAGACCCTGGATTTTGAGCAGTTCGAGCATGGAGGGGTGGTACTTCTCAAGCAACTCGCCATGCATCTTCAGCTTGCCGGTTTGCAGGATTTCTTTGACATGGCCCACCATAGCCTTGCCCAGTCCCGGAACCTCGAGTAGCTTCTTCTCTCCTGACGCAAGCAGGTCGGCAGCCTGTTCGGGCAGCGCCTCGATGGCCTCGGCTGCACGTCGGTAGGAACGCACGCGGAACGAGTCGTCTCCGTTGATCTCCATCAGATCCGCGGTTTCGTACAGAACATTCGCTATAGCTTTGTTGTCGAGTTGCCGCACGGGAGCGGCGAGCGGTTCTGGCGTGCTCATGGGAAGATTGTATCGCTGAAAAGGTTCCCGGAAGTCTTCACCCGTTGTGTACCACACCTCTGCTAATCACAGCGTGCAAACAAAAAGCCCAGCGCTGTGGCTGGGCTCTGAACCTGGTATTGCGAAGCTCTATTGGGTAGCAACTTTTGTGACGTTGCCGGCCTGCGGACCCTTCTGGCCCTGCACGATCTCGAACTCAACGTCGTCGCCTTCCTGAAGGCTCTTATAGCCCTCGGCGCTGATGGCACTGTAATGAACGAAAACATCCGGACCATCATCGCGCCCGATGAAGCCGAACCCCTTGGCGTTGTTGAACCACTTGACCTTACCTTTGATGCGAGACACTTGCCTTCCTCCGTGCTGTAAACCCGTACCGCGAAGGCGCGCTCCGGGCCAAACATTGTACCGACAACGAGCGCAGACGCCAACAGGCCTGCGCGGCTTGACCGGGGGCAGAGACAGCCGTGCAACCTTGTAAAGTCGGAACCCGATGGATCGGTTGGTTTGAATCATTCTCCGGCTTCTCACCACTGTTGTCAAGGTGGTACACAGGAAAACGACGCGTGTTTAGCGCTTTTCCCGGGTCGCGAGCCAGAGCACAGCAGCGATGGTCTTGCCGTCCTTGATAATACCTTTGTTCACCATGCGAACGGCCGAAGAGAGGGGAACGAGACGTTTGGTGATAACTTCGTCCTCCTCCGGCTTGGCTTTTCCTCGGGTCAAACTCTCCGCAACGAATAGGGACATCGTTTCGTCCAGAAACCCAGGACTGGGATAGAAGTAGAGTGCCCGTTTCCACTTTCGTGCGGTGTAACCTGTCTCTTCCATCAACTCTCGCTTGGCAGCGGCAAGCGGCTCCTCACCCTCATCAATGCGTCCAGCGGGGAGCTCCCAGAGAACGTCCTGTGCCGCATAGCGGTATTGCCGGGCCAACAGTACCCGCGGCTCTTGTCTCAATGTGTCAACCGCCGCGATGACCACCGATCCGGTGTGTCTCACAACGTCCCGACGAGCTTGCACCCCGTTCGGCTCCACAACATCTTCTGAAGTGACTCTGAACACCTTGCCTTCGAAGGCGACTCTCGACGCTATTACCCGCGCCTTCTTTCGGCCTGCGGCTTTGCTTGGGCTAGGAGCAGTTCGTAGCATAACGAAAGAATAATACGGTAACTGGCACATGGACTTGCACTGCGACGAAAAACAAGGACGCAGTTGTTTTCGTACGCTTCAAACGAAATCACCGACGTGCGTATCCAGCAGCTCTCATCTTTCTCCAGATTCCATCAGATAACAAAAAACATTCCCCGCAGGATTGGAGAACGGCATGAGAGATATGAGAGTGGAACAAGGTTACAGAGAAGATCAGGTCACCGGAGCGCTTGAGTCGCAGACGGCCAAAATTCCTAGCAGCGGTTACTTGGCTTTCGCGCTTGGATCGATGGCGGCTTCAGCTATCCTCAAAGCGCTCGGGAAGAATGACTGGTCACTTTTCGTAGGGCAGTGGGCTCCGGCGTTCCTCATTATTGGCGTCTACAACAAACTTGTGAAGCAGCAGGGATCCGACGCTTACACCCGAGCAGCTTAATGCCCGATGATTAAGTCAGTCGTAGTGCCGTGGACGGTGGACGAACACTCGCGCTTCGAGGCCTTATGTGAATCATTGTCCACCCTTGGGTTTCAAACTGGACAAGGGTGGAACGATCACAGGAGCACTGGAATGCCATTTGTAGCGCCGGCCGGCGCGATAGAGATCGTCCATGGCACCGCGCCTGCCGAGGTGTACGGCGCGGCTTTCAGATGCTATTCTGCGCGGCGATGGGTAAGAACCTGACTATCGCCATCGTAGGCGCCGGAAGTGTTGGATCTGCGCTTGCCAGCTCTCTTCTCAGCACTGGGCATACCGTCGCGGAAGTGATCGCAAGAGATGGCGCGAGTTCGCGTCGTCGTGCCCGTAAAGTTGCTGACGCAATTGGTGCTCAAGTCGCATCGATCCAGGAAGCGGAGCCTACCGCGAAGGTCGTCTGGCTGTGCGTTTCAGACGGCGCCATTCGCGATGTCGCTTGTCAACTGGCGCGTAGGCCAGGTTGGCAGGGCAAGATTGTGTTTCATAGCAGCGGCGCGTTGAGCAGCGATGAACTTCAGCCTCTTCGGGCAGCCGGGGCCAGCGTTGCTTCTGTTCACCCTATGATGAGTTTTGTACGAGGTGCCGCACCCGAGTTATCGGGCGTGACATTCGCAATCGAAGGCGACCCCGCCGCCCTGCGTGTAGCGCGCAGCATCGTACGGAGGTTCAACGCCCGCGTCCTCACTATTCGTAAGCAGGACAAGGCCCTCTACCACGCCTTAGGAGCATTCGCTTCTCCTCTGCTTGTGGCGGAACTCGCCGCGGCGGAACGGGTCGCAGCAGCCATCGGGATGTCGCCTGCTGAAGCACGAAAGACACTCGCGCCCATGTTGAGGCGCACTATCGAGAACTACATAAATCACGGGGCGGCAGCCGCGTTCAGCGGCCCCATAGTGCGGGGAGATGTGGGTACCGTTCGACGACACATGGAAGCCTTGACAAAGGTGCCGCACGCAAGGGCGGTGTACCTGGAGTTGGCCCGGCACGCTGTCCGCGACCTACCTTCCGCTAATAAGAATGAGCTGTCTCGGTTGCTGGGGAAGGGAAGTAAGGGGCGCTAAACGGGATTGTTGGTTGCGGGCATCGTCAGCAGATGTCCCATCTTCTGCTTCTTCGTTTTCAAGTATTTTTCCGTGTGCTTATGAGGCGCGACTTCGCAAGGAACCCGCTCAACAACTTTAATTCCTGCGCACTCCAGCGCGCTCACCTTGTCAGGATTGTTCGACAGCAGTTTGACCTCGCCAACTTCCAGCGCTTTCAGCACCTCGACAGGCAATGAATACTGCCGACAGTCCGGCTTGAAGCCCAATTCAACGTTTGCCTCCACGGTATCAAGGCCGTTGTCCTGCAATTCATACGCCTGCAGCTTGGCCATGAGGCCGATCCCACGACCCTCCTGCTGCTCGTAGATCAGAACCCCAACACCACGGGCGGCAATCATCGACAGGGCCATTTCGAGTTGCTGGCGGCAATCGCAGCGAATAGATCCGAAAACGTCCCCGGTGAGGCACTGTGAGTGAATGCGAACTAGCGGCGGCTCTGCGTGAATGTCGCCCATGACCAGCGCGACAGCAGTTTCCTTACGGCGTTCGTCTTCGCTGCCGAAATAGCCTTCAAAACCGAGAATACGGAAATGTCCCCATCGGGTAGGGAAGTCGGCCTCTGCAACCTTTTCGATGGACCTGGAAGTGCTCACAGTTCAATTATAAGCGCGCAAAGCTGATGCTGAACGCTGAATAACTGGTTGCTACAATGGCTACATGGCTGCAGAACCGAGATACACGCCGGAACACGCAAAAGCGGGCCTGGATACCGCGTTTCCGGAGATTGAGACATGGCCCAACCAGTTTCCTGCTTACGAGATTGAAATCGACGACCCGGAGTTCACGTCGGTTTGCCCGAAAACAGGACTTCCGGATTTCGGCCGCATCGTCATCCGCTACATGCCAGACGAGCGCTGCCTCGAACTCAAGTCGCTGAAAGAATACCTCTTCTGTTACCGCAACCTGGGAATTTTCCAGGAGAACGTAGTTAACCAGGTGCTCGAAGACGTCGTGAATTGGGCAAAGCCGGTTTGGGCCGAAGTCCGCGGTGAATGGCGTCCTCGCGGCGGCATCAGCGGAACCATCGTCGCCCGCTGGCCAAGACCAGAAAAGTAAACGTGAAGAGGCAAAGGCAGAGGTAACAGGTAAGAAGAATCAAGCAAGTCTGCTTTTGTGGAAAGTCATTTGCCTTCCCTCTGCCCCTGCCCTCTGAGCTCTTCCTTCTGCTATATTCCGCTATCACATGCCTGCACAGGACATCAGGCTGTATCCTCGCGCGACGTTGGCCCTGCTCACGGGCCTCAATCTGTTCAACTACATCGACCGATACGTCCTGTTTGCGGTGCAGCCGCTGATTCAAGCGGAATTCAAAGTCAGCGATACGGACCTGGGTCTGCTCACAACCGGGTTTCTGATTTGCTATATGGTCAGCGCCCCGCTGATCGGTTTGGTCGCCGACCGGGTCTCGCGCAAGTGGATCATTATCGGCGGTGCGGTGGTCTGGAGCGTTGCGACGTTGCTGACAGCGGCGACCTACGACTATCGGACGCTCTTTATCCGGCACATGATCGTCGGTGTAGGCGAAGCCAGCTTCGTCGCGTTGGCTCCCGCGTTCATCTCCGACTTGTTCCCAGAAGAGAAGCGCGGGCGCGCTCTGGGCATTTTCTATGTCGCGTTCGGCATGGGACCAGGAATCGGATACCTCCTCGGAGGCCATCTCGGTCACGACTACGGATGGCGAGCCCCGTTCTATGTTGGCGCGATTCCCGGCGTGATTCTCGCCGCCGCGATGATGTTTATCCCTGAGCCGAAACGTGGCGCGACCGATACAATTCCCGACACCCGCGAGCGTACGTCCTGGCGCGGTTTGTTCAGCAACGGCGCCTTCTGGACTGCGACGTTCGGTATGGCGATGATCAACTTCGCCATCGGTGGCCTGTCCGACTGGATGCCCACGTTCCTGGTGCGCGTTCACGGCATGCAGTTGAACCACGCCAATTACGTGTTCGGCAGCATCACGGTCGTCAATGGCATTGCCGCGGCTCTGCTCGGGGGCTGGCTCGGCGACCGCCTGCTGCGGCGCACTTCCGCCGCGTACTACATGCTTTCGGCTGTCGCTATGCTGCTGGCCGTGCCCATCATGTATGTGGCCATTCATTCAAGCGGCAACCTGATGTTTGCAACCGTAGCGATCGGGGAATTCTTGTTGCTGCTCAACACCAGCCCTCTGAACGCGGCGCTCGTCGATTCTGTCAGCGGCCGGATCCGCGCTTCGGCCATCGCGCTCAATCTTTTTGTGAGCCATGCGCTGGGTGACGCGATCTCGCCGACACTAATCGGCTACATCTCTGACCGGCGTTCGCTGCAAACAGGGTTTCTCGCCACAATCGTTGCCGTCGTGGTTGGGGTCGTCATGCTTTTCTATGGCATGCGGTTCGCCCCGCGCATCCATATCAGCAGTTCCGAAGAGAGTACAGGAGTTACTGTTTGAACCTGCTCTGGTGGATTGCCGGCGGACTGCTAGCCGCAATCTGGGTCGATCGTGCGCGGGATGCGCGTCAGATGAATGCAGTCCCCGACCTCACCGCCCCCGAGTGGGACCGCGATCCGCTCGTCTCCGCACGGATGTCAGGCACTGTCCCGGAAGTAACGGTCGTTGTCCCGGCACGCAACGAACAAGCGCACATCAAGGCAACTACCAGCTCTCTTCTTCAGCAGGACTATCCGCGCTTCAACGTGGTGGCCGTCGACGACCGGTCAACCGATGAAACCGGCGCGATAATGGAGCAGTTTGCGAATGATGCCACCGCGCGTGAGCGACTGCATGTCTTGCACATAGCGGAATTGCCCGAAGGCTGGCTTGGCAAGACCCATGCCATGTGGACCGCCGCACAGCAGACGGACAGCGAATGGCTGCTCTTCACCGACGGCGACGTCGTTTTCCGAAGTGACACGCTGCGCCGCGCCATTGCCTATGCGGAGGAGAGCAGGGCAGACCACATGGTGATCTTCCCCCGTGTCGGAGTCGAGACGTTTGGTGGGCGCATGATGCTTGCCTTCTTTCAGATGCTCTTCGTCTTCGGGCACCGGCCCTGGAAGGTGCCTGACCCGAACTCGAAGGACTCGATCGGCTTCGGCCCGTTCAACCTCATCAGGCGCAGCGCCTACGTAAGAATTGGCACGTGGAAAGCACTGAGAATGGCTGTTGTTGAAGACATGAAACTCGGGGAACTGGTGAAGCAGGCGGGTCTCAAGTCGCGATGCGCATTCGGAATGCAGCTCGTGACCCATCACTGGGCGCGTACGGGCGGCGATGTCGTTCGCAACCTCGAGAAAAACTTCTTTGCCGTCATGGAATACCGCCCGATGCTGGCACTGGTCGGATGCACCGCGCTGCTGTTCCTGAACCTGCTGCCGTTCGCAGGTGTCGCACTGGCACCCGGATGGGCAAAAATTCCGTTCGCGCTAGCACTGGCTGGTATCGCAGGCCTCTATGCGGGAATGGCGCGGCGCTCGGAGACTTCCGCGCTGTTCTTCCTAACGCACCCGGTTGCGACCGTGCTGTTCGTCTACACCATGCTGCGTTCGATGGCGCACGTGGCCTGGCACGGCGGCGTGGTTTGGCGCGGAACGAAGTACTCGCTGCACGAATTAAGGAAGGCGGCAGCAGGCACTGAGATTAGCTGAGAAACGCTGCCATCCTGAGCGAAGCCGTCCTGCTTCTGGACGGCGGAGTCGAAGGATCATGCGGTTCATCGGCATCATCGAGAATGCCTCGGAACACAAGGTCCCTCGGCTTCGCTTCGCTACGCTCGGGATGACAGGCTGATGTGCCGCCTGCTTTTCTTGCGGGAGTTTACTCTTTCTCCTCCGGATCGAAGGAGTCTCGCCGCCCTTTTGGAGCAGACGTTTTGCGCGAGGTGGATGAGCTTTTCTTGCCAGCGCTGAAACTGCCGTGCTTATCGGCATCGTAGGTCTTGGGTACAGGCGGAATATTCGCAGCCTCACCACGCAACTGCTTCACGTCTTTCAAAATGATCTCGGCGCGGCCATCGTACTCGACGATCTTTCCGCTGATCTCGATTGTTTTGCCTTCAAGTTGCGAGATGTCGCCCACGTCGCGAAGATCGCGTGCAAACACAACCACGACGAACGGACACGATTTGTAGTCCTCACAGAAATCAAGAAAGCGAGTGCCGCTCTTGCTACTGCCGACCTTCACCACCTTGCCCGTTACGCAAGCGTTGGAGCCGATCTTCTCCTTGGCTTTCTCGATGGTAATGCACTCGGCGCTGGCAAGCGTCGATACAGCAAACAGCAGGGCGGCGGTGCAGAGGAGGCGCTTCATCAGTCTGTGGGCTCCAGTTATAAGTTCGTGAACGATTTCACACTGGAAGGCTGACAAAGTCCAGAGCTTCTGGTGGAATGAAGAACAGAGTTTCAAAGCATCAAGGTTTCAGGGCTTCAAGGTTGGTGTGAATGGACAAAAGTGCGCCGGTTTTGCATGTGAAAAAGCTGGTGTCGTCGGCAGTGCTTCCTACTGTCGCCCATCGTGGACAGGACCTCGGCTACGACCTCTATGCATGCGAGGCGATCGTGATCCCCGCGCGAGGCATGGCCAAGGTGAAGACCGGCATCGCCATTGAATTCACGTCAGGCCACGGTGCACTTCTGCGCGATCGTTCTTCAATGGCGTCGAAGGGACTGGCTGTTACGGCGGGCGTGATCGATGCCGGCTATCGCGGGGAAATACAGGTCATCATGCACAACCTGGGTGAGAGCCATTTCACAATCAATGCGGGGGACAAGGTTGTGCAGATGATTCCCGTCCGGCCGGAGACATGGTTTCCGGTGGAAGAAGTAGAAGAGCTGACTGAAACGGTGCGCGGGGCGAATGGGTTTGGGTCGACGGGGAAGTGAAGAATCGGGCCATCGAGCGATCGAGCCACCCGCGTGAATCGTGCTCTTCTTGGGCTTGGATTACCAGCGTCTGTGCGCTCCTCTCAGGTGAAGCGGTAGAAGCAGCTGGGGAGTGTTGAACGTGCGCAGCGGAGGACGGGTGCGCCACACTCGTCTCGGTCGGGGGCCCGCCGGGCTGGAGTCCGGCGCCACGCCGCGCGCCGTACGCGGAGTGGATGTCATCGGCGCGGGAATACCGTTCTTCGCGAGGTTCAATCGCGGCGGCCTCGTGCATGCGGGTAACCCAGGAAGGCTGTTGCGGCGCGACGTCTGTGCCGGTGTTTTCTTCGCAGGATTCTCCAAGGCGATTTTTGAGTTCCGCGATCTCGCGAGACTTGTTCTGGAGGGCGGCTTCGGCTTCCTGGAGGATGCGGAGGACGCGGCTGTAGTCCTCGTGAGATGGGCCGAGGTAGTAGGCGAGCAGCGGGCTGACGTTGCTGCGGTCTTCCTCGTCGGCTTTTTGCGAGCGCTTGAAGAGCGAGGTGTTCTTCAGGTTGCCGGAGGCGGTCTGGAGCGCGTAGAGGACGAGGCCTGCGGACTTGTGGTCGATGAGTCCGTTGAGCAGTCCGTAGATGACTTTGCCGAGTCCGTACTGGATGGCGTCGGCGTCCTCGGGGAAGGGGATGTCGAGGGCTGTGCGTGACGCACCCTGCGCACCCTCCCCTGCGGGGAAGGGTGCGGCACCCCCGGTATTTCCAACAGTCCCAGTATTTCCAATATGTCCAGCCCCTGCACCTGCGTTACCTGACGCGAGTTCGGCGCGGTGGGGGAAGTCGCGGCGGGCGCGGTGGTGGAAGTAGCAGAAGTTCTCGTCGCGTAGGGCGGGCGAGCCGCAGCGGACGCCGTTGGTCTTGATATGTTCGCACTTGCGAGTATCGTAGGACAAGGTCGTATTCCTACCCTCCCCCTGAAATCGGTCAAATCTAAGTTGCGGAAGGGGTTAGATCTGCGTGCCACCGGGTGATCGGGTCATTGCCGATGGTTCTAATTCCAGTATGCCAAGTTAGGAGGGGAAACCCGCCACGATGGGCAGGATTGTTTCTCGTTGCGGGTGAGTGGGTTACGCGAGAATCGGCGGGCTGGGACTCTTGACAGGTAATGCCGAGACTCTGGATAGGTGGATATAAGTCGATTTCGCGCCAACAAATCTCACTCGACAGTAGATTCAGGACTGCTCAGAGGTTGCGGTAGGTCGGTGAACAGTACAAACCGAAGTCTGTCGCCCGACTTAAAGGGCGAGTTCGCAAACCCAACATTCGGGAAAAACGAGACAGTATGCAAGCTCTGTCTCGGCCAAAGAAGCCTTCGCGTGTACTTCGCCTCGATAAGTCCTGTCGGGACTTGTTGGCAGCCACTGCGGTCGAGAACAGTCTCCCACTTGCCGCTTTCTGCTCTCAACCGCTGGAGTGCGTCCCCGACGCGAACGTCTCGCTCCATTGCGTCACTGACGGTCTCGC
>DASPIK010000062.1:0-5426 GCA_035629075.1 Terriglobales bacterium | reverse complement strand
CTGCTCTTGCGGAAAGCAGCGAAGACGACGCAAACTGCTTTTCGTGCGGAAAACCGTTTATCTTTCGCTGGGCTCGAACGTCGGCGACCGCGAGCAAAACCTGCGCTCCGCGGTTGACCGGCTGCGCGAGCTGGGCGAAGTCAAAGCTGTTTCGTCTGTGTATGAAACCGAGCCCGTTGAGTACACGGCTCAGCCCTGGTTCCTGAACGCCGCTGTGGCAATCGAAACCGAACTGATGCCGAAGCAACTGCTGGCGCGATTGCTGGCCATCGAACAGGCTATGGGACGGAAGCGCACAATAGCCAAGGGTCCACGAGTTATCGACCTCGACATTCTGTTCTTCGGCAAGTCGATCGTAGAAACCCAAGAATTGACCATCCCTCATCCCGCATTGCATGAACGGCGGTTCGTGCTGGAACCGCTCGCCGAGATCGCACCCGACGTCCGCCATCCGGTCTTAAAGCAGACCGTGCGGGAGATGCGCGATGCGCTGCCGACCGAATCAGGCGCCGTTCGGAAGTTCAAAAGCTTGTGATCCTGAGCTAGGCCTGTGACACCTCATAGCACGCCCCTGTCATCCTGAGCAAAGTGCCGCGTCGTATTTTCTCGCGCCTGATTTTGGGCGTGCGCGGCACGGAGTCGAAGGATCTTGCGTTCCTCGGCATCATCGAGAACGCCGACGCAACGCAAGGTCCCTCCACTCCGTTGAGTGCTGTTCGCACTCAACTGCGGTCGGGATGACAGTCCGTGATTCACGTGCGATTTATTTCGGCCCCGGATTTGAACAACTTCCACAGCGTGCCGCGCGCTGCCACGCCCACCTGACCGATCTATTTCCACTTTTCCACTTCCGGCGTGAGTATTCCACGGCCCCTGCTGTGGATGGCTTGTGGAACTAGTGGAAGATTTCGACCAAAAACGCCATTCACCGAAAAACATCCACACCAGCCCACAGTTTCGTCGTTTTATAAACAGCAGCAGAATACGCGAAACCCGCACCGATAGCGGCTCAGACGTGATTTCCACATTTGCGGTGCACCTACTGCGGCTACTGTTATTTCTTTCTTGTTTTGATTTCGTAAAAGAAGAAGAAAACCGCGCCGCGTGCCCTAGTGGTCAAGACCAAATGGAACAGGAGTGATAAGTGTTTGATCTCGCCAACTGTCAGGCCACTAGTTGAATCCCACGTGTTGCGGCTTCCATGGAAGGTACCGATGCAAACCGCTGTTCTACTAATCTGCGTTGTCGCACTGGCGTTTCCAGTTCTTGCACAGAACGGCGCCGGTAGGACACAAATGAAGTCGAACACCATCGATTTCGGCGCATTGGCGAAAGACTCAGCATCCATTCGCAACGTCATTGTCACTCACCGGCGTGTGATGCCTTCTAGGGCTGAGACCACGGTCATCAGTGGTCAAGGGACGCTTGAAGCCCAAGTCTCCCGAAATGTTGCGGGGATGTCATTGGGCAGCGCGCCCGCACCCACCTGCTCCGCAAAAATCTCTGTGGCATCGGTCAGCCAATTGATGGAGTTATTTGCTAGAGAGCAGTTTGGACACCTACCTGAGATCCGACCCCGAATTCTGATTGGTTCTGATGGGCGGTCCTGGACCGATCACGAGATCGTGGTCAAGGTAGGCGAAGTTGAATTCCGGCGCATATACACGTCAGGGGATGACATTCCGAACGAACTGCAACCGCCCCAGAGGTTTATGGCTGTTGAGAACGCTATCGAGCAACTCAGGGATGACGCGTTGATATCTGCATCACCATGTCACGTCGCAGTCAAATGGCCGACCACAAAGTAAGACTGACGCCGGTGGGCGGTGAGCATAAGCGATTGTGGAATTTAAGTTGAGTTCGGGATATTGTTCTTGGCGTGAAGAAGAGACTCGTTATTCTGCTTCTGACGCTGTTTGTGATTGCCGTTATTCTGTTCCGCTTTTACGACAGGCTCCCGGTTATCGAGTGTGCTACTCGGTTCCATTCGGCATGGGGCAGTGTCGATTGTGGCCACGTCACAACCAGAGTTGGTAAGGG
Source organism: Terriglobales bacterium (assembly GCA_035629075.1). GTDB lineage: Bacteria > Acidobacteriota > Terriglobia > Terriglobales > Acidobacteriaceae > JAEZPW01. The sequence goes on along the minus strand of DASPIK010000062.1, from coordinate 3,386 downwards.
CGCGGACGCCGCGATTAGCTGTGCTCAATTTGCGTTTCGAAGTGGCCGACCATTCACGGTCATCTTCACCGGGAGCGGCATCGACGCACGCATATCGAACGCGCTAGTCGTGGACTCCAAAGGAAATGGTATCGAGCTTTTCTACGGCACCGGACTCGTCAGTCCAGGTGGGCTTGTGAAACATCGCTGTGGCACGCCCATGCGATTGGAGTTAGAGGAGGACTCGCCGTACGGGTTCCCGCGACTGCACTGTGCTCCTTCGCCACCACGCAAAATCAACAGGGATTTTCTCCTGTGGTGACGCCGGGCCTTAGTTGTTCATGTGAAGTCGGCTTTCTTACCTGCTGAGAACAGCGAGTGGTGAGTGGAAGTGAGCTTATACAAATACCCCATGAAGTGAAGGTTTTCGCTAATGACCAGTGTTAGGAAACGGAGCCGATTGAAGGCTGTCAGAAATGAAGATTCATGGATTAGGCACACCCTGATATATGGTCCGATTTTTGCGGCATTCTGGATCATTTCGAAAGGCAGCGGCGTCCGCCGCGATTTGAGCGACGGAATCTTCCTTACTATGATTCTCATATCGACATTTTGGAGCACGGTTAGGCGCCACTGGCACAATCGGAAAGTTCGACGGTTGTGTGCACTCCTGCTGGTTGCACATGTTGGCATGCTCGTTTTGCTGGATACGTATGGGCGTTTGAGTTTAGATCGTGGTAATCGGTTTTTCATCATGATGACCCTGCTTGGTGAAGTTTTTGTGTTCTGCTCCGCGATCGACTCCGTCACAGAGGAAGGTGCTGGTTAGGCGCACTCGGAAGCGTGGCGGAGAAGTAACAGCGGGTTCTACTTCGTCGACGCACCAAACTAGTCGCGGAAGACATCACGGCACGATGATGCTCGACCCTGCCGACTGAGCTCCGACCACACCCTGCTTTTCCGGAAATTGCGTGAAGAGGAAATCCAGATACGCGCGCGACTTCGGTCGGCCTGAGGTGCGAGCTTCGGCCATTCGCAACAGGAACACCAGGGCGCGAAGAACGTCGGAGTCCTTCAGCGCGCTGTAGCCGATCTGCTTCTGCTCGACCTCACGATATTCGGCGATCATCTTCTGGATCTCGCCGGCAACGGCCTGCTGCACGATGTTGGTCGTTGGCGTCTCGTAGACAAGGCCGGAATTGACCAGGGTCTCATAGGTCTTCGCAAGCGAGGTGAGCGCAGCGATCACGTCGCGGTCGTTCACAAGGCGGTTTGTGCGCGCGGCTCTTACGATACCGAAGCTGAGCCCGAGGACCAGGTGCTCGTGTTCGTACAGAAACTGCTCGGACAAGGCAACCTGCGGAAAGAGTACGGACTGATCTACCTGATCGAGCGATCGCGGCTTTTCGTGCGCGCGAGCCTGTTGAAGGTACGGACACTCGCTGGGACAGTCGAGGGTCACTTCGCGTTCCGTGCCACAACACTGCGGGCAAATGCGCCCGTGAATCGCGGGACAGAACCGTTTCTCTTTTCGGGTTTCGCAAATGGCACAACTCAATGGCGGTCTCCTGAACCGAGCATTATCGCACTCGGCCGTGGTACGCTGTTCGCAATCAGTTCCGGTCTGCGGAGAGCCGCAAATCAGGCGTGTTGAGGGCTGACTACTTCTGATGTTCTCTTTTGCCGAATGCTGAGGGAATTGGCGCTGGCGTCGACCTCCCCAAAAAATCCTATTCTTCCCTCTTCCCATACGCGCTGGGATGCGCTTAAAATGCGGTGATTTTCGATAGTGAAAATTTAGGGCGTCGTAAAACCCGCATAAACAGCTATCGAAATGCTTGGTTCGATGGGTGCGCTGGTGTACTATTACGCACGCATCACGTTGGATAAAAGAAGAGGAGGATGTTCATGGCAGCAGGCATGACCAAGACCGCGCTCGTACGCCACCTGGCCGAGAAGATCGGCACCAACAACAAGACCGCCGCCGCGTTCCTGGAGACGCTGGCTGAAACAGCCGTGAAGGAAACCAAGAAGAACGGCATGTTCGTGCTGCCGGGACTCGGCCGTCTGAAGAAGGTGCAGCGTAAGGCGCGCACCGGCCGCAACCCGCAGACCGGCGAACCGATCAAGATCGCCGCGAAGACTACTGCGAAGTTCTACTTGGCGAAGGCCGTGAAGGACGCCATTGCCCCTGGCAAAAAGTAGTCGAGCCAAGAACTCTGTTTGAAAGCCGGCCTCGCGGAGGCCGGTTTTTTCGTCTCTATCGTTTTGCTTTCGATTCTGTGCGTTCGTATCTGCCCGCCTCTACCCTTCTCTGACGCGCGCTGCCCCGCTGCAATAGCGCGGCGAAAGTTCGCCTCCGCATCTAAACCTGTCAAAGAAGAGGGGGACACATGAGATCGAAATGGCTACTTGCAGTGTTCCTGATCGGGACTTCCTTGGGGTGGGCACAAAGTTCTGCATCACAAACACCCGCAACAGGAGGTCAGAGCGGCAGCAGTGCCGGGACTCAGACAAGTGGAGCGCCGCGCTCGTCGATGCGCGGAACCGAAGCTGGCCAGGACCGAAAGGGGATGCATGCGCAGCACATGCAGGCCATGCAGAACGACTTGGCGAAGATGCGGTCCTTGCTGGATCAGATGAAGTCGAACGTTGCAGGCATGAATGCGAAAGACAGGGCGGCAATGCAGCCTAACGTTCAGCTCTGGCAGATGCTCATCGACCACATGGGCCAGATGACGCAGCACATGTCAGCCATGCAGGGCCAAGGCGGAATGGGCATGATGACCGGCAGTACTGGCAGTCGCCACATGGGTTGCTGCTCTGGCATGCAGAGTGGTGGGTCGTGCGGAATGCAGGGTCAGACGGGTGGACACTCCGGCATGAATCACGGCGCAGCGGCGCCGTCTCCGCCCACGACGAACAATCCGCCAACTCCGCCACAACGCTGAGCGCGGGTCTGGATAACTCTGTTCCGACGTGCACTTTGTGCAGCAAAGCGCAGGGTGGGCAGGAGTTTTCTGGTCCAAAGAATGTCGGAACTCAAGCGGTACGTTGTTAGGGTAAGAAGATTTGGCGCACCCGTCGAGGGCGCGCCGTGGCATTCTGGTTCAGAAATCTGGATCAGGATAGTGCTTCGACAACGCGATCGAAATCTTCGAGATTAGCGTACTCGATCACAATCTTTCCCCGACCATTGCGATCCTGAATGCGGACCTTCACCCCGAGTGCTCGCTGAAGCTGTTGTTCTGCTTCGCGGACATTCGGGTCCTTCGGCTTGAGCTTCGGCTCTTTAGGAGCATCGGCAGGTTCAAGCACTTTGTGGACGAGCTCTTCCGTCTGCCGGACGGACAGGCCGTCCTTCACGACGCGGGTAGCCGCCCAGAGCATTTGCTCCTGGGTATCGA
>DASPIK010000061.1:0-18096 GCA_035629075.1 Terriglobales bacterium | reverse complement strand
CATGCGTTCCGGCCGGTACTCCGCTCTGTGTGACCGGTCACACGCTCTATGATTTTGGCTTCGACGATTTTGCCGGTTTCCCGAACACGCGCGACGCCGGCATCATAGTGCTCGACGAGCCGGTCAGGTTTCAGACGCGGTTCGCCAGTCTCGCCGCCCCGGGTTCGCTCGACCAACTGGCGAGCAGGCGCGGCGTGCAAGACGTCACGTTCATCGTGAGCGGCTATGGAGTGTCAGACAACTGGCCGCCGACGAAGCCGGTACTCTCGTTCCGCGTGCGATTAATGGCATTCACGAAGCTGAACAACCTGAGAAATTCCTGGACAGCCGGCTTCAACCTGCAGACTTCTAACGCGCCTGGCAACAATCGCGGAGGCACTTGCGGCGGAGACTCGGGCGGCCCGGTGCTGTGGGATGCAACTGACATCATCGCCGGGATCACGAGCTTCGGAAAGCGTGAGCAGTGCCTGGGCAACGACTACGCTTACCGCGTTGACCAGCAGGAGCTGATCGATTGGATACTTGAAATCGCTGAAGATGTCGGTGACGAGGTCTCGATCGTACCCATAGGGTAACGAGCACCAAAACACTGGACAGAATGCGCATTCTGTCCAGTGTTACCGATGTCAGAGTTGTGCGGAGACCTGCGCGTGCCGGGCAAGCCTGAATTTCGTTACGACTCTTCCCCCACCCTTAGCACGGCTAAAAACGCTTCTTGCGGGATATCGACCTTCCCGATGCGCTTCATGCGCCTCTTGCCTTCTTTCTGCTTCTCCAGCAGTTTGCGCTTTCGGGTGATGTCGCCGCCGTAGCACTTGGCCAGGACGTTCTTGCGAATGGCTCCGACGGTTTCGCGCGCGATCACCTTGGCTCCGATTGCCGCCTGAATAGCTACTTCGAACATCTGGCGCGGGATCAGTTCGCGCATCTTGCTGACCAGAGCGCGGCCACGCTCATAGGCCAAGTCCCTGTGGACGATGATAGAGAGCGCATCGACTGGCTCGCCGGCAACCAGGATGTCCAGCTTGACCATTGGCGACTCCCACGAGCCGGACATGTGGTAGTCGAGGGAGGCGTAACCGCGCGAGACCGACTTCAGCTTGTCGTAGAAGTCGAGCACGATTTCGACCAGCGGTAACTCGTACGTGAGCATGACCCTGGAGCCGCTGAGATACTCGAAGTTTTTCTGCTTCCCGCGCTTTTCCTCGACCAGCTTGAAGATGGCCCCGACGAACTCCTCCTTGGTGATGATGGTCGCCAGGATAACCGGTTCTTCAATCTTTTGAATCTCACCTTGCGGCGGCCACTTCGACGGGTTATCGACCTCCTCGACCGTTCCGTCAGCGTGCGTGATCTTGAAACGCACGCTGGGCGCGGTGGTGATGAGGTCAATATTGAACTCGCGTTCAAGCCGCTCCTGCACAATCTCCATATGGAGCAGGCCAAGGAAGCCGCATCGGAAGCCGAAGCCGAGCGCCGCGGATGACTCTGGTTCAAAGAAGAATGACGAGTCGTTGAGACGCAGCTTTTCGAGCGCCTCACGCAGAAGCGTGTGCTCGTGCGCATCCACCGTGTAAAGTCCGGCGAAGACCATCGGCTTAATCTCTTCAAAGCCGGGCAGAGGCTCGATGGCGGGCCGGTCGTCGTCGGTGATCGTGTCGCCGATCTTGGTGTCAGCCACTGTTTTGAGATTGGCCATGATGAAGCCGACCTCGCCCGCCACCAACTCGTCAACTTCGACGGGTTTGGGGGACTGCACGCCAAGAGCTTCGACCTGTGACACCTTTCCGTTGGACCAAAGCCGAATTTTCTGACCCTTGCGCAATGTGCCCTGGAAAACGCGCACCAGCGAAATCACCCCGCGATAGGGGTCGAACCATGAGTCGAAGATCAGCGCCTGCAGCGGGTTCTCCGGCGAGCCCTTTGGAGGCGGGATACGCTTGACGATCGCCTCCAGCACGTCATGAACGCCCTGCCCGGTTTTTGCGCTGATCAGCAGGGCGTCGGTAGCGTCGAGGCCAACGGCTCCTTCGATCATTTCGCGGCTGCGCTCGACGTCGGCGCTGGGAAGGTCGATTTTATTGATGACCGGGATGATCTCAAGCCCGTGATTGATGGCCAAGTAGGCGTTCGCCAAGGTCTGCGCTTCAACGCCCTGAGTGGCATCAACCAGCAGCAATGCGCCTTCGCATGAAGCCAGGGAACGCGAGACCTCGTAGGAAAAGTCAACGTGGCCGGGGGTGTCGAGCAGGTTGAGCTGATACTCGTTGCCGTCTTCCGCAACGTACTTCATGCGGACAGCGTGGGCCTTGATGGTAATGCCGCGCTCGCGTTCGAGGTCCATGGCATCAAGAACCTGCTCCTGCCCTGCCATCTCGCGGGCAGACAGGGAACCGGTCGCTTCCAATAAGCGATCGGAGAGCGTGGTCTTGCCATGGTCAATATGGGCAATGATGGCGAAATTTCGGATAAAGGCGCGGTCCATTCTCACTCACGTCGGCCGACACTTCACCGGCCGGCTAACCCACACGGGGACAAACTGTCATTCTAACATCTGGAACACAGAAGCCTTGGTACACAAGGAGCGGAGCCGCCATTGTCCGCCCAAGTACCTACGTAACGGATGTACATCATTAGGAAACAGTCTTCGGGCCGGGGTTCTGATAAGGTTACCCACCGGATTGGCAGTCACCTGAGTGCGAGGTGTCTATGGCAGAGAACGAGCCCAAGGTCGAAAGCATCCTGTTCAGATCCGACATTCAGCAGGTCCATCGCAGCCTGGACAAACTGGATCACTACGAACGCCTACGCTGGCTCACCGCTATGGCGATTGTCGGGGCACTTTGCATGATGGTGATTGTCCTGGCCGCCGCTACGGTCGCGCCCGGACACAAAGCCGGAACACTGGTTGTGCTTTTTCTTGCTTTCGGACTGGCAGCGGTGTTCGCGATAGTCGCGTTTCGGCCGCAGATGCGAATGATGAAGGTTCGGCGCGAAACGGCTTCGGAACTGGGAGTGGTCGCCGCTCTGGAAACGCTGAAACTGGTGTTGGGCAACAGCGCCTCCGCACAGAACGAACGGCGCCGCCTTGCTCGTGCAAACTGTGACCTGCGACTGACCGTCGTTGCGGACGGGCCGGACCAGCGCGTCACTTATTACGGGCGAATGCGCGACATTTGCGAGCATGGCATGGGAGCGATCGTACCTGCTCCGCTCAGCGCAGGTGAAAGGGTGTCGCTGATTTTTACAGTCGATGATCAACCCCCGGTAACCGTGGAGGGCGTCGTCCGACAGCGAAACGGTTTCCGCTACGGTTTCGAATTCCCCCAGTTGACGACCGAGCAGTGTGAAGTGATCGAGCGAATGTGGGTGGGAGGCGTGGACACGAAGACGATCGCAGCAGCAAGCGTCGAGCAGTGAACCACTAATTCGGCGTGACACTGGATCTTCACATGGATGATGGCAGAAGAGCATCTACCACCATCCATCTTTCCTTTTCTTCTTAATTCTCACCTTGTCGTTACGGCTTCACCGTCACCATCACCACTCCGTGCGGTTCGACTGTGGCCGAGAACTTGCCGTTGAACTTGCCAAGCTCTTTGTGCTGCCACAGATCGCGGACGGCGGCGCTCAAGTGTGCCGGATATCCGAGGTCTTCCCAATTCGCCGTAATCTGTTTCTGTTCCTTGCTGCGATTAAACAGCACGACCGCGCGGCTGCCATCCACCAACTGCTTCGCCCAGACTTCCAGATCGCCGTCTTTGCGAACGCGACGACCCTGTCGGCCAAGTTTGTCCTGATCCACCGCGATGACTTCCTTGTTGGTCAGAATCTCTTTCGTTTCAGGGGTCATCGTGCGGAGGTCGTTGCCGGCCATCAGCGGCGCCGCCAACATCGCCCACAGGCTGAAGTGCGAGCGGTATTCCGTATTCGTCATGCGGCCGTTGCCAACTTCGAGCATGTCGGGATCGTTCCAGTGCCCCGGTCCGGCATAGCTTTCTAGACCGTCCTGCAAATCGACGATGTTCACCACGCCGAGACCGCCCCAATCGAGCTTGCCTTCCCACATGTCGCGAATGTCGGGGGTAGTGCGCCACAAGTTGCCGACGCTGCCCGCCCAGAGCCAGGGCTTGCTTAAACCCCACTCACAGATGCTGAACACGATAGGACGGCCGGAGGCCTTAAGGGCATCGCTCATGAGCGTGTAGGACGATTTCGCGTCTTGTGTTGAGGTGTGGCACCAGTCGAACTTTAAGTAGTCCACGCCCCATGCGGCGTACTGGCGAGCATCCTGGAACTCGTAACCACGGCTACCCGGACGTCCCTGGCAGGTCTTGGTGCCTGCGTCGGAGTAGATACCAAACTTCAAGCCCTTCGAGTGGACGTAGTCAGCGAGCGCCTTCATGCCAGACGGAAATAGCTTCGCATCGGCAATGATGTTGCCGTCTTTATCGCGGTCGACCTGCCAGCAATCGTCAATGACGACGTACTCATAACCGGCGTCTTTCATGCCGCTGCTGACCATGGCATCCGCCATCTGCTTGATGAGCTCTTCGCTGACTTTGCAGCCGAACTTATTCCAACTGTTCCAGCCCATCGGCGGCGTCAGCGCCAGATTGTTCGGCGGTGTCGCGGCGCCGTTCTGTGCGAAGGAGCCCGCTGTCATGACCACAAGTAGACACAAAAGTAGTGCTTTGATCCGCATGCCTTCCCTGCCTCGTATAAATTATCCAGCTTCGGATAGTGTGATCTCAGGGAGGCTGCTAGTAAAGATTTTCATGTGGAAGCGAATCGGGCCCCATTCCGCATGAGAGTCACTTCGGCCGAACCGGCAAGCCGACCACGATTTACTTGCTGTTCGGGCTCTGCCCCGGATTGCGCCGGTGCGCGCGCGCAGCCGTCTTTTGCACGTGGATATCAAATGCAACCGCCAGCTTTTTCGGCGGGTAACACGCGGTGTTGTCGCAGGCCTGGTAGTTCAGTGTGCCGTGTACGCGGTACGTCCCGGCCGGAACGGTGCTGGTGGTTTTCACGGTTCCGCGGATCTTGAAATCACCCGAGTAGACGTTCAGCTTCTCGTCCGGCGCGAAGGAGAAAGAGTAATCCTGCCCTGGCGGGTACGAGATCTTCGCGATAACGACGTCGCTTGGCGGGTCAAGTTTCAGCGCGGTGGGGAGAAGATACTCGCCTTTGGGCTGATTGGAGTTGATGTGGAAGCCCGGCGCCACGCGAAAATCGATTTCAAAACTTGCCGAACCACCGCGAGCCACAGTGACTGGCGCGATCGGCGCTGCCGTGACCGAAGGTCCCTTTGAGCCCAGCGACCCGATCTGGGCAAAACTCATTACGCTGCACAGTAATCCTAGAACTGCAATTCTGATGTTCATAGCTCCCATAGATGATAAGCCCCGGTCTCTGTGGCTGGAACAGTATCATAGCCGGAACAAGTCGTCCTTCGTCGGTCGCCATTGAAACGAACACGGCAGGCCAGCGACTAATAGACGTGTCAAAAATCACATCGCGAGTCCGCATGGTGGTGTAATCTTGTGTTGAACTTCATAGTAGTTGTCGGTTGGAAACGGCACGCCCAACCGGCGACAAAGGACCTCATCGCCATGCGGAAGCACCTGAGCACCAAGACCGATTTTGCGTGGATGTTCCTTACCGGCCTGGGAATTGGCCTGACCACGGTCGGGTTCGTGCGCCTTCTACGGAATCGCCTGACGCTGCACGAAGCCATGGTCCTGCTCCAGCAGGAAGACAACGCAGGCACCCCAACCTACACCAAGTCACTCAACCGCTTGGCGGACCGTCTCGGCATGGACGACGCCGAAGAATTGCGCCAGCGCTGGCATAGCCACAAAATGCGCCACCATCCGCTTCGCGCGCATTCGGCTAAGGCTGGCAAATAGTAAGTACCGACGGAGACGGCGGTGAAACTTTCGCGGGGGCAGATGTGCCCCCGCTTTCGTTTGCGCAAAAAGCCTCACCCGTACTCTTTGCACTGAAGAATCGATGGCGCAGCGTTGACGAGCGCAACCGTCCCTACCGAAGTGACCTACCGCGCTCGCGATCTTCCCCCGGCCAGCATCATCCCTAAGCCGCCGACGATCATGATCACTCCAACGTAAGGTGGCAATCTCTGACTGCTCTGCGTCTCGACTCCTACGGACGCTCCGCCGACCTCAATGCCGTGCTGTTCCTCTCGCGGCACGCTAAGGAAAAACGAAGCGACTCCTAGAATCGCGATCACCAATCCAGCCCAAAACAAAGCTTTCATCCCGCAGAACTCCTTGTCTCACAACTACACAGCCGTGAGATGCAGGACCGCCGTGAGACGAACAGGTGCACAGGATGGGCTTGGTACCGCAGGTCTATTCCTGTTGCGGAGAATCTCTCGTCGCTGCTGCACCGGAAAAGCGAAGAAAGCAGCTCAGATCCGCCCGTTTCGGGAATGCAATCTGTCCCCTATCACCCTTGAACACGCAAGGACTCGGCCGGAGTGCAACACTAGAGGCAATCAGGAGGTTGTATGCTGCACCGTTTCGTAGCTGCAAGCGTAGTTGCATCGGTACTGATCGCCATTGGAGCTGTCGCCGTCGTGCTGATGCCCGCTGCGACGGCCCGGAAGTTCTACCCCGTGGCGCTGATGTGGTGCTTTATGCCGCTCATCTGGGGCGTGTGGGCGGTGCTCACACCGGCAAAGTGGATGACGCATAGACTTCCGCAGTGGGGAGCCGTCCTGGGATTTGTGCTCGGGCTGAACGCGACGTTCGTTCTCCACACACCGACGCGAGTTCTCGACGTTACACCGCCTTGGTGGGGGCTGCTCTTCGGAGCAGTGTTCGCGGCAGCGCTGTATTACCTGCTCTGGATGGTGGTGCGTATTGCTTATCGCTCCCTGATGGCGACGGCTTCAGCAACTCCTGAACAGAGTAAGGCAGCCAGAGCCTCGTAGAGATCACAACAACACGGAGGGGCGACACCCGGCAGAAACAGCAACGCCGGATCAAGAGACCCGGCGTTGCTCGTTACTGCTGTTTTAGCTACTGGCTCTTAGTCGCGTTCGCGTTTCCAGCTCATCAATTCGCCCAGCGTTGCACTCGAGCCGTCGCTCGCGTGCTTGTAGCTCTCGACGTCTGCGCGGGAGGCTTCCTCGCCCACGGCGCGGATCGAGAGACCGACTTTCTTCTCGGCCGGGTTCATCTTGATGATCTTGAACTCGTACTCGTTTCCGGGCTCAAGAGGCATCGGCTGACCGTGCTCGTCGACCGCTTCGGAGTTGTGGCACAGGCCCTCGACTCCATCAGCGACTTCGACGAACGCTCCGAAGCTGGCTACGCGCAGCACCTTCCCGTGCACCACATCGCCGATCCGGTGCTGCTGGAAGAAGGTCTCCCAGACGTCCGGTTCGAGTTGCTTGATGCCCAGCGAGAGGCGGCGGTTATCAGGTTCGATAGCGAGAACCTGCGCCTTTACGCGATCACCCTTCTTCAGGACTTCCGACGGATGCTTGACGCGCTTGGTCCAGCTCAGGTTGCTGACGTGAACCAGGCCATCGATGCCGTCTTCGATTTCGATGAAGGCGCCGAAGTCGGTCAGGTTGCGGACGCGGCCTTCGACGGTGGAGCCGATCGGGAACTTCTCGTGCAGCGACTCCCACGGATTCATCTGAAGCTGTTTCAGACCCAGGGAGATGCGGCGCTCGGTCGGGTTCACGTTGAGCACCACGGCCTCGACTTCATCGCCGACATTGACGATCTTCGAGGGGTGCTTCATGCGCTTGGACCAAGTCATCTCGCTGACGTGAACCAGGCCTTCGATGCCCTGTTCGAGCTCGATGAAGGCGCCGTAGTCTGTGACGCTGATCACACGGCCGCGCACGTGCGCGCCGATCGGGTAACGCTCGGTGGCGTCGAGCCACGGGTCAGGCGTGAGCTGCTTGAAGCCCAGCGAGACGCGAGCCTTGTCCTTGTCGAACTTCAGGACTTTAACCTGAATGTGATCGCCGACCTGAACGAGGTCGCGCGGGTGCGTCAGGCGGCCCCAGCTCATATCCGTAATATGCAGCAGGCCGTCGATGCCACCCATATCGACGAAAGCGCCGTAATCGGTGAGGTTCTTGACCACGCCCGTCAGAATCGCGCCTTCGCTCAGCTGCTCGAGGGTCTTCTGGCGCTTCTCGCCGACTTCCTCTTCAAGCATCTGCTTCCGGCTGACAACGATGTTTCCGCGCTTCTTGTTCAGCTTGATGACGCGGACTTCGAGTTCTTGGCCCTTCATGCCGTCCAGATTGCGGACAGGGCGCAGGTCAACCTGCGAACCGGGCAGGAAAGCTCGGGCGCCGGCGATGTCAACAGTAAGACCGCCCTTGATGCGATCGATAACGATCGCCTTGATCGGGGTCTTATCGTTGTAGGCTTTTTCGATCTCGTCCCATGCGCGCAGGCGCTGCGCCTTCTGGTAGGAGAGCTTCGGATAGCCGTCCTCGGTCTCGCCCTTCTCGCGCATGACGTCGATTTCGTCACCGGGCTTTACCGTGACATTGCCTTCATGATCCTTGACCTCGTCGATAGGCACCATGCCTTCAGACTTCGCGCCGATGTCGACGACGAGATACTTTTCGGTGACCGAGACCACCGTGCCGCGAATGACACGGTCTTCCATTGCGGCAGCGGCTTCCTGCTGCTCGGTTTCGAAGCTCTCCAGGATGCTGGCGAAGTCTTCGGCCACGGGTTTTTCGGTTTTGGGGGTCGATTCCGGCTGCTGCTGTTCAGCGGCGACCGGGATTTCGGTCCCAGGCGTTTCGGTAGAAATTTCGGTAGGCGTAGCGGTTCCTCTTAATTCGGAATGAAATTCAGGATCAGAAATCGTTTGTTCAGTCGTCGCGGGCGGCTCTGCCTCACGGGCGGTGCCTTCACCGGCATCCGGAGTGTTAGGGTTCGCCGGCGAGTCGACGACAACATCTAGAGTCTTTGGTCCTTCAGCGTTTTGGGCCAAATCTCCGTTGTCGCGGCTATGCTCGGGCGCGCTCTGCTCCGCGGTGGACTGCTGAGAGAAGGATGGGCTTTCTTCGTTAAGGGCGGCGTTTTTGTTTTCGTTGTCGAACAAAACCATTAGCTCACACCCATTCCACCCAGGTGGTGTCATGGGGACCACGTTTTATCGGATTCGGACAGCTGGCGTGGGTCGTAGGACGATTAGGGACTATCCAGCGGTCAGCTCTCTCCGGACGTGAACTCCCATCCGAGACTCCTCGACTATAGCAATCGGTTGTTTGAGAAGTCAAACCTCGTCGGAGAATTTTGTGCTTGACACAGAAATGAAAGTTTTCGTCGCTGATCGTGCGTCCGTGTTCGTTGATTTCACGCTCCATGTGCTGTCACGATGCTTGCTATTGCACGAGATCAACTGCCCCTCTATTTGCCCCTCTGCCCTCTTCCTACTCCCTCTGCTATAACTTTCCCCATGGACTACTTGTGGACGCCCTGGCGTTACGCATACGTTTCCACCGCGGACAAGGCACCGGGCTGCGTGTTCTGCGGAAAGCTGTTGGAGTGTGATGATCGCGAATCGCTGATCATTCATCGCGGCGAGCACAACTTCATCGTGCTGAACAAATTCCCTTATACATCTGGTCACGTCATGATTGTCCCCTACGCGCACCTTGATGAACTCCGCAAGTTGCCCGCGGAGGCCGCTCAAGAGATGATGACGTTGACCCAGAAACTCGAGACCGTGCTGCGCGACGTCTACCACCCCGACGGAATTAACGTTGGCATGAACATCGGCAAAGCTGCAGGTGCGGGCGTCGCGGGCCACATCCACATGCACGTGCTCCCGCGCTGGATAGCCGACGCCAACTTTGTTTCCGTGGTTGGTGAAACAAGAGTGCTGCCGGAAGCACTAGACGAAACTTGGCGAAGGCTCACACAACGCATGAACGCATGATGGGATGAACGGATGATCTAGAAGGCCACTGAAGTGGGTCTCACCGCGAGTCACCGCTTGTAAGCAGCACGGCAGCATTCTGCCAATCATCGGTTCACTAGTTTTCGAGTATCCGCTCTCCCCCGCTCCTCTCGATTCACCTCTGCTCGCACTTTGCCCTCTGCATCTCAAAACAAAGAACACACGTGATTACACCAGTGGGGAGGTGCCCCTTCATGGCACATTACGGTACTTTGCGCGATTTCGCGTTCAGGAACGACACCGACATGGACGACATACGCGGATCCGCACTATACGGAGTCAATGACGAGAAACTGGGCAAGATCGACGACGTTATTTTCGATCACGCGACCGGCGAGGTACGGTACGTGGTAGTGGATACGGGTGGCTGGCTGCGCAGCAAGAAATTCCTCGTTCCTGCCGATCGCGTCCACGACTATGCAAAGGATAAAGACGCTTTTCAGGTGGACCTCGTTAAGGAGCATATCGAAAAGTTCCCACCTTATGACGAAGACCGCATGAAGTCCGACGCGGACTGGAGGAATTACGAGGACAGCTACAAGCGTGGCTGGGACGAAGCTCCGGTGCAGCACCAGGAAGGCCGATTGGACCTGAATGTCACTCCAGCCGATGTGAGCGGAACGCAGCCGCACGAAGTCCGCGCGCAACGCGACGTGAACGTTCCGATGGGCTCGCTCGGCGAGGAAGTCAGTGACATCCGCAATACCCGGCGCGATCGAAGCGCTCAGCAGCAGGACATTGAGGGACGCAACCTGACCCCCGAGCGCATTGCCGGGAAGTTCCCCGAAAGCGCGCAGGGATCGCACAAGATCGACATGGCGCCTTCTGCTTATGTCGGCGAACGCGAACCGCGCTCAGTTGAGTCGACACGAACTGCCGGCGACCAACAGTCGCGCTTCGATCAATCCCAGAACATTAATCGCGATCCCTACGAGCGTTCGAACGTGCGACCGGCCGATGTGGGCCAGTGGCACCCTCAAATGCGCAGGTTCGAAGATGTGTTGCGAAAGAATCGCGTAGATGTGACTGCAAGTTGCCCGAGTTGTGCCGCGGCCAAAAAGGACGACGCAGCCTAGCTTGGCCCCTTATCACCGGCATTCCGCTGGCTGTGGCGGGGGCATGTTGCCCCCGCCACAGATTTCTTCTCTTCTAGCCACCAACAAAAAGGCCGCCCCACTTGGGACGGCCTTTGAAATGTGTTCTGGTGTGTAGCCTACGGCAGCCTCAAATTGATCTGCGCGGTCTGGCGCGAGTCGAAAGAGCTCAGCGTTTTAGTTTCACTCTTTCTGCCCTGGTACTCTGCATAGACCTCGTAGTCAACGTTGCGCGACAACGCCGGAAAACGATATTGCCCGTTACCATCGGTGATGAAGGTCTTCACCGCAAGCGTTTTTGTGTTCTTCAGATAGACCACGGCATTGGGAACACCCGCTTCGGACCTATCCATAACCTGCCCGGTCAGCAGACGCAACTGTGAGGCGTTTTGCGCGGACAGCGCTATCGCAAGAACCATGGTTACGGCAACTGCAACAATTCGTTTCACGGCACCACCCCTGTTCCAATCGGATGAATCATCGGCCGGATGAGCAGATGAACGCCGAATCGTACTGTGGCGATTGCACCAGTCCCGTCACCCTGATTTCCGCTCACCTCTATGATAAAGCCGTACGTCAAATGTTGCGATACAACGTTAACGGCAGGACTCGCAAGACAGCAACAGTTGCACGACTGCTGATCGTCCCGTGCGAATCGCACGATCGTCCGTCATCCGTTGTACCGTTCTGGTTCTACTCTGTTAGATGCAGGCCGATGTCGATTCGCTCGTCGTGATCTATGTGGACCTTGGTTTCGGCCGCGATGCCCTTTTTGTTCGGCACTTCAGCCCAGACTACGTAATCGGCGGGACCTGGCGGTACCCTCTGGGCAAACTCGCCGTTCCGATCGGACACTAGCTCCCACTTCGCTTTCTTCTGGTCGGCGCGACGGATCTTCACCTTTACGCCACGGCCAGGGTGTTTGTCGGGCGTCCACACTGTGCCAAATATGAGGGCATACTCTTTCTTCGTAGCTTGTTTCTCATCGTTAGTACGCGCACTGGCAGGGACGACCGCAACCATCGCCAGCAGGAGAGCGAAAATGAAAAACCGCCGGATATTCCGGCGGTCGCAATGTCTGGTCATAAGTTCAGGAAAAGTATCGTGACCTTGCGCCTCATCGGTGGCAGGTCGGCGACAGCTCAAAAAGCTGAAGCACGGACTTGCCGGCACCACCGGGTCAGTACTCACCGTCCTCACTTTCCTCGTCAACGTCCTCTTCTTCGTCCTCGTCAATGGGCTTCAGTTCCAGCGGATTGGCGGTCACGACCTCGAAGTCCGTACCGCACTCGGGGCACGATACAATCTCGCCTTCGTCGATCTCGTCGGCTTCGATATCGAGATCGCTTTCACATTCCGGACAGAGTACCGGCATACTTTTCCTCCCTCAATGGTAGGGCCGTCGCCACAGCCCTGCTAATTTTTAAAGTCTCTTGCCGACAGCGTCAAGCAAAGTGAATAGGTCGGCTTGCGCGGGGCAAATTTTGTGAACAAAGCAACAAAACGAATAGAGTGCGTTTTGCGTTGGAGGTCTGATGTTGGCCTCTGGGATGCCGGTTGCCCATCACAAGCCCATGCGAACCCTCCACCGCCTATGAATCCCAAAGTGGTCCCAAGTTCACAAGCTGCTTCGAAAGCGCAGGTTGAACCAAACTGCACGGGGCGAAGATGAGAGTGGCGGGCCTGCCTACAACGCCTGCGTTGTCACGCCATCAACAGCCATTCTCCTCGTTCTTTTTGCAGCCTAGTGCATCGTATAAGTGGCAGCGTATGGCTCGCCTGTAAGGCTCCGGTCCTCACCCCTATAATCGGAAGTGTTATGCCAGTGAATCGCAATCGATCTTTCGGCGGCGGAGGCCGCTCGTACGGCGGGCGTTCCTTCGGCGGCGGCACCATGTCGCTGGGCTTTCCCCCGTTCACCCGCGTCATCAAGTGGCTGATCATCATTAACGCTTCCATCTACCTCCTCATGCTGATCGTGGGTGGCGTTGCGCCTCAGGTGGCCGGATTCATCCAGGGCTACGGAGGATTGGTGCCGGCCGCGGTCACGCAGGGCTGGATCTGGCAATTGGTCACCTACTTGTTCCTCCACTCAGGCCTGTTCCACATCCTGTTCAACATGCTCACGCTGTGGATGTTTGGTTCTGCCCTTGAGAGCACGTGGGGTGATAAGCAGTTTCTGGAGTTTTACTTCTTCTGCGGCATCGGCGCTGCCTTCGTCACCATCGCGGTCGCCTACGCGGCCCTGTTTCCGACGCTACAATTCCTGGGTTTGTCGCCGCTTACACTGACGATCGGTGCCTCGGGCGCGATCTACGGAGTCATGGTCGCTTTCGCGATGCTTTATGGCGATCAGGAATTCATGATGTTCCCGCTGCCGTTCACCATTCGTGCCAAGTACCTGGTTGCCATCCTGATCTTCATCTCGCTGGCACAGGCTTTGGGCGGAAGCCGAGGGCAGACTGTCGCCCAGTTCGCGCACTTAGGTGGAGCGTTCTTTGGCTGGATTTACATTCGGTTCCTGCCCCGGCGAGGGCTGCGTTTCCTCGCATCAGAGCGGTATTACGGAATTCGTAATTCGTATTACAGGTGGAAGCGGCGTCGCGCTGCCCGCAAGTTCCAGGTCTACATGCGCAAGCAGGACCGCTCGCAGTTCTTCGACGAGTATGGAAACTATCGCGGCCACGAGGATGATCCCAAGAAAGGGAACGGCGAAAGTAGAGGGCCGTGGGTAAACTAAATCGGTCATCGCGCCATCGGGTAATCGGGCCATTGAAAAACCGGCAATGGCTGCGGCTAACATAACAACTGAGGTGTAATCCTGAGCGGAGCGCGGGACCATGCGTTTGGCGCGATCACCCGATGGCCAGATCGCGCGATGGTCCGATTGTTCATTGGTTGAATCCCGGCACCTGATCGAGCGTCTCATAGACGGCCCGCATCTGGCAAAGCAGTCCGAGGCGGGCCCAGAAGCGATGAACGTCGGGGTCTTCGTGCGCCGTGCGGCGTGCTTCTTCTGAAGCCCAGTACCGGATGTTGACGTAGTGTGGCGTGCGCTTGTTCTTCAGCAACTGGTCGCGGCTGTACTTCTTCTGGCGAAGCACCTTGTAGAAATCCCTGAGCAACTCAACAAATTCGTCTTCCTTGCCGTCGTAGGGTTCCATAACCGCGATGGATAGGATTTCGGACATCTTCTACCTCTTCAGCCGCTGTAATCGAGACACTCTGCTGTCGGTAATGTAAAGGGCAGACCGACTCGACGTAAAGGGGGAAAAGCAAGGCCGGCACCGCCGCATCTCCCACAGTTTCTGCTTGCATCCTGAGCGGGCCAGCATTCACTGGATTTGTGCTCCCCATCGGCAGCAAGTCTTTCGCCCGTCATGGTCATCTCGCCTTACTGACCGGCCGATACCGCGGCACCCGCCGCCGCTCTTTACTCAATGGAGCGTTGCCGGGGTCGCGCAAAGTCCGAAGCAACATCAGGTTGGTGAACCCCGCCTCCATTCGAGTGCCGGTCACAATGCCAACTACATTTCCAACGGAGACAAGCCCGCGGTGCAACAATTCACTTTCCGCCGCGCGAATCATCTCGTCGGTACTGTGTGCCGGGCCACTAAGTATGGGCTGCACTCCCCAAAGTACGTTCATGCGATTGCAGATCGGCGCCGCATCGGCAAACGCGTAGACCGGGCATCTTGGGCGGTATTTCGAAATCAGGCGTGCCGTCGTACCGGTCTCGGTGAACACAACGATGGCGCGCATGTCGAGATCGTCGGCCGCGTGTGCAACGGATTCGCAGATCGTCTCGGCTATCGAGAGTTCGGTACCCGTGTGACGACGCAGATACGGTGCCGGATCCATGTTTGCCTCGGCATGCGCAACAATGCGGGCCATCATGGCCACCGCTTCCCGCGGGTACTTGCCTTTCGCGGTCTCGCCGCTGAGCATCACGGCATCCGTCCCATCGAAAATGGCGTTCGCGACGTCGCTGACTTCGGCTCGCGTTGGTCGCGGGTTCTCGATCATGGACTCCAGCATCTGCGTAGCGGTGATCACCGGCTTGCGCCACTCGGACGCCCGCCGAATGATCTCTTTCTGGATCACCGGTACCTGCTCGGGCGGAAGTTCCACGCCGAGGTCACCTCGCGCCACCATCACTCCATCAGCAACGTCGAGTATGTCTTCGAGATGCTCGATGGCCTGCGGTTTCTCCAGTTTGGCGATGACAGGCGTACCGTCGTTTCGACTTCCGATCGAACGCTTGATCTCACGAACGTCATCGCCAGTGCGCACGAACGAAAGCGCAATCATGTCCACGGCGTGCTTGAGGCCGAATTCGAGGTCCTTCCTGTCCTTGGCAGTCAGAGAAGGAATGCTGAGCGCCGAACCAGGCAAGTTGATGCCCTGGTGCTCGCCTAACATGCCGCCGTTTATGACTTCGCACTCGACGTCTTCGCCTTTGATGCTCCTGACACGAAGCTCAATGAGCCCGTCTGACAGCAGGATGCGCGATCCGGGTTCGACTTCCTGCGCCATAGTCGGGAAAGTCGTCGACACGACGGTCGCACTCCCGGCGACATCCCTTGGCGTAAGCGTAAGGTTCGTGCCTTCGCGCAATGCTATGGGCGTGCGATATTTCAGTCGGCCAGTACGGATCTTCGGCCCTTGAAGGTCCTGGAGAATGGCAATCGGACGCCCTTCCTTCTCTGCTATGCGTCGCACACGCTCGATCTGACGCGCGTGTTCCTCGTGCGTGCCATGGGAAAAGTTCAGACGGAAGACGTCTGCCCCGGCACGAACGAGGTCGCGGATCATAGCTTCGGAACTGGTAGCCGGGCCCAGCGTGCAAACGATCCGGGCACGGCGCAAAGGTCGAGAGTTCAGATCTTCACTAGCCATTGGTAGAAGATACTACCGGATACCCCGTTGTGAGTTGCCAGTCGGGAACTTGCAGTTGCTCAGTTATCCGATGCGGGTTGGCAAATCCGCAACTATCGCAGAGCTTTTGTGCGCCAGAGCCGAATCGCTGCCGTATCGCTATGCGTTGTATGAGCGGGGTCTTCCGGTCGCAGCAGAGCACTCTTGGATGGCGTGCCTCGAAAACCTCCGACTAGGCGGCGCACCATGCCGCCCAGGAAAACCGCATCCGCACGCTTCGCCAGTTGCTTCATTTCGAAGCGGCGCAAGCAGGAGCGCAGGCGTTTCTCGATTTCAGCATCCCCGACCTCCTGGGCGACTTCATACATCTCCAGGTAGAACTCGAGATTATCCAGATTGACGAGAAGGTTCTTCGTCTGGCGCACATCGAGTTTGGGGAATGCAGAAGTCTGCGCGCGCACCAGCCTTAAAGCGATCATCGTCAGCAGACACTTATCGCATTGGCCGCAATTGCCTCCGGCACCGTGCCCTGGGCAAACACGTAGCGACGCCAGCATATCCGGGTGCTCGGCAACCACCCTAACCTTGTCTATACGACGCGCTTCGGCTCCATCATAAATAATCTCGCAAGCCTCAGTGGACCACAGCGGATCAAGCAGCGGATGCGAACCCCACGGTTCAAGGTCATTGTAGGTCTGACTTGCCGGTATGTAGTTACGCTGGAACCCGAGCAGCACCGATACGCTTGCGAGGAGCGCCCCATGAAACAGGATCATGGTCAGGCCACTGGCTTTGCAGAATTCCCGCGCGTTGGTGCGCACAGGGACGATCGTCTTTCCCAGGTTGTCAGCCACTTCGGAACCACGCCCTAGAGCCCGTGCGAAAGAATCCTGATCGTCGTGATGCATATCCAACCCGTGGATCAGGATGAGGTGACTGATCTCATCGGCGTGCTTCAGGTATGTGTAGGCGCTGTCCACTCCCCCAGAGAAGAAACATGCCGCATCTGGCCGCGGTGGGGCTGGCAGCCCGCAGTTTGCCCGTACATTGATGATCTGGAGCGCCGGAATCCACGCATGCAGAATGTGCTGAATGGTCGGAAGGGAACCCAAGAGACGGCGTGAGATACGAAGTTCGGGGCTCACCTCAAGGGATTCACCCTTAGCCATTGCCGACATGAGCCCCGCAATAACGAAAGCTTCGGCTCTCACCTCACCAGCAAAGCTCGACGGAACGCGATACCACAGCCTCTTATCACCGATGTTCGCGCTGATCTCGATCTCGGAGCCGAAGTCTTTCGCCTGCACGCCACCCAAGCGCATTCGATCGAAGTCCCCAGTATCCAATTAAACAACTCACTCCATCTTACGTGGGGCACAACGTGAACGGCAAATCACTGAGGTTTAATCACTTGATTACCCGTGCGAAACCGAGGCTGAAACCAGGACTTTACCCGACCTTGACCTTGGTCCCATTCGACACCGTTTCGGAGGCTTTAGGAACTCCAACCACGCGCGGGAAGAGTATGGCGTTGAACTCGGCACCGATGAGCACAATCACGGACACTATGTACATCCAGACTAGTAGAACGATCGCCGTGGCCATCGCCCCGTAGAGCAGCGAATATTCGGCGTAATGGCTGACGTACCAGCCGAATCCAATCGTTGCAGGGAACCAGATGGCTGTGGCCAGAGTGGCACCGGGAAGCACGGTGTGCCAGCGTAGGGTGCGCGGAACCGCGTGATGATAGATAAGGGCCATCACTGCGATACTCGTCAAAATCGCGATCACCCAGCGGCTGAAAGTCCAGAGCACCAGGATGTACCAGTCGAACTCGTGCGAGGTACTGTGAATGGCCCAGCGTTCGATCTGGGTTCCGAAGGCTACCAGCGCTGTCGCCGCGGCCAGCGGAATTCCAGCCATGATCACCAGGCCGAAGGAGATGAAGCGCTCTTTCACGATGCCCCAGGTTTTCGGAAGCTGGTAGGCGTTCCGGAAGCCCTCCATCCAGGAGATCATCACGCCCGATGCGGTCCACAAGGTGAGCAGAGACGTGGTAATTAGGACGCGCAGAGGGCGCTGCTGCGTGGTTTCAAAGTAGCTGACCGCAGTCTGAGCCGCACCGGGCGGAAATATGCGACCGACGGCATAC